>CAWVIV010000014.1:0-109824 GCA_963929435.1 uncultured Bacilli bacterium
TGATCTTTATGCTGATTTATCTAGTGATTTGTTGATAGCAATATTCTATGAGGGTAATCCTTTACATGATGGAGGAGTTATTATTCAAGGAGATAGGATAACTTGTGCTGGAGCAGTATTTCCTACTAGTAGTAGTACTAAAATCAATAAAAGACTTGGTACAAGACATAGAGCAGCACTTGGTATTGCTGAAGAGACAGATGCTATTGCTTTAGTTGTTTCAGAAGAAACTGGACGTTTATCTGTTGCTATTAAAGGAGAGCTTTTCTATAACTTATCAATAGATGATGTTAGAATGATGTTAGTAAATGAATTAAAGCCTAAGACTAGTAATGAGTACGATGAAGATGAAATAGAAGAGGAAGAGATATATGAAGAAGATAATTAGAGGTATTGGAAAGTTTTTTCGTCATATAGGTGCATTCTTTGATAAGTGGTTAATTACTCCTATTACTAAGTTAATTCTTAAAATTATAGATTTTTCTAAGAGTAATAGTAAAGGTTTTAGAACGACTTATTGGTAAGAAACAAACCTTAATTGTAATTAGTTTAGTCTTGGCTTTAGCAGTTTTCTTTATTGTAGATAGTGAAGGTAATACAATGATTGATCAATATGCAGAGATTTTATATGATCAACCTGTTACTGCTACTTATAATGAAGAAGCTTACGTTGTTGAAGGATTACCTGATAGTGTTGATATAACTTTAGTTGGTCAGAAAAGACATATCTTTTTAGCAAAACAATCTCCTAGTGGAGGAGTTACTGTTGATTTAACTGGTTTAAAACCAGGACAACATAAAGTAACACTTAAATATACACAACAATTAAAATCAATAGATTATAGACTTGATCCATCTACAGTTACAGTTACTATATATGATAAAGTTAGTGCTACTAAATCACTTACTTATGATGTATTACATCAAGATAATTTAGATACTAAATTAAATATAGATAATGTAGAACTTGATAGAAGTGAAGTAATAGTTAAAGGTGCTGAATATAAGCTTGATGAAGTTGCAACTGTTAGAGCATTAGTTGATGTCGATAACTTCCCTACACAAGAAGCTGGAGAAATTACTCTTGAAGATGTTCCTTTAGTTGCATATGATGCTAATGGTAAGACAGTAGATGTAGAAATAGTTCCTAAGACAGTGACTGCTAAAGTAACTGTATCTAGTCCATCTAAAAAATTACCTATTGAGATAGTTCCTAAGGGAGAGCTTGCTTTTGGTAAAGCGATTAAATCACTTAGTACTAATATAGATAGTGTAACTGTTTATGGTAGTGAAGAAGCTTTAGATAAATTAGATTCATTAGAAGTAGAAGTAGATGTTACAGGACTTTCTGATGATAAAGAATATACTGTTACTTTGAAACGTCCTAATGGGGTTACAGAGATAAGTGAGAAAACTATTACTGTTAATGTAACGCTTGATGATTCTACAACTAGAGAAATTAATAATGTTTCAATTGCTACTGAGAACTTGGATACATCTAAATATAGAGTACAAGCTTTGTCGGAAGAAGATAGTAGAGTTACAGTAGTTGTTACTGGTAGTAAATCTATTATTGATAGTATAGATTCATCTACTATATATGCTTATGTAGATTTAGATGGTTTAGGTGTTGGAGAACATGAAGTAGAAGTTAAAGTTAGGGGAGACGATGTTAAACTTAACTATGCACCTAAGACTAAGAAAGTTAAAGTTAGAATTACTGCAAATAGTTAAAAAAGAGACTCATTTACTTGAATCTCTTTTTTAATCATGATGGTCTAAACGATCAAATAAAATACTTATATCAATTAGACCTGCAATTCCTATTATAATATAAACTAATCTTGCTAGTAGTTCATCACTACCTCCGAATAGAGTTGCAACTAAATCTAGTTCAAATAAACCTACTAATGCCCAGTTTATCGCTCCTATTATAATAAGAACTAAGCATATTTTTTTTAATGTTTCCATAATTCCTCCTCTTTTTATTTATTACATTCATATAATGGACTAATTTACATTTTTTATTCATGAATATTAATTTATTTTCTTTAATATAATTAATTAGAGAAAGTGAAGAGGTGAAAAATTTTGAAAAAATTAAGCTTATTCTTATTATTTATCGCTTGTTTTTTAGTTACTGGATGTGGGAAAAATAGTGAAAGTGATGTTTTAGCAGATTTAGATAAAAAAGTTAATGATGGTAAAGGTTATGTAATGACAGGAACACTGGAAGTTTTAAATAATGATGATATCTATAATTATGAAGTAGAAACTGCTTATAAGAAAGATGATTATTATAAGATAACACTTACTAATACTTCTAATAACCATGAACAAATAATTTTAAAGAACGATGATGGAGTTTTTGTCCTAACGCGCGAAAGTACGCAACAAAAAATTTGATAGTTTAAGGTTATATCCACGAAAGGTAATGAGTAATCATATCTTTTTATTTTGCATAAAAGGAGGTAGATATTATTAATTATGCAATATTTAGAAGTGAACCAGTTTATACTTTGAATGATTTAGCACAAATTGGATCACATAATAAAAGAGAAAAGAAAGCTTATAATTCTAATCCAAATATAAAATTAGAATTAACTAAAGATAATATTGAGATAGTACCTTTACATGAAAAATATGTTAAAGGGTTTTAAAAATAAAGTCAAAGATTATGAAAAAGAACATAATCTTAGAATGAAAACTGAAAGAGCTGATAGAAGAAAAACTTTTAATCAAATGCTTAATAAGTCTAAAAATGTAGTAGCTGATGAATTGCTTTTTACAGCAACTCATAAGTTTTTTGATAATATGAGTAAGGAAGATATAAAAGAGTGGGCTGATACCTGTATGGAGTTTGTTTATGAAGATTTAGGTTATACTAAAGGGCAAGTGTTACACGCCACAGTCCATTTAGATGAAGAAACTCCTCATTTACATTGTGTAGTTATACCTTTGATTAAAAAGTTTGATAAAAGAACTAATACGGAAAGATATACTATTTCTAAAAAAGCCTATATTAAAGATAAAATTCATTTATCAGAATTACAAGATAAATACCACGAAAGATTAACTAGTAAAGGTTATGATTTAGAGCGAGGTATTAAGGGAAGTACAGCTAAACATCAAAAGGTTAGAGAACTAAAAAAGACTACTAGATATTATGAACAGAAAGTAGAGGTTTTAAACTCTAAAATAGATGAGGCTATAAGAGAATTTAACGAGAAACAGAAAAACTAACAAAAATATTCCTTTTAATAAAACTCATGTCTTAGTAGAAAAAGAAACTTTTGATAGTATGAACAAAGTAATTAAAGAAACAAAAAAGGCGATAGAAATAGAACCGAAAATAAAGAATTTATTTAATGAAGTAGATAGTTTTACTAAAAGTCATCAGAGTTTAGAAAAAGAAAATCAAAATATGAAAAAAGAGATAAAATCATTAACTACTAGAAATCAAAATCTTACAAAAGAAAATAATACTTTAAAATCCTATATTAAAGCCATATTAGAGGCAATAAAGCACTTTTTTAGACATTTATTACAAATTGGTAATGAGCCTACAAAAGAAGCCACTACAAACGAGATAAAGGAATATTATGACAATAAAGATTTTGATAGTAACGATGTTTATGATATTTCAAATGGTACTACTAAAGAAGATGAACTTTTTGGGTATGCTAATATACCTAATTATTATAAAACTAGAAAAGATAATGATAGAGATAAAGATGACTTTGAGATGACATTATAACTATCTAATTCATAGTATCTATGGTATAATTATCTAAACGACAAATAGTAATTGTTACTTTTAATTGTACGGAAGATTTAATTGATGAGTGAGAAAATGTTGGGGTATTATATATTTTTTTATTCATTAATGGTAATAAAAAATAAGTTATATTATGGAGGTTGTTATGAATACTAAGGAAATAAAAAAGGCTAAAAGTGGTAGTGATTTTCAAAAAAATGCAAGTGAATATGTTGCTAATATGTATGAAAATAAAAAAATGCTTCATAAAAAGAATTGTTGTAAGGATTCAAAATTTATGTATGAATACTTGAATTTTGATTCTCTAGATGAAGCAAGAACATTTGAACCAAGACTTAGTTTTTGTCAAAAGTGTTTTCCTAATAAGCAAAATTAGTGCATTAAAAGGTTAATGTAATATAGAAAAAATTGTTGTAGATTTTATATGAGGAGTTGTATTTTTATGATAAACAGCAAAAAAGTTGAAGATTATTTTAATGGAATTGAAGTGTCTAATAAAGAAAAAAAAGAGATTTTACTAGACTTAGAAAATGAAAGGAAATTTAGATTTAGATTTGGGGATATTATTAAAGATTGTGATATTAACAAAGTACCTAAAGAGGTTAAAGAATTTGTAAGGAAATATAAATCAGAATGTTTTGACGTTTATTTGAAAGACCTTAATGATGAATTAGTAACATATAATTTAGAAATTGTGGATTCAAATTGTACAATAGAACAGTTGGAACGTAGTATTACCAGTTTACTTATTAAAATTTTTGAGGAAGATAAACACTTTAGTATATTTTTCAGTGATATTGTCAAAAGAATGAAATATTTAATTAAAACTAAAGATCCAAATTATCATTTAATTAAAAATAACAAGTTTATTGCTGGGTGGATAGTTGCATTAGTTCTAAAAGGATTATTAAAAGATTATAATGATTTTATCTTTTTAGATGACTTTAAAAGAAAATATAAAGTTGATGTGTTGATTACGGATTGGGAAGCAACTGGTCTAAATATATATGATAATGCTATTGTATATAATCATGGTGATTTGGAAATTATAAAAAGCAATTATAATATGATAAAGGAAGATATTAATAATTGGAATAAAAGTGCAGAGATTATATTGGCACCATACGTGCATGAAATTATGAATCTATCTTGTCAATTAAAAAGAAAAAACAAAAACATCTTATCTTTTTATTTAGAGAAAAATATAATACAGTATTTTGAAAATTTTGATGATGTTAATATATTGATTTGTTCTAGTCAAAAATTAGATTCAGATTATTTAGTATTATTAAATAAATATAATTTTCTTTTTGCAGGAGAGTATAAAAAATTTAGATAATGAACCCATTTCTAGTATATATGGTGTACTTTCTCCATATGATGATCTGAGCAATAATCATTATACACAAGAAAGAACAGTTAATAATTTAGCAAATTTGAATTTAAGACCAACTTCATCCGCAAGTGTAGTTGGTAGAAGTGTAGTTGGTGGATTGTTGGGTGGAACTGTTGGTAGTATTGCAGGTGCTGCGTCAGCAATAAATCATAATTTAAAAAATGAAATGAAAAGAAATAATGAAATGAATAGTGCATCAAAAACATTTTCAAGTAAAAATTGATAGATTTATTACAAAATTATTTATGTTAAAAAGTAAGATAAGTATTACTTTTGAAACAAATAGCAATGATGGGGGGAAAAATATGGGATTTTTTAAATGAAGCTCAAAATTATGATAAATTTATGATTGGAGAGTATGCGAAAGAATATTTGAAAAATCATGATTATATTTTAAATCAAATGTCTGATTTGGATAGTTATGTTGCCTCAAAGATTAAATGGGAAAAATATTGGAGCGAGCATTCTTCAGAAAGAGATGCACTAAATAAAGAATTGGAAAAAATTAGGGAATATTATTGAAAAAACTAATCAAGAGATTAAAAAGTTAGATAATCAAAATGCACCTTTAATCAATAAAATTAAAGAAAAATACAATGTAAAATTAGAAGATGAAGAAAAATTGATTATGTTAGATAATGAAATTTTAAAATTGACTGATGATTTAAGTAAATTAAGTTTATTTAAAATTAAAGATAGAAATAGATTAAATACTATAATAAAAGAAAAAAAGCAAACAAAAAATAATTTAGAGTATGAAATTAAACAACAGAAAGATGAAATGTTAAAACAAATGAATTTGCAAATTGATGAAATAGAAAAGGAAAAGCGTGATGTAGAAGATGAACTTAATCATTATCTAGATAAAAAACAACAAATAATCAATGAACTAACTAAAGAACGATGAAATTATGAGTATTAAATTCAAAATAATTATTGTAAAGTGAGTGTGTAATAATATGAGATGTGCAGTATGTGGAAGTACAAGAGTTGTAGTGGAAAGAAAAAAAGAAGGTTTTAATCAAAAAAAAGGAATGCTTGGTGGAATGTTATTTGGTACTACTGGTGCGATAGTTGGTGGAGCTAGTGGTAATGAAACTATATATTATCATTGTGGCGATTGTGGACATACATTAAATAAATGTATGCATCAATATGAGGAAATGGAATTAGATTTTGCTTTGAACACTCAAGATTCTGAAGATACATATTTTATTGATAGAGTTAATAGAATGAAGAATAAATATCCAAATGCTGGTTGGGATTTAGAAAAAATTAATCAAACTAAAAAGAATAGCAGAGCTTCTAAATTATGTTGTGATGATGATGTAATGCTTGAATGTCAGAGTTTTATAAAAGTTAATGGGAAAACATCAAGTGAAGAGCTAACTAAATATATGCAAGCATTAGGATATAAATCAGAAATAATTGAAGATATAGTTAGAAAAACAATGCGTGATGATAAATATAAATTAAAATTAAGTTTGGAAAATAATACATTATATTATGAATTTTATGATAGTAAAGAATTGATTGATAATAGAACATTAAACTCTTATAACCGGCTTATTTATTCAAAATTCACTCGTCCTGAAAGAGAAAAAAGAATAGTGGCTGAAAATGAAGAATTACAAACAATAATTTTAAATATAGTTAAGAGTAACAATAAACCTATGCGTATTGTTGAATTAATGGAAGCTGATGAAAGAATTGCAAAATTATCAATGCAAAAGATCAAGGTTCTTTGTATTCAATTAATGGACAAAAATTTGTTAAAGCCCGAAGATATTATAGATAATGTTTATAATGGAATACCAAGAAGAAAAAATGAAACAATTGCTAGCACTATTAACAAAACACCTAAAACTGATATTTCATTAGAAAATCAGAAACTATGTCAAGAAATATATAATGTCTTAAAAGAATATGGAAGTATGACCGTGCCTGAAATGATGCAGAAAAGCAAAATTTTAAGTAGTATAAGTCATTTTAAACTCCGAGCATTGTGTAGACGTGAAGAAAGAGATGGAAAATTAATTTGTTTAGATGAAAGAACAAGTAAATTTTCAATTGTTGAATAAGAATAAGAAATAATTAAAGACTATTAATTTTTATAAGAAAATTGTTTTGTGATTATAGGTAAAAATGTAGATAAAATTCCAAATAAGATGGAAAATATTATAATTTAGAGAAAGCAAACGACAAATTATCATTATATTGGAGATTGCAATTAAATGATATAATATAGCAAAAGAGAATAGGTGAGAAAAATATGACAAATAGAGAAATCAAATTACGTGAATTAGCATTGCCAACTGATATGTTAAAAGCTAATAAAAGCATACTTGTAAAATTAAGAAAAATACAAGAGCTTTTTAAAGGTGAATATAATTTTAACTTACACTTTGATCAAGAATTTATGAAAAAATTAGGAGATTTGAATTTCCATATGGTTTTATACTCTTGTGGTTGGTTTTTATTTGATGATAATTTCATATTTAATGTTCTTGTAAATCATACTTTTGTAGATAATGAAAAAAATAAATTTTCAAGAATCAAATTTTTAGAGGATAGTTTAACAGTTTATGTTATTCCAATTAATAAGGTTGAAATTGTTTTGAAAAACAATAATATGAATGGGACTTATGAAAGTAGCTTAAAGCAAGGTGACGTTGTGAAGGGGGCAATTGCTGGAGGAGTTATTGCTGGATCTACTGGAGCTATTATTGGAGCAGCTGCTACCATGAAAAATGAAAATAAAGTACATTCTTATTGTGTAGAAAAATACAAGATAGAGCTTTATGCCAATTTTTCTAGACCTTATGAATTTGAATTATTTGAATATAACTATGGTTCTAAAAAAATTGAACCTACCAAAAATTTTTATTTTAATGAAGCTATTAGTCATAAATATTATAATCGAAGTGCGGACTTGAATGAGGTTATAAGTGATTATCAAGCTATAATAGAAAGAATGCAGTTTACAAGTGAACAAGTAAGAAAAAAAGAGGAATGTTTGGATTTGATTTATAAAATTTATGGTAAAAAAATCTAATTTGAACATATATGTTTTAGAGAGTGATTTTGTAAATAGTTTGGTTGATTTGCTAACTTCTATTAATGATGAGGAGTTAGATGTTACTATAAAATATTTACGCAATATTCAAAATAAAATGTTGGAAATTACTGATAATAAGGAAATATTAAAAAAACAAATTACTAATGAAAATAAACAATTAGAGTGTTTGAGTTTTTGGCAAGTTTCAAAAAGAAATCAAATTAAGGATAGAATTGAGAAATTAAGAAAAAAAATAAATGAACAAGATGATAGTTTAGCATACATTGACACAATTATTGATAATCTGAAAAATACTTCAGGGTACTTAAAATTGTATAATAGGCAAAAGGAAATAGAGAATCAATATAAAATGGAACAGGCAAATACCGAAGATTATATTAAATGTCAAATGAAAAAATGTATAAATTTATATTTTAGTCAAAATTCTGATTATATCATTCGTCTAAAAAATATAAAAAATAAAATTGATAGTTTTTTTGATGATGATTTGCAAAAAAAAAGCTGAATGGTATGAAATACTTAAAACATTTGAATTCTTATTAAAAAATGATAATGGGTCTAGTATTGATAATATGCGATTTAAAGATAAGTATTTTCAGAATATGTCTCGTGATAAGATTAAATCTATATTACAAGTGTTATTAAAGTTAGATGTTGTAGAGGAATTTTTAAATGTTTATGAAATAAAGAAGTAAGAAAAATGGTTTTATTAAAAATTTTAAAAAGAATGGTGATGTTATGACAAACAACAAGATTAAAAATATTTATAATAGTATACATAATAGTATTGGTTTTAAAGTGCCTAATAATGCTAATGAATTTGTAGATTTATTTAGGAAAGATAAATCAAAATACTTATTTATTGAAGACAAATTATTAAGTATATGTGAAATATTAGATGAAGAAAAAATGTTAGCAAAGTTTAAAAATGATAACTCTTTTTATGCTTATATAGAAGACTTAGGATTTAATATTACGGAAAATGATTATGATAGTTTTTGCATATATTCTGATATACGCTCATTAAAATTATTAGGAATTGATAAATATGAAGTTATTGCGTTAATTACTAGTAAATACCATTCATGCTAGAATAATATAATAAAAGATAAGTTGCAATTTGTAAAGGAGTATTTTAAATTTGTTTTAGTCCATTTTATTTAAGAAGAAACTAACTCTTTAGGCGAGTTAGTAACACACTACGATATTGGCAGAGCCAATATCGTAGTGTGCAAAGGGAGAGCCCTTTTGAAACCCCATTTAAGCACTATATTACTAGATGTGTATTAATTGTATGTAGTAATATAGTGCCTTTTTTATTTCAACTTGCGTTTCATAAAAAAGAAAAAGACTATCGCCACTTTCATTCGCTAAAGCGAACAAAACGTGCCACATCTTTTTTAAATGAAAACAACCTATGTGCTTTGATGACACTAGGTTGTTTTCTTATGAATTATTTATTATGGTGTTGCTCATTTAATAATTTGGCTGTTTCTTTGTTCGCACTATTAATAGCTAAATAGATAAATAATTCATATATTATTGTTATTACAAAGAAGCCAATTAATACATAAGGACTATTTTTTTATATTTTCATTAAAGGTATCAATAAACATAATAATTAGATAAATTATTCCATAAAATACAGTTGATAGAGTAGTTGTGTCATCAAATGACCTTTGAATTATTTTTGATTTATCTATGTCAGAGTCTTTTCCTCTTTTGCTCCACTCTATAATTATTAATATTAAAAGTAAAATAAGTAGTGGTACGATAAACCAATATAGAGAATAGGCAAGTTTAGTTTTAATTATTAAAGCTATAATTAGACTAGTAATAATTAAAATATTAAATACAACTAATAAGCTATTTAAAATTTTAGTTTTTCGCATTTTTATTTCTCTCCTTTATTTCTATACTTTCAATAAGTTTAATAATCTCCCTTGATGTATTAATTTGATATTCTGTATCTTCTATTGTATGTAATAATAATTCTTTTTCTTTTTCAGTAATGTTTTCTTTATTTAAGTTCTCTTTACAAGATTCTACTAATTTTTCTGAATTGTTTATACTCCCTAAAACATTTAATCTTGCCTCATATAATTCTTCTTTGTTTAATTTAGAATAATAGTTTTTTATAAAAGGGTTAAGTGGACTTACTTCCATACCTAAACCTATCATATACATTAAATCTTGATAGTTAGCATCTATGTGATCACATATTTTTCTTAACATTTTAGGATTAGGTATTTCAATTTCCCCAGATTCTATTTTAGAAAGTTGAGCATTACTTATATTAGCAATCTTTGCAAGTTGTCTTTGTGATAAACCAGCTTTTTCTCTTGCTTCTGCAATAATTTCGCCAACTTTTTTTTCTTGCATCTTGACCTCCTTATGCAACAATAATAGCATAAATGTTAAAAAAAATCAACAATATTGGAGTTTTGTTTCAAAAAAAAGTTGACAAGTTCGTAATTATCATGTATATTAATATTGTGTTAAAAAAAATTAACGTTTCTTAATATTCGTTAATTAAATTATAAGAGAGGAGAAAATCTATGAATGATTAAAGATCAGCTAAGAGTACCGCAGGCTATTTGGAAAGATAAATCTATTCCAAAGGAAGCCAAGTATATCTACTCTTACATTTATAGTAAAGGCTATAATAGATACTTTACAGATATAAATGTAGGGGAGATACAACAAACCGTTAGAATTACTAACAAGGGTTTGAGGAAAAGTCTCGATAAGCTAGAACAAGCAAAATATCTAGTTTATCAAGAATATTCCAATGGTATGTATACCATAACTCTTAACTAAAGAGCTACCAAGCGTTAGTTAAGTAAGGTACAGTAAGATATAAGGCTTATGTTAGTACCTATCTTATGAGAATAAGATGAATTAAAGATAATCCTAAAGGGAGGATTTAAAATAAGCCCTATGGGGAATATTGCTGTTTTGATGGAGTGCTTGTAGTGAATACAGGTTTTTTTGTTGCCTAAAATAGAAAGGAGAATGATTATTTGAAAAGACTTAACGATGAAGATATTTTAAAAAGTAATGTTGATACTATATCACAATTTTATATTTTAGATTATTTAAAGAAGAATCTTAATGTTAGTGAATTTAAGATTTATTTAGTAGATAGTAATAAAATAAAAGTTACTGATAAAAATGACGAAGTGTTATATTTCAGTTATGATAAAGAAAATAAGAATGTAGTTTATGAAGAAGAATTAAAAGAATTAGATAGAACAATGGAGATGTGAGGAATGATATAACTTGAAATATATAATTGTTCCTAACATCGTTTGTGAAAATAAAAATTTGAACTCAACAGAAAAACTTGTAATGGGAATGATTTGCTCTTTAAATTATAAAGGAAATGATTGCTTTGCCAGTAATGAATATTTGGCTAAAAGAATTAATGTATCTAAAAGAACTATAACATCAGCTTTAGCAAAGTTAAAGAAAGAGGAATTAATTAAAATAGAATATATTAATCATACTAGAAAATTATATGTTACAGAAACGGGGCGGAAAAATACTTCCATAGGTGTAGAAGAAAATTGCTAGTCCACTAGAAATATATTTCCACCATATAATAAAGAATAAATAAAAATATAAAATAAATTATTTTAATTATATTTAAAAAGCAAAAATAGAAAGGATCTGATTAATGAATAATGATATAAATTTTAATAAAGTATTAGTATCAGGTATTATTAATGCTGTTACTGATACAAATGATAAATATATTAAGTTTGGAATTACTACAAGAAAATATACTATTAAAGAAGATAAAAATGTATATGTTAGTTTAAATATAGCAAGAGAGCTTTATCATATTTATAAAGATTATTTTATAAAAGGTAATAAGATTTATGTTAAGGGTTATTTAAACTCTTATATAGATAGAAATAAAAAAATACAAAGTTTTATTACTGTTACTGATGTAGCAAACAATTCGGAAGAAATAATAAAAGGTAGGAAAGCACCACATATCAGAGAAGATGTTGATGGTGTTTTAATTTGGGATGGTAGTAGGTGTGAAAGCACACCTGCAACTTTAGAAGAACAAAAAGAAATGGAAAATTTATTAAGTGAATATAAATAGAAAGGATTTGAAATTATTATGAGGAATTTTTATTAATAATATAAGGAAAGGAGAAATTAATATAGATAGCAAAACAAGACAAAATATTTTAAGACGTGCCTCATATACATTTAATGAGGTGGAATATGGACAAATATAAGGTAAATAATATATTTGATGATAATGCTCTTACTTTGGACGAACTAATTAGTTCATTTTTCTTATCTTTTTTAGACGAAGATTTAAAATTTAATGATATAATAGATACGGATATAATCTTAGACTTATAGAGGAGATGTTATGATAACGGACGACTATAAGGTAGGAATATATTTAAGATTATCTAGAGAAGATGAGAGGTTAGGTGAAAGTGGTAGTATATCAACGCAACGGGATTTGCTTTTAAATTATATTAGAGATAATAATTTACTTTTTGTGGATGAGTATGTCGATGATGGAGTTTCTGGAACAACTTTTGATAGAGATGGCTTTAAAAGAATGATTAAAGACTGCGAAGATAAAAAAATCAATATGATTATTACCAAAGATACATCAAGACTTGGAAGAGATCATATTGAGTTTGGTTATTATGTTGAAAAGTATTTTCCAGAACATGGAATTAGGTATGTAGCTGTTAATGATGGAATTGATACAGCAAAAAATTCTTCTGCTAATGATATGTTAGTATTTAAAAGTGCTTTTAATGATATGTATGTTAAAGACATATCTAATAAACTAAGAAGTTCTTTATATACTAAAAAAAGAAATGGTCAGTTTGTTGGAGCTTATGCTCCTTATGGCTATAAGAAGAGTGAGGAAGATAAACATAAGTTAATAATCGATGAAGAGGCTGCTAAAGTTGTTAGAAGAATATTTAATATGTTCGCAAATGGTTCATCACTTGGAACAATATGTGATACTTTAACAAATGAGAAAATTCCCACTCCTAGTCAACATAAAAATATGAAGATAGGACAAAATAATTATCATTATGGTGTTTGGGCAACGAGAACAGTAAGAGATATACTTTGCTGTCCAACTTATATTGGTAATCTTACTCAGTGCAAACAAAAGAAAATTAATTATAAGTCTAAAAAACGTATTCATACAAGAGAAGATAATTGGATTGT
The DNA here is from genome assembly GCA_963929435.1 of uncultured Bacilli bacterium. Classification (GTDB taxonomy): domain Bacteria; phylum Bacillota_I; class Bacilli_A; order RF39; family UBA660; genus Onthousia. Next base: position 13,480 of record CAWVIV010000014.1, read on the forward strand.
ATGTGAGAATGCTGTACCAGCTATTGTAGATAAGGCAACTTTTGAATTAGTACAGAATATGTTTAAAAGCAATAAAAATCGTTTTAAAGGAGATGGCATTACTAATAGTTTATTACTTCGTGGACTTATTTTTTGTAAAGAGTGTGGTCATACTTTTGGTTTTAGAGCTCAAAACCGTGTAACTAAAAAATATGGAGAGGTTACTAGAATATATGGTAATTGTAATTACTGGGCTAAAAGAAAACATCAAGGAGTATGTACTCCTCATAGTGTGAAGTATTTTGAAATTGAAGAAATTGTTTTAAAAGAGTTAAGGCGAATGTGCAGGGAATATATTAATACTAATATGTTAGAGAATGCTTTAAAAAATTCTGATAAATTAAAAAACAAGAAAAACAAAATACTTTATGAGATTAATAAGTTAGATAACGAGATAGAAAATTTAAAACGAAAAATTGATGTTTGCTATAATGATAAGTTAGATGGTAATATAACTTTAGAGATGTATAAAAGAACATATAATAATTTTACTCTTGACATAAAGAATAAGGAAAAGGAAATTAACCTCTATAAAGAGCAGTTAAAGAATCTTGAAAATACAAATGTTACTGATGATAAATACTATGCACAAAAAATAGAAGAGTTTTTAAAACTAGAAAAACCTACTAGAGCTCTCATTACAACACTTATTGATAGAATCGAAATTGATGAAGATAAAAATATCGATATTTATTATAAGTTTAGGCTAGTATAATATATAAGGATGTGAGATGAATGGACGTACAAAAAATCAAACACGAATTAGTTAAACAAAAAGAATCAAAATTTAAAGGAAATATTTATCATTTTTCACAAGTTAATTTTTCTTATAATTCTAACAAGATAGAGGGAAGTAGATTAACAGAAGAACAAACTGAAGCAATATTTGATACTTCTAGTTTTATTCCAAAGAGTGATGATGTGATTAAGTTAGATGATTTAACCGAAGCTAAAAATCATTTTAAGTTATTTGATTATATGTTAGATAATGTAGATAAACCTCTTTCAAAAGAAATGATGATAGAGATGAATAAGATTTTAAAGAGAAACACAAGTGATGAAGATGATCCTAGATATAATGTTGGGGGCTTTAAAGTAGTTCCTAATATAATAGGAATAGTAAACGTCATTAAAACAAGTGAGCCTAAAGATGTGGAAAAAGATATTGATGAGTTACTTAACGATTATTTAAAATTAAAGAAAGTAACACTTGAAGATATAATAGATTTTCATGTTAGGTTTGAGAGAATCCACCCTTTTGGAGATGGCAACGGTCGTGTTGGCAGAATGATAATGTTTAAAGAGTGTTTGAAAAATAATATTATGCCATTTATTATATTAGATAAAGATAGACCTTATTATATGAGAGGTTTAAAAGAATATGATAATGATAAACAATATTTAATTGATACTATCAAGTATTCACAAGATGTATATGAAGATGTATGTAATCAGTTATTAGATTTTGAAATTAAAGAGGACTAAGCCATAAGAGGCTTTAAAAAAATATAAAAAGGTTAAACTCTCGCGTGTCAGGGTTTTAACACCTAGTTTAAATAAAAGTTTTAAGTTTCAAAGTGATTGGCCTTATAATAATTCACAAGTTTATTTATTACAATCTATAATAAGCGATTTAGAAAATGATGATAAGAGAACTTTTAAAAAAGATGATAAAGATTATGTGTTTACAAGTAATGTTAATTATCCTAATAATAGAAGCTTAGTTAGTCAAAAAGTTACATTTGATAAAGATTTAAAACTTAAAGAAGCGATTGTTTTAGATAGTGATGATGTTCCTAATATGACATTAAAAGTAAAAGATATTGATTTTAGTCCTAGTTTTAAAAAAAATTACTTTGAAATAGATACGATAATGAGTACGGTTAGTACAGAAGAAGAGGCTGTAGAGACTAGTGCGATAGATGATGTTGTTTATCCTTTAGTACTTCCTGAAGGTACTAAACTTGCTAATGAAGAGAAAGTTGATATCTCTGGTGGAGAGAGAGTTATACTTACTTTTTCTGGGGATAAACCATTTTTACTTGTAGAAGAGACTGTTAAGGCAATGGATGAATTTACGGTTATACCAACGATGGGTGAACCTGTTATGTTTATGGATAGTTTTGGAGTACTTTCTGATAATTCTATTAATTTTACAAGTGGTGGTATTAATTATTATTTAGTGAGTGATGTAATGAATCAAGATGAACTCTTAGAAGTTGCTAATTCTATAAACGTTTTACCAACAATGAAATAAGCACGAAAGTGTTTATTTTTTCTTTTGTTTATGATATTATTAGAGATGTAACGAAAGGTAATGATGTATATGAAAAGAGATTATTTAAATAGTAAAAAGGGATTACCTAGTGAGGTTAAGAAAACTATTATAATAATAGTAGTTGCAGCGCTTTTATTAGTGGGAATGTATTTTTTAACTACGTTAATACTTAGTAAAGATACTGAAGAAGAAAAAGTTACAGAGAATGCTATTCAATATGATGAGATATTAGCAGGTGAATCTTTTAATCAAGGTGATGGAGAGTATTATGTAATATATTATGATTCTAGTGATCAGTATTCTACTATTAGTTCTTTAATAAGTTCTTATCAGTTAAATAATAGTGATACTAAACTATATAGTGTTGATCTATCTAATGGTATGAATAAGAAATATGTTACTGATGGAGATATTGTTACAGATGATGCTAGTAGTTTGAGAGTTAAAGCGAATACTTTACTTAAGTTTGAAGATGGTGAAGTTACAGAGACTATTACTGATACTAATAAAATTACAAGTTTTTTAAATAGTTAATACTAAAAAAGGTCCTATATATTGATATATAAGGACTTTTTTTACATTAACATATTTATTTGTTTTTTTGAAAGACCTGTTGCTTTCATTATATCTTTTATAGGCATACCTATATTAAGAAGATTTTTAGCAATAGAATTTTTTTCATTACTAGCACCTTGTTCAATTCCTTCTTCTCTAGCAATATTACTATGATACTCTATTTTTAAAGCTTCTTCCTCTTTTCTTCTTTTTTCAGGGTCATAAAGCCCTATATTATCAATGTTATCTGTTAATTCATATAATCTTTCGGCTACTTCCATTAATTCATCGTCTCCTTCCGCTATTTTTTTAATTTCTAGATAATCATCTAACATTAATATTACTAATTCCTTGTCTAATTTAGTTAACTCTTCTCCATTAAGATACTTATTATAACTTTTCATCATATCTATATGGATCTTTTCGCTAGTTTCTGTTTCTATTATATTTTCATTATTTTTCATGTAAAATTTAGAGATATTTTCTTTTCCTAAACATTTTTCAAAGTTATCAAACATATCAAAGTTTATCTGGATTACTTTTATTTTCTTACTATACTCTTCACCTTTACTTAATAATTCAGCTTTTATTTTACAAAAATAGGCATCATTTCGTTCTATTAAACCGTCCCAGTATTCACGATTACATTCTAAGTTAATAATAAAGCCTGGCAATTTAAAGATAAAGTCTGATACTTTCTTTTTTTCTAAAGCATTCGCTATTTTATATTCAACATTTTGTTCTTTAAAGTTTTTAATAATAAAATATTTGTCAAGTCCAGTTAGTTTAGATATTAAATCTCCTAAATATAAAAGACATTTACCCATAATAGCTTTAAAAACACTATCAAGTGTTCCTTCATAGACAAAGTTATTAGATATCATATACTCTCTAATTTCTTCATTAGAGGCATTTTCTGGAATATTTTTAATTCGTTTTTTTATCATAGAACCTCCTTGCAAGTGTTATAGCATAGTCTATAAATCATTGCAAAAAGGTAATTTTGCAAATTCAAAGAAAATAAGGCTTCAATTTACTATTTTCTCTAGAGGAATTTGAAATATTCATATCAAAAATTGTTTGAATTTACAAAATTCATATAAATTTAATTTTTTTCATATTTCTCCTTTCTCCATCTTTTATACAAGTCTCCCATCTGTCTATAATGTATCATAATAGATAAAAGATGTCAATAAAAATGTAATATATTTGCACTAGCTAATGTAGTTATTACATTAGTAAGTGTAAAGATGAATTAAACATATATATTTTTTCTTTAGATATTGTTTTATTTGTGATAAAATTAAAGCAGTGGGGTGATACTAATGTTTAAAAAGAAAAAGAATAATGATAAAGAAAATATTATAGAAGATATTACTACTAAAGAAGAAATTGATGACAATAGTAATGTTAGAGAAATAATTGTAGAAAGAAGAAGTGGCTTTAATTTTTCTGAAGTTATTATTATCATGATAATTGCTATTATGTTTGGTTTCCTTTTAGGTAATATAGTTAACTTTGTTGTGTTTAGTGATAATTCTTCTAGTAATGATGAGTTAAATGAACTTGTTAGTACTTATGATAATATTGTTAATAACTATTATGAAGATGTTGATAAAGAAGAACTTATTGATGCGGGAATACAAGGAATGATTAATTACTTAGATGATCCTTATGCAACATATTTTAGTGGAGATGCAAGTGATGACTTTAATGAAGAGTTAAGTGGTACTTATGATGGAATTGGTATAGAAGTAATGCTTAAAGATGGAGTTGTTAGTGTAGGAAATGTCTTTGAAGATAGTCCTGCTAGTAAAGTTGGAATTAAAGTAGGGGATATTATTATTAAAGTAAATGATACTGATATTAATGGAAAGAGCTTAACAGAAGTTGTTTCTATGATTAATAATAAGAAGAAAGCGAAAATAACAGTTAATCGTGAGGGAGAAGAACTTAGTTTTGAACTTAGTAAAGATACTATAGAGACTCCTGTTGTTGATAGTGAAATATATGAGAGTAATAATAAAAAAATAGGTTATATTAAAATAGATATATTTAATAGTAATTCTTATAAACAGTTTAATAGTGCTTTAAAGAAGTTAGAGAAAAATAATATAGAAGGATTAGTTATAGATGTTAGAGATAATCCTGGAGGTTATTTATCTGAAGTTAAGAATATATTATCTTTATTTTTAAATAAGAAACAGGTGTTATATCAATTACAAGCTAAGAATAAGACAGAGAAAGTTTATGGTACTAAGAAAAGTGTTGATAGAGATTATCCTGTTAGTGTGATTATTAATGATGAGAGTGCTAGTGCATCAGAAATACTTGCTAGTGCCTTTAAAGAAAGTTATGGTTCTCATATAGTGGGAATTAATTCTTATGGTAAAGGAACAGTACAGTCTGCAAGTGATTTAAATAGTGGAGATACTATTAAATATACAGTACAAAAATGGTTAACCCCTGATGGTAATTGGGTTAATGATAAAGGAGTTGTTCCTACAGATAGAGTTGAGACTGTATTACAAGAAGGGGAGACTCTTACATATGATAATGATACAATGTTACAGACTGCTATTAGTGTTGTAAGTGAATAATAAAAAGTATATAGTTTTAGTTATATACTTTTTCTTTTATTTCTTGTCTTCCTAAGACTTCATCTATAGAGAAGTCTTTGTAATAAAGAGCAAGGCTATAGATAAAATTGGTGGGTATTAAGTATCTAGAGTTTTCATAGTGAGCATAACCACCTGAACTTGTATTTAAGACTTTAGCGATTTGTTCTTGAGTCTTTTTGTTTTGTTTTCTAATAGTTTTTAAGTTTTTAGATATAGTATCTAAATCTATTTCTAAGGGTAAATATTCTTTATTTGTCTTAGTTAGGCCAAATAGATAGTCTAGACTAAAATTATATTTATTAGCATACTTAATTAATTGTTTTAGAGGTATTGTATCTTTCCCTGTTTCCCATCCTGATATTGTAGAGTAAGTTACATTAAAAAGCGTAGTTAAATCTTTTTGTTTTAAACCTAAGTTTTCTCTTGTATATTTTAAATTTTTAATAATCATTTTTCTTCACCAATTTAATTTTTTCATTATTTGGTAGTAAGATAAAATTTCTTGGGGAAATAGACGAAAATGTGCTATAATAGTTTTAGATATAAGAATAGTTTAAGATAGATTGATGGGATGTCAAATATAACTATATTTTGCTGCTATTGAACTTAAACTTTGGTATGAAGATATAAATTTGGGCGATACTAGTAGAAGGAGTGATAAAAAGAATGAAAAAAAGAGAAAACATAGTAATAATAGTAGTGTTAGTAGTAATGGTAATTGCAATAGTAGGAGTGAGTTATGCTGCTTTTAATTATAGTAGAACAGGTAGTATAAATACTATAACAACAGGTGCGATAACCATGACTTATAAAGAGACAGATAATACTATAAACTTAACAGGAGCCTTACCAACAACAGATAAGACAGGTATGGTAAGATTAAACCCTGGAGAATACTTTGATTTTAGTATAAGTAGTGAAATAACAGGAGATGTTAATATTAACTATGAGATAAGTGCAAAAGATATAACAGATAGTGGAGCTAAAAAGATAGATGGAAAGTATATTAAGTTATATTTAACAAAGTTAAATGGAGATAATGAAGATGGATTAATGACTCCAGAGACATATAATGAAGAGACAAGTGAAAATACTTATACAGGAAGACCTGCAAATGAGATGAGTTTATATACAAGTAGTATGAACTCTAGTGAAAGTAATAACTATAGATTAAGAATGTATGTGGATGAAGGATATAATCCTCAAGGCGATGGAGGAAATTTACAATTTACAGTCCAAATAAATGTTTATGGTAAAGCAGGAGAAAAGCCACCTACAGCAGTTGATACATTGCTTGTTAAAGTAAATGCTGAAGATTTAGATTATAATAGTGCAACAAGTGAACAACAAAAAGAGATGTGGACATTTACACATCCTGCTACAGAACAAACAGAAGCTTTAACTGATTATAGATATATAGGAAGTGATCCTAATAACTATGTAACTTTTAATAATGAAACTTGGAGAATAATAGGAGTTTTTAATGTCGATGATGGAACAGGTAAAATGGAACAAAGGTTAAAGTTAATAAGAGATGAATCTATTGGTAGGTATTTTTGGAATTCAAATAAAACTAATGATTGGCCTAACGCAACTTTAAATACGTTTTTAAATTCTGGTGATTACTTTACTAATTCTTTAGGGGACATAGCTAAGGGTATGGTAGATAATAGTGTGTGGTATTTGGGTGGAAGTAGTACATATGATGATGTAACAACACCAATGATTTATGAAAGAGAAAGGGGAACAGATGTATATGAAGGAAGAAGTACATACTGGATAGGAAAAGTTGGATTAATGTACCCCTCAGATTATGGGTATGCTACAAGTGGAGGAACTACTACTGATAGGAATTCTTGCTTAAATACCATATTATATAATTGGGAAAGTGACTGCTATAATAATAACTGGTTAGGTAATTCATATATGGAATGGACAATTACTTCTTTGTCAGTTTTTCCTGCTAATGTGTTTCAAATAGTACAAAATAATTTAAATTTTACTAATGCTGGTATTTATTCTTCTGATGTATATCCTGTTGTATTTCTGAAAGCTAATATCAAAATAACATCCGGTGATGGAAGTAGTAGTAATCCATATGTTATAAGTTAAATATGAAGGCTAGAATAATCTAGTTTTCTTTTTAAAAATAATTAGCACTCTTACTTGACAAGTGCTAATATCTATTATATAATATGTTTGTGTATGAAAGGAGAGATGTATTATGTATCAAAATCCAAATGAAGAAAATGAGAATGTATTAGAAAAATATGGTCGTAATATAAATGAAGCGGTTAAAGCAGGTAAGATTGACCCAGTTATTGGTCGTGATGAAGAGATTCGTAGTATAACAAGGGTACTTTCTCGTCGTACTAAGAATAACCCTGTTTTAATTGGTGAACCTGGTGTTGGTAAAACTGCTATTGTTGAAGGACTTGCTCTTCGTATAGAACGTGGAGATGTTCCTGCTAGTCTTAAAAATAAAACTATTTGGGAACTTGACATGGCAAGTTTGGTTGCAGGTGCTAAATACCGTGGTGAGTTTGAAGAGAGACTTAAGAAAGTCTTAAATGAGATTAAGAAGAGTGAAGGCTCTATTATCATGTTTATCGATGAGATTCATATGATAGTAGGTACTGGTAATACTGAGGGAGCGATGGATACTTCTAATATCTTAAAGCCTATGCTTGCTCGTGGAGAGATTCATGTTATTGGTGCTACTACTTTAAATGAATATCGTAAGTATATTGAGAAAGATGGGGCTTTAGAGAGACGTTTTCAAAAGATTATTGTTAAAGAACCTAGTGTAGAAGATACAATAACTATACTTCGTGGCCTTAAAGAAAAGTTTGAAATACATCATGGAGTTACTATTCATGATAAAGCCTTAGTTGCAGCGGCAACACTATCTAATCGTTATATTACTGATAGATTTTTACCAGATAAAGCGATAGATTTAGTAGATGAAGCATGTGCTACTATTCGTGTACAAATGGACTCTGTTCCTAATGCACTTGATTCTTTAACTCGTAAGATTATGAGACTTGAAATTGAAAGACAAGCGATTAAGAAAGAGAAAGACCAATTATCTCTTAAACGTAAAGATGAGATAGATAAAGAGTTAGGAGAGTTGAAAGCTAAAGAGAAGGAATATAAAGAGGCTTGGGAAGAAGAGAAAAGTCTTAATGATAAAATACAATCTAAGAAGAAAGAGATTGAGAAGGCTCGTTTTGAGTTAGAACAAGCTGAAAATAAGTATGACTTAGAAAAGGCTGCTAAACTTCAACATGGTACTATTCCTAAGTTAGAGAAAGAACTTGAAGAGTTAAAAAATAAAGATGAAATGAAACTTTTAAGTGATAATGTTACGGAAGAAGATATCGCTGGTGTTATTTCTAAGATGACTAATATCCCTTTAAGTAAGTTAGTTAGTAGTGAGAAAGAGAAACTTCTTAATCTTGAGAATAGTATGAAGAAACGTGTTATGGGTCAAGATGAAGCTCTACATTTAGTTAGTGAAGCGATAATTAAGTCTCGTAGTGGTATAAAAGACCCTAATAGACCTATTGGTTCATTCATCTTTTTAGGTCCTACTGGAGTTGGCAAAACAGAAGTAGCAAGAACTCTTGCTTATGAACTTTTTGATGATGAGAAGCATATGGTTCGTATTGATATGAGTGAATATATGGAGAAGTTTAGTGTATCACGTTTAATTGGTTCTCCTCCAGGTTATGTTGGTTATGAAGAAGGGGGACAGTTAACTGAGGCAGTAAGACGTAATCCATATAGTATAGTACTATTTGATGAGATAGAGAAAGCTCATCCTGAAGTTCTTAACCTTTTACTTCAAATACTTGATGATGGTAGAATAACTGATTCTAATGGTAGAACTGTTGACTTTAAAAATACTATTATCATTATGACATCTAACCTTGGTAGTGAATATATATTAGATGGAGATACTAGTAAAGTAATGGATGAAGTAAGAAGTCACTTTAGACCTGAATTTATTAACCGTGTAGATGAGATTATTGTCTTTAAACCTCTTACTAAAGATGTAATCTATCAAATTCTTGATAAGATTATCTCTGATATAGAGAAACGTTTATCTATGAATGATATTCATATTAAATTAACAGACAAAGCTAAAGACTATTTAGTTGATGCTGGTTATGATGTTAATTATGGGGCAAGACCTTTGAAACGTGAAGTTAGTAAAACTGTTGAGAGTTTACTTGCTCATGAACTTGTTAAAGGTACTATTAAGTATGGAGAGACTGTTACTTTTGATGTTAAAGATAATCAGTTAGTAATAAAAAAATAGGTGCTTAGGCATCTATTTTTTTTGTTATTACTACTAACTGTTTTGTTTTATCTTTTTTACTACAAGTAGTTAGTATTAATCTTTGTTTGTCAGTTTTATTTATTTCTATAGTTCCATCTTTAGGTTGTTCTTCTATGTTAGTTACTTTGTATACTAGTTTCTTATTATTATAGGTTAAATTAACAGTATCATTTAATTCTAGTTTATCTAAATCATTGAAGAAAGCGATATATCCAGGACCAGAATGAGCTGCTAAGACTATTAGATTCATATCATCATTTAAAATAGTAACATTTTCTTCTACATTATTATGAGAACTGTTAATATTATAGATTTTTTTAGATAAGTTTAATTTATCTATTGTTAGAGTACCAATTATCTCATCATTTTCATCTTTATTTACTGTACTAATATAACTAGTATTAGTATTTCTTTCTAAGTTTGCAGTACTAATACTTTTAATATCTTTTTCACTATTATATATTAATAGACAACTACCTAAGTATACTGTTAGTAGTAAGATACTAACTAAACTTTTTCTTAACAATTAAGTATGTAGGTAATATTAAACTAAATAAGTGGTAGTTGTTATCTTCAGTACTTGTATTTGGTACTTCTATAGAAATAGTCTCTTTAGGTACTTCTTCTTTTTCTTTTTCTTTATAATCATTTATTGTGTAATAATAATCTTTATCTATATCATTAATAAATATTTCAAATGGTTCTATTTTAGTATAACCTTCGGTAGTGTTAGATTGTACTATTTTATAATGACCATAAGGAAGAGTAATCTCTGCAAGCCCATTTTGATCTGTGGTGATACTTTTAACTAGATTATTATCTTTGTCATAGATTTCAAAAGTAATATTAGGTTCTGTTTGCATTAGTAAACCATCTCCATATAACTTTTTAATAGTTACTTCTTTTTCAATAACTTTATTTTCAATAGTTAAATCTACTGTAGGATTATCACCTGTAAAGTTTATTTCATATACTTTATCATTAGGAAGATATCCTGTTCCTGTCTTAGTTTCTTTTAGATAATAAGTACCATAATCTAAATCAAAATCATTGCTTGATAAAGAGGCTTCCATATTTTCATCTAAAGATATATCTGTGATTTTTTCCATGTTCTTATTATATAGAGTAAAAACTGTATCTTTTAGAGATGCTTCACCAATACTATCTGTTGTTCCTGTATCTTTATCAACCTTTTTAATATTTAATTTTAATTCATTAAAACAATATCTTACTTTTGCTTCTCTATTATTAGGATTTCCTATAGTTGCTAGATGTTGACTATTTGGATTATAGTAAAATAGAATAGAACTACTATAATTATGATATCTTGTAAATGTTTCTTCATAACAACCTGGGGTCTTTTTAGTAACTGTAACTAGGTTGTTATTTATATCAACATCATTATTTGGTCTTGCAAAAAATTTTACAATATCATTAGTATCTTTAAAAGTTAATGGTTTTCCTACTATTCCGTAAAATGTTTGATTATTAAAGCTTGGCATGATATAACTGCTATTTATAGTGCTATTAATAATATTAATTTCATCATCATAAGTTGTTATTTTATTTCCATTTAAGGTATCTGTGAAATAAAACTCATTATTAGGTTCCACTGCTTGCCATATCATTAATTGGGTAACTGCATACCATTTTAAATCGTTTGAATGTCCACTATATCCATAACCAAATCCTATAATATCCCTTAATCTTTCTAGTGTTTCATTATTAATGTCTGGTAAGGATGATACTGTTTCATAAGAGTTATTATTAGGATTAAACTTAGTGAAAGGTTGTAAACAGTATGCAAGTTTTCCATCACTTGTTCTTCGATATACTCTTGCTTTTTGATAATATTTAGTTTGAGTAGATTTATCATATCTAACCATAAAAATATTATCAATATATTCGGCTTCATAGAAAGAATCCGTACTTGCATTTACAATAGTTGTTGAACTTATTAAATAAATAAAACTTAGAGTTAAGAATAATAATATTTTTTTCATAAATTTTCCTCCTTTTTCTTAACGAGCCTTACTCTAACATTTTCTTAAAAAGCTTGCAAACTATGAATTTTGTAAATTCGAGGTGTTTTTTGAGCCAATTTTGTAAATTCGCTAGGGGAATTTACAAAATTCAGAGTAAAAATTTCTTGAATTTTAAAAATTTACGCTATGTACTAGAATTTGCGTGATAGAACAAGAAGTGATATAATAAAAGTGTCTAGGATGAATTTGAAAGGAAAGTATTTTTGATTAGCCAGTCAATTTTAAATTCATCCTAGACAAATGAATATAATAAGGCTGGCTAATCAAAAATACTTTTTAGGTATATTTAAAATGTTAGAAGAATTAAATATAGAAAATTTATTACCACATCAAGCAGAAAAATTAATTAAGGAATTAACTTTACTTTTAAATCAACAAGAAAAAAGTAGTAATGTTATTTATGAGATAGTAAAGAATGAAAAAAATATAGTATGCTGTCCTATTTGTAATAGTTGTAATGTTGTTAAAAACGGACATACTAAAAAAGGTATTCAAACTTATAAATGTAAAGATTGTGATAAAAGGTTTAATGATTTATCTAATACTATTTTTCATCATACTCATTTAACGTATAAACAACTTATAAAGTTTTTCGAATGTATGAGAGATAAATTTTCCATTAGAAAGACAGCAAAATTAGTATGTATATCAGTTACTACTGCATTTACTCTAAGGCATAAAATATTAGATGTACTTAGAAAAATAAGGGAAAATATTAAACTTCATGGCAGAGTAGAAGTTGATGAATATTATATATCAATAAATTTAAAAGGTACTAAACAAAAAAATATGCCACGATTTTCAAAACCAAGAGAATCAAAAGGTAATGGTAAAAGAGGAATTAATAGCCATAAAGTTTGTGTTGAAAGTGCTATAGATGAGTATGATAATACTTTTCTTGAAATTGTAGGTAATGGACCTATTACTTCAGAAATGGCTAGAAATTCTCTTACTTCAAAATTGCAAAATGTTTCTGAATTAATAACAGATTGTAAGAGTTCATATGAAAGCGTTGCCAAAGAAAACGATTGGAATCTGACTCAAATAAAGTCTGGTACATATACAAATGAAGATGGAGATAGTTTAGCAAATATTAACTCATTACATTCTGGATTAGAAGTGTTTTTGTCTAATTTCCATGGTGTTTCAACAAACCATCTTCAAGGATATTTAGACTGGTATATGTTTGACAAATATTTAAATTATACAACTGAGATATTAGAACAAGTTGAAGTGATTGAAAAGAATACTATTAGTAAGACATCTAACATTAAATATTCTAATGTATATAATAACTATAGTGGATTAGACTATAATGTAATATATAGCGACTATAATTATCACGCAAATTCTAGTACATAGCGAAAATTTATATAAATTTTATTTTTTTTCATTTATAATATTTTTAGGAGGTTAAGATATGGGAAAGTTAATAGTAATTGAAGGAGTTAGTGATGGAGTTGGTAAAACTACACAAATTAAAGAATTATATAATAAATTAGTTAATTCAGGAAAAGAGGTAATCTATCATCATTTTCCTAGTTATGGTAGTGTAGGAGCAAGTTTAGTAGAAGAATATTTAAAGGGTAATTTAGGCAAAAGAGAAGATATTGGTCCTTATGCAATTAGTAGTTTTTTTGCTATGGATCGGTTCTATGCTTATCATAACGAATTAAAAGATGCTTTAAATAGTGGCAAGATAGTCTTGTTAGATAGATATACAACATCTAATTTAATTTATCAAGGATCACTATTTGAGCGAGAAAAAAGAGATGAGTTTTTAGATTATATAACAGATTATGAATATAATAGACTTGGTCTTAAGAAGCCTGACTTAGTTATCTTTTTAAAACTAGATAAAGACTTTGCTAGTACTCTTAGAAAAAATAGAGATACTGAAGGAGTAGAAGGGGATATTAATGAGAAAGATGATGCCTTTTTAGATAAAGTCTATGATAATAGTTTATATGTGGCAGATAAGTATAACTTTAAAGTAGTAGAATGTAGTAGTGGTGGGGTGTTACGTAGTATTGATGATATAAGTGGAGAGGTTTATAATATAGTTAGAAAAGAACTTGATTTGTAAATTATGTTTGCTTATAATATAAAACAAAAAGAAAGTTGGTATATTATGGGATTAATCAAAAAAATTTTAAATTTATTAAACGAAAGTGTAATTTACTATGAATTAGATGGCGATGATCATACATATTCAGTTAATATGTTGAGTTATATTTTTAAAAGAAACGAGTTTTTAATAAAAGATAAAAAAAGATTTATTGTAAAAGATAATGTTAGATATATTCATTTTAGAAATTTTCTGATAAATGGTATTATAGATGCACCTAGTACTGCAAGTGTTAGAATTACTGATAAATTTGATAATTTTGGAAATATTCATGTTTATTCCAAGGATTTTGTACAATTAAATTTTAATGATGATAGTGATAATTTATTATTTTCGGTTACATCAGAAAAGGCAAAAGATGTATCATATTCTTCTTATATTAAAGAAGCAAGAATTGTTGATGCTGAACTAGTTGATGTATGTGGTTCTTCTTGTTCCTTGGAAAAATTAAGCATTAAGAGTGAAAGATTAAATTACTCTGTTTCTTCTAATAATATTAAAATTATAAATTATGAAGGAACTGATTTGAATCTTTCTAATTCTAGGGGAATAATAAAAAATGTATGCTTGAGTGATGTTGAACATTTAGCTATAAAGAAATGTTCGTTAGAAAGTGAGAATGGTTATTTTAATGTATCTAATACACCTAGAGTTAAATCTTCTGTTTGGTTGTTTTCTAAACCTTTAACATATAATAATGGTACTATTGGTAAGAAAGATGAGGGTTTTGTTTTAGATGATAAAACATTTAGTAAAGAAGAATGCTTTGATTTAGGAAGGTCTTATGTTAGTTATGCTTTATCTAAGGTATTAGAGAAAGTATATGATGATAATGAAGACTTAGCTGATGCATATTATAGAAAGGTTGCTAAGCAGTTAGATGATTTAGAAAGAGAATATGATAGTAAAGTAGAACTATTAGAAGAATCAAGGGATGTCTTTGAAGAAGGATTACAAAATGTTAAGTTAAAAAGATATGTTGTTGATAAGAAAAAGAATTAGTCTTTTAAGACTAGTTTTTTTCTATTTATTAGCATATAATAGAGATAGTTTGAGAGGTGATATAATGACTGATTTAGAGATTGCTCATAATACAAAATTAGAAGATATTAAGACAATTGCTAGTAAGCTTAATCTTTCTTTAGATGATATAGAGATGTATGGTAAGAGTAAAGCTAAGATAGTTAAAGATATGGGAGAAACAAGTGGTAAAGTTATCTTGGTAACGGCAATTAATCCTACTCCTTATGGAGAAGGTAAGACTACTGTTAGTATTGGTCTTGCCGATGCCTTTAATAAGCTTAATAAGTCTATTTGTCTTGCTTTAAGAGAACCTTCGCTTGGTCCTGTTTTTGGTATTAAAGGGGGTGCGACTGGTGGAGGTTATAGTCAAGTTGTACCGATGGAAGATATTAATTTACATTTTACAGGAGACTTTCATGCGATAACTTCTGCTAACAATTTGATTAGCGCTGCAATTTATAATCATATTGAAAAAGGTAATGATTTAGATATTAAAACAGTAACTTTTAATCGTTGTCTAGATGTTAATGATAGGAGTCTAAGAGATGTTAAATTAGAGTGTAAGAGCGGTGAATATTTAGAACATTTTAATATAACAGCAGCGAGTGAAGTTATGGCTTTATTTTGCCTTGCTACTGATATAGATGATTTAAGAAATAGATTATCTAGGATAATAGTAGGTTTTAATAGTAAAGATGAACCTATTTATGTTCATGATTTAAAATTAGAGGGTGCCTTAACTGTTTTGTTAAAAGATGCTTTTAAACCTAACTTGGTACAGACTTTAGAAGGGACACCGGCTATTATTCATGGAGGACCTTTTGCAAACATTGCTCATGGTTGTAGTAGTATTACTTCTATAAAACTTGCTAGGAGTCTATCTGATTACGTTATTACAGAAGCTGGTTTTGGTAGTGATTTAGGGGCTGAGAAATTTCTTGATATAGTTTGTCCTACCGCTGGTATTACTCCTTCTACTATTGTTTTAGTTGTGACTGTTAGAGCTTTAAAATATAATGGTGATGGTTTGTTAGAGTCTGGTATATGTAATATAGATGCTCATCTTAATCATTTAAAGAATTATAATGTACCTATAGTTGTTTGTATTAATAAATTTACTGATGATAGTCTAGAAGATATTAATTATATAAAAGATTATGTTAAAAGTCGTGGTTATATTTGTGAAGTAAGTGATGCTTATAGTAAGGGAGGGGAAGGGGCCATAGACCTTGCTAATCAGGTTATTAAGTCATGTGAAGAGATAAATAACTTTAAGCCTTTAGTTGATAAGAGTGATAGTATAAAAAATAAAATAAATAAACTTAATAAGCTTGTTTATAACTCTAATTATGTAGAATATAGTGAGGTAGCAGAAGAAAAGTTAAAGCTTATCGATAAATTAGGCTTATCTTATCTTCCGATTTGTGTTGCAAAGACCCAATATTCGATAAGTGATGACCCTAAATTATTAGGTTATCCTAAAGACAATGTACTTCATGTAAGAGATTTAATTATAAATAGAGGAGCAGGTTTTATTACCGTACTTTCTGGTAAAATTTATACAATGCCAGGATTACCTAAGAAGCCTAATTATGAAAATATTGATTTAGTTGATGGAGAGATAAAGGGGTTATTTTAATGAATAATATAAGTATAGAAGAAAAAATTAAAGTACTAGAACAATTATATGTTAAAGAAAAAGCTGAAGATAAGAAATTATTAATTTTATATCAAATAAAAAAGTATAAGGAGTTATTGGGTGTTAAATCAGAATTACAAAGAGAGTTTAATTAATAGTATAAATATCTTTTGTAAAAACATTAATTGTTCAAACTGTGGTGGTACTTATAACTTTAAAACATTTACTTGTGAAAACTGTGATAAATTTAATGAAGAGTTAAAGAAAAGTTATGATACTATTTCTTCTATTATTCCTAATTTAAATAAAGATAATATCGATAAAGAGATTATTTTGTACTTATATAAACTTACTAATAGTAGTGATATCTTTAATCATGTTTTAGAACAATTTGATTTAACTAATGATACTAAAAATATTATAAAAGAATTAGAGACTAAAGTAGAGTATAATGATTTAGATGTTAAGCTTTTAGAGTGTATTTTTAGTAATGATATCTTCTTAAATATAGATAATGTATTAAGAGATATAATACTTAGAAATGTAATTTTAAGAAAAAATAGTCTTAGTAAAGACTTGATAGAAAAAGTAATTAGTCATTTAGTTCTTTCTGATACTAGAAAGATAAGTAAAGATAGTAAATTTTATATACGTAATTTGGGAGAGAACGTTGAAGGTTTAGCTTTTCATTATTATGTTTATTTAGATAGAGAAGTTATGGATAATTTTTATGATAGAGGGGATATTTCAATATTCTATGTTTTACCTCATGAGATGATGCACACTTATAGAACGTATTTAGAAAGTAAAGGTATAGTTAGTAGTATTTATGATATTCTAGCTTTAAAAGAAAGAATGCTTAGGGAATATAATCAGGATATCTATTTTAATGATAAAAACTATATTAAAAATCTTCATGAGATAGAAGCGAATGCTTTTTCTTATCGTTCTGGTACTAATTATTTAAAAAGCTTAGGTTTTGAAATAAAAGAAGATGATGCTTTAAGACTTTCTGGTATCATTAATAATGATTTAACAAGATTAGATAATCCTTTAAGAGAAATTGATGGAGAGCTTGTTAATATTAATGAATTATTCGCTAACTTTATAAAAGATAAAAAAGATTTGCTTTATAAGTATCCTCAGTTACATTATGAATTTAAAGAGGAAGAGGGCCAGATTGTCTATAAAAGTAAAATGGAACTTGTTGATGAGATGATTTTTCAGAATAAAGATGAGAGTTTAGATGAACTTTATCTTTATTTGATAAAAAATGCTCAAGAAAGAGAGCGTATTAAGGATAAGAGTGATACTTTGAAAAGTTAATATAAAAAGGAGTGATATTTATGTTAAAGATATATAATACTGATGTTACTAGTGGAGAGTTTAGTAGAATAGATAAATATGAAGTAGGAAGCTGGGTTAATTTAGTTAATCCTACAGAGGTAGAGATAGATGAAGTAGTTAATGCTCTTGGTATTAAGAAAAACTTTATTATGAGTATAATAGATGATGATGAGAAGCCTCGTATTGATGAGGAAGATGGAGTTAAGATGCTTCTTTTAGATGTCCCTGTTTATGAGACTAAGAATAATGTTAAGACTATTACAACACTTCCTATAGGTATTTTAGTTGTTAGAAACGACTATATTGTGACAGTTTGTTTACAGAAGTATAGTATTATTGATGAATTTACTAAAGGTAAGGTTAAAGAATTTTATACTTATAAGAAAAGTAGATTTATTATACAGATGATTTATAAACTTGCTTTACTTTATTTGAAAATGTTAAGAGAAATAGATAAGAAAATAGAGGTAGCAGAATCTAAAATACTTAATGCTACTAAAAATGAAGAATTACTTAATTTACTTTCTCTTGAAAATAGTTTAACTTATATAATTACGGCTTTAAAGAGTAATGGAGTTGTTCTTGATAAGATATTAAAAGGCAATGTAATAGAACTTTATGAAGAGGATGAAGACTTATTAGAAGATGCAATTATTGAAAATAATCAAGCGATAGAGATGGCTGACTTGTATAGAGGCATTTTATCTAGTACTACAGATACAGTTGCTACTATTATATCTAATAATCTTAATACTATTATGAAATTTTTAGCAGGTATTACGATTGTATTTTCTATACCTACAATGGTAGCATCTTTTATGGGAATGAATGTTACATTTGGTAAGTTTGCTGATAATCCTTATGCTTTTGTTTTGTTACTTTTATTATCACTTCTCTTATCTTTGATAGTAGCTCTTATCTTAAAAAAGAAAAATATGTTATAAAAAAGCTTCCTTTGGTGGAAGCTTTAATTAGTTTGGGTTGTAGTTTGTTCTTCTGTTGTAGTAGTTGTCGGTGGTGTTTGGGTTGGTTCTTCTTGAGGAGTATCTCCTATATTAGTTGATAATGTAGGTTGTGTTTCTGTTACTACTATAGTACCGGTATAAATGCTGTTATTATAAGTAATTGTGTACTGATAATTACCTGCAGTATTGACATTAACTTTACTAAGGTCAATTAACATAGTAGCTTTTATATCATCAGTAAGGGGTTCTATTACATAGTTACTAACATCAGTTGGTAGAGCAGTACCTACATTTATATTTACAGTTTTTAAAGTTATGCTTTGTAAAGTATTATTTGTTACTTCTTTTTCTTTTACAATAATAAGACCTTGATATTTCTTCTTTTTATAAGTAACTGTGTAATTATAAGTTCCTGGTTCAGTGACGTTAACATTGCTTGTATCAAGCTTTAAGTTGGCTAGAACTTCGTCTGAGACAGCACTATCTAAGTAGTCAATTATTTTGACACTTAGAGGAGTGTTAACTTCAATTGTTAAATTTTTTAATTTTATGTCAATATCACTTTCTTTACTTACTTGTTTTTGTTCAACTACTACTAATACTTTTTCTTCTACATTATTTGCCTGTAAAGAACTATACATTACTCCTGAGGCAATACAAAGAACTCCAAGTAAGGAAAGGGCAGTTACAGTTATAATTCTAACATGTTTATCCATACATATCATCCTTTACTCTTATAAACATTATAATCGAAGTAGTGTCTATTTACAAGTAAAAAAGTGATTACTTTACATATAATCACTTTTGATGGTTACTTTTGTAGCCTTGGTACCAATCACTTGCACTATCTATGATACTATCTTTAATACTATCTTTGATATTTTTAATTTTATTGTAATTATCTGTTCCAATTAATTTTTCGATAATATCTAAAAGATTAGAATAAGCTTCTGCAGTTGAATCTTTAATATTTCCAAGATCTTCTTTCCAATTAGGATTAATTTTATTTATTTTATTTTCAACTTCTTTAAGTTCATCAATACATTTTTGTTGGGCTTCAGGATTTAAATCAGCAAATTTAGTATCTTTATACTCCTTGTCATAAAATATAAAGTCTATGGCATCTATAAAATAATCTCCCCAAACTTCATCTGCTTTTTCAAAGTTTTCTGTATAGATTAAATTATTAATTTCTTCATTTTTATCTTCAAAGTATTTTACTATTTCGCTATCTTCAGTTGTTTCTTCAGTATTGTTATTTTCTGTTTCTTGTGTATCATTATCATTTGTTGTATTTTCTTGTTCATTGTTGTTTTCTACCTCTGTTGTAATTTCATTAGTTGGTTCAGCATTATTTTCTTTACTAGAACAACCTGTTGTTACTAGGGCAAAAGAAAGTGCTCCCATTGCTATCAATTTTTTTAAATATTTTTTAATATCTATATTCATTATTATCACCTAACTTTGTTCATAAATTGTTTTAACTTTACATTTCCCTCTTAAGAAAGGATTATATAGTTTTCTATCAAAGTCTTTATAATGACCAACTGGATTTAAATATTTATCATTCTTATTGTAGTCTTCACTTATTTTGTATTCTTTATATCCTAATATTTCATTAACTTTTTTATTTCTGTATTTCTTTTTATATTTTCTTACAAGAAAACCATCTTTTCTATAGTAATTAGTCACTTCTTTATAGTTATTTACTTTTAAATCTTGTCTAGATATTTTTTCTGTGCTTTTACTTTTTATGTAATTGTCATGATTAGAAATAAGTCTTGTTACTATTTCTTTATTATTATGGAAACCATGGAATTCATCATTAGTATTAATCTCATAAAGACTTGTTTCTTTGTCTTCATAGATATTTGTTTCAGTTCTTTTATAAGTTGTATAGTAATCATTATTAAGCTGTTTATAGCTAACTTCTTCTCTATAATCTTTTCCTTTTAAAGTAGAATTAATATTATCTTTTTCTATTGATATATATAATATATGAGTTTCTTTATTACTTGTTAGTTCTAAAACAATAGCATCTTTATCTATTAACTTTACATTTCCATATATTAAAAATACTTTTAGATGTCTTAAGATGTAGTCCTTAATTTTTTCATCTTTAGGAATATTTTGTAAATATTTAATAATACCTTCTAGTTCATCTAATTCTTTAGGTTTTAGCTTTTTTCTCTTTTTCCTTTTAATAGTATCAATACTAAGATTAAATTTTTTTATATACTCTTCATTTAAATCTTGCTCAATTAATACTTTCCTTCTTGCCATTAATAAATTATAATTGTTATTCATTTTTCATTTTCTCCTTTATCATATCTCCTTGATAGAGATCTCTAGTACTCATTATTTTATCAATTTCATTTAAAATTGTAAACTTTTTAGTAAGCCAAGTTGGCTCTATTATATCCTCTTGCTTTGGATCTTCTGTTAGACGATGTATTACAATTTTAGGATTAAGATACTCTAGTTGCTTCACTACTATATTAACATATTCTTCTTTGGTTAGAATATGAAATTTATGTTTTTGATAATATTTTTCTAAAGGTGTGTCTTTTAATACTCCTAGCATATGTATTTTTATACCATCGATATTTAAGTCATTTAAATGTTTAACTGTATCAATCATCATATCTTCTGTTTCATAGGGGAGGCCATTAATGATATGAACAACGACATTAATATTTCGCATCTTTAATCTTTTGACCATCTTATCAAAGTTATCAAGACTAGAGCATCTATTAATTAGTTTACTTGTCTTTTCATGGATAGTTTGTAATCCTAATTCTACGATTAGATAAGTTCTTTTACTAATATTTTCTAGGTAGTCTAAACATTCATCAGTAATAGAATCACTTCTAGTAGCGATAGATAGACCAATACAATCATCTCTATTTATGAAAGGTTCAAAGCACTCTTTAAGTCTTTCTATAGGTGCATACGTATTAGTATTCGCTTGAAAGTAAGCGATGAACTTGGCATTAGGCCATTTTCTTTGCATCACTTCTTTTCCTTTTTCAAACTGAGTTATTAAATCTTCATTAGGGTTTCCTGCATATTCACCACTACCTAATTTAGAACAATAGATACAACCACCAATCCCGACTTTTCCATCGATATTAGGGCAAGTAAAGTTAGCATTTAAACTTACTTTACAGACTTTAGAGTTAAACTTTTCTTTATAGTAATAAGTTAAGGTGTGGTATCTTTTATTATCACTTGTATATTTAAATTTGTTTTCCATATTCTACTCCTAATATTTGTAAATACTTGGCTAGTTTATATTCTTTAGAAAAGACTTTACTTAGTTTTTTAGGGTTCTTACCATTTTCTAAATGACTTAAGAAAAATAATATTAAAGTTTTAGAGTTAATCTTTTTTGCTAAACTCTTTATATTATTTATAGTCTTTTTATCTAGGGCATCTTCTAATTCTATTTTCTTACTTAGTTCTCTTACAAAGCTCTTAAAACTATATATTTTTGTTTCATCTAATTTGAAAATTTTACCTAATTGTTCTATTGATGTTAAGAATTTCTTTTCAGTATCATCTAATAAAATATCTTTATTATTTAGATAATATTTATTAATAGTATTCTTTCTGAAGGTAAATTTATTACCATCTAATTTTTTAAAAGCTTTTAGGGTATCATTATAACCTAGTTTAGCATTTATTTTAGCTGCTTCTTCATTAAAGTTTAAGAAGAAAGAGATGTTATTTCTAGGTTTTATTATAATACTATCTATTTGTTTACTTACTTTTTTCTTAAAGCCTGGGGCTCCTAAATCAACAATTATTAGGGATTCTGCTCCTAGTTCGATAGCAAGTTCTATAGGCAAGTTATCATAATAACCACCATCTATATATTTATCTCCATCTATTTCTTTCATTTTAAAAGCAGGAAAACAGGTTGCGGAAGCCATGAGATAGTCAATTAACTTATCTTCAGGGATAGTATCTTTAGTTAAGATTAAAGGCTTTCTAGTAGTAAAATTATAAGTAATTAGTCCAAAATCAATTCTACTGTTGTAAAACTTTCTTTTATTAACAGACTCTTCTAGAATAGTTTCTATTCTTTTAATATCCATACCACCATTTTTGATAAAATTACTGCCAAATAGTTTAAGAATATCTATTTCTTTATTGGATTTAGGTAGTTTATTAAAAAGATACTCTAGATTTATTCTTTTCCATATTCTTTTCGCTTTAAAATAAGAGTTTTCACACATGAAGACACCATTTAAAGCGCCAATAGATGTGCCTGTTACAATATCATATTTAATATGTAGTTCTCTTAAGGCTTTCCAGACACCTAATTGGTAACTTCCTTTAGCACCTCCACCAGATAAGACAACTGCTGTTTTCAAATACATCACGCCTTTCAAGAGCTTATTATATCATAGTTTAAAAGATTTAAAAACTATGTTATAATTTCTATATAGTAGTAAAGGAAGTGATTATATGCCACAGAAAAGAGTTAAGTTAAAATTAAAAAGTAGTGCAAGAAAACCTTTAGTAATAATTAGTGCGGTTGTTGTAGTTATAATTATTATTTTAGCATTTTATTTTAATAGAATAGGAGAACTTAAGAATTTAGGATATAGTGAAGAGGCAGCGAAGAGTATTATCTTTAAGTTTAAGTATTCTTATATTATGGATATAGGAGAGAATAAGACTTTAAATGCTGCTTTTGAAAGTGATGATTATATAGAAGATAATCTTGATAATTATGCTAAGATTGATTATGAAAATCAGAAACATTTAATTAGAAATATTAATAAATTATTAGATAAAGGTTATAGTGTTAATGAAGTTAATTTAATTATTTCTAAAGGGGATGATAAATCGGTTAGTGAATTTGCCAAAAGAGATAAAGTTAAGTATATAGAAGAGTTTTTATCTATTGATTTTGCAAAACTTGAGAATTTAGATAGATATGTAGAGTATCAAGATAAAGAGAATGATGATGCCGAGACTACTGTTTTATATGTCAATATGGATTTTGATAAAGAGGATTATGTTGATCCAATAATAATTGATAAGTTTGATGATTATGTACTTGTTAATAAGCATAGACAGTTAAGTAGTGAGTATGTTCCAGATGATTTGGTTAAGATAAAAGATGAATATGTTAAGACAGATGAAGATGTAGAAATAGAGCGAAATGTAGCGAAGGCTTTTTATGATATGGCAGAAGCGGCAAGTAAAGATGGAATGGAATTAATGGTTAGTTCGGGGTATAGAAGTTATAAAGACCAAGAAGATATTACTAATACATATTTAGAGCTTTATGGACAAAATTATGTGGATAATTATGTGGCAAAACCTGGTTTTTCGGAACATCAAACAGCGATGAGTTTAGATATTGCAAGTAAATCTGTAGATACTTTTATAGAAAGTGATGAGTATGGTTGGATGATGGATAATGCTTATAAGTATGGATTTATACTTAGATATCCTAAGAGTAAAGAAGATATTACAGGTTATAAGTGTGAAGCTTGGCATTATAGATATGTGGGTAAGAAAATTGCTAAATATATTCATGATAATAATATTACTTATGATGAGTATTATGTGATGTTTTTAGATAATTAGTAATTGTTAATTAGGAAAAGTTATGTTAATATATAGATAACAATAACGAAAAATAGAGAGAAGGTAAGAAAAATGAGAAAAATATGTTCACTAAGTGTTACCTGGGGGGGGGGCAGTTTAATAGTAATTTAGTTACTTTCTTTCATTATGACTTAAAAGAATAGAGGATAATTCTATTCTTTTTTTAGTGTATTAATGGAAGGAGTAAGAAGATGAAAAATAAGAATAAAAAAGTAATGATAATAATTATAAGTATTTTAATAGTGATAATATTACTACTAGCATTAACTTATGCATATTTTATAACAGAGTTATTTGGTAGCGAAGAGATAGTAAAAGTAGGAACATTAGATTTAGTACTAGATGAGACAAGTGAAGGGATAAGTTTAGATAATGCCGTAGGTATAAGTGATAGTGAAGGTTTATCTTTAGATGGTTCTACTTTTGAATTAAGGAATAATGGTAATAAGGCTGTAGACTATACAATCTATTTAGATGATAATACTATAGGAGAAAATGATATTAGAATAGATGATAAGTACTTAAAGTATAATCTAAATAAGAATGGTGATGGGAGTAAGACTTATTTACTTACAAGTATAGGAAGCAATCCTAATAGAATATTAGATTCTGGTACAATAGATGGAAAGGCTACTAATAAATATAGTCTAAAACTTTGGATAACAGATGAAGTAGATGGAAACTACTCTGGCCAGGTATTTAGTGGCAAGTTAAGAGTAGAAGTTAGTCAAGATAAACCTGAAGGAATAGATGTTTTACTTGCGAAAGCGAATGATCCTAGTAATAATGATTATAATAATAGTAGTGTAGAAGAACAAAAAGAGATGTATGTGTTTAATCATAGTGAGACTTATCAAACAGAAGCTTTAACTGATTATCGTTATATTGGAAGTAATCCTAATAATTATGTTATCTTTAATGATGAGGTATGGAGAATAATAGGAGTGTTTCCTGTAGTTAATGCTAAAGGAGAGACAGAAAATAGAATAAAAATAGTAAGAAATGATTATATTGGAAGATATTCTTGGGATAATAAAAATATAAGTACAGGTGCAGAAGATAATTTGGGAAAAAACGATTGGTCAGATGCAAGAATTATGAAACTACTAAACAGTGGTTATGAAAATGAAGAAGTTGGTGGCAGTTTATACTATAATAGAGGTAGTGGGATTTGTTATAGTGGTTCTAATAATTCAACTGTTAATTGTGATTTTAGTAATACTGGTTTGAGTAATGAAGCGAAGAGTATGTTTAGTAAAGTGATTTGGTATTTAGGTGGAAAAAATAGTGACACTACTAGTAATACAGGAGAAGATGATTATATTTTAGAACGAGGTAATCAAGTTACTTCTAATAGGCCTTTATCATGGTTAGGAGAAGTTGGTTTAATTTATATAAGTGATTATTCTTATACTTTTGCCAATGGTGTTAGTGATAGTTGTTACTATACCATAATGAGTTGTAATGTTTCTGAAGGACCAAAAAGTTGGTTATATAAAAATAATATAGGTATGTATATGATTGTTAATCGTTTGTATAATACACGTGATATATATGCTGTTAATGCTTATGGTGCTAATGTTCAGTTTGGAGGAGCTAATGGTACTAACTTTGTTTATCCAACTCTTTATTTAAATAGCAATATTAAAATAACAAGTGGTGATGGAAGTAGTGAAAATCCATATCGTCTATCTATTTAAATCTTTTTAATGTTCTTACTTTTCATTCTTTTATATTTATGTTAAAATTAAAGAGAATAAAAGGACGGGTGATATTATGTATCCACTAGGCAAACAATTTGAAATAGATGTTAGTAAAGCTAAGAGTGATGATAAATGTATATATAAAGGTAAACATTATCGTATTACTATATTAAGTGAGAGACTTGTTAGACTTGAATATAGTCCTAGTGGTGCTTTTGTAGATGCTCCAAGTCAGTTCGCTTTAAATCGTTCTTTTACTTTCCCAGAATATCAGACTAAACAAGACGCAAAGTTTTTAGAGATTACTACTAAGTATTTTAAATTAACTTATGTAAAAGAAGCTCCTTTTACTGGTACTAAAGTTGATCCTATGAAGAATTTAAAAATTACTTTATTTATGGGTGGTAAAGAAAATGATAGAGATTGGTATTATGGTCATCCTGAAGTCCGTAATCTTGGTGGTAATATGATTAGTGAAGATGTTAATACTCCTAAAGCTTTGAAAAGAGGCCTTTACTCTTTAGAAGGTTTTGCTAGTATTGATGATAGTAATAGTCTTTTATTTAATTCAGATGGGACTCTTGAAAATCGTGAGAAGGGTAGTTTTGATATATATGTATTTATGTATAAAGATGATTTTGAACTTGCTATGAAGGATTATTTTCATCTTACTGGTAATCCTGAACTTATACCTCGTTATGCTTTAGGTAATTGGTGGAGTCGTAATACTACTTATAATGAAGAATCAGTTAAAGAGTTAGTAGGAAACTTTGAAAGACGTAATGTTCCTTTAGCAGTACTTCTTTTAGATAAAGATTGGCATTATAGGAATATTGGTAATGCTAAAGATTTACATACTGGTTTTACTTTTAATAAAGAGTTATTTCCAAATCCTAATGAAATTTCTAAGTTTTTACATGGCCATAATATAAGGTTAGGCCTTGAAATTGATCCTACCGAGGGAATTTATCCTCATGAAACATATTATGCTCAAGCCTGTTCTTATTTAGGTATTAATGGTAATAAGATAATTGTTTTTGATCCATTGAATCCTAAGTTACTTGATGTTTACTTTAAACTTTTTTTACATCCTTTAGAATCTTTAGGTGTTGACTTTTTTTGGCATGATTATAAGGGAGATAATAATCCTTTAAAATTACTTGCCTATAATCATTTTAATTATAAAGATATAGGTAGGAATCCTGCTAAAAGAAATATTATGTTAAGCCGTAATGGTATTTATGCTCCTCATCGGTATCCTATTCTTTATGCTGGAGAGACTGAGGTATCTTGGGAAGGCTTAAAAGAGATATCTTCTAGTATGATGGCTGCTGCTAACATAGGAGTATCATTTTGGTCTCATGACGTGGGTGGTAATCATGGCGGTATAGAAGAGAGTGAACTTTATATTAGATATGTAGAGCTTGGTACTTTTAGTCCTATTCTTAGATTTCATGCAGCGAGGGGTAATTATTATAAAAGAGAACCTTGGAGATGGGATATTAAGACTGAGACTATCGCTAATGATTACTTGCGTTTAAGACATAGATTGATTCCTTATTTGTATACAGAAAGTTATAGATATTATAAAGAAGCGAAGATGTTGATAGAGCCATTTTATTATAAATATAAATGGGTAATAGATGATAATAATTATAAATATCAATACCTTTTAGGGAGTGAATTTCTTGTATGCCCTATCTTAACTAGAAAAGATACAGTAATGAATAGGACAATACATCGCTTTTATATACCAGATGGAGTTTGGTATGATTTTAAGACTGGTAAGAAGTTTCCTGGTAATAAAAAGTATGTATCATTCTATAAAGAAGAGGATTATCCTGTTTTTGCGAAAGCTGGTTCTGTTATACCTTTGTCTAATAGAAGTGATGTTAATAACGTAGGTCTTCCTTTAGACATGGAAATTCATATATTTCCTGGAGTATCTAATACATATACCCTTTATGAAGATGATGGGCTTACATCTTTATATAAAGAGGGTTATTACTTAAAGACAGATATTGATTATAACTATATGCAGAATAACTATACAGTAATTATAAGGTCAGTTGAAGGTAAAAGTGGTATTGCTCCTATGAGACGTAATTATAAGTTTAGATTTAGAAATACTAAGAAAGCTGAGTCTGTAACTGCTCATTATAATGACAAAGAAATTAAAATAGAGTCAATGTATGTAGAAGAAAATGACTTTGTTGTGGAAGTTAATAATGTTAATACTATTGGACAGTTAACTATTAATTGTAAAGGTAAAGATATTGAGATTGATGCAGTTAGACTTATTAATGAAGATATTGATAGTATCTTAATGGATTTACAGATTAGTACTTATTTAAAAGAAAAACTTGCTGCTATTATCTTTTCTGATTTACCTATTAAGAAAAAAAGAATTGCTATTCGTAAACTTAGAAAAGAGGGACTATCTAAAGAACATATGAAGTTATTCTTAAAACTTATGGAATATATAGAGAGTGTGTAAAGAGAACTAGTATTCTCTTTTTTTCTGTGTTAAAATAAAATTAGACAAGACGGAGGTGGTTTAGTTGAAGGCTATGGTAACAGGGGCAAGTAGTGGTATTGGACGTGATATCGCTCTTAATCTTGCTAAATTAGATTATGATTTAATACTTGTTGGTAGAGATAAAGAAGCTTTAGAGAGTGTTAAATCTACTATAAATGGGAAAGTTAAAGTTAAGATAGTTGTTGTTGATTTATCTAATTTACAGAAAGTTAAAGAGCTTTATGTCTTAACTAAGAACGATGATATTGATATACTTGTTAATAATGCAGGTTTTGGAGTATTTGGAGAGTTTTCTGATATTGACCTTAATAGTGAACTTAATATGTTAGATGTTAATATTAGAGCGGTTGATATGTTATGTAAGTTTTATTTAAAAGATATGATAAAAAAAGATAGGGGCATTATTCTTAATGTTTCTTCAAGCGCTGCTTTTATGTCAGGACCTTTAATGAGTAGTTATTATGCATCTAAAAGTTATGTGTATCGCCTTAGTTTAGCGATTAGAGAAGAGTTAAGAAGACGTAAGAGTAAAGTGCAGATATCAGTTTTATGTCCAGGGCCTGTTAAGACTAAATTTAATGATAGGGCAGGAGTAGAGTTCGGTGTTAAAGCTTTAAGTAGTAGTTATGTAGCAAGGTATGCAGTAGAGAAGATGTTTAGTGGTAAGACTATAATTATTCCTGGGTTTAAGATGAAATTTGTTAAATTTATAGTGAGATTTTTACCTGATAAGTTTGTTACACGTATTAATTATAATATTCAAAAGAAGAAGGGAAAGTAAGATGAGCAGTTTGGTTTCGGTTGATAATCTTATGTTAGGGCCTTTTACGAAGTTTAGTATAGAGATACCTTTAAATTCTTTAGTCTTTGTTACAGGTTCTAATAATAGTGGAAAGAGTTTGTTACTTAAAGTACTAGCAGGACTTGTTAATGTTAAAAATAAAATTACTTATGATAAAGAGATAATTAAAAGTGATAATGATATTTCTTATATGGCTAGTTTAACCTTTAACTATGATACAGTCTTAAAAAATATTAGATATAGTGTAGAGAGATTAGGATATGATGATGATAAAATTAATGTGTTAGTTAGAGATATTGCTAAAGACTTGCATATTACTAATTTACTTAATAAAAATATTAAAGATTTAAATGAATATGAAAAGCTTAGAGTCTGTTTGGCATCTAAAATCGTTAGTAATCCTAAACTATTATTATTAGATGACCCTTGTCTTTTTTTGTCTCCTATAGAAAAAGAAGAGTTTATGGGGTTTTTAGAACAGTTAAGGACAAGAGGAATTACTATTATAATATCTACTTCTACTTTAGAAGAAGTAATATACACAATTAATAGTATTATATATGTACTTGATAAAGGAGAAATAGTTAGTAGTGGCGAGATGTTAGAGGTTTTATCTAATGATAGCCTATTAAATAAAATAGGTTTGGAATTACCTTTTATGGTAGATTTATCTGTGAAATTAGAGTATTATAATCTTACCGACAAAATTAATATGAGTCCTTTGGGGATGGTGGAGAGTTTATGGAAATAAAGTTTTCTCATGTTAATAGTAAATATTTTTCTGATATATCTTTTGTTATACCTAAAGGAGAAGTTACTGGTATATATGGAAAGAATGGGGATAAACTACTTAGATTAATATCATTAGATGATGATAGTAGAGGGATTATTTACTTTAATAAGATTAGAAAGTTAAGACGTAATTATTATTTGTTTAGAAATGATATGGAACTTGTGGAGAAAAGATTTGTTAATCTTTTTGATATAGATAATATTTATGAGTATTTTAGAGAATATATTAGATATAAAAAAAGTAGAAGTAGATGACATTGATAAAAAGATAAAAGACTCCTTAAGAATAGTTGGTCTTAAATTAGATATCTTAGATAGACGTATATCTACTTTGACTGGAAGTGAAGTAAAACTACTTCAGTTTGCTCTTGCCTTTATAACAAATCCTAAAGTAATACTGTTAGATGAGCCTTTTAGAGGACTTGATTTGAATGTTAGGAAAAAGCTTATTAGAATTATTACAAGATTAAAAGATAAGTTTTCTAAGACTATTGTTATATATAGTAATAATCCTAATTACTTATATCAATATACTGATTATTTAATTGTACTTAGTAATAATACAGTTTTAGGAGAAGGGAATACTAGTGATATTTTCTTTGATAGTAAATATAATATTAAAAGACCTGATATAGTAGATTTTATACTATTAGTTAAAGATAAGAAGAATGTTAAATTACCTAGAAGGAAAAGTGTTATGGACCTTATTAAAGATATATATTGGAATGTGAAGTGAGATTATGAGATTTTTAATTAGATTTAGTTATGATGGTAGTAATTTTAAAGGATATCAAAAACAAGAGGGGTATAGGACTATACAGGGAGAGTTAGAAGAGGCTCTTTATAAGATTAATAATAATACTAAAGTAAAGGTAGTGGCAGCGGGAAGAACTGATAAAGGGGTACATGCAGTTGACCAAGTCGCTCATTTAGATTTAGATGTTAATATTACTCCTTATAAATTAAAAAGGGCGATGAATAGTTATTTACCAGATGAGATACATATAAATTCGGCGATGGAAGTTCCTGATGATTACTTTGTTAGGTATCATGTCTTAAGAAAAGAATATCATTATTATATAAATATGAAGGAATATAATCCTGTGATGAGAAATTATGTCTATCAGCATGGGCATTTACTTAATGTTAGTAGAATGAGAAAGTCAATACATTTTTTTGAAGGTGAACATGACTTTAGAGCCTTTGTTACTGAGAATAACGTTAAGGAAAATTGTGTTAGAACTATCTATGAAGCATCTATTACTAGAAAAAAAGATGTTTTAGATATTAAGTTTGTAGGTAGTGGCTTTTTAAGATATCAAGTTAGAAATATGGTAGGAGCCTTAATTAAGGTTGGTACTGGTAAGATAGAGCCTTATGAAGTTAAGAGAATACTTGAAAGTAAAGTAAGAGGCAAAAATGGGGCGACGGCGAAAGCTTGTGGACTTTATCTTGTTAAAACTACTTTGGAGAGTGATATATGATAGGTGTTTTAGATTCAGGAATTGGTGGGGTTACTGTTTTAAGAGAGATTTTAAAACGAAGGATTAATGCTAAATTTATATACTACTCTGATTCTAAAAATAATCCCTATGGAGATAAGAGTGAAGATGAAGTTTATAGTATTGTTAAAGGAATAGTAGATTTTCTTTTAGACAAGGGTTGTATTGCCATAGTTATCGCTTGTAATACGGCTAGTGCAATATGTGTTAAAGGATTAAGAGAAGAATACCCTGATACCTTATTCATTGCTATAGAACCTGCTTATAAGATGGTACATGACTATAATCCTGAAGGTAAGACTTTAGTTATGGCTACAGAAGGGACGATAAAGAGTGAGAAGTTTCTTACTTTATTTAATAAATATGATAATCATAAGACAATACTCCTTCCTTGTAAGGGACTTGCAGAACTAATAGAAGAAGGTAATGAAGATGAAATAAATCAATATTTGGAAAGTAATCTTAGTAGGTATAAAGATATAGATAATGTTGTCTTAGGTTGTACTCATTATCCTTTAATTAAAGATAATATTAGAAGAGTTTTAGGTGATGTTAAGTTCTTTGATGGTTCTTTGGGTGTTAGTAAAGAGTTAGTTAGACAGTTAAACCTTAGAGGAATAACTTTTGATAATAAGAGTTATAGGGTAGAGTTTATTGATTCTAGTAGTGATGCTAGTAAAGAAAAAAGATTTAGAGAGTTATTAATTAGTAGTGAATAATTATTTTTAAATTATGAGGAGGAGTTTGATATGACTAGTTTAAATAATGTACATTTAGATAAGGAACAAGTGATTAATACTTGTGATGATTTACTATTTGAAGTTGAAAATCCTAAGCCTAATAAAGAATTGTTAGAAGCTTTAGAAGAAGGAGAGGAGATATTGTCTGGTAAGATAGATGCTAGAAAATATGATAGTGTTAAAGAATTAATTGATGATTTGGAGAAAGATGTTTGACTTAGTAGTTATTTTTTGGTATAGTTTATTTAGATTTTTCTTAGAAGTCTAAAAGTAGAAATATAATTATTTTAAAGAGACTTAGTGGAAGGTGGGAACTAAGATAGTTATATTTTGAAGTTACATAGATGGAGAAAAAACGTGACTTAAGCGTTAATTAGGTATGAGTGCATAGTTTCTAAGGATTAAGGATGGATACAGTGGTTTACCACGGGTTTGGCTCGTCCTTAGTTTATGGGAACTTTTTATTTTGTAGGAGTGGTAGTATGAGTTTAAGCGAATTATATAGTGAAGAAGTTAATCAGTATAGAAAAACTGGCAAATTACAGGTTGAACCTAGTCAAGTTTTAGCAATGTTACTGTTAGAAAAGAAAAAGTATTTTTTTCCTACTGATGTAAATATTGAAACTTTTTGTCGTGATTATGAGGATGAAATAAAAGATGATGTTGTTAAAGTAGAAGAGGATTTTGATTTAGACTCTCCAAAAGATGCTGATGAATTTTGGCAGATTTATGGCGTGGCAATAGAAGTATTATTTGATGGAATTACTCAGATGTCTCTTATGAATGGGGAAGATGTTTATCAATATTGTTATGGTGAAGAGATAGGAAATAAAGTAAAGAAATTAGGAGGGATAAAATGACATTAATAGAGTTTTATAATGAAGAATTAGAAAATTATCATGATACAGGAGAAAGAAATCATCCTAGTAATTTACTTGCTCTTCTTCTTTTAGATAAAAAAGATGAGTTTGAATCTTTAAAAGTAGAAGAAGGAGAATTTTATGATGCCTATAAGGAAGAAATTGATAGAGAAATTGATAAGGTTACTAAAGACTTTAATTTATCTAAAGAAGACTTTATTAATTATATTGAAGGAAACTTAGGTTTTTATGATGAAAAAGATTATGAAGAAGATAAGTTATGGCAAGTATTTGGTGAAGGATTTGGTGTTTTACATTGGGGATTAATGTATAGACCTGATTGTAGTGGGGAAGAAATTTATTTTGATTATTTTGGTGATACTAGAATTAAAGATAATAATCATGTTAAGAAAATAGGAGGGATAAAATGACATTATATGAAGAATTAAAATGGAGAGGACTAATTAAAGATATATCTAGTCCTGAACTTGTTGATAAACTAAATAAAGGAGGTCTTACTTTTTATATTGGAACTGACCCTACAGCAGATAGTTTGCATATTGGACACTTTTCATCGTTTTTAATTGCAAGACGTTTGAAGGAAGCAGGACATCATCCAATACTTTTAGTAGGGGGAGCGACTGGCCTTATTGGTGACCCTCGTCCTACTAGTGAAAGACCTATGATAAGTAAGAATGAGTTAAATCATAACTTTCTTTGCTTGAAAGAACAAGCAGAGAGGATATTTGCAAGAGGAGATAAGGACTTTAGAGTTGTTAATAACTTTGATTGGACTAAAGATATTAATGTAATAGATTTCTTAAGAGATTATGGTAAATACTTTAATATCAACTATATGCTTGATAAAGATATTGTAAGAAGAAGACTTGATTCAGGTATTACTTATGCAGAGTTTTCTTATATGATATTACAGGCTTTAGATTATTTACATCTTAATAGGGAGTTTGACTGTACCTTACAAGTGGCTGGACAAGATCAATGGGGTAATATTACGGCAGGTATAGATTTAATACGTAAAAAGACTGGTAAAGAAGTATATGCTTTTACAATGCCTCTTTTAACAAAAGCAGATGGTACTAAGTTTGGTAAGAGCGAAGGTGGAGCGATTTGGTTAGATAAAGAGAAAACTACTCCTTATGAGATGTATCAATTCTTAATAAATGCAGAGGATAGTAAAGTAATTGATTATTTAAAATTCTTAACATTCTTAAGTAAAGAAGAAATAGAGAAGATAGAAAAAGAACAACTTGAGGCTCCAGAAAAACGTATTGCTCATAAAGCTTTAGCAAGAGAAGTTATTACTTTTATACATGGAGAAGATGCTTATAATGAAGCTTTAAATATCAGTGAGGCATTGTTTAGTGGAGATATTAAGAATCTTACTAGTAAAGAGATAGAAATGGCTTTTAAAGGACTTGATAAGCTTGTTATAGATAAAGATATGAATATAGTAGATTTTCTTGTAGAGTTTAATATTTGTAGTAGTAAAAGAGAAGCTCGTGAGTTTGTTAATAATAATAGTATTAGTATTAATGGCGAGAAAATTAATGATTTAGAGTTTACTATTAATA
The DNA here is from genome assembly GCA_963929435.1 of uncultured Bacilli bacterium. GTDB lineage: Bacteria > Bacillota_I > Bacilli_A > RF39 > UBA660 > Onthousia. Next base: position 48,623 of record CAWVIV010000014.1, read on the forward strand.
AGTCTATTGCTATAGATAATAAATATGTAGTAGTAAGACGTGGTAAGAAGAAATACTTTATTGCATGTTTTGGAGGAAAAGATGAAAAAGAATAAAACTAAAAAGGATTTAAGGGTAGAACAGAAAAGATTAGTTAAATGGTTAAGAGTAATTATCGTTCTTTGTATTGCAATTATTGCTATAGAAGTCTGCTATATAGGTTTATCTTATTATAATAGAAGTAAATCTATTATTTATACTGATACTTTAAATAGTTTTAAAGAAACTAAAGATGGTTATTTAGTGGTTGGTAATAGTGATTTTAAGAAGAGTAAGTTTAATGATTATCAGAAAGAGTATAATAAAGCTAAGTTTGCTAAATATAATAAAGACTTTGATGTAGAGTTTGAAAGTGCTTATACTAAGGGATATTCATCATATTTTAGTGATGTTATAGAATATAGTGATGGTTTTATTGCAGTAGGTGGTGCTCAGTATGATAAACAGCAAGTTGAAGATAATGCTACTGATGGGTTAATTGTTTTATATGATAAAGAAGGTAAGCAAGTTAAGACTAAGAGTGTACAAATAGCAGGGGATACAACTTTTAATAAAGTATTACTTGTTGATGATGGCTTTATTGTAGTTGGTCAAAGTATCTTACAAAATATGGTTATAGGTAGTGATCCAGATGGTGGTGCTTTGATAATTAAATATGATTTTAATTTAAAGGAGCAGTGGAGAGCTAACTTTGGAGGTAGTAAATCTGCAACATTTAATGATGCTATTATTGATGGAGATTATCTATATTTAGTTGGTAAAGATGCTACTCGTTATGGTATGATTGCTAAATATACTTTAGATGGGGAACAAGTTTATGCTAAGACTTATGAATATACTGATACTGTTGGTTTTAGTTCTATTGTAAAAGTAGGAGATGACTTCTTTGTTGCAGGTTCTAAGACTATAAATATTGATGCTAAAGATGCTGATAAAGTTACAGAAGGATTAATTCTTAAATATAATAGTGATGGTGAAGTTTTAGATGAAGTTACTTTCAGTAGAAATAATGCTGCTAGGTTTAATAAGATAGTTAGTGATGGAGATAATTTAATTGTTGTTGGTCATACTTATAAGAAAGATGAAGATAAGTCTACAGATACTTATAATTACTTAGATTATCGTGGTATTATTGTTAAATATAATACTGATTTAGAAAAGAAAGCTAATAATAAAGAGAATGGTGAAGGTATTGATTATTTTAGTGATGTTATAGTTACTAGTGATGGCTATTTAGTAGGTGGAGCATCTTCATCACGTGAACTCGGTAGTAATAATAAAGATTATCGTACTTATTTCTTAAAATATAATAAAGACTTAGAGGGACAGTGGTATAAGTAATGATTTATCTAGTTAAGAGCTTTAGGGAGGACAAAGATACTAGTGGAAATAATAATCCTCCTTTATCAGAAGAAGGAGTAGAATTTGGTAAAAAGTTAAAACTAAGAAATAATGCTATTAAGTTTGATATGTGTTATACATCATTTAAGTTAAAAGACTTTGGTAGTGCTCTTATTCTTGTAGGAGATAAGTTAATAGTTCAGAGAACTCATAGTTTAGATAATAATGAAAAGGAAGAGATAGTTAGTTTTGTTAAATCTCTTCCAATGGATAAATCTATTTTAATAGTAGCAGATGATGAAGTTATTTCTGTTATTAAAAGTAGTTTTGATTGTATAGAGTTAAAATAGATGTTATATTATATACATAAATATATTTAATGAGAGGTGTTCGGTAATGAAATATAAGAGTATAAGTTTAAATGGAACAGATAATTACCAGTATAGTTTAGTTAAATACGAAGATAAATATAAAGATATTTTGGGTTCTATGAAAGAAATTGATGTTAATTTAATTGACTCTGTTATAACGTGTCCTAGGATTTATAGTGTTGATAGTGACCATCAGGCCTATATGCTTGTTAAGGATGATGATATAGGCGTTGGTGCTACTTATATTGGTACTAGTACTGATGAAAAAGACTTAGAAGTAACATTACAACTTGATGAAGATAAGTTTGATGATGAAGTTGATATGTATAAACTTATTAATCAGTTAGTAGATTCTTTAGGACTTTATTGTTATGAACGTGAAAATATTTATATTTGTTTAAAAAATAAGATAAATTTATCTAAATATAATAGTCTTAAGTATAAAGAAGTGTATTTGCTACCAAATATTTCTACTTATATTTGTAGTAATAAGAAATATAATACTTTGATACCTTTATTATTAAAAGAAATTAAGAGCTGTGAAGATACTTTAATTTCTTGGAAACAGACTTGGTGGCAAGAGATTCAACACAGAACTTTAAGTGATTTACATGAAATATTTGATGATGGTTTTTTTAAAGATAGTGATATTCCTTTAAATGAAATATTTAATAAAAGTGAATCTATTAATTGGTCTAATATTAATTCTAATACTAGTGAAAGAGAGATAACTTTTAATATAGATGGTGATATTAGTTTTTCTAAAATATCTAAGAAAAAAGATGGTATTAAATATAGTTTTAACTATAATGTGTTAAGAGATGGTTTTTGTTTTGAAACTTCTGATTTTTCACTTGTAGATAATAGATTTTATACTAAAATAAAAACTCCTAATGAAGAGGTAATTAAAAATAAAAGTACAGGGATGAAAAGAGTTCTTTATCAAAGTGATGTTGTTGATAAATCTTCTATTTATGCTGAAGTTAAACTTGATGATAATGATGATATTGATAAATGCTATATTGATTTTAGAACACATAAAAATAGTAATAAAATTTGGTATAAAAATAAAGCTAAGATTACTGGTATGTACCTTATAAGAATTAATAATAAAGATAAAAACTTTTCTTTTAGTTATCGAACTAGGAAAGGTGATATCTGTAAGTATGATGATAATATTTATTATGATGATGAAAGTCTTTCTATGGATACTTTAAAAGATAGAATAAAGTTTTTTATTGATACCATTAATAGTTGTTATAGAAATGGTAGGGGAGCGATTTCTTCTGATATTAATATTAGTGATTTAGTTAATACTGAAAAAGATGTGGTTAATTTTATGAAGCAGATAAAGAGTGAAATACCTTTACCTTATTTACAAGAACAAATAGATAAATTTATTTTAGAATATAGTAATTCTAAAAGTAATGATAAAGTAAAAAAACTGCAGTAGTTGCAGTTTTTATTATAAGCTAGTTAATGATACGTCATCTAGGTCTAATGATTGATTACCATTAGCATTAACTATGAATTCTATTCTAATTCCTGTAGTTCCAGCTGGTGCTTGTGATGTAATTAATCTATAATATGCAAAATCACGATTACTATTAGTTATGTCTTGTTCTCTTATCATAATATTACCACCAATAATATCTCCAGAATTAGTTATGAATATTACATTGGCATTAAGTGATACTTGATCTCCTTCGCCTCTTGCAAAGAAGCTTAATTCATAAAAACAACCTGGTTCTATATTGTTTATTACTTGAGATAGTGTTGCATCATCTTCTATGTTAACAGACCAATTTCCTGAATGAACTCTTCCTTGACTGTTTTCTGATGTGATATTATCAGGATTAGTGAAAAGCCATCCAGTTGGTTTATCATCGATAATGTTTTCCATTCCGCCATTTACTACTAGTTCTCCTCTAGATACACAAGAACATGTACAGTTTCCTGTAGGACCTGTTGGACCAGTAGCCCCTGTTGGCCCAGTAGGTCCTTGTATACCAGTAGCTCCAGTAGGGCCAGTAGGCCCTGTTGGCCCTGTGCAGTTTTTAGCTAGACATTTAACAACTTCGCAAAGGCAGTTATCTTTGTTATCTTTATAATCTTTGTTTTCATTATTAAAAATCATATTTACCTCCTTCGCTATATATTATGAGGTAGAATAAAACTTAAATAATTAATGTGCTTAATCTTTTAATAATAAAAAAATCAAGGGGGTTAATCCTTGACTTTTTCATTTCCTATTTGTTATAGAATTCAACGATTAGTGACTCATTGATATCCATGTTAAGTTCGCCTCTTTCAGGATATCTTACATAAGTACCTTCTTTTTTATTTTCATCAAAAGTTACATATTCCACACGTTTATTAACTTTAGCTAGTGCTTCATTAGCAGCTTTATGATCTTTAGAATTCTCTTTTAAAGCGATAACACTTCCTGGTTTAACTCTGTATGATGGAATATCTACTTTCTTACCATTTACAGTAATGTGTCCATGGTTTACAAGTTGTCTTGCTCCACGACGAGTAGTAGCAAATCCCATACGATATACTAAGTTATCTAGACGAGACTCTAATAAGATTAAGAAGTTAGTACCATGTACACCTGGCATTTTACCAGCTTCTTTAAATGTCTTTTTAAATTGCTTTTCGTTAACACCATACATAAAACGTAATTTTTGTTTTTCTTTTAATTGGTTACCATAATCACTTGGTTTACCATGTCTAGCATTTCCATGTTGTCCTGGTCCATATGGTCTTTTTGCAAGTTCTTTACCAGTTTCAGTTAAAGAAAAACCAACACGTCTTGATTGTTTGTAACTTGGTCCTGTATATCTTGCCATGTATTTTCTCCTTTCCTTATATTTGCATTTTCTTGATTTGTCTTCACCATTTATTCAGGGAGTATTTCTTTCACCTTCCAGCACAAAAGTTACTAAAACTTTCGAAAACACATTGAATAAAGTAAGACATTGCTGTTTCAAGTAAATTGCTCTAATATCATATTATGAAAATTTCTTTTTGTCAAGTTTTTGTAGCATAAAATGTTAGTTTATGTTATGATGTTATAGTAGAGGTGATAGTAATGGGACATACACTTTTATTTATAATCTGTGTTATCATTGTAGTTTTAATTTTAGTAATTACTATTATCACTATCTTGAAAAGAAGACAAAAGAGGTATTACCAAGATATATACGACAATTTAGAGCGAGAGAAAAACTTAATTGGAAGTACACCTGTGCTTTTAGAACTTTCTAAGTTAGAACCAATTATTAAAAATGAAAAGATGGAAGAGAAGTATCAAAAGTGGGAAGAGAGATTTGATACTATTAAAAATGTTGATATTCCAAAGATAGATGATATGCTTATAGAGTTAGATACTTTATTAGATAAGAAAGAATATAAGACGGCTAAATTTAGAATTGCAAAGTGTGAGATGGAAGTCTATAAAGTTAGAGAGCAAGCGGATGATTTACTTGACCAGATAAAAGAGATAACTTTGAGTGAAGAGAAATATCGTAGTATTATTAGTAAACTTAAGACTAAGTATAGAGCATTAAATAAAGAATATAATGACCATAAAAATCTTTATGAAGAGATGGCAGAAGCGATAGAGTTACAACTTGAAAATATAGAGAAACGTTTCTTAGAGTTTGAGAAGGCTATGGATGATAATATGTATAGCGATGTGGTACATATTGTTAAAGCTTTGGATACTATGATAGAGCATATGGAGATAGTGGTAGAAGAAGTTCCTGATTTAATGCTTATGTGTAAACAGATGATACCTAAGAGAATTAAAGAGATTGAAGATACTGCTAAAGATATGACAGAGAAAGGTTATCCTATTGAATATTTAAATCTTGATTATAACTTAGAAGAGTCTCGTAAGAATGTGGGAACTATTTTAGATAGAATTAAAGTTTTAAATCTTGAAGATTGTATGTTTGAGTTAAAAACTATTCTTGATTATTTAGATAGTATCTTTGTTGATTTTGAGAAAGAGAGACTTTCAAGAAAAGTATATGAAGAAGGTATTAGAGATTTTGCTAAGAAGTTAAAGAAAACTGATAAGGTAGTTAGTGATATTTATGACCAGTTAGATGATATTAAAAATATGTATGATCTTAATGAGGAAGATGTTAATATTATTAATGAAGTTAATAAAGACTTGACTTCTATTAAAGATGAATATAAAAATCTAGTAGATAGAGTTAAGAATAAAGCGACTCCTTATTCCTTAGTAACTAAAGAAGTAGATGAACTTACATTAAAACTTAAACAAACAGAGTCTACTTTAGATGTGGCTTTGAAGAGTCTTGGTAATATGTATGAAGATGAACAAAGAGCGAGAGAACAGTTAGGTGAAATAGATAAATTACTAAGAGAATGTAAAGAGAAGATGAGAGAGTTTAAACTACCTATAATAAGTGATAATTATTTTGTGGAACTTAATGAAGCGAATGAAGCGATAGAAGAGGTAGTTAAAGAATTATCTCGTAAACCTATTGTTATTAAAACTCTTAATACTAGAGTTGATACGGCTAGAGATTTAGTGTTAAAACTTTATAATACAACTTTAAATATGATAAATAAAGCTAAGTTAACAGAAGCTTTAATTGTCTATGGTAATAGATATAGAAGTTTACATGAAGATATTAATAATGGCCTTGATAGAGCTAGTTCCCTATTCTATAAAGGTAATTATGATAGTGCTTTAAAATTATGTGTTGATACTGTTAAATTAGTAGATGATACGATAGAAGGAAAGATTAAAGCTTATGAAAGTAAGATTTAATGAGAATGGAAGGGGAACATATGAGTTTTTAACAGTAGCGGTTACATGTTTAATACTTAGTGCGATACTTTTGTTTATAGTTGTTAACAATAATCAAAAAGAAAGATATCAAGTGTTTAGATATAATGCTAAGATTGTTGGTATTAATGCTGTTAATTATAATAATGAGACAAGTGAGAATGTTGTTTATTTATATGAATTAATTAATACTAATTTAGTAACAAGAATTAAAAATAATTTCTCTGGTGATGAGTACTGTGATATGTATGAGTCTAAAGTAGTTTTTTCTAATGATAATAAAAAAGTAACATTAAAATGTGGAGATTATTTAATTTATAATCAAGATGTTACTGCTAAAGACTATAGTATTTATAAAGTAAGTAATTGGTCTTTTGATAAAATCAGTGGTAATAATGTTGATACTGTAAAAGTGTATGGATTAATGAAAAATGGTAAGAATTTGCTTGATGGTTATTATGAAGAAGAGTTATTTATTAAATTAGTTGCTGCTAATTATGGGGGTAAATATAATAGTCTTAAAGCGATTAAGAAGAACTATGATGTAGATGAGAAAACTGCTTATAGGAAAAGGACATTAGTTAGTTAAATTAATGTTCTTTTCTTAAAAACTATGCTATAATTATAATGGAGTAAGTGTAAGGAGGTATGTTAGATGAATAAGAGTAAGGAAAGAGATTTCTTTGATAGTCCTAGTATGATTACTTATATTTTGATTGGACTTTTAGTTGTGTTAATAATTTTATCACAGTCTTTTGCTATTCAAAGTCATATGGAAGCAGGGGATATATTTAGATCTATTATTAATCATAATAGTATTTATTTAGTTAGCTTAATCTATTTTATTTTAATTAGAGTTAAGTTTGGTAAAAAGTATTTTGATTATTTGAATGTAATTATATTTGCATTTTATTTACTTACTACTTTTGCTAGTTTATTTACAATATTTCAATCTTTTGGATTTGATTCTATTTTAAATTTGGCTTTTAATGTGTTAATTACATTATATTTTGGATATTCATTCTTTACTAGAACTGTTATAGGTAAAGACTTAAAACTTTCTGATAGTCCTTTAGCAGAGATTAATAATGGACAGTATTATTATTTATTGATTGGTATTATTGCTATTAGTTTGATAGTATCTTTAGTTTCAGTTAATAGTTTTGAGGATGTAGTTGTTTATTTATTAGAAGCGTTATACCATTTTATGTTTGTTAGATATATTTATCTATATAAAGAATATGTGGAAAGAAAAGAGTTAGATATTGCTAAAGAAAAAGAGCATGAGAAAGAGAAAACTGTAGATAAAGTAGAAGAAGTTAAAGAAGATGAAACTACTAAGAATGAAGAGAAGCCTAAAGAGGTTAAAAGACGTGGTAGACCTAAAAAGAATAAAGATGAGGAGGCTTTGAAATGAGAGATTTGTTTGATGAGATTGATGAAGAAAGAGAAGAATTACCTAAGTTAAAGAAGATAAGTAAGGAAGTACAGAAGAAAAGAAATTATAACTTCTATCAACAATTAGCGGTATGTTTGTTTATATTCTTGTTTATAGTAGGGGTACTTGTTGGTAATTTGTTCCCTGCTTGTAGTGAAACATCAGAGTTATTTGCTACTTGTACAAAAACAGAATATAATTTATCATTAACATTAATATTTTGGATTGCTAGTTTTGTTTTTTGCAGTATGATTTATGGACTTGGAGAAATGATTAGATTACTTAATATTATTGCTAATAATACTAGTAGAAAGTAGGTTTTATTATGAGTGAGAGAAGAGTTGTTAATAATTTTAGAGCTACTCCTGAAATGATAAGAGAAGCTAGAATGAAAAGATTACGTGCTAAAAGAAGAAGAGTGATTGGAGGTATTATTGGGATTACAGCAGGTGTTTCTGCTTTAGGTGTTGGATGTAGTAATATTATGGGAGGTGGTTCTAGCGATGGCCCTATTGTAGAACCAAAACCAATAGAGGAACCATATTCTATTACTACTAGTACTGATGATTTATCATCATTAAATGTAGTACTCGTTAATGATGGTATTAGTGCTGAACAGATGAAGCAGGCAGAAGATTCTTTGGAGTCGACAGGACTTGATGTTGAAGTTAGAGATATAAACGAATTAAATAAAGATGGAACAGAATGTTTTGTAGCATTAACTAATTATAAAGGTGATGACTATAAAGTAATAGGTAATTATAATAAAGGTAATAATCATGCTGATTTACTTGCTATTGGAATGAAAGATGCTTTTGGAGGAGATATTCAAAAAGGTGTTTATGATAAAAGCGTAGCAGAGTCAACTTTAATTCCTTCAGATATTGAAGTGGCAGTAGGGGATCAGATTATGCCTAATGTTACTATCGCTGTGCCAGAAGGAGCAGATTTAGAAGATTATGGTGAAGTTAAAGTTGATACTGGATTAAATGAAAGTTTTACCGATAGCCTTTTAGAGGGACTAGCTAGATATAATGATTCATTAAAATATGTTGATATTCATAATAGTGAATTTTTACTAAGACCTAGTGATGCTGCTGATTATCAACAGAGTGTAGATCCAGATGTTCTTAATTTAAATGGCTTAGATGATAGTTATAAGGTACAGAAAGATAGTATTTTGTTGAATAATGGACTTCCTAAGAGTTTTGATAAAAGTACTACTGTTAATGTAGAGATGGTAAATGTTAAAGGTAATTCATTAAATTAAAATAAGAACTTAGTATTGTGCTAAGTTCTTATTTTTGGTTGTATTGTCTTTTATTATTCATTTTATCGATGATGGTTTTATCTCTATCTATATTCATAAATAAAATATGTGGTTCAACATTTAAAGATTTAGCGATGTTTTCAAGTTTAGGAATAGTTGGACAATGTAGTCCTCTTTCTACATCTGTTATATATCTTGGACTTAATTTTGATAGTTCTGCTAATTTTTCTTGAGAATAATTATTAACGTAGCGATAGTACTTTATGTTATAGATGAGTAAATCTTTTAGATTATTAAATTTTAATTTCATACATACCTCCTAATATAGGTATGATATTATTTACTGCAAAATATTCACACGAACTATTTACTGCAAGATTATTTTATTATATAATAGTGGTGGAAAGGAGTAAATATGGATGAAGATTTTAAAGACTTAAAAGAAAAAAGAAGTGGTTTTGCTACTGCTGCTTTAGTACTTGGTATTATTGGTATTTGCTTATCTTTTATTCCAATTTTAAATAATGCTTCATTTTTCTTAGGAATACTTGCAGTTATATTTTCTATTGTTTCTTTAATTAAGAAGGCAAGTAAAGGTAAAGCGATAGCAGGTTTAATTTTGGGAATTTTATCTGTTGTTATTACATTATCTTTACAAAGTAGTTGGGCTGAGTCTTTAGATAAAGTATCTGATGATTTAGATAATGCTGCTGGTAATAATACTGAAGAGATTCTTGGCAAGGATGTTGATGTTAGTATTGGTACTTTTGAAGGTAGTTTAGGTGATTATGGATTAGTTGATTCTAAATTAACTGTTACTGTTACCAATAAGACAGATGATGTTAAATCATTTACTATTCAAATTGAAGCGGTTGATGCAAATGGTAGTAGGATTGATACTGATTATGTTTATGCTAATAGTTTAGGTGCTAATCAGAGTCAAGATTTTGATATCTTTACTTATGTTAGTAGTGAAGATTTAGAAGCGATGCAAAATGCTACTTTTAATGTTGTAGAAGTATCTATGTATTAGAAAAGATCTACTTAATTTTGTAGATTTTTTCTTAAACTTTATTTCTTAATTATCATCTGTATAATGAGCATGGAAAGGAGCAAAAAATATGGAAAATATAAAAAAAGGAACAGGTGGATTAGTAATATTTTTAGTATTTTTGGGAGTAATCAATTTTGCTGCGTCTATGAATAGAGCTGATTCTTATACTGATGAAATATCTAAAGATATGGATAATGCAACTGGTGAAAATACTGAAGAAGTTTTAAAAAATGTTGATATCGATATGGGCTCTTTTGAGGTTATAACAGACGAATATGGGTTTAGTGAAACTAAATTAGTAGTAAATGTAACAAATAAAGCTAATGAAAGGAAGTCTTATAATATTGAAATAGAAGCTGTTGCAACTGATGGGAGCAGAATCGATATTGATTATATTTATGCAAATAATTTAGGTGCTGGACAAAGCCAAAATTTTGATATTTTCACTTATGTTAGTAGTGAAGATTTAGAAGCAATGCAAAATGCTACTTTTGATGTTGTAGAAGTATCTATGTATTAGAAAAGATCTACTTAATTTTGTAGATCTTTTTCTTGGCTTTGATTTACTTCATCAGTAGAAGTAGAACTTTCTTTATCTTCGTTAGATGTTTCATTATCGTTATTAGTGTTATTGTCAGTTTCGTTATTGTTATTTCTTGCAATTGTAATAGTTAATATTTCTGTATTTTCTATTTTTTTATTTGCTTTGATACTTTGTTTTATGACTGTATTATCTTTTTCGTCGTTAGTATCTTTATATTCTATTCTGTAAGATACACTGCTTTTATTTAATGTGCTAGTTGCTTCTTCCAAAGCCATACCTACAACGTTTGGAACAGTAACATGATTATCTAAAATTCCTACTGTTAAAGTAATAACGGCATTTTCATGAGTCTTAGAACCAGCTTTTTTACTCTGCTTTAGGACAATACCAACTTCATCTTTGTTTGTAGTTTCTTGTTCTTTTCTTTCATAACTAAGGTTTGCAGTATTAAGTAAAGCCGTTGCTTCTTCATAAGTGTATCCTGTGACATTAGGTACTTCTATATTGTTTTCTAGATAGTAATTATATCCTAGGATGCTTGCTATTACTAATAATCCTATAGATAAGAGAATGAAGAATAGTAAAAGTATTTTTGTAAAGATACTTGATTTTGGTTTATCACTTGATTGTTTATATCTTGGTGTCTTTGCTTTTTCCTTCTTTATTTTCGTCTTGTTTTTTGTTTTTGTTTTGTGTTTAACTTTGTCTTTCTTTTTATGTTCTTTTTTATTATTATCTTGGTTATTACTATTTTCTTCTAAAAAATAATATCCACAGTTTTTACAGAATTTAGCATCTTCATCATTTTCTGTTTTGCAGTTTGGACATATAATCATTGTATCACCTCGTTAATATTATACATCTATAATGTATTTCTTTCAAATGTGATATAATTAGTATTAGGAGATGATTTTTTTGAAAGTATTAATTTTAAATGGTAGCCCTAGAGTTAATGGATGTACGGCAAGAGCCTTAGAAGAAGTTAGTAAGACTCTTAATGAAGAAGGAATTGAAACAGAAACTATTGTAGTTGGTAATAAAGATGTTAGAGGTTGTATAGCATGTAACTCTTGTGCTAAAACAGGTAAATGTGTTTTTAATGATATAGTAAATGATATTGCAGTAAAGTTTGAAAAGTCTGATGGTATTATTATCGGTAGTCCTGTTTACTATGCAGGTAGTAATGGGACAATTATATCTTTATTAGATAGATTATTTTATAGTACACATTTTGATAAGACTATGAAAGTAGGGGCTGCTGTTTTATCATCTAGAAGAGCAGGTTCTACTTCGGCAATGGATGAGATTAATAAATACTTTACTATTTGTAGTATGCCTATTGTTTCTAGTAGTTATTGGAATGAAGTGCATGGGTTTACTGCAAGTGATGTGGAAAAAGATAAAGAAGGGTTACAGACTATGAGAAATTTAGGTAGGAATATGGCTTTTATGATTAAAGCGATTAAATTAGGTAAAGAAAAATATGGACTACCTAAAATAGAAAAAGGTGAGTTTACTAGCTTTAGTGATGGACTATAGAGCTTTATTTGACAATGATTTATCTGTATGATATTATTATGTCACTTGAAAGGAAGAGTGATTAGGATGAGACTTTTAGTTACTTGTGTAAATAAAACTATTTATGACATATTTTACAGTGGTAGTTTAAAAGAAGTCTTATCCTTTTAATGTAATATTTATGAGAACTACTGTAAAGTAGTTTTTTTTGTTGGAGGTGGATGCTTTTGAAAAAGTTTAAACATTTTAAAATATTTTGGTACTATATTAAAGATGATAAATTAAGACTAGCTCTTTATATTATCTTAGTAGTATTATCTTATTTACCTGCTTTAATATCTGTATATTTTTGGGGTGTTGCAGTGGAAGCTTTAACTGCTAAAGATATAAATTCATTTATCTTTTATCTTGCAATGTATGAGGGTATTTACATTATCTTCTACACTTTTTTACAGATACCAAGAGATGCTTTATATACATATTTTGAGATTAAGTTTACAAAAAATGTAAGTAAAGATCTATATAAAAAGATAGATAAGTTACCTGCAATTGCCTTTGAAGAGATTGGTGTAGGTGAGTTTATTAACCGTTTATATACTGATCCTGATAGAGTAATGGAGTTGCTTTCTAAGATGGTTAGACTTATTTGTAAAGCAGTTGTTGTAATTATAGTTATTGTTATTGCGATTAGAATATCTTTTGTATTGTTCTTAGAAATCATGTTACTTGCAATTATTATGGGATTTATTTCGATGAAGTTCTTTCCTAGAATTAAGAAGAGTCAAGAGAACATTAAAAAAGAAAGTGATTCTTATGTAAAAGTTGCAACAGAAAATATTACAGGAATTAGAGAGATTAAGTCACTTGGTATTACTAGGATAATAGAGAGTAATATATTTAAAGTTATCGATAAGCTTTATAGTCATACGGCTAAGGTTAGAAAGTATGAGAGATGGTATTATGGGTTTAATAATCTTGCTTATTTCTTAATTCAGTTTTTAATTCTCTTTACGACTGGTAAGTGTTATTTGGATGGGGTTATTAGTTTAAGTGTGTTTTTAATGATGGAGTCTTATATCTGGAGAATTGATGAAGTAGTTGAGAGTATTAGTGACTTTGGGGTTAGTTTTAATAAAGTAACTGTATCTTTAAAAAGAATAGGAGAACTATTAAATAATGATTTATATAAAGATGAAGTATATGGAGAGAAAATACTTGATAATACTAAAGGGGTTATTAAATTTAATAATGTTAAGTTTAAATATAAAGAAGATGAAGATTATACTTTAAATGGTCTTGATTTAGAGATTGTCCCTAACAAGAAGATTGCTATTGTAGGACGTAGTGGTAATGGTAAGAGTACAATATTTAACTTGTTACTTAGATATTTTGATGCTAGCAAAGGTAGTATTACTATAGATGGTATTAATATTAAAGATTTAACAGAAGAGTCTTTGAGAGGTAATATTTCGATTATTAGACAGAGCCCATTTTTATTTAATTTATCAATACTTGATAATTTTAGATTAGTTAAGGAAGATGTTAGTTTAGAGGAAGTGCGAAAGTACTGTAAAAGGGCTTATATAGATGATTATATTATGAGTCTTCCTAAAGGATATGATACTATTATTGGTGAAGGTGGTATTAACTTATCAGGGGGACAAAAACAAAGACTTGCAATTGCTAGAACACTTCTTTTAAATACAAAGATAATCCTTTTTGATGAGGCGACTAGTGCACTTGACAATGAGTCTCAAGAGTATATTAAGAGAACTATTGATGACTTAGTTAAAGACCATACAGTTATTATAGTTGCCCATAGATTATCTACTATTGTTGATGCTGATACTATTCATGTAATAGAGAAAGGTAAATTAGTTGGTAGTGGTACTCATAAAGAGTTGTTAAAGGAGTGTAAACAATATCAACATTTATATACTGCGGAAAGTGAAAATTAAAAAGAGGTTAGCTAGCCTCTTTTACTGTTTCTAAAAATAATCTTTTTTGAAATCCTCCATTTGTTTCTTTCTTCTTATCTGCTTGTTTTATTACATCATCTAATGTAAAACCATGATATTCTGCCATGGCTCTAATGAGTTCTATTTTATCTCCTAGTTCTTTTAATACCTCTTTTTTACTTTCAGATTCTTTTACTTCCTCTAATTCTTCATTATCTTTTCTTAATAGAGCATCCCAGTATTCATTATCATTTAAAGTGTGATATATAGGTTCTTCACCATTTGCTTTAATAATATCTGGAATATTATCACGAACTAATTTGTGATATTTATCTGTATTATATTTTCTATTATATTTAAGAGCTTCTTTAGGGAAATCTTTATCAAAGTCAAGTAATGTACCATTAACTTTTTGATTATGCATTTCGATAGCGAATGATTTTATAGTGTTAACAATAGTATCTGCTTCATTTCTTGTAATATTATATTTTTTACATTCTTCATCTGTGATATTCACGGCTTTTAGGTGGAACTCGAAAAAAATATCCGCTAAGTCTTTTCCTTCATTTATTTTTTCTACTACAAAAGGATGATATCTTAAATCTTTAATAATTCTAGAATCATTCATATTAACATTTTGTTCACTTTGGTATTTGATAAAAGTAGTAGAAGAGTGTACTTTATCTATCATATTAACTATTTTAGATTCTAAATCAACTCTATTATCATAATTATTCAAAATATTATTAAAATCAATAATTTCATTAAATTTATTTATTAGATAGTTCTTGGTAATAGTTGTTACTCTTTCTCTTTCTTCTTTAGGTACTCCTTCAAATTTTGTTATGTCTCCTGTAATTGCTTCAGGTAAATCGTGGCATAGTATGTAGTCAAATATTTTGTTTCTATCTATATTTTTAGGAAAGTTTTTTTCTAATATTCTAAATATTATCATTAAATCTAAAGTGTGATTTTTAACATCTTCTATTCTTTTTCTATCAATATACCAAAGATTTGGTCCTGTTCTTTCGGTATCTCCTAATACATCAAAAATCATAAAAAGTTTTATGGCTTTATTAAAGTTATATTTCATTTTTTCCTCCTTAAAATCTAGTTATTATTATATAGTAAGTTATTAAAAAAAGTAATACTTTTATAGTTTATTATGTAATTTTAATATTTCTATTAGAATTTTGTTAAGATATGTGGCAAGGGATTCATCATCATTACCTATTTCTTTAGGTTTATTTTTAAGGCTTCTTCCATTGATGTGGTATAACTAATTCTATTTTCTATTTCTTCATCTGTTACAACATTGTTTTTCTTTAAGTTAAGTAGACTTTAATGAATTCGTATTTTTACTAGATTTAAAGCATCATCAGTTATATTATAGACATTTACTGGTAGTTTCTTTAGTGAATAATATAAAGCCTAGTTATAACCAATTACACCGCTCCAACACAGGCAACTTTTTTTATATTTTTCGTTTCCATATTTTACCTCTACCTTAATTGTAGTTTTTAGATAGGTAAATGCAAGTTAGTTGACATTATTTTGTATTGAGTTGTTGTAAAAAAATCAATTATCTTTTTGTTTTGCTAATTTGAAAAAGTGTTTTGACTATGATATAATTTTTTCGTTGGAAATAAATTGACGTATAAAAGTTAAGAAAATCAGGGAGGATGAAAATAAATGGATTTAATTTCTTTGTTACAAAATCGGCAAGAACTATTATCTTTTGAACCTTTGGTGTCATATTTACAAGAAATAGAAGGACTTAATGCAGACGTTATTTTTCAAAATAAGAAATATTGTTATTTAAAAGATGATGAGCATTATTATAAGATTAAATATCGTTTATCAGATGGACCTTTGTGTAATGATATTGTTGAAATAGGTATTACTGATATAAACTTCTTCGCAGTAAGACATACTACTTTTTTCATTACGAATCCTGATAATAATCTTGATATTCCTAATATGCCTGAAAAATGTATAGATGATGAATTCTTAGTTTGTGATGATAGTTCTTGTAATGCTATAAGAAGATTATATTCTTATGAAAATAATAATATAGAAGTATTATCTGGTAAATTAATGGAATTATCACTTTCAGAAATGCAGGAGATTTTTGAGCCTGATAACTTTTTGGATAGAGATGGATTATTAGTATTAAACGATGCTAAAAAGAGTGGTGATAAGGTAACAGAACTTCGAATTATGATTGATACGGGTGCTAGTGGGAATGCATTTTCTCGTTTAGCATTTGGACCATTAAGACATCGTTTTGTTCCTGAAACTTCAGAGGATAAAACATTTACGTATACGTTAAAAAAGTAAGTTAGAGTCTGTAAATAAAAAAACTTTCAATTATGTAAAGAAAGTTTTTATTTGCATTTTTTTACTTCTTTTTCCTCATAAGTTTCTAATGTTTTTAAAAGAAGCATTCTATATATTTCTAATTTTTCTTTTTTGCCTAGTAAAGACTCATGATATTAATCTAATGTAAGTAAAGTTTCAATATCTAAATCTAATCCTTTACTTAGCTTATTTAATATATCATTAGATGGCGTTTTCTTTCCTTTTTCTATTTCAGTAATGTATGACTTTGATACTTGTGATTTTTTAGATAAGTCGTTGATAGTCATATCATTTTTGGCTCTTCTAGTAACTCTTATTACTTCTCCTATCATTTTTTCCCCCTTTAAAATTATAAAAACTCCTAAACGGAGTTTATGAACATATTATGGCAGGGGCGGAGAGAATCGAACTCCCATCAAAAGTTTTGGAGACTCCTATGCTACCATTATACCACGCCCCTATGGGTTCTTTTTTAGAACACATTAATTATAGCATAGTTTACTATGATTTGACAATATATTTTCAATTTGAGTTTCGGTTTTTTATGAAAAATTTAAATTACTTAAATCTCCCTAGTTTGACAGTTTTGATATAAAAATCCTTGCAACCCTAGATAAAATCTAGTTTTTTTATATTTTAGTACTTGCGTATGTATTCGTATGTATGATAAAATAGTAATAGTAAGGTGGGATTTAGATGAGACTAAACATTAGAAAGATAAATAATTATTCCTATTATTCTATTATTCAAGACTATACAAATTTAAAAGGAAAACGAACTACTAGAATATTTGAAAAATTAGGAAATCAACAACAAGTTGAAGAAAGATTTGGTAAAACAGATACAATTAATGAAATAAAAAAATATATTTCTAAACTTAATAATATTGATAAAGAAGAGATAATAAAAAAAGAGTTTAATCCTAATAAAAAAATATTACCTGGCATAAAAAGAGAATTTAATGTTGGATATCTATTTTTAGAAAAAATATATAATGAATTAAATATTAAAAATATATGTGAGAATATAAAAAGTAAATATCAATTTCATTTTGACTTAAACGAAATATTGTCTTATTTAGTCTATGCTAGAATTATTTATCCATCATCTAAATTGGAAACCTTTAAACAATGTCAAAACTTTATTGAACAGCCTAACTTTAAACTTCATGATGAATATAGAGCCTTAAGTTATATTGCCGATAACATGGACTATATCCAAGAGAATTTATTTAACAATAGTAAAAAAGTAATAGATCGAAATTCTAGAGTTATATATTATGATTGTACTAATTATTTTTTTGAAATTGATGATGAAGATGACATTAGAAAATATGGTATTAACAAACAACATCAACCAAAACCTCAAGTTGGCATGGGATTATTCATGGATGGTGATGGTCTACCTTTATCTTGTAATATATATCCTGGAAATATGAATGAACAAAAGACTTTAATTCCAGAAGAAAACAAAATTGTTAATAACTTTAAGTTAGATAATACTAAAATTATTTTATGTACTGATGCAGGTCTTGCATCTGATGAAATAAAAAGTTTTAATATTAAGAATGGACGTGGTTTTGTTATTACCCAATCCTTAAAAAAACTAAAAGAAAGTTATAAAGAAAAAATATTTGATAAAAATGGATGGAGAATGCCAAATGATTTAAGAAATGTTTATAACTTAGAAACTATAGAAAACGATGAAGTATTAAGAGAAAAATATTATGAAACTTTATTTTATAAAATTATAGAAACTGAAACTAAGTCTGTTAAACAAGATTTAATAGTTACTTTCTGTTTTAAATACTTTGACTATAACAGAAGTATTAGAAATAATCAAATAGAAAGAGCGAAAAAAAGTATTGAAACTAATCAAGTTACTAGGAAAGGTAAAAATCAAAATGATTATAGAAGATTTATTAATTCTTTAAACTCTACTGATAATGGTGAAGTTGCAGAAAATATAACCTATTCTATTAATCAAGATGTTATAGATGAAGAAGAAAAATATGATGGTTATTATGCACTTACAACAAACCTAATTGGTGATATTAATGAAATACTTAAAATAGTTAAAGGTAGATGGGAAATTGAAGAATCTTTTAGAATTATGAAAAGTGACTTTCTTGCAAGACCTGTTAATCTATCTAGAGAAGATCGAATAAAAGCACACTTTATGACTTGCTTCATATCACTATTTATTTACAGACTATTAGAAAAGAAACTTAACTACAAATATACTACATCACAAATTTTAGAAACTTTAAGAAATATGAATATGGTTGAACATAAAGGCTGCGGCTATGAACCAGTTTATGAGAGAACTATAATAACTGATGATTTACACAACACATTTAAATTTAATACCGATTTTGAAATATTAAGTTATAAAAAAATCAAAAAAATTTTAAATAACAAATAATAAGCATCAACGTACGCATTTTTTTGCAACAAAAAAATCTCTCTAAATCCTTATAAAATAAGGGTTGGAGAGATTTTGACTTTATAAAACTGTCAAAGTCAGGATTATAGCATAGTTTACTATGATTTGACAATATATTTTCAATTTGAGTTTCGGTTTTTTATGAAAAATTTAAATTACTTAAATCTCTTTTTTATTAAGACACACAAAAACAATGTAATTATTGATTTACATTTTGTTTACTAAAATTATATTTAAGTTGACACTATATATAGTCTAAGATTTATGTTTGTTTTTTAAATTGCTAATTTAAATGATAACTGTTTATCTTTTTCTTTATGCTTTATATGTTTCCATTCAGATATACCATTTCTAGCATATTTTAATATGTTATAAATTCCTTTAGATATTATTCCAAACATAATAATTAAATCTTCCTTTAGTGCCATTGCTCTTTCTACAATAATATTGCAAAAATAATTAGTATCAAGTTTTTCTACTATTGTAGCCATATAAAACATTACTAGTGTTAAAAACATATTAAAATTATTCATTGATTTTAATGTTCTAAGTAATGAATTTTCCCAACCAAATTCTTCTTTTTTAGTTTTAAAATATTCCTCTATTCTCCATCTCAAAAAATATAACTTTGCTATTTTTCTCGCAGTATTTGCATCTTCTATTTCTATATTAGTTAACAACATCATTGGTAAGTCATCGTCAGTATTAAGACCATGTATTGTTAATAATGTTAATTGTTTCTCTTTCATACAAGGAAGAGATACTTTAGTATAACTAATATAACACTCTCTATTTTCTCCTTTATACATTAACGTTGTTAAAACTTTTCCTTTTCTTTCTAATGCTACTTCTTTTACGAGTCTCAATTTATCTTTAAATCTCAAATTTCTATTACCTTTTAATCTAGTTACAAACTTATTATCTTCTTTTATATCTTTCTTAAAAAACTCATTTGCATCATAGCCTCTATCTCTTATAAAAATAGGTGTTTTATTATTTTCGTTTAATAAGTTGACAACATAATCTTCACCATTAATAGTCTCATCATTCTCACTTTTAAACTCATCACTCTTTGTAGAATAAATTTTTGAATACAAACTTATTGGAGTTTTACTTTTTCTACTTAATGCTGTGTATTCACATACTTTATAGCCATTAACATATTTTTCTGTTTGACTACTTGCATCTCTAACAGTGCAAAGATCTTCAAGCTTTTTACTATATTCTTTATTTAAGTCTGTATCATCATTTAAAACTATTACTTCATTATCTGGTAATAATTTCATTATTTCTTTTTGGCAATTTTGAATTAGCATTCTTTTCATATAATCATCTAAATCTGCTAAGCCACTAGATAATCTATCTATTGTATATGGTAATTTAGTATTTTCTTTTAATGTTCTTGCTATCTCACTCAAATGAGAACTTCTACTGGCAGATATTCCATAAATAACATCTTTACATAAATTTTTAACAGATTTACACGTTCCTTCTGAAATTTTTTCTGAAAATTTTAAAATATCTCTTTTCATACTATATGTTTCTGTAGTAAAATAACTCATAGGAAAACACCTCCAATTGTTGTTTAGTAATATTTCATTACTATGGTTATTTTATTAATATTATTATACTACAATTCTTGAGGATTTTCCTTATTTTATGCCTAAAAAAGTGAATCTGTGGATAACACATTTTCACTTTTTTCTTGTCAACTATTTTTTTCACCGAAACTCAAAATTTTTAATAGTAGAGTGTTATGTTAATTGGTACTGGTAAATCCTTTAGGTTTCTATTGGTTAGTATCATATAAGTTTTTTTCTATTCTTGTTTTTTATAATTGGGTATTATAAGCTTTTTCTTTGACATAAAATAACATGTTTCTTGATTTTAATAAATTAATTTGTTCATCTCTTGTTTTATAAAATTAAAAGTCTTCAGTCCACACGGGATACTGAAGATCACTTACAATTTAATATTATATATAAATTGAAGTGATTGTCAATATCCTCAAAACTTTTTGTTTCCTATTAACTATATATTAGAAGATAATAAAAATAATGTTAATATAAAATAAGGATATTTTTAATGAAGGGGTGGACATACACTAGGATCTGGGGCATAGAAACAATGATTTTTAAATCTTCCTGCTAGAGCTTGGTCATACCAAGTACTAATACAGTTGTTATTTCTTCCAGGTGCATAGAACCATAAGGCATTAGTAGCTGGGTAGTAATATTCTCCTTTTAATGTTCTTTCTGCTAGTTCTCTTTCTTTGATAGTAGAACCTGATGTAAATTGAGGGCTGTTAATTCCGGCAAACCCTCCTGGATTTTGGTAAACCATTTGGGTAACAGTATTTATATTTCTAAAGGTATAACAGTAAGCTAGGACTCTATTAACACCGACATTTCCTACCATAAGCATACCATAATCTCCTTCACCTACAGCTTCAGCTCTCATTAGTCTTGCTAATAGGTCTAATTCTTTACTTGTATATTGAACTACTTGAGACATATAATCACCTAATATAATTTATGATTTTTTATAGTAAATTGTTCTACTAAGTTAAAGGAATCTGTGATAAGATTGTAGTAGGTAGGTGAAACGTATGAAGAGGAAAAGAAAAAGAAGAGTTGCTATTATTATATTTATTATTCTTTTATTAGCTTTAGCAGGTGGTGCTTATTATTATTTTATTTATCTTGGTAATGATATTTCTTTAACCCAAAAGAAGGAAGAGTTGAGTGTTTATGATGTTAATAGTAATAAACGTCCTATTGCCGTAATGATTGATAATAATGTTGATAATGATGAACAAGTAGGGTTACAAGATGCTTATTTAACTTATGAAATAATTGTAGAAGGTGGTTTAACTAGAATAATGGCTATTTATAAAGATGTTGATACTAGTGTTATTGGACCAGTTAGAAGTAGTAGGCATTACTTTTTAGATTATGCACTTGAAAATGATGCTATTTATGCTCATTATGGATGGAGTACTTATGCTGAGAATGATATTAAAGCTTTAGGTGTTGATAATATTAATGGACTTTATGATGATGCTTTTTATAGAGATAGTAGTATAGCAGCACCTCATAATGTCTTTACTAGTATTGATAATTTATATTTAATGGCAGAAGAGCTTGGTTATGATACTACATCTAGCGACTATGAAAACTTAAATTATGTTACTAAAAAAGTAAATTTAGAGAAGAAAGATAACTCATTAAACTGTGATAGTGATAATTGTAGTTTAGAAGGTAGAGTTTTAACTAGTATTGAGATACCTTATTCTAATAGTGAGGTTAGAAGTTATACTTATGATAGTGAGAAAGGTTATTATTTACGTTATATGAATGGTATTCCTCATACTGATAGAGATAGTGGAGAACAATATCATTATAAAAATATAATTATTATGAAAGTAGATAATAGTACTCTTGATGATTATGGTAGGCAAGATTTAGATACAGTTGGTAGTGGGGAAGGTTATTATATTACTAATGGTTATATGATGCCTATTACTTGGGAGAAAGATTCTAGAAGTGGTAAGACATATTATTCTTATAGTAATGGTGATGAGATAGAAGTTAGTGATGGGAATACTTTTATACAAGTAATGCCTAGTGATAGAGATATAGTAGTAAGTTAAAATATAAAAATAAAAGGGGCTGTTGGGAAATTAAATAATTGATTTCTTGACAGTCTCTTTTTTTTGCTTTACATATGGAAAGGTCTCTTTATGTAAATTATTAGGTGTGTCCCAATAATTATCCTTAAACTTACTCTTTTCAAAAGAATCGAGCAATCTTCTTATGTTAACACTCAAGCATCACTTCACAAGAAACATTTTTTAACCCGCGTCTTCTTATTCTTTCATAATTCATATTGTTCTTAATTTGGCCAAATGTTCCTTCAACTTGAATACTTCTATTTATTCTTATTTCAATTCCTTTTGGACTCAATAGGTTATTTCTTGCCTGTTCTTTCAATAACTCATAGTCGGGATTTAATTCGACTTTTCTAAAGTTTTCATCTTTATTTTTTATATTTTTTTTGCATACATATGAATAGTTACAGTTATTGCAACCTTCAAATATATAGAGTTTTGTATCTTTGACTCTTTGATGAGCGGTATTGGTTTTAAATGATATTTCTTTTCCAATATTAGTATTTAAACACATTATACCATCATCAAATGTATAAAAAAGTTGAGGCCTTTTGCCACTAGATTCACCACTCCATTGTTGAAACTTCAAATAGTTACCTATGTTGTGCTCCCTAAGATATTTGTAATTGGTATAAATACCATAACCAGAATCTCCAACTGCATTTTTTGGATAAGTTCCATAATATTTATAATAATTATCATATAAAGGCGTAAATGTATAATAATCTGTTCTATCTTGATATACCCCATACATTACAATTAGTAGATTAGATACTAATACTTGAACATTATATGCTGCATGAAAATCATGACTAAGTTTAGAATAATAATCCTCTTTTAACATCATTGCAGTTGCATCTTTATCTGTTTTAAAATATGAATTTCTATTTTCTCCACATATATGTTCTTTCTCTTCATACTCTAATAGCTTAATTAAATATTGATATGCAAGTTTATAATTTTTAATTTCTTTAGTAGTTCTAACACCTTTACCACTTGGTAAATTATAGATATCAATATTATTCCTATATACATAATCTTTTAATATTGAATTGAATTTACCAGTTTTAATTAAGTCTTTATTATTAGCTTCATCAATATATCCCATTTCTCCTAATAGACTTTTTATTTTTATATCTAGTTTTTGGTGGAATTTAGTAGGCTTCCAAACAAATTTATATTTATTAGCATTAGCTTCTAATTTGCTTCCATCAATATAAGCATCTGTAATAATTAAATTAAATCTTTTGATTATATGTTTAACAATAGTTGTAAATATTTCGTATTGATATGGGACTATATAATTATTGATGAAGTCACCAATAGTTGAATAATCAGGAACTTCTCCTTCCATAATATATAATACCCTTATATCAAATATGCATTTATCTTCTATGTCTCTTAAAGATGCTTTGAATTTTGCAAAACAATATATAATTACAGCGAGTAGTTTATATGGATCATAACCTTTTCGTCCTTTACACACACTTCTTTTTAACTTTACACTTTTTATTATTTTCCAGACACCTGATTCTTCTAAAAAAGTTAAAAATTTATCAATTTTCTCAAATTCCTCATTACATTTATCTGAGGGTACTAGAAAAATAGGCCTTTTTGTAGTAAAATATTCCATGTGATACAACTCCTTAAGCAAGATAATTGTATCACATATCCCTTAAAACTTTCATGTTTTAAGGGGACTTTTTGTTTTATACGAAAAAAAGACTGTCAAGAAATCAATTACTTAATTTCCCAACAGCCCCACTTTTTTTATTCCAGTTTTTTGGTAGGAAACATCACTTTTTAATTATGGTTATAATGTATCATATTTTTCGTTGCTTTGTAAATAGTATATTTTTTGTCAAGTATTGGAAACTTTAAGGGAAAAGTTTAATTATTCTCTATTATATGGTAAAATTTAGGTGGGTGGTAGTCGTGAGAAAGTTAAAGTCTTTAGGAGATGCTAGAATTAAGCCTAAGAGTAATAAAAAGAAAATAATTATAATTAGTGTTATTAGTGTTGCATTACTTTTAATATTTGTTGGACTTTTCTATTTTTTGTTATCTATGAATGATAGTGGGCCTAAGAAAAAAGATAAGGTAAAAATAGATGACGCTAGTACTATAGAGAAGAAAGATTTAACTGTTTATGATGTTAATAGTAATAAGCGTCCTATCGCTATTATGATTGATAATAATGTGGGTAATAATGCTCATGTAGGATTACAAGATGCTTATTTAACTTATGAAATAATTGTAGAAGGTGGACTAACTCGAATAATGGCTATTTTTAAAGATGTTAATACTAGTGTAATTGGTCCTGTTAGAAGTAGTAGACATTATTTTTTAGATTATGCTCTTGAGAGTGATGCTATATATGCTCATTATGGATGGAGTACATATGCTGAAAATGATATTAGAGCTTTAGGGGTTAATAATATAAATGGACTTTATGATAATGGCTATTATCGTAACTATAATATTGCGGCACCTCATAATGTTTTTACTAGTATAGAAGATTTATATAATGTGGCAACTAGTAAAGGCTATAGTACGACTAGTGATAATTACAATCTTTTAAATTATACTACTGATGATATTGCTTTTAATGATACAAGTGATTTATTAACTGCTAATAACATTACTATGACATATTCTTATAGTGAGGTTAGAAGTTATACTTATGATGCTACTAATAGGTATTATTTACGTTATATGAATAATAGTCCACATACTGATAGAGATAGTGGATTACAATATCATTATAAGAATATAATTATTATGAAAGTTAATAATCATACATTAGACAGTTATGGTAGACAGGATTTAGATACTGTAGGTACTGGGGAAGGCTATTATATTACTAATGGATATGCTATTCCTATTACTTGGAGTAAAGCTTCTAGAAGTGATAAAACTCATTATTATTATAAGAGTGGTAATGAGTTAGTAGTTGCAGATGGTAATACAATGATACAAGTAGTACCACTTAATAGTAATATTGTATTTAGTTAGGGGGACTTATGAAAAGTTTAAGTAAACATAAAAATGATATTATAAATATTTTAACTTTAATTATAATTAGTTTAGTTATTGTATTAGTACTTGTTAACTTTACTAATTTTTTTGGCTCTAAGAAAGATTGGATAAGTCAACATATTATGTTTCCTGATTATTTAAGAAAGTTATTTTATGATACAGGTGATATTTTTCCTAATTTTGCCCTTAACCTTGGAGGGGGACAAAATATCTATAATATTTCTTATTATGGGCTTTTTAATCCAATTATTTTAATTTCTTATTTATTACCTTTTGTATCTATGATTACTTATATACAGTTTAGTATGATTATCTGTTTAATAGTAAGCATTATTTTAATGTATTATTTTTTAAGAAGAAGATTTGATTTGAAAGTTAGTTTTGTTAGTACTTTATTATTTTTAACATCAGGATGTTTTATCTTTCATTTACATAGACATATTATGTTTGCAGATTATATGCCTTTTTTACTTATGGCATTAATTGGGGTTGATAAGTATTTTGATAAGAAGAAAATATCTTTATTAGTTACATCTATTTTCTTAATGATTTTAACTAGTTATTACTTTAGTGTTGTTGGATTAGTTTGTATTTTACTTTATGGTATTTTTAGATATATAGAAGATAAAAGGAATGATAAAATTACAGTAAAAGATTTCTTTAGGGAAGGCTTTAAGTTTATCTTTATAATGTTAATACCAGTGCTTCTTAGTTGTTTTCTTTTACTTCCAACAGTTTATTCATTACTCGATGGTAGAACTGCGACTAATAAAAGTATTTCATTACTTGGATTATTTATTCCTAACTTTGATATTTCTAATACTTTGTATTCATCTTATTCTTTGGGATGTAGTGCTATCTTTATAATTGCTTTAATATATGGTGTTGTAACTAAAAAACGTGAAGTTAAGGTTATTAGTATAATCTTTAGTATTTTGCTAGTTTTTCCTATCTTTGATTATGTGTTTAATGGAGGAATGTATCTAAATGGTAAAGCATTTATACCACTCTTACCTCTTGCAATTCTTTTAATTGGTTATTTCCTTATGAATATTTTTAATAATAAAAGTAAGTTAAAGATTAGTATTATTATCTCTTTAATAATTGCAGTTATTAATCTTCTTGTTTTCATTTATAAGAGGGAATACTTATGTTTATTATTTTGTGTTGATATGGTTCTCTTAATTATCTTTTTACTTATTAGTTATAAGCTAGAAAAAAAATATGTTTTTTATATTTATCTTGGAGTTATGTCATTAGTCTTAGTTATTCCTACTAACTTTTCTGATATCTTTGTAACTAAAGAGTTTTATGATACTTTAGATTATGAAGAGACTAGCGATAAAGTAAAGAAAGTATTAGATAATGATAATAGCTTTTATAGAATGAGTGATCAAAGTGTTAAGTTAGATAAATCTAATTATATTTATGATGTGGATTATTATACTGGTAGTATTTATTCTTCTTTATCTAACTCTTATTATAAAGATTTCTATAATAATTTAATTAATAATGAATTTATTTATAGAAGTTATGGTATGCTTACTGGTAATAATAATATTTTCTATAACTTTTATATGGGTAATAAGTATTTACTTAATAGTAGTAATAATATGTTAGGCTATAAAAAAATTGCTGATGGTATTTATAGGAATGAAGATGTCCTACCTATAGGATATAGTACTAATAAGATAATGAGTTTAGATGAGTATAATAGTTTATCTTATTTTGAGAAGTTAGATGCTTATTTGAATTATGCTATTGTTGATGGAGATTATAGTGATAGTTATGTTAAGAAAGTTAAAGATTATGTTCCTAGTTATGATGTTTTAGAAAGTAAGAACTTAAAGATAGAAGAAGATAGTGGTAAATATTTTGTTAAAGCTTCTAAAGATAATAAACTAGTTATTAAATTAAATAATATTAGTGATAGTGATATTTTACTTTTAAAGTTTAAGATGCTTTATAATAGTAAATGTAGTGTGGGGGACTCTTATATTACTATTAATGGAGTTAGTAATAAACTTAGTTGTAGAAAATGGAAGTATCATAATAATAATTATAACTTTGAATATTCTTTGAGTGGTAAAGATACTTTAGAGATTACTTTTAGTGAAGGTAAATTTAAGTTATCTAATCTTTCTTTTGCTATCTATAATTATAATGATTTAGTGTCTATTAATGATGAAATATCTCCTTTTATTATTGATAGAGATAAGACTAAAGGTGATGTTATAGAAGGTAGTATTGATGTTAAGAATGATGGTTACTTTAAACTATCTATTCCTTATGATAAAGGTTTTGAAGTTTATGTAGATGGTGAAAAGACTCCTTATGAAGTTGTTAATAAGAGTTTTATTGGCTTTAAGATAAATGAAGGTAATCATAATATTAAATTAGTTTATGTCTCTCCTTTATTTAAAGAAGGATTAGCCTTATCTTGTGTTGGCTTAGTGTTGTTTGTAGGAAGTGTTGTTTATTATAGAAATAAAAAATGTTAAATTATTTTGTATTGGTTCTTGGAACATAGCCCTATTGTTAGTAAAAAGAATATATAAGTAGTCAAATGGAGGATGAATTATGGAAAATATAAGAATTAGTGAAACGTGTAGTTTTGGTGATGAAAGTATAGAAATTAAGTGCGAAGGTATTCCTTTGAGAAAAAAATATTGATGAAGAAGAAGTTAGACGTATGATAACTGATTTTGTGTATAATCATAAGCATGATAATATGTTAGAAAATGTAACGATTTTATATACAATATTAACAGATTATACGGTACTATCACTTGAAGTTAAAGTTAGTAAGGGAACCGACTCAGAAACTGTTATTTATAATAATATATATGGTTCCCGTCTTACTGAATGGTTTGTTTTTATAAAAGATTCGTTAAATTGTAAAATAAAATATGATTCTTTTTTAGGATTAAAATTAAATTATTTTAATGAAGCAGGTAATATAAAAAAATATACTGATGATTTAAGTGGAATTATGAAATATATTTATGCTTTATCTAATGCAAAATCTATTATAATTAATGACAATGATAAAACACTAATAGAGATATATAAGTTATTTTATAAAGAAAATCCTGACTTTAGTAGTAAAGATATTAATGTTAAAGTACAAAATATGATGTCTATATTAGCAGAGTTTGGTATAACTTTGGATTGTGATTATACTTTTGATTTAATAGGAAAGAAAAAAATGCCAGTGTCTTTAAAGCTTGAAGAGATGGTTCATAAGATGTATCCATTAGGTTTGGTTAACGATGTTAAAGATAATGTTAAATTGGCAGAAGAACCTAAGAAAATAATTGAAATTGTTGGTGATAGTATTAGAGATGTAATTCATGATGAAGATGATATGAATGAAGCTTTGATAACTATTAGTAAAGTTATTCATGCAAGTAGGTATAATCTTTCATCTGATGCTAATGTTAGTGAAATAGCAGAATTTACTAATCGTAGTGTTGATGAAGTAGAAGCTAGTATGCAGTTAGTAAAACGTATCGAGCATAAAATAAATAAAGAAAATTAAATAGAATTCGCTGTGTATTAGATTATAGGGGGTAAAGGTATTTTCAAATACAAGGTTATATAGTATAATGAATATGTCGAAGATGAATATGGAAAGGAAATATCTCTAATTAGCCAGTCACTTCTGTATTCATCTTCGACAAATGAATATTTACTTGGCTGGCTAATTAGAGATATTTTTTTGGAAATGTTATGGAACATATAGAAAATATTTATGATTTATTACCTGAAGAAATTGAAGAATTAATTAACAAAATAGTTGAAGCTTTAAATATTGTTAAAGATAGAAAGAACACAAATTCTAGATTTGTTGATAGTGAGAAAACTTTAATTTTATGTCCAAAATGTAATTCAGAACACGTAATTAAAAATGGGCATGATAAAAATAAAGTTCAATCTTATCAATGCAAAGATTGTAGTAAAAAATTTAATGCTTGTACTAATACTCTAGTATCACACCTAAAATTAACATATGAACAATTATTGATTTTTTTCGAGTGTATGGATGATAAATTATCAATTAGAAAAACAGCAGCTAAAATGAATGTTAATAAGAATACAGTATTTTTGTTACGTCACAAAGTTTTAGATTGCATATCAATAATAAGAGAAAATATTAAATTAAGAGGTATTGCTGAAGGTGATGAAACATATGAATCTATAAATTTAAAAGGTACAAAGAAAGAAAATATGCCACGTTTTTCTAAACCTCGTTCATCTAATAATGGAAATTCAAAAAGAGGTATAAATGACCATCAAGTATGTATTGCTTCAGTTATTGACGAAGATGATAATTTCTTTTTAGAAATCGTTGGTACTGGTCCCATAACTTCATTAGAAGTAGAGAAAGCATTTTCTAATAGATTAAATGATGTAACTTGTTTAATTACAGATTGTAAGACTTCTTATGAAAAATTCGCTAAAGATAATTCTATAAGATTAGAACAAGTTAAATCAGGAACTTACAAAAATATTAACGGATATAGTTTAGGAAATATTAATTCTTTACATTCAGAATGGGCTACGTTTATTTCTAGCTTTAGAGGTGTTTCAACAAAACATTTACAACATTATTTAGATTGGTTTAGTTTTCAAAAAATTATTAGTTATACTACTGAAACATTAAAAAGGCCTTTAACTATGATGAAAAAGGCTACTATTAATAAATGTAATATTAATTCAAATAATGTTTATGATAATTCTTCT
Organism: uncultured Bacilli bacterium; assembly: GCA_963929435.1. Classification (GTDB taxonomy): domain Bacteria; phylum Bacillota_I; class Bacilli_A; order RF39; family UBA660; genus Onthousia. The sequence goes on from CAWVIV010000014.1 coordinate 79,245, forward strand.
GGTATTGACTTCAATGAAGTATATGCTGAGTATAACTATTCACCCCTTACAAACTAGTACACAGCGATAGAATTTATTGATTTATAAAGTTCAAGTGTGATATATTATAGTTGTAATGAAGTTTTAGTGGGCGTGTTTTTTAATACGTCCTTTTTTATTTTTAAGCGGGGTGATTAAATGGTTGAATTAGAAGATAAAAGTCGGTTAAAACCTATGTTATTTGTTGATGAAATGATTTCTTATTTAAAAAATAAGAATATAAAGTTTAATTATATTAGTGAAAACGATGCTCTTAAGTATTTGAAAAGCAATAATAATTATTATAATTTAACATCATATAAACATAATTTTGAAAAATATATGTTTGATGGAAGATTTGTTGATAAATATATTGATTTAGATTTTGCATATTTAAAAGACTTGTCTATTATTGATTACAGAGTTAGATTAGTTTTGTTTAAGATGATTATAAATATAGAACATTATTTAAAAATGAAAATATTAAATACTATTGAAAATATAGATGAAGAGGATGGTTATAGAATAGTTAATTTATATTTAGATAAGGATTTTAATAGTGACAAATTTCCTAAAAAACTACATAATAGTATTTTTAAAAAAGTTGGAAGTGAATACTATCAAAAGATATTTTCTAAATATGATATTGATAAAGATAAGAAACTTGAAAATATTCCTATATGGGAGTTTCTTGAGATTATTACTTTTGGAGAACTTGTGAATTTTTATGAATTTTATACTAAAGAATATGGTTTAAGAGAAGAAAGTAAAGATGTATATATACTTCGGGATATTGTTAAGTTAAGAAATGCAGTTGCTCATAATTCTTGTATTTTAAGTGATTTAGGAAATAAAAATAATAATTATCCTATATCATATAAAATAATTAATTTTTTAGAATCTTGTGATGTTGGTAAAAAAATGAGAATTAAAAAGTTAAGTAATTCAAGAATTAAGCAAATTACATATACACTATATATGTTTAATAAAATTGTAACAAGTGATGGTATTAAAGAAAATGTTATAAATGAGATTAATGATTTGTTTTATAATAGAATAATTTATCATAAAGAGTATTATAATAATAATGAACTATTAAAATCAGTATATGCTTATTTTGAAAAAATAATTGAAAAATTTTATGTTACAGTTCAGATAGAACATGACAAAAATTAGGTAGAACTATCAAGTTCTATCTATTTTTATACCCGAACTGTTTTATTACTAAAAACCTCTTTTAAAGAAGAATTTAATGATTTTTTATTTTTAGAACATGTAGATGCAAAACTTCTTATAACTACAAAGTTATTCGCTCCTTCAATACTTCTAAACTTACCAATCTTTTGTCTAATCTTTGCAAATCTTAAATCTGCTTCCGCTCTGTTATTAGAAAATGGAACATAAAACTTCTTCAAAAATAGTAAATGATTATCTACATATTTTTCTAAACGATTTAGTAATCTTCTCTCATCTTTTTTATAAGAATTTGTTTTCAAATCTTTTTTATATTCAAGATTACCTTCTTTTAAGATTTCTAAATATCTATTTTTAAAGCTTTCATATTCTGTATCAGAAATTCTTTCTATACCAGATGCTATTAATTCTTCTTTTCTATTCTTCATTTCTATTAACAATGAAGAAAGTTTCTTAGCCCATTTATGTTCAGTAAAATCTGTAACTCCTTTTAAATATCTTAAAGCATGAACATTACATTCTGCATTTCCACTTCCATAATTGTAATACATGATAAAGTGGTCATGGACTAATATACCATTAAATTGCTTTAAAAGTCCAAAGTCCTTTATCGCTTTTTCACCTCTTTTTTTACTAACATATTGTAAAGTATACTTATCATTTGAAATATTATGTATGTAATACTGTTCTCCATTAATTTTGATTGGAGTTTCATCAACATGTAAAACGAGACTATTTAATAATTCTTTTTTGATTTTTTCATATTCTGTATTAGATAGTACATCTGATAGTCCATGAATCCAACTGTATATAGAACCTTTTGATGGAATTAATTTATTATCAGTAAATTCACCAAGTAGTGATTTTATTGCATCTAAAGAAGAACCTTTCATATACATTAAGGCACTTATTGATTTTATATTATTTCCATATATTACCGGACTAGAAGTAATGTTTTGAGGAGTAGTTGGATAGTAAACATGTTTTATTAAGACTTTTTCTACTTTAATATCTATTTCATAAGTTACAATTGGTGTATTATTTTCTGTTAATTTATTTTTATTTTCTTCTACTATTATTATTCTATCAATTTCTTTATTTTCTATCATTTTATCTATTTTTTCTTTAGTTAAGGTTTCTCCTTTATGACCAACTTGACCACCTTGTTTTTTACCTGATTTCTCGCGGTTATTGGTAATTACTTTTTTATATCCATTAGTAGAAGAAGGCTTACTAGAGTTAGAACTATCTTTATCATTATTATTTTTTAATCTTTCAATTTCAAGTAATAATTTTTGATTTTTTTTATTTACCTTTTCTAGTTCTTTTGTAAGTTTCTTATTATTCTCATTTAATTCAGATATTATTAATGACATATTAAAGATAGTACTATTTGCTTTATCTAACTTTTTATTTAATTCTTCAAATTGTTTATAAAAATCATTTACATATCCTTTTGTTGTCATATCAAATACCTACCTTTGTTTTAATTATAAATAAATTGTGTTTTAATTAACAGTCTATTATTTTCTTTTATCTTCTAGTAAAATAGTAATAAAAAAGATAGATTTGACTTTTATTTAGTCTTTTCTATCTGAACTGTAACAATTTTATAAAAAAATACTGAAAATAGTTTGACATAGATAGTAACATATGGTATATTATTTATGCAAGAAAAAAATGTTGAATCATTTTTGCAAGGGCACTGTCTTTAGATGGAGCCCTATTTTTCTTTTGTAATAAATCGTATTTGATATAGACTTAAATCTTTTGCTTTGATAAAATGTTAATGGAGATGATTTGATGGAATTTATTGATAGAATAAAGATGAGAGTTAAAGATGATTTTAAGAAAATAGTTTTACCTGAATCTAATGATGTTAGAGTTTTAGAGGCTGCTTCTACTATTAAAAAAGAAGCTTTCGCTGATATTATTTTAGTGGGTAAGGAAAGTGAGATAGAAAGTCTTGCTAAAGATAATAATATTGATATTAATGGTGTTACTATTATTAATCCTGACACTTTTAGTGACAGTGAAAAGTTAATTAATGATTATTATGAACTTAGAAAACATAAAGGTATTAGTTTAGAAGATGCTAAGAATACTATTTTAAATGATTATGTTTATTTTGCTAATATGTTAGTTAAAGATGGCTATGCTGATGGTGTTGTGTCTGGAGCATGTCATAGTAGTGCTGATACATTAAGACCTGCTTTACAGATAATTAAGACTAGTAAAGATACAAAAGTTGCTTCTGCTTTCTTTTTAATGGTTGTTCCTAATTGTGAATATGGTTCTAATGGAGTGTTTGTTTATTCTGATTGTGGAATGATTCAAAATCCTAGTAGTGAAGAGTTAGTAGAGATTGGAAAAGAGAGTGCTAAAACATTTAAATTATTAGTAGAAGAGGAGCCTGTAGTTGCCTTTTTATCTCATTCTACTTTTGGTTCTTCTAAATGTGCTGATGTTGATAAAGTAGTGAAGGCAGTTGAGATCGCTAAGAAAGAGTATCCTGATATTAATTTAGATGGAGAGTTACAATTTGATGCTGCTGTCGTTCCAGAGGTTGCTAAGAGTAAAGCTCCTAATAGTAAAGTAGCAGGTAAAGCTAATGTCTTGATATTTCCAGATTTAGATGCAGGAAACATTGGTTATAAAATTACAGAGCGTCTTGCTCATGCTAAAGCATATGGGCCTGTTACCCAAGGCCTTGCTAAACCTGTTAATGATTTATCACGTGGTTGCAATGCTAATGATATAGTAGGCGTTGTGGCAATTACGGCTTTACAAGCGATGAATAGTAAGTAGGTGGGTTATGAAGATAGTATCTTTTAATGTGGCAGGTTTTAGAGCATGTTTAAAGAAAGGTTTTGAAGATTTCTTTAAAGAAAGTAATGCTGATGTTTATTGCCTACAGGAAGTAAAAGCAGTTGAAAGTGAGATTCCATTTAGACCGGAGGGGTATAACTTTTATTTAAATACTGCTGATAAGAAAGGTTATTCTGGGGTGGCTGTTTATTCTAGAGTTAAACCTCTTGACGTGGCATATGGAATTGATGTTGATATTCATGACCATGAAGGAAGAGTTATAACACTTGAATACGATAACTTTTTCTTAGTTTGTGTATATGTTCCTAATGTAAAGCGAGACTTGTCAAGACTTGATTATCGAATGACTTGGGAAAAAGACTTCCTTAAATATTTACAGAGTCTTGATAAGAAGAAACCTGTTATTGTTTGTGGAGACTTTAATGTTGCTCATAAAGAAATAGATCTTGCTAATCCTAAAGGTAATGTTGGTAATGCTGGTTTTACTATTGAAGAACGAGATGCTTTTACAAGACTATTAGATGGAGGCTTTACTGATGTTTATCGTTATTTATATAAAGATAAAACAGATGCTTATACTTGGTGGAGTTATATGGGTAGAGCAAGAGAGAAAAATATAGGTTGGAGAATTGACTATTTTCTAGTGTCAAACAGATTTATAGATAATGTAAAGGATATGAGAATTGACAGTGATGTGTTTGGAAGTGATCACTGTCCAATAGAGTTAGAAGTTAAATAAAAAGTTTATATTTTGATAATTTAGAAAAATAAATGCTAATGTACTTAGGAAAAGCTATCACGAAAATGTAGATAGTTTTTCTTTTGGTGTGATATAATATATTTGTATTTGCAAGAAAGTAGTGATGCTATGGATCAAGAGAAAATTGGTAAATTTATAAAGAAACTTAGAAAAGATAATAATTTAACTCAAGATGAACTTGCTAAGAAGTTAGGAGTTACTTATCAAGCGGTTAGTAAATGGGAGAATGGGAAAAGTATCCCTGATATCGCTATCCTTAAAACTATTAGTGAGATATTTAATGTTAATATAGATGAGTTGTTAGAGGGAACTGTTAAAGATAGGAAGAAGTTAAATAAGAAAATACTTATTCCAATATCAGTTTTAGGTATTTGTCTTATAGGAATATTGGTGTTTTTTGTCGCTCATAAAGAAACTTATGAATTTAAAGTGTTAGAGACTGATTCTAATGATTTTGATGTTAGTGGAGTACTTGCCTTTTCGCCTGATAAGTCATCTATTTATATATCTAGTATTAACTATAATAATAGTGATGATGATACAGAATATAAGAGTTTAAGTTGTAATCTTTATGATGTTAATGGTGATGCTAAGACTAAGATTAGTAGTTGTAAAAGTGATAATAGTGATGTAGAGACTCTTAAAGATTTACTTAGTAATATAGATTTTACAGTAGATGATTATGCTAGTAGTTGTAAGTTGTTTAAAGATAATCAGTTAGTATTAGAGATTAATGCTACTAGTCTTGACGATAAGATTGTTACTTATGAAATTCCTTTAAGTTTTGATGATAATTGTTTAGACTCAACTGATAGTTGAGTTTTTTCAACTGCTGTTTTATTTACTTAGTGGTTTTTTAAAAGTAAAATGAAAATGTGGAGGAGATTTTATGAAGAAGAAAATTGTTATTATAGTTATTATAATTATTTTAGTGTTAGTTTTAGGAACTTTTTTAGTCTTGAATGATTTAAGTACTAATAATAAAGAAGTAGAACTTGTTAGTAGCTTAATAGATAAGGAAAGTAAATTAGAGGATGATTTTCCTACGGAACTTAAGGATATTGATAATGCTGATGTTATAGTTAATCCTTATGAGATATCACCTTTAACGGCATTAATTATCTTTAAGACTGAGAAGTCCGTTAGTCCTAAAGTTACTATAGAAGGCGATGATGAACTTACGACATTTACTCATACTTTTGATGAGGGGAATGAACATTATTTACCTATTTATGGACTTTATCCTGATAGAGATAATAGAGTAGTTGTAGAATATGGTGATGTAAGAAAAGAGTTTACTATTACTACGGAAGCTTTACCAGATGATTTTATATTACCAACTAGTGTTGATGCTGATAAAAGTGAACTTTCTAATGATTTATATTTCTTTACACCATCTAGTAATGGTTATACTTGTGCTTATGATGTTAATGGTGATGTGAGATGGTATTTAACTACTAATGCTATTTGGGAGATTAATAGACTTGATAATGGACATTTAATGGTTAGTACGGAAAGATTAGTTAATAGTCCTTATTATATGACTGGTTTATATGAGATGGATATGTTAGGTAAGATATATAAAGAGTATAGTTTACCGGGAGGGTATCATCATGATTATTATGAAATGCCTAATGGTAATTTATTAGTCGCTAGTGATGACTTTAATAGTGGTGAAGGTACGGTTGAAGATTATGTTGTGGAAATAGATAGAGAAACTGGAGATATTGTTAAACATTTTGATTTAAAAGATATCTTAAATATGGAAGATGGTAAGAGTGAAAACTGGACACAGTATGACTGGTTCCATAATAATTCTGTTTGGTATGATGAAAAGACTAATTCCATAACATTATCTGGAAGACATCAAGATGCTGTTATTAATATAGATTATGATAGTGGGGATTTAAACTGGATAATAGGTGATTCTACTAATTGGAGCGAAGAATATCAGAAGTATTTCTTTAAACCTGTAGGTGCTAATTTTGAATGGCAATGGAGTCAACATGCTGCGATGATTACTCCAGAAGGCTATGTGTTCTTATTCGATAATGGTAATAATAAGTCTAAAATTAAAGATGAATATGTTCCTGCAGATAAGAGTTATTCACGTGGAGTTATGTATAAGATAGATACAGATAATATGACTATTGAACAAGTCTTTGAATATGGAAAAGAACGTGGTAGTGAATTTTATTCTCCTTATATTTCTGATGTTGATTACTTAGATAGTGACCATTATATAATTCATTCTGGTGGTATAGTTTATGTAGATGGAAAGAATTCTAATCAACCTGCAGGAATTGGTGGAGCGGATAAGTTAGTAAGCGATACAGTGGAATATAAGGATGGTGAAGTTATTTTTGAAATAGTTTTACCTACTAATAATTATCGAGTAGAAAAGATGAGTTTATATCCAGAAGATGAAAACTTTACTTTAGATAAGGTAAAGCGAGTTGGTAGTTTAGGAGAAACTCCTGTTACTAGTAGTGAGTTAGGTTTTGTTTTAAATAGTAAAGATTTTAAGGATATAGAAAAAGAACATAATATTAGTATTACTAAAGAGGTTGATAGATTAGTATTTACTGGTAAATTTAAAAGAGGTACTGATGTTAATGTTATTCTTTATAAAAATGGTACTAAAAATATTTATAATGTTCCTATAAGTAAGAAGCCTTATACTGCTTTATGTGTTGATATATTTACAGAAGAAGAGACTAAAGAAGGAATTAGTGTTACTAAATATATTAATGAAGATGGACTAAGTGGAAAATATTCTATTTATGTAGATGTAGATGGTATTATTTATAATACTAATAGATATGTAGAATTTTAAAAATAAAAATTTGCATAAATGTAATAATTATGATATGATGTATATGTAAGAAGAAATTTCATACAATATAAAAAGAGGAACAATTCAATTTATCGAGTGAATGTCGCCTCCAAAGATTGGTTTTGACACTCAAACATATTTGTTGAGTGTCGTTTTTATATTTTAATGGCTATTACCAATATGGCAAGGCTTAAAATAATAAAAGCAAGAGACTTTAAAAGTCTTAATATAAAAGTTTTGATTTTCATATTTTTCAAGCCTCCTTTCATAAATTGGAAGGAGACGACACTCATATTGAAATGTTCCTATAAATATATTATCAAATTAAATTTTATATAGCAAGAGAAAATGTAATAAATTAGTTACGAATTTTCGTAATATTAAATGTATTAAGGCAGTGATATTTATGATTCTTTTTGTAAGTGGTAGATGTGATATAGTCGCTTTCTATACTCCTTGGTTTATGAATAGATTAAAAGAAGGATATGTTGATGTTAGGAATCCTTTTTATAAGAAACAAGTGAGTAGAATATACTTTGATGATGTAGATTTAATATATTTTTGTACTAAAAATCCTAGACCTATTGTTCCTTATTTAAAAGAGATAAAGAAACCTATTTTATTTAATGTAACTATTACTCCTTATAAAAGAGATATTGAACCTAATGTATTTAATAAAGATAAGATAATTGAAAGTGTTATAGAGATATCTAAAATAATAGGAAGTGGCAATATTTATGTTAGATATGACCCTATCTTTTTAAGTGATAAATATAATTTAGATTATCATATTAAAGCTTTTTCTAGACTTTGTAGTTTACTTAATGGTTATGTTAAACATATTATTGTTTCTTTTATAGATGATTATAAAAATGTAAGAAAGAATATGGGAGTACTTAGAGTTAAACCTTTTACTAGTAATGACTTAAAAGAAATAGGAATATCTTTTAGTTCTATTGCAAGTAGTTATAATATGACAGTACAAACTTGTTTTGAAAAAGAAAATTTAGTAGAATATGGATTTATTAAAGGAGATTGTTTAGGAGTAGAACTTGCTAAAAGACTTACTGGTAAGACTAAATTTAAGAAAAGTAGGATTAGAAAAGGTAATCTTTGTAATTGTGTAGAAATGGTTGATATTGGTTATTATAATTCTTGTAAACATTTTTGTAAGTATTGTTATGCTAATTATAGTGAGGATGAAGTAATTAGTAATTCTATGAAACATAATGTAAATTCATCTTTGCTTATTGGTGAATTAGAAAAAGATGATATAATAAAAGTGAGAAGGTGATAGTTGTGAGAATTAATTATTCTGATGAAAAAATTGTTGATAGTGATAAGTCTATATTTTTAGCAGGTCCTACACCAAGAGGGGAAAATGCTAAGTCTTGGAGAGTAGATGCTTGTAAAAAATTAGAGGAGTTAGGCTTTGATGGTGTTGTTTATGTTCCTGAATATTCATCTTGGAAGCATAAAGAAGATTATGTAGATCAAGCAATGTGGGAAAGAGAAGGATTAACTAAAGCTTCTATTATAGTATTTTGGATACCTAGAAGTTTACCTGATATGCCTGCATTTACTACTAATGTAGAATTTGGATATTGGTTGCACTCAAAAAAGGTGATTTATGGAAGACCAGATGATGCAGTTAAAATTAAATATTTAGACTGGTTATATGAGGTGGATTATAATGAGAAACCTTTTAACAATTTAGATGATTTGTTGAAGAATGCGATTAAAAAGGTAAATGATAAAGAGAAAATTTTATCTAAGGATAAATAGTAGGTGGTGATGCTTCCTGTGAAAAAGAAAATTATTATAATATCTATTATAGTTTTAGGTATTCTTGTTGTGTCATTAATAATTTATTTTAATACGAGGATAGTTGTTGATAATAGTGGTTTTACTTTAAAAGATGATTTAACTGTTAACGTTTATAGTGATGTTAAAGTGAAAGATTTTATTAAAGATATAGATGGTAAAGTTGTTGATAATAAAAGAATTAATACTGATAAGTTAGGTACAGTTGATGTAGAGTTTATCTATTTAAATAAAGATAATAAAAAAAGAAAAGGAACATTTGAAGTTACTGTTAAAGACTTAGAAGAACCTTTAATATGGTTATCTAATAGTTATAGTGTTAGAGTTGGTGACGATGTTAATTTAGAAGATGAGATACTTTGTGCTGATAATTATGATAGTAATCCTAGTTGTAAAATTAAAGGTGATTACGACTTAAATACAGCAGGGGACTACTCTTTAGTTTATGTTGCAGAAGATAGTAGTGGTAATAAAGAGAGTGTTGATTTTACTTTGCATGTTTATGAACCTAAAAGTGTAACTGGTGGAGGAAGTAGTGAAGAAGTTACTAGTACTGATTTTAATGGTGTATTAGAAGAACATAAAAATAAAGATACTTTAGTTGGTATAGATGTTTCTAAATGGCAAGGAGTGATAGATTTTTCTAAAGTAAAAGAAGCAGGGGCTGAGTTTGTTATTATTCGTGTAGGGCATCAAAATGGTGTTGGTGGAGAATATGTTCTTGATCCTTACTTTAAAAGAAATATTAAAGAAGCATTAGAGAATAAGCTTAAAGTTGGTATTTACTTTTATTCTTATGCAGATAATAAGATGGAAGCTAGGAAGCAGGCAGAGTGGGTAATTAAACAGATAAAAGACTATGATATTACTTTGCCTATAGCTTTTGACTTTGAGTGTTTTTCATCATTTAACACTATGAACCTTAGTCTGCATGATTTAAATGAAGTAGCAGAAACTTATTTTTCTACTTTAGAAGATAAAGGTTATGATACTATGCTTTATGGTAGTAAGAATTACTTAAATGCTATTTGGAAATATAATACTAATAAAGTATGGCTTGCTCATTATACAGATAAAACTGATTATGATAAAGATTATATGATGTGGCAGTTATGTCAAGATGGGGTTATTGATGGTATCAATGGATTTGTTGATATAGATATTTTGTATAAATGATTTTAGTAATTTGTGTTATACTAAAATAGGAAAGGATGATTTATGTTGAAAGAGAATATTTGGAAGAAGTATGATGCAGTAGAAATTTCTAAAGTTTTTGAGATGGGTGAAGACTATAAAGAGTTTTTATCTTTATCTAAGACTGAAAGAGAAGGGAATAAGGAAATTATTAAACGTGCAGAAGGTAAAGGTTTCCACAATATTGTGGATTATATTAATGGGAATAAGTCTTTAAAACCAGGAGATAAGATTTATGCTGATAATAGAGGTAAAGCAGTTATTTTATTTATAATTGGAAAAGACTCTATTACTAAGGGTATGAATATATTAGGGGCTCATATTGATTCTCCTAGACTTGATTTAAAAGCTAATCCTTTATATGAAGATACTGATTTTGCTTATTTTGATACACATTACTATGGTGGTATTAAGAAATATCAATGGACTACTATTCCTTTAGCACTTCATGGTGTTATTGTTAAGAAGGATGGTACTAAGATAGATGTTAATATAGGGGAAAGTGATGATGATCCTGTATTTTGTGTAACTGATTTACTTCCTCATTTAGCAGGGGAACAAATGAAGAAGAATGCTAGTAATTTAATAGAAGGTGAAGCTTTAGATGTTTTAATTGGTAATATGCCTTTAAAAGGAGAAGATAAAGAGGGGGTAAAAGCTAATGTACTTTCTATATTAAAAGAGAAATATGATATATCTGAAGATGACTTCTTATCTAGTGAAATAGAAGTAGTTCCTGCAGGTAAGGCTCGTGATATGGGATTTGATAAGAGTATGGTTCTATCTTATGGACAAGATGATAGAAGTTGTGCTTATTCATCACTTATGGCAATACTAAGCTCTGAAGTTACTGATAAGACTCTATGTTGTATTTTAGTTGATAAAGAAGAGATAGGTAGTGTTGGTTCTACTGGAATGGGCTCTCGTTTCTATGAAAATACTATAGCAGAGATTTGTCATTTGTTAGGTGAAGATAGTTTTGTTAGTGTTAGAAGAGTTTTATCTAATTCTCGGATGTTAAGTAGTGATGTTAATGCAGCATATGATCCACTTTATGCTAGTGTTATGGATAAACGTAATTCATCTTATCTAGCTCGTGGTTTAGTATTCTGTAAATATACAGGTTCTCGTGGTAAGAGTGGTAGTAATGATGCTGATGCTGAGTTTATTGCAGAGCTTAGAAATATTTTAGATAGTGATAATGTAAGTTATCAAATATCTGAACTTGGTAAAGTAGATGCTGGTGGTGGTGGTACTATTGCCTATATCCTTGCTAACTATGATGTTAAAGTAATAGATGCAGGAGTTGGAGTTTTAAATATGCATGCACCATATGAAGTTACTAGTAAAGTAGATATATATGAAGCATATCGTGGCTATTTAGCATTTTTGATGAAAGCATAGAGTATTGTTTATACAATGCTCTTTTATATTTTTTGTAGCAAAATAGGCCTTTTTACATATTTTAATGTAGAGGTGAATATTATGAATGAGCGAAGAGTAACTGGTGTGGTGGTTGATGCTGGACATGGAGGAATAGGAGTATCCCAAAAATAGGGAAATGACTATGAATGCTGATAAATACAAGGAAAAGAGATACTTTAGTAAGAAAAGTGTCTTTTTTAGTGGTATAATAGCTTGTGAGGTGAAATTAATTAATGGATGAAAGAACATTTGTGGAATTAGGAGTAAAATTAACTGAAGTTGCTACAAGAAATGGCGCAGCTTTAATTACAGATAGAATTCGTACTGCGAAAGCAAAAAAGGAAAGTAAAGAAATAATTAATGAACTAGAAGAAATTATATCAGATTTATTATCGGACAAATCTGAAATTCAAAGAATAGCTCAGGCTTATGAACAAGAACTAGTTTCTCAAAAGATTACAGAGGAAGATATAAGGTATATTACAGATAATTTATTACCACTATTTACTGAATTTATTCCTGATAAAGATAAAAATCAAATCGAACAATTAAAGAAAATTTTATCTGTAGAAACTTTAACAATTATGCAATTAATTGGTTTTAATTACAAACATGCTATTGGAGAGCCTTTAACTTTACTTTGTAGAAAGTATATTGAATCCAATATTCCTATGGATTCAAAAATAAATGTTGATTATACAATGGCTATGGCAACACTTGCTAAAGATAAAGAAGCTACAAAAAGATTTTACAATTTACTTGGTAGAGAAATGCCTGAAGAGAATAATTCAGATGAAATATGATAAAAAGTTTTGATTTTGAGCACCATAAATAATAATGGTGTTTTTATTTTAAATGAAAGCGAGGTAGATATTTATAAATTTAAATTATGCAATATTTAGAAGTGAACCTATTTTTACATTGAATGATTTAGCACAGATAGGTTCTCATAATAAAAGGGAGAAGAAAGCTTATAATTCTAATCCTGATATAAATAAAAATTTAAGTAAAAATAATATAGAATTAGTACCCTTGACAGATAAATATGTTAAGGGTTTTTATAATTTAACTAAAGAATATAAAAAAGAATATGATGAGAGAATGAAAACAGAACGTGAAGATAGAAAGAAAAATTTAAAACAGATGTTAGATAAGTCAAGAAATGTAGTTGCAGATGAATTATTATTTACTGCTAAATTTGAATTTTTTGATAATATAACAATAGATGATATAAAAGAGTGGTCTAATACTTGTATGGAGTTTGTTTATGAAGATTTGGGTTATAAAAAAGAACAAGTTTTGCATAGTGTAATTCTTTTAGATGAAAAGACACCACATATTCATTGTGTAGTTGTTCCTTTAGTTAGAAAGTTTTATAATAGAACTAAAACAGAAAGATATACTATATCTAAGAAACAATACATTAAAAATAATATTCATTTATCAGAATTATAAGATAAATACTATCAAAGACTAACTAGTAAAGGTTATGATTTAGAACTAGGTATTAAAGGAAGTATAGCTAAACATCAAAAAGTCAGAGAGCTTAAAAAAACTACTAGATATTATGAACAGAAAGTAGATGTTTTAAACTCTAAAATAGATGAAACTATGAAGGAATTTAACGAGAAAAAAAACTACCCAAAAATATTCCTTTTAATAAAACTCATGGTCTAGTAGAAAAGGAAACTTTTGATAGTATGAATAAAGTAATTAAAGAAACAAAAAAACGATATATTTAGAGCCAAAAATTAAAACTCTTTTTAATGAAGTAGATAGTTTTACCAAAAGCCATCAGAGTTTAGAAAAAGAAAATCAATATATGAAAAGGAGATTAAAGCATTGACTACTAGAAATCAAAATCTTACAAAAGAAAATAATACTTCAAAATCCTACATTAAAGCCATATTATAGGCAATAAAGCACTTTTTTAGGTATTTATTACAAATTGGTAATGAACCTACAAAAGAAACTACTGCACGCGAGATAAAGTAATATTATGATAATAAAGATTTTGATAGTAATGATGCTTATGATATTTCAAATGACACTACTAAAGAAGATGAACTATTTGATTATGATAATATAGCTTGTTATTATAAAGCAAAAAAAGATAACGTTGGAGATAAAGATGATTTTGAGTTAACAAGGTAGATAGAATTATGGTATACTAGTGATATAAAGATTGGTTTAAGTGTCAGAAGTGGAGTGAATTTAATGAATCAAGAAATTTCTAATAAGGAGAAAATAATATCACTATATAAATTTATTATAGAGTTTTGTAAGAGCAAACAAAAAATTATATGTAACGACAATGATTATTTATGGAAATATCAGATTAGTAATGTTCCACAAGATAATGAAAATATTAGTATATTGTATAAGGACAAAGTCGAATTGGAAGATGAGATACTTGATGATAATAGTTTGGATTACTTATTAAAAGTTCATAAGCCTGAATTTGAAAAATGTCCTGAACCTGATGCATCTTTTAAAAAGTGGCTTGTAAAAGGTTGGGATTCTTATAGAAATATTGTTCAAGTTAAAGAGAAAATAGAATATGAAAATAATCAGAACAATTCTGAAAAAGTAATAGAAATGTTTACAGATGATTTGGAACGTGTGAGTGCATATAAAGTATGGCTTGAAAAAAGAAAACAATGGGTTGAAAGGCAATTAAAAATAGAAAGGACTAGAGATTTCTTTACTATTTTATATATGAGGTATGTAGACTTACAACGCGATTCTGAAACTACTGAGTTAGTACTTGCTAATGGTTATATAACTGATAAGAATAACGAAAATATATGTCATCCTGTGTTGACAAAAAGACTAAACATGAATTTTGATGCTAATGAAAATACTATATATGTAATGGACACTGACGCTAGAACTGAATTATACTCTGAACTGTTTCAAGTTATGGATGATATTGATCTTGATTCATTAACTACATTAAATTCTGATTTGATGGTACATGATTATCATCCAATGGATAGAAATGATACACCAAACTTTTTAAAAATACTTGTTCATAACTTGAGTTCTGACAGTAAATATGTAGATGGTCAAGATGATATTTCTGAAAATAGAATTAATATGTTTTATAGACCATGTTTAATTATGCGAAAAAGAATGGATGGAACAATAAAAACTACTGAACAGATTATTAAAAATATAGAAGAAACTGGTTTTATTCCAAGCCATTTGATAGATATCATTAGTGGTGGCAAATTAGAAAAACCTGAGGAAACTGAAGAAACTATTGAGGAATCGTTAGCTAAAGTCGGTGGAGAGAGTGTTGATATATTATTATCTAAAGAAGCAAATAGGGAACAGTTAGAAATTGCAAAAAGAATAGGTAAATACAATGCAGTATTGGTGCAAGGGCCTCCTGGTACTGGGAAAACGCATACAATAGCAAATTTAGTTGGACACTTTTTGGCTCATGGGGAAAGTGTTTTGGTTACTAGTTATACAAAAAAAGCTTTAACTGTTTTAAAAGACAAATTGCCAAAAAACATTCAAAGTTTATGTGTGTCTGTTTTAGATGATTCAAATGAAGATATGGAAGACTCTATTGATGGTATAACGGATTATATGTCTAGGACCACTTCATTTGAATTAAAACATAAAATGGAAGAATTGAAAGAAAGTCGATTAAATGTTATTAAGGAATTGGCTTCTGTAAGAAGAAAAATATTTAATATTATTAATAGTGAATATAGAAGTATTGTTTTAGATGGCGAAGAAATTTCTCCTATAGATGCGGCTTGCTTTGTTCAACAAAATAAAGAAAGATTGTCTTATATTGATGGTAGAGTAAAATTGTATTCTCCATTACCGTTAACAATAAATGAGTTTAATTATTTATATGGAACAAATTCTAAAATTTCTTATGATGAAGAAAAAGAACTTAATTATAAATTGCCAGCTCCAGCAAAATTAATTCATCCTGATAAATTTGAAAAATTATTAGCAATAATTGATAATTCAAAGAAGAAAATTGAGGAAATTGGAAATTTAAAAAAATGGACTATACAGATTAATGATGATTTGTTTTTTGAAACTAATTTTGGTAATTTTTATATTACAAATTATAATGCTAGTGATATAACTGAATTGAAAAATTATATTGATGGTTTTTCTAATTTTGATAATTGGGTAAAAGCAGTTTGTTGTGATGGAAAAAGAGGTGGTGCTCATAAAAAGAGATGGCTAGATTTAATTAATGAGATAAAAACTACTTCAAAAATAAGTGAAGATTTTATATATAATCATTTTGGTAAAAAAGTTTCTACAAAAAATAATAGTAATGTTTGTGATTATAAAATAGGTTTGCGAAAATTAAAAAAAATCTTGGATAGAAAAGGGAAAATTGGTAAAATCGATTTAATTTTAAATAATGAATTTAATTTATTGCTATCAGAAGTTCAAGTTAATGGTAAACAAATTACAACAAAAGAAGAATGTGATTATGTACTTGATTATATTGATTTAATAGAAGCGAGAAGTAAACTTGCTAATTTATGGGATAATCTGTTATCTTGCTATGGAGTTACAAAATTTTATGATTTAGATAATTCAGAGCCGGAAAGAGTTGCTGAAAAATGGATTGATATTATAGTTAAATATCTAAATTGGTATGATAAGGAATATAAGAATTTAACTAAATACTTGGAAAAAGCCAATTTTCCTTATCAAATTATATTACAATTGAATGATTTAGATAAAGATATTGATCATATAAATAAAATATTTGATTCTTTACAAAATGTAATTCCTTATTTGTTGAATATATGCGAAGCAAAAATTGCTATTGATAACGCCAATCAAGAAATAGAAAATTCAGTAACTGTTTTGGATGACAACGGTTTAATAAATTCTTCAGTTTGTATTAATTTAAAAAAATCATTGAAGAATTATGATAATGAAAAATATTTAGAGTTTTTTAGACAATTAGAAGATTTATATCAAAAATACGAAATTTTAAGTAAAAGAAATTCTTTATTGGAAAAATTAGAATCAGTTGCACCACAATGGGCAAGCGATATTAGAAACAGGCGTGGTATTCATGGTTTAAGTGAAACTCCTACTAATATTCAAGACGCTTGGAAATTTAAACAATATTTAAGTATTTTAGATGATATGACAAAAGAGTCATTAGATGATTTGCAAAAAACGAGTCAACGGTTAAGTTCAAACTATAGGAAAATCACTGAAAAATATGCAGGGATATGTGCTTGGTATAATTTGTTGGCAAGAACTGAATGTGATATTGATATGAAACAAGCGTTGAAAGGATGGGAGCTAACAATTAAAAAAATTGGTAAAGCTACTGGGAAAAACGCTCCTAAATATAAAGCAAAGGCTCGTGAATTAATGGCAAAATGTCAAAATGCTGTTCCTTGTTGGATAATGCCTATGAATAAAGCTATTGAATCTTTAAAACCTGGTGAAAACGAATTCGATGTTATTATCATTGATGAAGCGAGTCAATCAGATACATCTTCTTTAGCAATAGCTTATTTTGCAAAAAAAATGATAGTTGTTGGAGATGATAAACAAGTAAGTCCTATGGCAGTTGGTGTAGAAGTTGATAAGATTAATGCCTTAGAAAAAATGTTTATTAAAGATAAAATTCCAAATTCTCATTTATATAGTGCTAAAACTTCATTATATGATATTGCTGCTACAACTTTTCAACCATTAATGTTAAAAGAGCACTTTAGATGTGTGCCAGAAATAATTGGATTTAGTAATATGCTTTCATACGATTTTAAAATAAAACCACTAAGAGATTCGAATGATACTGATTTATTGCCTTCTGTTATAAATTATAGAGTACAGGGTAAGAGAATTGGAAAAACTAATAGAGTAGAAGCTGAAACTATTATTTCATTTATAAAAGGTTGTTTAAATATTAAAGAGTATGAAGGTAAAACCTTTGGGGTAATTTCATTATTAGGTGATGAACAGGTTAGATTAATTGAACAGTTATTATATCAATATATTGATATACGTGATATTGAAGAAAGAAAGATTTTGGTTGGAAACGCTTCTAATTTTCAGGGAGATGAACGAGATGTTATTTTCTTATCAATGGTAGATAGTAGCTCAGATAAAGGTCCATTACCTTTGCAAGGAAATGGAGTTGAAGATTCAGTTAAAAAGAGATACAACGTTGCTGTTAGTAGAGCACGTGATCAAGTATGGGTGGTTAATTCATTAGATTCAGCAAATGATTTAAAATCGCTGGATATTAGGAAAAAATTATTAGATTATGCCACAAATCCTAAGGCATTTTTATTACAGTCAGATGAAGTAAAAAACAAATCTGATTCAGTTTTTGAAGAGCAAGTTGCAAAAAAATTGATATCTCAAGGTTATCATATTGTTCAACAATATCCAGTTGGAGCCTATAGGCTAGATATAGTTGTAATATGTGAAAATAGAAAGATTGTAATAGAATGTGATGGAGAAAGGTATCACACTGGCGAAGAAAAAATCAAGGAAGATATGCAACGTCAAGCTATTTTGGAACGTATTGGTTGGAGATTTATAAGAATAAGGGGAAGTCAATTTTTTAAAAACCCTGAAGCTACAATGAATCAAGTTTTTGAAGAATTAGAATCATATAAAATTTATCCAGAAAGTATAAATATAAGTAATGAAGAAAGAACAAGTGAACTGTTTGAAAAAGTAAAAAATGAATCTTCAAAGTTTTTATTAGAAATACATCAAAAGGATAATGATGGCAATTTGGATGATATATTGTATGCTTTGGATAATAAATCTTATAAAGTTTCTGATAGTCAAAAAAATAATGATACTTTATTAAAAAACAAAATTGATTCAATTAGTATAAAGCAAAATAAGCAAGTTAATGAAACCATATTTGATAAAGATAGTGATTTATTAGATTTAGAGTTTGGTGAGAGTCAATTTAAATATATGGTTTTATTTAGTGAGGGAGTAAGTAGAAAGGATATTTCATTATATTATAATGTTGCCTATGATACGGTAAAGAAATCTTTGCAGACGGTTTCTGAAAAATATCATCAACCTTATGTTGAAAAATGTATAAGTAGCTTTATTGAAAAATATAAAGGTAGTACTGAATATGATGAAATAATTAATATGTATTTGAAGTGGAATCAAAATAGAGAAAATGAAAAGTTTAATGATAATGTTTTTTCGACAACTTCTAATTTAGAATTAAAACATGATAATGATGATTTTATAACTGATTTAAAGAAAAATAATTTTAAATACATTGATAATAGAGAAAAATCTGGAATTGTTTGGATTATTCATAATGATTCAACTTCTGAATTAATAAAGAGTGTTTTAAGTAAATATAAGTATCCATATACATTTGAGCGAAGAGGCTCAATTGTTACTGAAAATAAACCTGCATGGAGAGTAATGTTTAAGTATTAGAGTTGTATTACTACTTGTATTTTAGCATAGTGAAGATTTAAAAATTACAGAGTTTTTATTAAGTGATTGACTTTATTATGAGAGGAATGAATTTTATAATGAAACAAGATTTTAAATATGAGATTATAAATAATATAGGAGTTATTTCTGAAAATAATACGTGGGCAAAGGAATTAAATCGTGTTAGTTGGAATGGTAATGAACCAAAATATGATATTAGAGATTGGTCAAAAAATCATGAAAAAATGGGCAAGGGCATTACTTTATCTGAAGAAGAACTTAGAAGTTTAAAAAAAATATTGGATGAAGAAATAAAACTATTGGACGAAGAGGCTAGTAACGACGATTAAACTAAAATTCCATTTTAGTAACACGCTATGATATTGGCAGAGCTAATAACGCTGTGTGCAAAGGAAGTTCCCTTTTGACTCCTAAATTAACGACAAATTATAAAGTGCTATAATATAATTCTGTTGAATAAAAATAGCCTTATTGCCTAAAAAGCAAAAAGGTTATTTTTTATTAAATTTTAGGTTTTATTGTTGTTAATATTTTACTTAGATTTTCTAATGTTTTATAATTAGAAAGTCTTTTATTTTTTTTAGATATTAAGCTTAATGCTTATAAATAGTAGCAAAATAGGCCTTTTTACATATTTTAATGTAGAGGTGAATATTATGAATGAGCGAAGAGTAACTGGTGTGGTTGTTGATGCTGGACATGGAGGAATGGGATTATCCCAAAAATAGGGAAATGACTATGAATGCTAATAAATACAAGGAAAAGAGATACTTTAGTAAGAAAAGTATATTTTATTATAAAAATATTAGCACTAATCTATATTAGGTAACTATTTGTAAAAATATGTTGACAACCCTAAATATTAGTGATAAATTAATTACTAATATTTGAAGAGGTGGAGTTATGAGTGTGATTTTTAAAGGAAAATACAATATTAAAACTATTATTATGATTACAGTATTTTCTTTAATCATGCTTTTTATTTTTAAATGACATTAATATTGAAGCTTATAATAGCTTCTGTTTTTGTTTAGTAAGAGATATTTAGGTAATTGCATTAATAGTTGGTTAAGTTTACATCTTAACGAATATATAAATGGAGGTGATTAATTTGAAAAAATGTAATTTTGATTATTTATTTAATACTCCTAATATTGAGAATATAGAGACTTTTATTAATCAACTTACTAATAAGTATATCTTTGAATTAAAAAAAATAGAATTGTTAAATAGTAAGATTTTATTAAGCTACGATAAAGATAAATATATTGAATTAATAAAGAAACATAAAAATATTGTATTGTCACTTATTAAAGAAGTTATCAACTTTTTTCCACAGTTATCTAATGTGCCTCATATTGTTTTTATACATGGTAGTTTTGCTAAAACTTTAAACAGGATTAATAGCGATATAGATTTAAATATTTTATATCCTAATAATTTTAAAAGTGAAATATTGCCAATCGAAGAAATAATTTCAATTATTTTGCAAAAAGTTGTTGGATATAGTGGTAGGGATAAAATACATACTATGATGCTTTATACATGTAATGATTTGAATGATAGTTTGGTTGAATCTACTGAAGAATGTACTATTTCGTTTCCAAACAAACAAATTTATAAGTATTACTGTCGACCAAATTATGATGAAATAATGTATAAAATAAAAAATTCTTCTAGAGATTATAATGATTTTTTAAATTATATAAGAAATAATATTACTACTGGTAAGTGTGAAGAATGGTGTTATTCTTATGAACAATTAATTACTAATTGTGAGGACTGCAATATATATGATGCGTTAAATAGTATTGATGAAGATAATGTAGAAAGAACGAATTATATTAATTATAATAAGTTAATAGAAAAATTAAAGAAGAAAATGGATGAATATAGTTTTGATATTAATAACGTAGATACAATTAGTGATGTTAATCATAATTTAAAGGTTAAAAATTTAGGATTTATATACAAAACATTATCATTAATAAGAAGATATTTATTTATTAATGAAAATCCAGTAAATGGTTTGGATTTCTTTGAAATATTCGATAAACAAGAATTTATTAAGTTATTTTCTAGCGAAGAGTTGGAGAATATAAAAACTAATATTTTTAGATATCTTTGGCAACTTTCAAGACTGGAAAATTTGTTTATAAGTAGGAATATTAATTTTAGTTCTAGAAATTATGATAGTTTTGAAACTGAATTTGTTTGTCAATTATATAATAATTTATATAATGAAGATTTAATTTGTGTTCAAAATGAATCTACTGATAATCTTCATAAATCTTTGAAAAAAGTATTAACAAGAATTGAAATATAGGAGGAAATATGAGTAAAATAGTAATGACGATGCCAATAAAGCCACAGAAAGAAACTAATATAGGTATGTATATTGCTCCAACATTGATGAATGTTTTGAGTGATATTCTATCATGTGATAGTGTGATGGCTATTAATCTATTAAATACATATAAAGATAAGGATTCAGAATTAAAAACTTTTATAGATGATTTAGATCGTCAAGGAATAATATATAATAATTTATTTATTGATAAAGATCATGCCTGTGAAATATTATCTTTAATTCAAGAATTAGTATATGATGGTTTTGTGAAAAAATCGAATGAAGAAATTTTTAGATGTGATTGTGGTAAAGTTGATATTTTGAAACAAGGAATTAACTCTAATATAAGTAAATTATACTATGAAAAAAATGGTACATATTATTGTAAAGAGTGTGGAAGTGAATGTAAATCTTTTAGAGAAGAGGTATTGACGCTTGAATTGTCAAAAGATATTGATGATTCAATATTAATAGTACCAACATTTTTAAAAAATGATGTTAAGCATTTGAGTAAAACTTTTAAAGGTGGCAAATTACTTATTTCAAAGCAACGCGATACAGGTTATCAACTAATGGTTGATAATAAAAAATTTAATATTGATATTGATTTTCTTTGGACTAATTATTTTAGGCTTTTTGATAACGAACAGATTATAATGCTTGCTAGTAATCATCAAATATATCAAATGTATTTATTAAATTATTTAAATAAAATTATTTCTGGCAATGAGATTTGTTTTGTAGCTAATCCTTATATGAATAAATCAAATGTTATGAATCCGTTAGCAGAATATGAAAAAACAGAAGATAGTATTTATAAAAAATTGTTTATTCTATATAATTTAAAGTGGAGAAACAAAAATTGTGATTGGTCACCTAGTATAATAGATTTTTTAAGTAATATAAGTACTACAAGAAGAAATAATTTATATAGAGTTATAGAGAGTTGTGGAAAGAAAATTGATGAAAGTAGGCTACCTTTAGATTTATATTTAGAAAGTATTTTACAAAAGGAAATAAATATGCAACGAAATATTCCTGAATCAAAAAAGTTAGTTAAAAAAATGTAATAGTATTAAAATAGTTATGGAGATGGTGATATTATGTATAGTGTGTTATTTAGTAAAATTGAATTTGGTATGGATTTAGTAGTAGAACGGTTAAAAGAGTTTGTTAAACCTGATTATAAAGTAGCAATTTTTCCATGGGCTTTTCCTGTCGAGATAACAAGTGAAGAATTTGAGAAAGAGTATTTTCCTATAGATGGTAGAAGATATAATAAATACTATACTGAATTAAAAAAAATAGGTATTAGTAAAGAAAATATTAGAGTATGTAACCCTTATAAAGATACTAGAAATGATCTTATTGAAATTATCCAAAATAGTGATATTTTACTTTTGCCAGGTGGAAATCCTGAAATGTTTTTTAAAAAAGTTTTACATGATACGGAATTAATATATTATATTAAACATTTTAAAGGAATAATTATTGGTGAGAGTGCAGGGTGTGAGTTACAATTAAAAAGATATTTTATTACTGCTAAAAATAATTATTATAAGTACTTTGCATTTTATGATGGATTTGGAGTGTTAGATGATCCTTTTTATATGGATGTCCATTCAATAAACAATAAGAGATATTTAGCAAAATTACAAGAAGTTGCTAATGATAAAAATAAAACGTGTATATGCTATTTTTGATGATGGTGCACTTATTTATAATAGAGATTCTAGTAAATTAGAAATATTTGGTAATGTATTAACTTTTGTACCAAAATGTAATTTTAAATAGTAGCAAAATAGGCCTTTTTACATATTTTAATGTAGAGGTGAATATTATGAATGAGCGAAGAGTAACTGGTGTGGTGGTTGATGCTGGACATGGAGGTGCGGACCCTGGTGCTGTAAGTGGTGGTTTACAAGAGAAAGATTTTACATTAGAAGCTTCTTTATATATGGCTGATAGATTAAAAGAGTTAGGTATACCTGTTGTTTTAACTAGAGATTATGATGAGAATATAAGTAGAACAGAAAGACTTAGACGTGCTAATGAAGCTTTTGGTGGTAGTCCTAATGCTATACTTATATCTAATCATATAAATGCTGGAGGTGGAGAAGGGGCTGAAGTTATTTATGCTTTACGTAATAATTCTACTTTAGCACAATCTATCTTGGAAGAAATAGGTAGTGAAGGACAAATTATGCGTAAATACTATCAAAGAAGACTTCCTGAAGATCCATCAAAAGACTACTATTACATTATTAGAGAAACTACTCCTATGCAGTCAGTGTTAGTAGAATATGGTTTTATTGATAATGCTAATGATAGAGTTAAATTACAAAATGATTTATTAAACTATGTGGAAGCGGTAGTTAGAGCGATAGCAGAGTATGCTGGTGTTCCTTATACTCCTCCTGAGGGTAGTGGTAATAATTTCTATACTGTAGTAAAAGGTGATAGCTTATGGAGTATTGCTAATCGTTTCGGGGTTACAGTCCAAGCTTTAAGAGATGCTAATAACTTAACTAGTGATGTGTTAAGTGTAGGACAAATTTTAAGAATACCTGGTAGTAATGAAGGTGATGAAATTGTTCCTCCAAGTGGTAATGTCACTTATACTGTGCAAAGAGGAGATAGCCTTTGGAGCATAGCAAGTCGTTATGGAATAAGTGTTAATGATTTAAGACGTGCCAATAATCTTACTAGTGATACTTTAAGTATAGGGCAAGTTTTAATAATCCCAGGAGTAGGTAGTGGTAATGATAATATTACAGGACCATCTACTACTTATACTGTTGTAAAAGGTGATAGCTTGTGGAGCATTGCCAATCGTTTTGGAGTTACAGTCCAAGCTTTAAGAGATGCTAATATTTTAACTAGTGATGTGTTAAGTGTAGGGCAGGTATTAACTATACCAGGTGTTAGTGGAGAAGAAGATAATGGTGAAGATGAGGATAATGGAGCAGTCTTTTATTATACTGTAGAGCGGGGAGATAGTCTTTGGAGTATAGCAAGACGTTTTGGCGTTACGGTTCAAGAAATAAGAGATGCTAATGATTTAACGAGTGATACTTTAAGTGTTGGACAATCTTTAATAATTCCAGGGATTAGTGCAGGAGATGACTTAGAAGATAATGAAGAAAATGATACAGTTCCTACTACTTATACAGTAGCCTCTGGTGATAGTCTATGGAGCATTGCTAATCGTTTTGGGGTAACTGTCAATGATTTAAAATCTGCTAATGGTTTAACATCTAACTTATTATCAGTTGGTCAAGTATTAATTATTCCTACAGCAGGTTCTAGTACTCCAGGAAGTCCAACCTATAATACCTATACAGTAGCCTCAGGTGACAGTTTATGGAGTATTGCTAATCGTTTTGGAACTACAGTTGATACTATTAAAACTTTAAATAATTTGACATCTAATTTACTATCCATTGGTCAAGTCTTACAAATACCAAATAATTGATGTAAAATCTAGTAAAAAGCATTGATTTACCAAGGCTTTCATGCTATTCTTATTATGTAAGCAAGATACATGCTTAAATTAATAGGAGGTTTTATAAATGAAAAAAGTAGAATTAGTTGAAGCTGTTGCAGAAAAAGCTGGTTTAACTAAAGCTGATGCAACTCGTGCTATTGACGCATTTTGCGATACTGTTTCTGAAACATTAGCTAAAGGAGATAAAATTCCACTAGTTGGATTTGGTACATTTAGTGTTTCAAAAAGAGCTGCTCGTGAAGGACGTAATCCAAGAACTGGAGCAACTGTTCAAATTCCAGCAAGAAATACTGTTTCATTTAAAGCAGGATCTGCTCTTAAAGATGCAGTAAACTAGAAATAAGCCAGTGATGGCTTTTTTTCTTTATGTTAATATATTTAATTATTATTAATACGTTTACTTTTGTTATATATGGAGTAGATAAATTTCTTGCTATTAAACATTACTATAGAATTAGTGAAAAGCTTCTATATTTGTTTAGTATATTTGGAGGAGCATTAGGAGCACTTTTGGGAATGTTTTTCTTTAGACATAAGACCTTAAAATTAAAGTTTTGTCTTGTTAATATTATATTTTTAGTGGGATGGGTTATATTATTATATATTTAAAAAAGATTAATTAAATGGTAAAATATATGTATAAATAAATAGAAAGCAGTGATATAAATAATGTTAGATACAGCTTTTAATATTTTAAAAATGATAGAAGATAACTCTTATGAAGCTTATATCATAGGAGGATTTGTCCGTGATTATATAATGGGTATTAAATCTAATGATGTTGATATTACTACTAATGCTAAACCAAAGGATTTAATTAAGATATTTCCTAATGCTAATATAGATAATGAAGTCTATGGTAGTGTTATAGTCTATTTAAATAATATTAGATTTGAAATAACTACTTATAGAGATGAGGGTAATTATTTAGATAATAGACATCCTGATACTGTTAATTATGTTGACGATTTAAAGATAGACCTTAAAAGAAGAGACTTTACTATTAATACTATTTGTATGGATAAAGAGGGTAATATCGTTGATTTACTTAATAGTAAGAGTGATATAGATAATAAGATAATTAAGACGGTTATAGAACCTTTAGAGTCCTTTAAAATAGATTCTCTTAGAATATTAAGAGCGATTAGATTTACTACTACTCTTGACTTTGAACTTGCTTTAGATGTTAAAGAAGCGATTATGCAATCTAAATATTTACTTAAAGATTTATCTATTAATAGAAAAAAGAGTGAGTTAGATAAGATATTTAGTAGTCCTAATATAGAAAAGGGAATTAAGTTAATAAAAGAGTTAGATTTAATCGATGTATTATATTTAGATAATATTAATAAAGTAAAGCCTTGTAGTCAAGTTATAGGGATATGGACAATGTTAGAAGTTGATGATATTTATCCTTTTACTAGAAATGAGCTAAAATTAATGAAAGATATAAGGGAGTCTATTAAGAATAATCCGCTTGCCTTTACTACTCTTTATTATTATGATTTATATCCTTGTACAGTAGCAGGAGAGATTCTTTCTATTCCTAAGAAAGAGATTATGGATAATTATAAATCTATGCCTATTCATAAGAGAAGTGATATAGTTATAGATAGTTATGATTTAATTAATTATTTAAAGATAGAAGATGGTCCTATTATAAGTAAGTTATGGAAGGAGTTAGAGATTAAACTATTAAATTTAGAAGTTAATAATAATAAAGAAGAGCTTTTAAATCTTGCTAAAAAGATATATACTAGTAGTAATTTAGTTAAGGAGGATGCTGATGAAACAAAAACAACTGGTTAGTTTATTAGAAAGTAAGAATATTGTAGTACCTCTTCTTTTTTTTAAAGAATATAAGAAATTAAATATAAATTTAGAAGAGTTTATATTTTTGATGTATTTAAAAGATAAAGGAAACACTTTTACCTTTGATCCTAAGAGTATGAGTGAAGAGTTAGGACTTAGTATTAAAGATATTTTAGTTTTAATATCTTCTCTTACTGATAAAAAGCTTCTTTTAATAGATACTTTTAAAAATGATAAGGGGATAGGAGAAGAGAAGGTTGATATTTCATTGTTTTATGAAAAAATAGCTTCTATAATTAGTGATGAGGTTATTAAAGATAATGAAGAAGAGCTTGATACTAGTATATTTTCTACTATTGAAAAAGAGTTTGGTAGGACTCTTAATTCTAGTGAAATAGAGTTTATTAAAGCTTGGGCTTCTTCTTTTGATAGTGGAGTTATTATAGAAGCGGTTAAAGAAGCGGTTCTTAATGGAGTTTCTAGTATTAGATATATAGATAAGATTTTATATGAATGGAGTAAATTGGGAATAAAGACAAGTGAAGATGTTAGGCATTTTCTTAATAATAAAAATAAGGAGATTAAAGAAAAAGAACCAGTAGAGGTTTTTGATTATGATTGGTTTGATGATGAAGATGAATAAAGTAGAAGTAATAGAGAATTATTTAGATGAAATGTTTAAAGACCCTAAATGTGAACTTAATTATCACAATGATTATGAATTATTAATTGCTATTGTTCTTAGTGCACAGACTACTGATAAAAGGGTTAATAGTGTTACTCCTATATTATTTGATAAGTATAAGAGTTTAGAGGAGTTAAGCAATGCTGATGTTAGTGATATAGAAAGTATTTTAAGACCACTTGGCTCTTTTAGAAAAAAAGCAGTTTATGTTAAGGAGATTGCTAGAATATTAGTTTCTAAATATAATGGAAAAGTTCCAACTAATAGAAAGTGTTTAGAAGCGATGCCTGGGGTAGGAAGAAAGACTGTTAATGTGTTTTTAGGAGAGTTTTATAATATTCCTGCTATTGCTGTTGATACTCATGTAGAAAGAGTTTCTAAGAGGCTTGGTCTTGCTAAAGATGAGGATAGTGTTAGGGAAGTAGAAGAGAAGTTAAAGAGAAAGTTTAAAAGAGAAGATTGGGCTAAGAGGCATTTACAACTTGTTTTATTTGGAAGATATCATTGTAAAGCGGTTAGTCCTAATTGTGATGAATGTAAATTAAAAAGTATATGCAAATATAAAAAAGGAAGCTAGGATTGAATTGTACCCCATAATTCGGACAATTTAAAGAAAACCACATAAAGGTATAAAAATAAGTGTTTTTATACCTTTTTATATGTTATCCTTTAGTAAAAGGAAGGCGGTATAAATGAATAAAGTTTATTTTACAGAAGAACAAATTAATGAATTGAGTAAAAATTCATATGTGGATAAAGTTACTAGTAAAACAATAACTTTTACAAAAGAATTTAAAGAGCATTTCATTAAAGAGTGCAATAATGGTAAAGGACCAACTAGAATATTTATTGAAAGTGGTATTAATCCATATATTCTAGGTTCAAACAGAATTAGGGATTTTTCACGAAGAATAAAAAACAAATATAAAAATGAAGGTTCATTTAATGATAATCGTGGCAAAAAAAGTACTGGTCGTCCAAAGAAAACTAAAGAAGAAGAATTATCTATTGAAGAACAATTAGAAAATTTAAAACATGAAAATTTAATGCTAAAAGCAGAGAATGAACTATTAAAAAAAATGGAATTTTTGGTAAATCAAAAGAAATCAAAGAACTTACTTCAAAAGAAAGATATCAGTTAATAGATGATGTTTTAACTGAAGCAAATGGTAAAGTTAATATAAGTAAACTATGTGATTTAGCAGAAGTATCTAGATCTGGTTATTATGCATATGTAAATAGAGAAAAAAATAAAGATACAAATCCAAAAGAAATACAAGATAAAAGAGATTTTGAATTAATACTGGAAGTTTATAGGCGAAAAAACATAAAAAAAGGTGCAAGAACAATATGTATGATTTTAAATAAGGAAAATCATACAATGAATTTAAAAAAAGTTCGTAGGTTAATGAAAAAATTCGGACTATTCTGTACTATAAGAAAACCAAATCCATATAAAAAAATGATGAAAGAATTGGAGGAATCAACTGTCACTCCTAACTTATTACAAAGAAAATTTAGAGAGTATGGTCCAAGAGTAGTTCTTCTTACTGATATAACTTATTTATTTTATGGTAATCACAAAAAATGTTATTTATCAACTATAAAGGATGCGTATACAAAGGAAATATTATCATGGGTTTTAAGCCCTAATATGGAAGAAGATTTTATTCTTTTAACAGTTCAAATGCTTATAGAAAAACATAAAGATGAATTAAAAACAGATTGCCTTATTCATTCTGATCAAGGTATACATTATAGAGTAGTTTTATTTCAAGATTTACTTAAAGATAATAATATAAGGCAATCTATGTCTAGAAAGGCTAACTGTTGGGATAATGCACCACAAGAGTCATTTCATGGGCATATGAAAGATGAAATTGATATTAATAAATGCGAAACATTCGAAGAAGTAAAAGAACTTATTGACATCTATATTAATTACTATAATAATGAACGCCCACAATGGGGATTAGCAAAGTTAACACCTAAGGAATATTATGAATATACAAAAAATAACAGTTATCCTAAGTTAACTGTTAATGATAAATCTAAGGAAACAAAAGATGCTTAATTTTATCTTTATATCTTTCATAAAGTATATCTTCCCATTCTTTTTTTATAATTGGAAATGTAAATAATTCAGAATTACAAAGATACTCTATATAAATCTCTAGACTTAGATCTTTAAATTCTCTTTTTCTTATCCAATTGAACTTATAATAAAAATAGGATTCATCAACTAAAAATTCCATTGGTTCTCTTACTTGATTATAAAACCATTCTAATTTCTTATCATCTAATTCATTTACATAGTCAATCAAATACTGTGGTCTAAAACAATCAGTCATATACATTTTGAACGTATTGATATCTTTCATAAAACTTCTCATAAAAAACTGATACTCCTTTCTTTGAGTATCAGTTTATACTATATTGTTACTCCCATAAAGTAGTTTTTTATTTATTGTCCACTATATGGGGTACAGTTCAGATTTAGCTTCCTTTTTAAGTTCCAGATTCAGGATTAGTAGGGGTTTCTGGAGTACCACCACCACCAACTATATCTCCTCCGGTTCCTGTAACATTAACAGTAATACTTCCTGTTTCTTTTGTCTCTCCATCATAGGTAAAGCGGTATCTTAAGGTATAAGTTCCAGCTTCTACGCAGCGCTCGACTG
>CAWVIV010000015.1:0-44405 GCA_963929435.1 uncultured Bacilli bacterium
ACAGTCGAGCGCTGCGTCACCCAGCATATAAATCAGCCATAGCTGTAAAGTAATCATCATATTTTACTATTTCATTGTCATCTTTTAGATTGTTTTCTTTAATAACTTCATTAGGGATAATATTTCCTTCTGGTGATGTTTTATCAGAAAGTATTCCAATAGTGTTATCTGTTAAGTCCTTTACATCTTCTATTTCACTACTACTTGCAACTATTAGGCTACTAGAATAAGTAACTGTCTCTCTATTAATACTAGATAAAGTTCCATAAGCATACATTATTAAGCCACTAATCGCACAGTTTATAAGTAAATAGAGTATTAAAAAAGAAGGTAAGAAGCCTTGCTTTTTTTTTCTTTGTGTTTTCTTTTAGACCTGACTTTGAAAATTTATAACTAAGTCTAAGATAACAAATACTCCTATAACGATATATCTAATTACTTTCTTCAACTGGTCCTAATAATAGGATGTTATAAATAGCCGAATAGATTAGTCAGTATTACAAGGATACTAAGTATCGCTAGCCATAATCTACATTTTTTCTTTTTCTTATCTTTTTTTTCTTCAGTTTTCTCTTTATTCTTTCTCATCGAATGACCTCCACGTTAAACATAAAACTATACCCTATCATTATAGACTATTATTTCTTATCTTTCAACCACTGTACTTTTGTTTGTATTGTAAAAGTTGACGGTTATTTATAGCATTTTAAGAGAAATTTGTCTAATATTCTGTTATAATGTAGTTAGAAGGATAGGAGTTGGTAGTATATGAAGAAACTTTTTTGTATTTCATTAATCTTTATTATGCTTTTTACTTTTATTCCTAATGTTAATGCAAGTAGTTATATAGTACTAAATACTAATAAATATTTTAGAGTAGTACCAGGAGGAGATTTTGTAGATGGTATTACGGATGGAGTTTTACTTGCGGGTACGAAAGTAGATTTAATTAGTAAAGATGGTGGCAGGTGGTCATGGTTGTAAGAATTCTTGGTATAAAGTTAAGTATGATGAGAAAGTTGGCTATATTTGTTCAAGTGACCAGGTAGTTATAGATGTCGCTGATGTTGACCTTAATGGAGACTTTGAAAAAGAAATGATTAGTAAGGGCTTTACAGAGAGTTATTTACCTTATTTAAAGGCGTTGCATGAAAAACATCCTAATTGGAATTTTAAGGGCAGTGAGAACTAATATTGATTTTGATACTGCTGTTACTAATGAGAGTTATGGTGAGATTAGTTTAGTAGATGGAACTGATGAGAGTTTAAGAAGTAAAGAATGGCCATATTATCAAAATGGTGTTTTTAGGCAGATAGAACCAGGCTGGTATGTGGCTAGTAGAGATACTGTATCATATTATTTAGACCCTAGAAACTTTTTATCTGAAGAATATATCTTTATGTTTGAAGATATTAAATATAATGCTTCTATTCATACAGAAGATGCGGGTTAGAGGAGTTACTAAGGAAACATTTTTAAATACTAATGAATACTTAGATATTTTTAATGAAAACGGCAAGAACATATAATATTAGTCCTGTTTATATTGCTAGTAGAATTAGACAAGAAAAAGGCTCAAGTGATAGTATTTCTACTACAGGAGAAGCTTTTACTTATGAAGTTGATAATAATTGTTTAAATAATTTAGGTTATGCTAGTAATCCTGATAGTTGGAATGCACTTAACTCTTGTGGTAGTGGTAGAGTTTACAGTGGCATTTATAATTACTTTAATATTGGTGCCTATGGTTCTTATAAGTCTCCCCAAATTAGAGGCTTGATTTGGGCGAATGGTGGTTTTGATGCTTCAGTTACTACTTATAATAGGCCATGGAATAGTAAAGAAAAAAGCGATTATGGGTGGTGTTAATTATATTGTAGGTGCTTATGTAAATAATGGCCAATAACACTTTATATTATCAAAAGTTTAATGTCGCACCTGATGCTTTCTATCCTACTTATACCCATCAGTATATGACTAATATAAGAGCTGCTTCAAGTGAAGCTTATAGTACTTATAAGAGTTATAGAGATAATGACTTGTTAGGAAATAGTTATGAGTTTTTTAATACCAGTTTATAATAATATGCCTAATGATAATGAAGTAATACTTCCAGATGATGAAGATAAGGAAGAAGAAATCGTTACAACTCCTAATATTGATGTAAATACAGGTGTGGTTGGAGCAGGCTTTAAGATAGATGGTGATGTTTTATTTCTAATATTTCCTTTAATACTAATGTTGATGTAATTAATAGTAAGTTAAGTAGTGTTAATGCTAATTTGAAAGTTACTAGTTATTTAGATAGATATGGAAACAAAGCTAGTGGTAATGTTGGTACAGGGGATACTTTAGTAATTACTAATGGTTCTACTACGAAGTCTTATAAAGTAGTTATCTATGGTGATAATAATGGTGATGGTGTAAAGTTAGTATTCTTGATTTACTTAGAGTACAAAAAGATATTTTAGGAAGTAGTAGTCTATCTACTTATGATAAAAAAGCTAGCGATACTAATAGAGATGGTAAGATTGATGTTGTTGACTTATTAAG
Source organism: uncultured Bacilli bacterium (assembly GCA_963929435.1). GTDB lineage: Bacteria > Bacillota_I > Bacilli_A > RF39 > UBA660 > Onthousia. The sequence goes on from CAWVIV010000015.1 coordinate 2,555, forward strand.
AGTTCAAAAACAATTACTAGGAAATAATGTTATAGAACAGGGATGATGCTTTATGAAGAAAATATTAATTTATATTAGGACTTAGCTTTCCTTTTTCTTTTGCCCATCTGTTGTAGATGCTGCTTCAATCTCAGTAGCAGGGACAACATCAACGGGGACAGTTGGAGGTAATATTACAGTAGGAGTTACTATAAGTGAAGCGAGTGGACTAGGTAGTTGGGAATATAGTCTAGATTATGATAGTAGTAAACTACAACTTTTTAAGTGGTAATACTCATGTCGTTGGTTATGTAGATAGAGAGGGACAAACTAGTCAAAGTTATACTTATACATTTTAGAGTTAAAGGGAACAGGTTCTACTACTATATCGGTTGTTAATACTTCTATCGCTTCTTGGAATGAAAGTAGTTACTAGTCCAACTGATAGTACAACAATTAATTTAATTAGTCGTGGGGAAGTAGAGAAAAACTATAGTAGTGACAATAATCTTGCTAGTCTAGAAGTAGAAGGTTATACACTCAGTCCAGAGTTTAATAAAATATACTACTAATTATAAAGTAGAAGTAGATAGTGATACTACTAGTGTTAATGTTTAAAGCGACGGCAAGTGATAGCAAGGCCGAGGAGCAGAGTTAGTGGTATTGGTGATATAGAAGTAGGAGAAGGTGCTAATACTATAAATGTAGTGGTGGAAGCTGAAAATGGTCTACTAAGACTTAATAGTGTTAAGACTTATAAAGACCTAGTATGTAAGTAGATAAGAAGACTATTTAAGTGTAAGTTAGTTAGAAAAAGTGATGAGTAGTTAAAAGGACTTAGTTAAGATTATTATGTAGAGACTACCGTTAAAATAAATGATGAAGAAGTTCCTGCTTTAAATAGAAGCCTTAGACCTTACTTTAGTCGCTTTAAAAGATGATAAAGGTAATATTAAGTTTTATCTTATGATGATGGAAAATATTCTTTATACCAAGAGTTAAGTGGTGGAAACCTTACAATTCATCTTTTAGATAAAGGAAAATATCCTGCCAATTATAAGAAATATACCGTTACTTAGAAGAGTTGACTATAGAAGGTGTGAGTATAAGATTAAATTAAAAAATCTAAATATTATTTAGTCTATGGTGAGAATGTTGAAACAGGTAAGGTAAGAAGGTTTATACTTATATGATAGTGTGTGATAAGAGTATCCAAAGATATTATACTGAAGAAGTAGAGAGCCTAAATGATGAGTTAAAAATTAATTCATATATAATAGTTGGTCTTACTTGTTTAATAGTTTTTATTAATAATAATTTTCTTAATCGCATACATACCATATACTAAGAATAGTAGCTAAAAGAGAAAGATAAAGAAAAGATTAAAACAAGAGAAGAATGATTTCTTAAAGATTAGGAGTGTAAGTTTATGGAACGTGTAGGTTCTTAACGAAAGTCATAATAACATCTAGGTATTTTAATATTTATTGGTTTTTTATTAATTATTATTGGATGGTATATTGTTTCTTAATTATAATAGTGAATAAGTGACCAGCTGAAGTTAAAAAGAGAATGGATGAAGTAAGAGAGTCTTATAAGACTTTTAAAACTGATGTAGAGAGCTTTAATAGTATTAGAGAAGATATCTATACTAATGTTATTACTGATAATATGTATTATCAAAACTTTAAAAGATAATGATGCTAGTTATAAAGAGATATTTAATAATTATAAGGATAGTTTAGAGAAAATTGATAAAGATTATAATGGGGTAAAAGATAAATGTATTAATGTTTTACATCCTGAAGCGGATGTTAATAATAAGTGTGAAGCGATTATTTCTTCTTATGAAGAGGTAGTTAATACTTATGTAAGTGATGTTAATAGTTATAATAATTTAATTACTTCTTATAATAAATGGTTAACTGATACTAATAGTAGTGATACTAAATTAGAAAAGATAAAGTTAGATAGAGATTATTTAGATATAAATGGTGATAGAGAGTATAATGGTAAAAAAGAAGTAGAAAAAGAAAATAAGTGATGAAGAAGAGGATAATACAGGAGTGGTACCTGATGAATAGAAATGACTTAGATAAGACAATTTTAATGCCTAGTATTGCTAGTGAAATAAAAAAAGAAAAAAGAAAAGAGAAAAAGTTAATTACAAAGATAATAATCGCTTTGTTTATAATAGGAAGTTCTCTTTCTTTATTTCTTTTTTATGGACCGATAAGTGGCTTTCGTAACTTTTGGATAACTTCAGCGATGACTTCTATGTCTCATCAATACCTTGCTACTTGGTTTTATAATGATGATGTTATTAATGAAGTATTATCTAATAATCATATAATTGAAGTAGATGAAAATACTAATCCTGATTTAATTAATTTTAAAGATTATGATACTAATGCTAAGATTTATAAAAATGAATATGAAAAACAAATTTTAACAAAAGACCCAGGAAATGATTTATATAAAGTTATTGAAGTTAGTGGTAGTGGCTATCAAGGTTTATTTAGTAGCGATATATGACCCGTCCCGTGTTTCTATTGCGACAACGGCTTATCTTGGTAAAAGAGGAGAAGCGATTACTACAGTTGCAAAGAGAGAAAATGCTATTATTGCTATTAATGCTGGAGGCTTTTATGACCCTGATTGGAATAGTAATGGGGGCTCTTCCTCATGGAACAGTTATCCAAAATGGCAAGATTGTAAGTGATTTTGAAGATGCTCAGATGGGTGGAGGCTTTGTTGGCTTTACTAAAGATAATAAACTAGTACTTGGTAAGATGAGTGCTGATGAGGCTCTTGCTATGGGGATGAGGGATGCTATTGAGTTTGGACCTTTCTTAATCGTAAATGGTAAGAGTAGTTTTTGTTAAAGGTAATGGTGGTTGGGGTATTGCACCTCGTACTGCTATTGGTCAAAGAGAAGATGGTATAGTTTTATTTTTAGTAATTAATGGACGTCTTGCAACATCTATTGGTGCAGATATGGGAGATTTAACAGAGATAATGGAAAACTATGGAGCTATAAACTCAGCTAATATGGATGGAGGTAGCTCTAGTGCTTTAGTTATCAATAATGAGATTATCAATACACCAGTAGCAGGTGGTAAAGATGGTCTTAGAGATATACCAACATTTTGGATAGTTAAGTAAATTAACTATTCTTTATGCAGGAATGGCGGAATAGGTAGACGCACTACTTTGAGGGGGGTAGTGATTAGTTAATCGTGCGAGTTCGAGTCTCGTTTCCTGTACCCATTTTAGAAAAATATTAGAGATTTATATAAGATAAATGTAGAACTAGTTTAGTCCTACATTTATTTTGATATTTGTATTAAAATATATAGTGATTTAGAGTCTTTTTAATATTTTTTTGCTTTAAAATGATAAATAAAAAAATCATGATGATATTGTTTTAGATAAATAAATAATATCTACTTATTTGTAAATTATATGATAAAATAGTATTAGTTAAAAATGAATTGGTCAGACACGTCTGACCAATTAAGAAAGGAGCAATTATGCTAGAAAAAAACAATTCAAAAATGATTCAAGAAATTACTAATTTAGTGAATGAAGTAAAGTCTAATCTGTCTAGTGAAATTAATAAATCTATTATTTATGTATATTGGAATATCGGAAAAAATAATAGTATCTAATGAAAATGAATTTAATAATCGTTTGGAGTATGGTAAAGAAGTTTTAAAGGGTTTATCTACAGAAACTTACAAAATATTTAGGAAAAGGATATTCAGTATCTAATTTAAAATATATGAGAACATTTTTTAAAGCATATCCTAATTATAATGAATTAAATGAAAAATTAAGCTGGTCTCATTACTGCGAATTAATGATTATCAAAGATAAAGCCAAACGAAGCTTTTATGAAACAGAATGTATTAATTCTAATTGGTCTGTTAGAGAATTACAAAGACAATTAGATACATCTTTATTTGAAAGATTACTTCTTTCAGATGGCAAAAATAACAAGAAAAAAGTGTTAGAACTATCAAAAGAAGGTCAAGTGGTAAATAATCCGAGTGATATTATAAAAGAACCTTATGTTTTTGAATTCCTTGGAATAAAAGAACCTAAACCACTTTTAGAAAAAGATTTAGAATATAAATTAATTAGGCATATAGAAGATTTTTTGCTTGAACTAGGTAAAGGTTTTATGTTTGTTGGAAGTCAGCAAAGAAATAACACCTTAATAATACTGATTATTATGTTGATATGGTATTTTATAATAAGTTTCTTAAAATCTTATGTTTTAATTGATTTAAAAATGAATAAGTTAAAAGCAGAAAATTTAGGACAAATGAATATGTATTTAAATTATTATGAAAAAGTAGTAAATAGCGAGGATGATGGAAAACCAATAGGTATTATATTATGTGCTGAAAAAGATAAAGTGGCTTTAGAATATGCTTTAGGTGGTTTATCTAATAATATTTTTGCTTCAACTTATACTTATTATATTCCTAATAAAGAACAATTAATTAGTGAAGTTGAAAAAGTATTAAAAGAAAATGAGTAAAATTTGTAATAATATTATGTTAATTTTAAATATTGTTGTGGTTTGAAATAAGCTTTTTTGTGGCGACATAAATAAATTTGTTTTGATTATTTAGATATATGAAAGGTAATAATGAGATGTATACTATAAAACAATTATGCGAATATACTAATGGAATTTTAATAAATGGTGATATTAATAAAAAAGTTACACACTATTCTGTTAATCATAAATTTTATATGGATAATGGTTTTTATGTTCCTATAGATTTTCATGGAGTAAATCAAGAAGTTTATATTATTGATGCTGTAAGACTTGGAGCAATGGGATTTTTTATTAATGTTACCTCTTTGAATAAAGATAAAATTGTTAAAGAGGCTAAGCAAATAAATTCAAAAGTGTGTATAATTGAAGTTGATAATGTAAATGAGGCTATTTATAATTTAGCAAAGATAAATAGGAAAAAATATATAAATATTCCTATAATTGGTATTACAGGAAGTGTTGGCAAAACAACTATGTGTAGAATATTATCTAATATTCTAAAGAAAGAATATAAGCTTTTTCATGATTTTGATAATAGAAATATGAATTCAAAAGTGCTAATATCAAGTGATTTAATGCATCTAGAATATTATGAAATGGCAGTAATTGAAATGGCAACATCAAGACCAGGAAATATGCATATTCTTTCTGATTTGGTAAGACCTTCGATTGCAGTAATTACTACAATAGGTACAGCTCAGTTAAATAATTTTCATACTAAAGAGAATATTTTAAAAGATAAATTGCATATTGTTGATTATTTAAAAGATGATAAAATTTTGCTTGTTAATGCTGATAATAGTTTATTAAATAATATTGAGGAATCTGAGTCATATAGATTAATTAAGTGTTCTAAAAATGAAGCTTCAAATATAAAGGAAAATGAAAATGGTTTGTCCTTTGAAATTAAAATTTATGGAAAAAATACTAAATTTAATCTAGGTATATTTGGAAAGCATTATATAACAAGCATAATAATGGCAATACATATTGCAGAATACTATAATATTAAATATGAAAATATTGTTGATGGTATTAATGAATTTAAGCCTATTAATGGACGCTGTAATATATTAAAAGATAAAAAGAATAATATTACTTTGATTGATGACTCTTATAGTTCAAGTTTTGAGTCTGTAAAATGTGGTTTAGACATAGCTAATGAATTAAAAAGTAAAAGAAAAATTGCAGTTTTAGGAAAAATGGCTGCTTATGGTGATGATGCAGACAAATTACATGAAGAACTTGGTGAGTATTTTAGTAATTTAGATTTTGACTTTATATATTTGACTGGTGATTATACTAAACATATATTTAAAGGAGCACTAAGCTGTTTTGAAGAAAAAAAGATTAAAAGATTTAAGTCAAAAGAATTACTAGTTGAGGATTTAGAAAAAAATATAGAAAATGGTGATTTAATTTATATTAAAGCAGCACATACTCAAAATTTTGGAATGATTGTAAATGAATTGAAGAAAAAATATGACCTTGTGTAATCAAATTAATCAATTTGTTGTAATTGTAAATGGTAATATAAAAAGTAATAAAAACTGTGCACTTTTAACTTTACCATTTTTGGTCAATTGAAAAGGTAAATGCAACTTTGAAAGATTAACTGCAACTTTTGAGTAAATTATTGATAACAACCAAGGAGAAGTCTTGGTTGTTTTACTTATTATACTCAAGTGTGAAAAGTCAAGGGTAAAATGCACTCGCTATGTCTCGCCCTTGACTTTTCTTTGAAAATAGTAGATATTTCAAAGAAAATGGTGTATTATATGTACATAATCATCATTAATAAATTATTACACGACGAAAAGAGGCTGAATTTTTGAAAATTTTTTTGAATTTTAAAATGCAACCTTTATTTTGATGATAATAATACGATGGTGCTTATAATCTAAGTTAACTTATTTTTTTAATAATTTGGTGGATAAGTTAACGTCATTAGGATTAATTTCCTTAATACCTAATTTTTCTATGGTATCTTTACCATAGATAGAACTGAACATAAAATAGGGTGATTTATCGTTCAGTTTTTTTCTTTTATAAGAATTAATATGAGACATAATTATATTTATATCATCTTGAGTTAAATCATCAAATGATGTTCCTTTTGGAAGTATTCTTCTTAGTAATTCATGATTGACTTCACAAGAACCTTTTTCATAAGGACTTGAAGGATGACAATAAAATATTTGTGTCCTCTTTTCTCCAGTAATAGGGTCATATTCAATTTCACTTAGGATTTGAAAATTCACTTCCATTATCAGTTAATATAATAATGAATAATTCTTTGAATTTAGTTAGTCCTAAGATGTCTTGTAATTTATTGAAAATATTAATTACAGACTCTGCATCATTATGTTCTCTAATAAAGGCTAACATAAAAGAAGAATTAACAAAATGAATAGTTAATAGAACTTTGCCACCTTTTCTTCCTTCAACAGTATCCATTTCTACTATAGGTGTATCGGGATTTTCTTCCATATATTTCAAGAAAGTCTTCATAAGTTCTATTTTCTGGTGCATTTCTTATCTATTTTATAAATAGAAGTTTGTTTTCTTCTTTGTCTTAATTTTACTTTTCTTTGTAAGTCTATATTTCTAACTTCAAGTATTCCTAAATCAATAAGCTTATAAATTGTCTTATCACTATGCATAATTTTGTTTTTATTATTTATGATAGCATGATAAATAGATTGATTTTGTTCATTAATTAAAGGAACTAATATAGAGTTAAGATTATCAATTTCATCTTGATCTATGATAACACCACTTCTAGATTCACTTAAATTTTCTTTGTATTCTTTATATGAGTAAATACTATCATATAATCTTTTACTAAGAGTACATTGATTTCTGTTTTTACATCCGTTACAAACATATGGAGGTTTTAATAATTTTTGACATTTTTCTTTTTGATAGTGAATACAATGTTTTTGATCACATTTAATTCCTTTAACTCTAAATTCACATTTGTTTCTATGAATACAATCAAAGAAAGGTCTACCTACTGCACCTGTATTTTTAGTAACATAATGATTCCTTATTTCTCTTGATATAGTAGTACAACTCTTACCTATACTATTTCCTATTTGTTTAAAAGATAGATTATTATTTAAACCTTTTTCTATTTCAAATCTTTCATCTAATGATAAATGCTTATTTTTCATTTTTAAAAACTCCTTTCACTTTATAAGCACCATCAATAGGTTATTATATATCTTGAACGTTTAAATGCAACACTTTTCATTTGAACGTTTAACTGCAACTATTAATATTTTTTAGGTTGCATTTACTTTTTCAATTTAGTGCACTTTTAACTTTACCATTTTTGTGCATTTTTATATTGACTTTTATAGTAATTATGGTATATTATAAGTTTGAATAGCGATGGTGTATCTTCGGATCCCATTTAAGCAAGTTGGATGCGTCTAGCTTGTTTTTTAATTTTTCTTCGAAAGTATTATAAAATAATACATCAAGTTGTTGAAAAGTGGTCGAAAAGTGGTCGAAAAGTGGTCGAAAGGTTGCCGAAAGGTTGCCGAAAAGTGCCCGAATTGGATGAAAAATAAATTTGACAAAAAAAGTTTTTTTTGCTATGGTTTACTTGTGAGCACTGGAAAGGACTAAGGTCTTCCAGTCTTTTTTGTTAATTTTTTCCAATTGATTAAAATCGCTTTTCACGAATGAATGTTCGTGATAAAATGATATTGGTGATTTAAATGGAACGAGCATATTGTTGTATTGATTTAAAGAGTTTTTATGCATCAGTAGAATGTGTTGAAAGAGGACTTAACCCTTTAAAAACTAATCTTGTTGTCGCTGATAAATCTAGGACAGAAAAGACAATCTGTTTAGCGGTAAGTCCAGCATTGAAGCAGTATGGTATTCCTGGAAGAGCGAGACTTTTTGAAGTGTTAAGTAAGGTTAAAGAGATTAATAAAATGAGAAGAAAAGCTAATGGCTATAAAAAGTTTAGTAGTAAAGCAGTTAATGATGATATTTTAAAGAAAGATAAGACTAAAGAACTTGATTTAATTATCGCTCCTCCTAGAATGGCTCATTATATTGACTATTCTGCTAAAATATATAATATCTATTTAAAGTACATTGCTAAAGAAGATATATTTGTTTATTCCATTGATGAAGTTTTTATGGATATAACTAATTACTTAAAATACTATAAACTATCTCCTAAAGACTTAATTACAAAAATAATTAAAGATGTTTATGATACAACGGGTATTACAGCGACAGGGGGAATTGGTACTAACTTATTTCTTGCAAAAGTTGCTATGGATGTAGTAGCGAAACATACTGAAGCAAATAAGTTTGGAGTAAGAATTGCCGAACTTAATGAAATGTCTTATAGAAAAATGTTATGGAGTCATGTGCCTATTACAGATATTTGGCGAGTAGGTAAGGGTATTTCTAAAAGATTAGAGAAGTATGGTATGTATACAATGGGTGATGTGGCAAGATGTTCTATTAATAATGAAGATTTGTTATATAAATTATTTGGAGTCAATGCTGAACTTATAATAGACCATGCTTGGGGTTATGAGCCTTGTACAATAGAATCTATTAAAAACTATAAACCTCTTGCCAAAAGTATCAGTAGTGGTCAAGTTTTACAAAGCCCATATTCATATGATAAAGCTAAGTTAATAGTAAGAGAAATGGCAGAGTTGCTAGCTTTAGACCTCGTCTCTAAAAAATTAGTATCAGAACAGTTAGTATTAACTATTGGTTATGATATAGAAAATGTTACTGATGATTATAATGGGAGTATTACAATAGATTATTATGGACGGGCTATACCCAAACACGCTCATGGTACTATTAATTTAGAATATAAAACATCATCATCTAAAATAATTACAGAAGCGATGATTAAACTATATGATAGGATTATAAATCCTAAACTATCTGTTAGAAGAGTTACTATGGCTGCTACAAAACTTGCAAGTGAAGAGGAGGAAAAAGGTAAAGTTAGATATAGACAGTTAGATTTATTTTCTAGTATAGATGATGAAAATAATAAGTTAGATTATGATAGAGAAGTTTTAAGAAATGAGAATAATCTTCAAAATGCTATGTTAAAGATAAAAGAGAAGTATGGGAAAAATGCTATTTTAAAAGGTATGGATTTAGAAGATGGGGCAACAACAAGGGATAGAAATAGGCAGATAGGAGGACATCATGAATAAGTATGATGATATTATAAATATGCCTCACCACGTATCTAAAATAAGGAAGCCCATGTCTTTACAAAATAGGTCAGCCCAGTTCGCACCTTTTTCAGCTTTAACAGGGTATGATGAAAAGATTAAAGAAACTGCAAGAGAAACCTCTATAAAAATAGAACTAGATGAGGGGATAAAATTAATGCTAAACGAGAAGTTGTGTCTTATAAAAAATGATATTAAACTAAGGCCTAAAGTAACAATTACTTACTTTGTTAGAGATAATAAGAAAAGAGGAGGACATTATAAGACTATAACAGGTAATGTTAAGGTAGTTGATGAAGTGTATAAAAGAATAATTTTAATAGATAATACTATAATATCTTTTGATAATATAATAGACATTAAACTTTAATTATATTTGACAAACGTATGGTAAAGTGTTAATATAAAGCCCATTAGGAAACAATATAGATAGTTAGAGGGGAATGATAATTAATATGGAAGCTTTAATTATATGGTGGTTAGGAACTGTAATAGCAAGTTTTGGTATGCAAATATTACATATATTAAGAGTTTTTAAAGATGTTGCAGATGCAGGATATAAATATAATTTAAATAAAGTAAATGAATTATCTGAATATTTTAATTCTGATTCTCTAAAGAAAACACTTATTTCATTATTAGTTATAGTATATAATATTTTCTATGTATTGGATGAAGTAAATAAGTATAATAATGCTAGACCAATGTTGTTAAGTCAATTAGATGTAGCAGGTGTTTTAGAAGAAATGACTGATGAAGAGAAAAAAGAGTATTTAAAAGATCCTACTGGTCTTAATGCTATCAAAATTCAAATTAAATCAGAGAGAAAAATAAACGATGTTCAGACTCTTGAGATAAAAAAGAAGAATGATAAAGGAAAAATTATTTATAGATTCAATGATACTTATGATGATGTTACTGTATTAAAGGCGACAGGTACATTAGCTAGATTAACTGAAGAAGAGCAGAAAAAGAGAGTAATGGATTCTTGGAGGGAGTTTGTAACTAGTGGTGTAGAACAGTATGGTGGTGAAGAAGAGTTTATAAAAGCTTTAAAGAGTGACAGTAATTTACATATAGAGAAAAAAGAAGAAAGTAAGCCTTCATCTTTATCAGAATTAGATATTAGTGAGCAGAAGCAAGCTTTAGAGGAATTTAAAGAAGAACTATTAAATGGACAAGAAGTAACTGAAGCTTTTCATGAAGAAGGACCAACTTTAATAAAAAGAAAAAAAGAATAATTAGAGTTTTTATTATATTTTTTTAAGATATGTATATACTATTATTGTATACTAGTTGACATTTTTAGAAAAAGATAGTATATTTATATCACAGATGAGATTGCTCATCATGGAAATGTTTTTCGCTTCTGGATGGTGCGATTAATAAATGATTCCAGTCGACAATGTTTTTCGCTTCCAGGTGGTGCGACTAATAAATGATCCTGGTTGAAAATGTTAAAAACTTCATCATTTATGGTGAAGTTTTTGTTTTGTATATTAAATTGTTAAAAAATGAATTTATATATTGACGAACATAAGTATAATTTAGTATATTTAAATTACATGTCATATTTGTTGTTTGGGGGTGTTTGTAAAATGAAAGTTAAAACTGGATATTTATATCATATTAAAGATGAATACTTTGATGTTGTTAATGATGAAAATTTGATGCAAAATCATGAAAGAGGAAAGAAACGACCAACATATTTTACAATTAAAGATAAAAATATACTATGGTTTATTCCTATAAGTTCTAAAGTGGAAAAGTATCAAAAAATAATTGATAAGAAAATAAAAAAATATGGTTTTTGTAATACAATAATAATTAGGAAAATTGCTGGTAGTGATTCTGCTATTTTATTGCAAAATGCTTTTCCTACTATAGAGAAATATATTGACCATGTCCATACTGTTGATGGAGTACCTTTAAAGGTTCCTACTGATTTACAGGCAGAAATCAAAATCATGTTTAAAAATATGTTAGGTTTGAAAAAGAGAGGAACTAATTTATTCTTTGCTGATATAGATAGTTTAGTTGAAAAGATGTTAAAAGAAAGTAAATAGATATTATAGAGAGGAGATATTTTATGTTTGATTTTGAATATAAAGTTTATGATGAAGTACTTGAAGCAATGAAAAATAAAACTAAAAATATAGAAGTAAGATTATATAATGAAAAATCTAGTAAAATTAGAATAGGCGATATAATAAAATTTAAGTCAGTGAATAATGAGAATAAATATGTATTAGTAAAAGTAAAAAACTTAATAATGTATGAGAATGTTAATGATTTTTTAGAAAAGTTTGATTTAAAAATGGCTACAAAAGTACATAATAAAGAAAATGCTCTTAATACTTTATATAATATATTTGGAAAAGAAGAAGTTGATACTCATAAACTAATAGGTATTTGTTTTGAATTAATAAATTAAGCAATAGTTAATAGAAGTTATTTTTAACTTTATTGACAAGTTTTAATTACCAATCTATAATAATCACTAATTTAGGGGGATATTATGAGATATATTATACAAATTGGTACTTTATATGATAATTATCATGAAATGAATTTTGGTTATGTTGGTATTGATTTAAATACAGGAGAGAAACATTATTATTCTAATTATGATAGTAAAGGTAATTGGTCTTTTAGAAGTATAACTGAATTTGATATGGATCATAAAGAAAAACTAAATCGTTTTTTACGTTCAAACTTATATCACTGTTATTATAATAAAGATGGTAGCAAAAAAATTCCAGAAGAAGTAAAATCTTTAGCATATCAAATGATTGATAAACATTTAATTTATAATAAACAAAATGGCTATCCAATAAATTATTTAGAGAAAAATTTAAATAACTTATCTCTTAAATATGTAAGTAATATTTCTTTGTTTGGAGATTTAGGTTTTTCTGGCCGATATATACCAGTAAAGAATACTATTGAAATGCCAATAACTAATATTGAATGGCAAAGATATGGTGAAAATGAAATAAAAGAAACAGGAGATATATTACTTCATGAGGCAGGACATTTAAAAGTGTCTAACTATTCGTTAGATATTAAAAATAAAGAATTAAAGGTTAGAACAGGATTTTATACTTCAATAGTTAAAGTAGAACCTGTAAAGTTGAGTAATGGTGATATATTTTTAAAATTTGAAAGAACTTCTGATTTATACAAAAAAGATGAAGATAGAATTTTAGAAGAAGTTATGAATGATTTTGATTGTAAAGAAATAAATTCTAATTTTGTTCCTACATATCCTGATGTTGGTTATGCATTAAATAGTTTATGTGATGGTAGACTACAGGAAGCAAGATATTATGATGATGGAATAGAAGAGTTATATGAGGGTTTAACTGGACTAATTAAAGGTAGAGATTTAGTTAATGAGTTGTTATTAAGTATAGTTGAGACCAATAGAGCTTTTGAAGATAATTACGAGGAGAACGAAGCTCATATGATGAAATTATTAAAGAAATATCAACAGGTAAAGAATAGAAAATAATAAAAAAGCATTACATTGATAATAAATATACAATAGATATTCGATTTAGCACTAAAACAGTAGACTTTTATCTTCGTTATAAAAATCTCCAACCAGAGGTTGACAATTTTGGATAAGCAGATTATAAGAATTGCCAGCCAGTGGCTGAGCAAATTAAGTTTGTTTCGTTAATATATATAGGATACATTTAAAAATATAAGAACTTAAATCCTAGAGTCTTTATAAACTTCTGATGCTCTAGGAAGATTTAATAAGATTAGCGAATATTAGATTATATAAGCTCATCGAATAAGAAGATACCACAGATTGTATAACTGAATATTAGAAATGCTTTTTTAGGCATCCTTTTGGCTAGATAAAAACAAAGTGGCACGATTAAATATATTAATAGTAAAGCTGATATTCCAAAAACTAAGACACTCCTTATACAAACATAGCCATTAATATTACCAAAGCTTAATATTTCATTTGTATAATCCCAACATTTTATCTGCATAATATGTTCCATAAAGAATCCTCCAATATATTCAAGTATTCCAGTAGATATCATACTTACTATAAATACAAATAGAGGATTCTTTCTTTTCTTATAAGTTAAAACATATATTAAAATAGCACCCATAGCATAAATATTTATCCAAGGTAAAAAGTTTCCACCACGCCAGTATATTTCAGTCATACCACTATTAAAATAATAAAATACCACTTCATAGAGCCACCCAAACATACCTGATATTACTATTATTAAACAAAAAATTCCTAACATTGTTAATTTATCAAAATGATACTCTTTGTTTAAATAATTTCTATATTTACTTCTCATACTACATAACTCCTTTAATACTTTATTATAGTTTAGCAAAAAAAGAGATATAATTGCAATGTTATTAACTTAAGAAGATAGAGATTTAAAAATCTATCTTTCTTTTTTTGAGATTAAAATGATTTTCTTCGGTTTATGTGATATCTGTTTTTAGTATTATTATTTCTTTTATTTTTTCTGCCCGGTTTAATGGGAACAATATATTTCTCTATTGCTAAACAAAATTTATCCATCATTTCATGACGCTTTTTATTATTGTCTTCTAACAATATATATATTAATGTATTTTTAAAAATACCAACTGACATATTTGTGTTAGTCTTCATTTTATTTTTATATTTTTCTTGATTAATACTTTCATCATTATCATTAATAAATGCTTGAAGCATATTAGAAACTAAAACTTGACTATATATATCCTGTTTAATTAATATTTCTTTACTACTAGTTATACTTTCTATTTTTAAATCGTTTTTTAAATGTCTATAATTTACTTCTATTTGCCAACGTAAATTATATAATTTCTTTATTTCATCTGTTGTAAATTCACTTTTATCTAAATTTGTTAATAATACTTCCTCTTCTCCAGTTTCTAATTCTATTTTTACACATCTAACTTTTATAGTATTTCCCTTACTAAAATATTCATAGAATTCAGGATCATTATCTTTATAGTATCTAATTCGATTATATTCATACTTTATTTCAATTATTTCATCATTTGTTTTCATTGATTGATTTTCTTTTTCATAAACAGATGAGGCTATTCTGATTAAAAATTTATCATTATTTTTTAAATAATGATATATATTTCCTAAATTTCTATAATTTCTATCCATTATCCTAATTGACTTAAAAATTCCTAACAAACTCTTCTTTGTTAATTGTTTCATAATGTTTTTGAGCCATCTTTGTTTCACTATAATCATACTTTTCTACTATTGTATCTAATGTATAATGATTCAATAAATCATAACATGTTGATACTGTTACTCTTGCACATTGATTTTGTTGTTTTCCATTATATTTTTCTCTTGACTTTTTTGTATTTGGTATTTCGAAATCACTACCATCTATTCCTGTTAGTACATATCCTTTATATGTTTTTACATTGTTTTTATATTCTGTATAAAATTCCTTTAATGATAATTGCATTAAATAAATAAATGCATCTGGATTTAATTTTTCTCTTTGCTTAAATAACCCTGGCGAACTTATTTCTTTTACATCATTTATATTATTAAAATTTATAATTTCCATTTTACTACTTAACCCTTTCTTATTTAACTCATATAAAATAAGGTCTTGAGGATTAGCTTTCCTTTTCCTTATAAAATCTCTTTCATTAATTTTACACTTTAATATGAAATCTTTTTTATTTAACTCTTCTTTTATAATATCTATATTTTTATATGAATACTTCATTTTTACCTCTTTTATTCTTTATTTTATTCTATCAAAAAAAGATAGATTTTTAAATCTCTATCTTCTTAAGTTAATAACATTGGATATAATTGAATATTTTATTAAGCTAATGACATAATTAGACGTTAAACATAAACTATTATGGGAGTTGGTTTTATGTATAAATTACCTGTATTACCTTATTTGTTTCAAGATTTAGAGCCTTATATTGATACTCATACAATGGGACTACATTATCATAAACATGAACAAAATTATTTAAATAAATTAAATGAGTTGTTATTAAAAAATAATTTTGATTATCGTTATGATATAGATGAGTTGTTTTATCATATTGATAAATTTAATGAAAGTGATAGAGTAGATATTCTATATAATTTAGGTGGTGTCTTAAATCATAACTTATACTGGAAGAGTATGAGTCCTAACAGAGTTTTACCAAGTGGAAAGTTAAAAGAAGATATAGATAAGAAGTATGGAAGTATAGATAAATTCTTTTTAGAGTTTAAGAATAAAGCCATGAGTTTAAAAGGCTCTGGTTATACCTTTTTAGTAGTGAAAGATAATGGTGATTTAGATATTATAAATCTATCTAATCAAGAATTACCACAGTCTTTTGGTTTTATTCCACTATTTAATATGGATATGTGGGAGCATGCTTATTATTTAAACTATAAGAATGAAAAAGGTAACTACATAGATAACTTTTTGATGATAGCAGATTTTACTAATGCTAATAATTTATATAATAGTTTGATGAAATAGATATTTGAGTGATGAACAAAAGTCACTCTTTATTATTTGTAGTAAATTATAACTTTCTGTTAATAATATTAGTGTAAACTAGATGTCCTTTTATTTGAAGTAACTTCTTAAATAATATATACTAATATTATAAATAGAAAGGAAGTGTTGTTATGCTTTTAGATATAGTTCTTTTATTAGTGGGTTTTGTTATTATTGTAAAATCATCAGATGTTTTAGTAGATGCAGCTTCATCTTTAGCTTTAAAGTTAAGAGTTCCTAAGATGTTAATTGCTCTTACTATTGTCTCTTTTGGAACATGTGCTCCTGAAGTTGCTATTTCTTTTAGAAGTGCTGCAAATGGTGATGGAGTGATGGCTTTTGCAAATGTTATAGGTAGTTGTATTGTAAATGTCTTCTTGATTATAGGACTAGCAAGTTTTATAAGACCTATTAAAGTAAGACATGCTACTGTTAAAAAAGAATTGCCCTTACTTTTTATTGTTACAACGGCTCTTTTCTATTCTTAATGTTAGATGCAGTATTTAATCCTATGACGTCCTAATACATTTTCAAGACGTGATAGTTTTAGTATTAATCTTATTATTTTGTATGTTTGTACTTTATTTAGTGGGAATGTTATTTAAAAGGAAGTAAAAAGAGATGAAGATAGAGGAAAAAGGTAAAGATTCTTCTCTTATAGTATCATGTGTACTTTTATTACTTGTTACAATTCTTTTAATAATTTATAGTAGTGAGATGATTGTAAACTCGGCTAAGACATATCGCAACTGCTTTAAATATAAGTGAGAAAGCCATCACTATGACTGCTATTGTAATAGGAACAAGCTTACCTGAGATGATTATGACTGTAACAAGTGCTAGAAAAGGTGAGTTTGATATGGCTATAGGAAATATTATAGGTACTAATATCTTTAATATATGTATAGTTTTAGGACTTACCTATTCTTATTTTTGGGGATATTGTTCTAGAAGGCTTTGGCTTTATTGATATCCTTGCAGTATTCTTATCGTCATTCCTTTTATTTGTCTTTGCAAGAAGTGAAAGAGAAGTTAGTAAAAAAGAAGGAACTACAATGCTTAATAGTATTTGTTACTTTATTATGTATATATGTTATTCTTTTAATAAGAAATGTTAGTGAACAAGTAAAGTGAACAACAAACTGGACAACAAAATATAATAAATACTATATATAATATGGAAAGTGATACAGTTAGTGATACACAAAGTGAAATATTTAATAATGTATTAGAGTTTTGTAAGGAACCAAAAACTGCTAAAGAAATTAGAAATTATTTAGGTATTTCCTCAAAAAGATATGTTGCTTATAAAATATTAAAGCCACTTGTTGATTGCAATAAACTAGAATATACTAATAAAAAACGCAATGCTAGAAATCAGGAAGATATGTAACTGTAAAAAGATAAGAAAAAATAGGAAGTGTAATGATGGAGTACTATGATAAATTAAATTTAGCGATTAAGAATACATTAGAAGATGAAAGATTAAAATATCATTTACAATATCTAGATGAAGTAGTGAAACTTGCTAGTATTATCATAGAAAATACGAAAGATTTAGTTGTAGATGATTATTCTACTAATGTACCACTAGATAATTCTATAGATATAGTTACAAGCTTTTTTTCTAAAATAAATGGAGAATATGCCTCAAGATTTTTAAAGCTTTTAAAAGAGAAAGACATTTATGATGGAAAAGCCTGGTAATATAGTAAACTTTAATAAAGTGGATTCTCCTAGGATAGATAGAAGTGAGGTAAGAGATGATGGGTCTCTTCATATAGACTATTCTGAAACGCTAGCAGATGCTTTTAATATCAGTCATGAGTTTACTCATAAATTTAGTAAACAAAAATATAAAGATAGTACAATAAAACAGTTTTTATGTGAAAGTACTACCCTTACCATAGAGTTTTTATTAGAAGATTATCTTTTAGAAGGTTCAAGTTATGATAAAGACGAAATAAAGATTAGAAAAACTAATAGATTAAAGGAAACTTATGATGATGCAACAGCAGTTATATTTGAACATACCTTATTAAAATTATATAAAGAAAACAATGGTATGTTAAATGAAGAGATTTTGTTAAATTATTTAAATTCTCTTCCTAAGGACTCAAGACTTTATGGACTTTTTTTCCATAATTCTAAAAGATACCTAGATGATATTGTATCGAAAGGCCATTTACAATTTTCATATAGACAAAGATATGTAATAGGAGTAGTATTAGCAAGTTACTTTCATGATAGTATAACTAAAGATGAAAGTTATAAAGATAGATTATTTTACTTAATAGAGATATTAGGACATACTGATATGACAGCTTTAGATGATTTGAAAGCCTTAGAAAAATTAGAGATACCAGTAGTAGAAGAGGGTAACTTTAAAGTGGATGCTAATAATATTGAAAAATTATCTGATTGTTATAAAAAAGAAGTAAACGATGTTTTAGAAGTACAAAAGGAAAATAATCATACAAAATAAAAGTGTCAAATGAGTGACAATCTCTTTAAATTATTCTTTAGTTTTGTTATACTTGAGTAGTAAAGATACGAAAGAGAGTGGTAGTTATGGCAAAAAGAAAGAAAAAGAAGGAAACTAAGAAAGGCTTCGCTCATTCAACAGAACTGTATGGAGTATTACTTGTTTTAGCAGCGATACTTGGGATTGGTAGATATGGTCCTGTTGGTAATATGATTGCATCCTTTGCAATATTTCTTGTAGGAGTATTATATAATCCTTTATTAGTAGTTCTTTTAATACTTGGAGCATATTTAATTATAAATAGAAGTTGGCCTAATTTATTTACTACTAAAATGTTAGGTATATATCTTTTGTTAATAGGGGTATTAGTATTAATGCATGAAAACTTTATCTTACAAAATGATAGTAATGCTGTTAAAGTCTTTAGTGAAACTACTAATCAGTTAATTAACTCTTTTTCAGATGTTATGAAGGGGGCAAGACCTAATGCTATTGGTGGAGGTATTATTGGTTGTACCTTTGGGGTCTTGTTTATGATGTTATTCTCATATAGAGGAATGCAGATAATCGCTTGGACGTTAATTATTATAGGATTTTCACTATTTACTGGCTTTTCAATTGTTGACTTTGTTAAAGATAAAGCAAAGGCTGCTAAAGAGAAGTTTCCTAAGAGGGATAAGAGTAGTAGTGATGATGAAGAAGAAGTTAGTACTAAGAAACCTATTATAACAGGAAATGAAGAGCCCGCTATGGGTGAGATAAAAGATAATGATAAAAGAATTGTTATATCTAGTATAGATGAGCTTACTAAAGCGAAAGTTCATGAAGATGCTCCTAAAGAGGATGCTACTGAAGTAAGTGAAGTAAATGTAGTAGATGAAAATAAAGTTACTGTTAAACATAATTATGTGTTGCCACCTATTACTTTATTAGACCAGCCTAAGAAAAAGAAAAATAGTGTTAATCAGAGTTTAATTGAAAAGAATATAGAAATACTTGAGAAAGTATTAAAAGATTTTAATATTATTGGTAAAGTAGTAGAAGTACATATTGGTCCTACTGTTACCCAGTATGAGTTAGAATTACACTCTGGTACTAAGGTTAGTAAACTTTTATCAATACATAGAGAAATAGCTTTAGCCATTGCAACTAAGGACGTTAGAATACAAGCGCCTATTCCTGGTAAAAATACTGTAGGTATAGAAATTGCTAATAAAGAAACATCTTCTGTATCATTTAGAGAAGTATTAGAAAAAGTACCTAAGTCTTTAGATGGTTCTAAACTACTTTGTCCTTTAGGTAAAAACATTATGGGTAATGTTATTTGGTGTGAGATTAATAAAACACCACACCTTTTAGTAGCAGGTTCTACTGGTTCAGGTAAATCTGTTTGTATTAATGGTATTATATGTTCTATTTTAATGAGAGCGAAACCTGATGAAGTTAAACTTGTTATGGTTGACCCTAAAAAGGTTGAACTTTCAGGCTATAATGGTGTTCCTCATTTAATGAGACCTGTTGTAACTGACCCTAAGGAAGCATCTGTTGCCCTTGCTAAAATTGTATCTGAGATGGAAAGACGTTATGATACATTTAGTGAAACTAAAACTAAAAACATTGCAACTTATAATGATTATGTAGAAAAGATGAATAAGACTCTACCAGCTGATGAACAAATGAAGAAGATGCCATTTATCGTGGTAATAATTGATGAGTTAGCAGACCTTATGTTAGTTGCAAGTAAAGATGTAGAAGCATCTATTATGAGAATTACACAGATGGCTCGTGCTGCTGGTATTCACTTAATTATTGCAACTCAAAGACCATCAACAGATGTAATTACTGGTGTTGTAAAAGCGAATATTCCAAGTCGTATTTCTTTCGCTGTTTCTAGTAGTATAGACTCACGTACAATTCTTGATATGACAGGAGCAGAAAAATTACTTGGTAAAGGTGATATGTTATTCTTACCAATGGGAGAAGCAGATCCAGAACGTATTCAAGGTGCTTTTATTTCTGATGATGAGATTAAAAGAATTATTGATTATACTATTGAACAACAAAAAGCAGAATATGACCAAGCCTTTATGGATTTAAAAGGTGATAGTGAAAAGAGTGCCTCTCAGAAAGAAGATATGAGACAAGAGGAAGAATATGATGATCCATTATATAATGAGATCGTAGAGTTTGTTATAGAGACTCAAAAAGCCAGTGCCTCACTATTACAAAGAAGATTTAAACTTGGTTATAATAGAGCAGCACGTATCATTGATTTATTAGAAGAACGAGGTATTATTGGACCTCCTAATGGCTCTAAACCTAGGGAAGTACTTGTTAAGTTAGATGAACCAACAGAAGAATAATAAAGAGATTT
This sequence comes from uncultured Bacilli bacterium, assembly GCA_963929435.1. Classification (GTDB taxonomy): domain Bacteria; phylum Bacillota_I; class Bacilli_A; order RF39; family UBA660; genus Onthousia. The sequence continues at coordinate 23,751 of CAWVIV010000015.1, forward strand.
CTTAATGATGTCTCTTTTTCTTTATAATTATTTATGCTAAAATATGTTGTGAAAAGGACTGATGTTATGAAACTTTTAGGTGTAATAAGAGATTCTAATTATTTAGAATACTTAGATAATGGCTTAGATGGACTTATCTTACCATTAGAAAAGTTTTCTGTTGATTATTTTAAGTATTATAGTATTTCTGATATTAAAAAATATAAAGCTGATACTGATAAATTATGCTTTGTTGTTATAAATAAGATGATGTTTAATAATGAGTTAGATAATTTACTTAAGGTATTAAAAGAACTAGAAAATATAAAAGTAGATGGAGTTTTCTTCTATGATTTAGCAGTTCTCAATCTAGTTAAAGAGAATAAAATAAACGTTAATTTAATCTATAATGGTACTCATATGGTTACGAATAGTGATACTATTAATTTATATTATGATTTAGGAGTTAAAGGAGCATATCTATCTAATGAAATAACTAAAGATGAAGTACTTAAGATAAGAAGTAAGACTAAAAGTGATTTATTTATTTTACTACTTGGTAATCCAGTAGTCGCTATGTCTAGAAGAAGTTTACTTACTAGTTATTTTGCAAATAAAAATAAAAGTAAGAGTGACTTAATTACTATTAAAGAACCTAAAAGTGGACAGGAGTTCTTAGTTAAAGAAGATAGTAACGGGACAACTTTCTTTTATAACAAGAGACTTAATTTAAGCAGTGTTTATAAAGAATTAAAAGGCTCTGGTATTAATTATGGAATTATAGAGCAAGGAGGATTTAGTAGTAATCAGTATAAAGAACTAATAAATGCTTTTGTAAATTTTAATAAACAAAAAATAGACGAATTAGCAGGACATAATAGAGGGTTCTTATATAGAGAAACTATTTATAAAGTAAAGTAGAGGTGAGTATTTATGAAACAAATTATATTTGCAACAACTAATTAATCTAAAGCAAAGAGATTCAGTAAGGGATTAAAAGAACATGGAATAGAAGTATTATCTTTAAAAGATATAGATATGAAATTAGATGTAGAAGAAGATGGAACTACTGCTATTGAAAATGCTTTAATAAAAGCTAGAGAGTGTTATAGATTAACAAAGAAGCCTTGTATGGGTATGGATGATACATTATATATGGAAGGTGTTCCTGAAGATAGGCAACCTGGATTATTTGTTAGACGTGTTAATGGTAAGAGCCTAACTGATGAAGAGGCCATTGACTATTATACGAATTTAGTAAAAGAATATGGAAAAGACGGGAAAATTAATTGTAAATGGGTATATGGTTTAGCAGTTATTAATGAAAAGGAAGAAGAAGCTACATATAGTTGGTCTAAAGATGATTTTTATATGGTAGATAAGCCTAGTGATAAGATTAATCCAGGATATCCATTAAATTCTATATCCAAATATAAAAAACTAGATAAATATTTTACGGATGTTACAGATGAAGATATGAAGTTACTAGAAGTAAATGAAGATGATGTGGTAGACTTTATTGCAAGTCATATATAAATAAGAAAGTAGTGATGTTATGAAAAAAATAGAGTTACTAGCACCAGCAGGTGATTTAGAAAGACTTAAAGTAGTCTTATTATATGGTGCTGATGCAGTTTATGTAGGAGGAGAAAAACTAAGTTTAAGAGCGAATGCTACTAATTTTAGTTTAGATGAATTAAAAGAAGGATGTACTTTCGCTCATAACTTAGGTAAAAAAGTATATTTGACTGCTAATATTGTTTTTCATGATAAAGATAGATTGGGTATGGAAGAATACATTAAAGAAGTTATAGAAGCAGGTATTGATGCTTTCATTGTTAGTGATTTATATCTTGCCAAATACATTATAGATAACTATAAGAATGTAGAAGTTCATATCTCACACAAGACTCTATTACTAATAAAGATGCTGCAATGTTTTATAGGGACTTAGGAGCAAGTAGAGTAGTACTTGCAAGAGAACTATCTAAAGATGAGATAAAAGAAATATCAAGTATTCCTAATCTAGAGACAGAAGTCTTTATTCATGGAGCCATGTGTACTTGTTTTAGTGGTAGATGTGCTTTATCTAATTATGTTACTAATCGTGATGCAAATCGTGGTGGATGTGCTCAAGTATGTCGTTTTGCCTTTGATTATGATAGTACTGATAAATTTACTCTTGCTACTAAAGACTTAAATATGGCAAGCTACATTAAAGATTTAATAGATATTGGTGTTAGTTCCCTAAAAGTAGAAGGAAGAATGCGAAGTCTTTATTACCTTGCCACTGTTATTGGTAGTTATAGATTTTTAATAGATAGTATTTATGATGGTACTTTAACTAATGAGAAACTAAAAGAATATGAGAAACGTCTTGACTCTGTGGCAAATAGAGATACAACCAGTCAATACTTTAATCATCTAGCAGATGTAACTGACCAATATTATACAGGTAGACAAGAAGTATCTAATCAAGAGTATTTAGGACTTATAATAGGTTATGATGAAGAAATGAAATCTATTATCTTAAAAGAACGTAACTACTTTAAAGTAGGTGATGAAGTAGAAATATTTACACCAACAGGAGAGATTTATCCTTATAAAATAGAGGTTATCTATAATGAAGATAATGAGAAAATAGATGTTGCAAGACATCCTGAAGAAATATTAAAATTACCATTTGATACAAGACTTATTCCTTATTCTATGATAAGATTAATTAGAAAGGGTAAATAAACTTTCAATATAAATTAATAAGGAGAAGTAGTTATGAGTAGTAAAGAATATTATTATGTTCCAGTTTATGCAATGCTTGCCGAAGATTTTGTTTGTGAGGAAATTGAATTTAAGTTTTTAGATAAGATAATAGTTTCTGCAACTAAAAATGGTTATGAAGAGTTAGATGGCTTTAATAACTTTGTTATCTTAAAGTCTAAAAGAGATGAAAGTAAGAAATTAAATATTGTTAATTATGATGAGTGTCTATATTTAAATGAAGATGATTTTACTGAAGAAAATATGGTAGTAATTGATGATAGCTTTGATAGAGATAATTATGTTAAAGATAGATTTGATAATTTTGTTGAGATGAAAAGGGGAATAGTTAAGACTAAGAAAAATTATATGAGGAAGAAGTGATTTAATGGATAATTTTGAGAAAGCAAAGGAGAACTTTTTAAGGAAAGAAAAAGATTTAAGCCCTTATGCTACTAAAAGTAGTGATGCTGTTAGGTTTAAAGAAGAAAAGGAAGATATTCGTCCTCCATTTTTTCATGATATAGATAGAATAATACATTCTTTGTCTTATACAAGATATTTAAATAAAACTCAAGTTTATACACTAAACTCTAATGACCATGTCAGTAGAAGAATTACTCATGTCCAGTTAGTTAGTAAGATTGCAAGAACTATTGGTAGGGCTTTAAACTTAAGTGAAGACTTAATAGAAGCGATTGCCTTAGGTCATGATATTGGTCACACTCCTTTAGGACATACCGGGGAAGCGATATTAAATAGATTATCTTTAAAAGAACTAGGAGAGTATTTCGCACATAATATTCAAGGCGTTAGATATTATATGGATGTTGCAAAAGATGGAGAAGGGCTTAATTTAACACTTCAAACTTTAGATGGTATTATGACTCATAATGGGGAGATGTTAAGTCCTATCTATGAACCTATGACTAAAGATAAAGAGGAATTCTTAAGAGAATATAATGAAAGTTATAAAGACTTAGAGAAATCAAAAACTTATCGTCCTATGACCTTAGAAGGTTGTGTCGTTAGAATTAGTGATATTATTGGCTATATTGGTAGAGACATAGAAGATGCTATTATGATAGATAGATTTAAAAGAAGTGATATACCAGAAAGTATAAGAGATGTTTTAGGTGATAATAATAGAGATATTGTTAATACTATCGTCTTAGATATTATTAATGAAAGTATAGATAAACCTTATATTAAGATGAGTGATAAAGTCTATAATGCTGTATTTGCTTTAAAGAAATTTAATAATGAAAATATTTATAAGTATTCTATGACTAAAGAAGAATTAGATTATTATGAAGCTGGTATTAATAAACTATATAATATCTATTTAGATGATATAAAGACAAATAATAAAGAAAGTGATATCTATAAAATATTTTTAAATCATCAAGATAAAAGATATTTAGAATCTACTAATATTAAAAGATGGGTGATAGATTATATCGCTGGTATGACTGATGACTTCTTGATAAGAGAGATTAAAAATCATGAGTAGAGTGTTAGAGTGTAGTACTTTAGTTAGTGTTATACTTACTAAAGTAAAGAATAGTCTTAAGAAAAACACCCCTTTTCTTGCTATCATAACTTTCAATGACTCTAAATATTGTAAATTATTAATAGATAAATGTCTTGAACTTGATATCCATTTTAAACATTATAACTTATATAATCCTAATACAAAGGGTGTTACTTCTTTAATAGATGAATTGAATAAAGATGATGAAATAACTGGTATTTTATTAGTAGAACCTCTTCCTGAAAATGTAGATAAATATGTATGTTATGATGCGATAAATATAAATAAAGATATAGATGGTGTTAATCCCATTAATCAGTATTATTTATCTATAAATAGACCTAATATAGTTAATTCTACTGTTCTTGCTGTTATAAAGATATTAGAGTCTTATAATATCTCTTTAAGTGGGAAAAATGTCACTATCATTGGAAGAAGTTATAACATCTCTAGACCTCTTGCAAGTTACTTAATAAATAGTGATGCAACAGTTAGTATGTGTCACTCTAAGACTAGAGATTTAGTTAGTATAATAAAAAACAGTGATATTTTGATAAGTGTAACAGGCGTTAATAATCTATTCAAAAGTAGTGATTTAAAAGATGGCTGTGTTGTTATAGATGTAGGTTTAGGTGATGTCTTAATAGATAGTGATAATATTATTTATACACCTAAAACTAAGGGAGTAGGTCCTTTATCTATTGCCTTTCTATTAGAAAATTTAGTTACATCTTGTAAAAAGTTAAAATAGAAATTATAATAAATATGGAAAGAAGGTATGATTAATGAAAATTTATGTATGTAAAAAATGTGGAAATGTTATATTAAAGTTAGAAGATAAAAGTGAGGCTTTAGTATGCTGTGGTGAAAAGATGACATTAGTTGAAGCGAACACAACTGAAGCGGCTACTGAAAAACATTTACCAGTATATGAGATTAAAGATGGAATGATTAATATCAAAGTAGGAGAAGTAGAACATCCAATGACAGATGAACATTATATTTCTTTTATAATTCTTGCAAGTGATGATAATTATATGATTAAGAAGTTAAAAGCAGGAGATAAACCAGAAGCAAGTTTTCCTTATGATAAATCATATAATAAAATCTATGCTTATTGTAATTTACATAGTCTTTGGCTTACTGAAATTAAATAATTATGAATATTTATCATGAATTAAATAAAGTAATAGATTATATAGAAGATAATTTAGAAAATGATATAGACTATGAAAAAATCGCTAGAATCCTAGGAGTTAATGTCTATACTGCAAAAAAACTCTTTAGTCTATTATGTAATAATACCATAACAGAATATGTTAGAAAAAGAAGACTAACTTTATCTTTCTATGATTTAACTGTAAAAAATGAGAAAGTAATAGATGTTGCGCTTAAATATCACTATGATAATCCAACATCTTTTTCTCGTGCTTTTTATAAGTTTTATGGAGTTAAACCTAGTAAGGCAAAAGACTTAAAGAAAGGTATTAAAACTTTTCCTAAAATTGTCTTTAAAGAAGAGATAACTGATAGTAGTGATTTAACATATAATATTATATCTTTAGATAAATTTACTTTATATGGAGTAGGAACTAAGACTACAAGTGATACTATTAAAGGTGATGCCCCAAGATTTTTTGATGAATGTATCAATAAATTTAATAAGCATCCTGATTATGGTATGGTTACTTATGAAGATAGATATACTAGTGATAACTTTGAATATTGGTGTTTATATAAAGAAAAATTGTCTGGATTATCTAAATATGTTATTCCTAAGAGTAAATGGATTGTTTTTATAATAAATTCCCAGGAAGCGAAAGATATTAGGAGAGTTAGTCAAAAGTTTTATAAGACAATGTTTTTAAATTTGCAATATAATATTAGACCCTTACCAGAACTTGAATATTATCATGATGGAATAACAGAGTTTTTAATACCTATAGAAGATTAACAAGAAATAAATTTACGAAAACTCGTACTATGAAAGATACGAGTTTTATGTTGTACTAAATACGAATACGTTTATTTGGAATTAGATGACTTTCTATAACATTTATAATCTTATAGAAAGGGGCAAGATATATGAACAAACATGAAAAATTATATTTCATAATTATCTTGCATAATAGGAAAGTTATACTAAAAAATCGAAAAAATGTATTGACAAACATACCTTCTAGATAGTACACTTTAGTCACTAAAGGAGGTTCGCGTTATGGAAATATATAAAGCATATAAATTTAGATTATATCCGACGGAAGAACAAAAGGTATTAATTAATAAAACTTTAGGATGTAAAAGATTTGTATATAATTATTATCTTAATTATTTAAAAGGAAACAAAAATAAAAAATTATTTAGTTTATATAATGATTTAACTAATCTAAAAAAAGAAAATTCCTTTTTAAAAGAAGTAGACTCATGTGCTTTAAGATGTGCAATATTTGATTTGAAAGATAGTTTTGATGATTATTATGCTAAAAGAACAGGTTATCCTAAATTTAAAAATAAATTCAGTAAACAATCATATAGAACTAATTGTACAAGAAGTATATATAAAGAAAATGAATATAATACTATAGAATTAGATTTATTAACAAGAAATATAAAATTACCTAAACTAGGTAGAGTTAAAATAAGGGGATTTAGAAAGAAAAATAAAATAGAAGGAAAGATATTAAATGCAACTATATCGATAGAATCTACAGATAAATACTATGTCAGTGTAGTTGTAGCAGAAGATATCTTAATAGAGAAAGTAACACCTACAAGTATAGTAGGAATAGACTTAGGCATAAAAGACTTAGTAGTAACAAGTGATGGTATTAAATATGGCAATGATAAAGTATTAATGAAGTATGAAAAGAGATTAAAAAGATTACAAAGAAAGTTATCAAGACAAGTTAAAGGTAGTAAGAATTATTTAAAGACAAAAGAAAAGATAGCAAGATTACATGCTAAAATAAAAAATTATAGAAAACATTATTTAAATGATATTGCTAATGAAATAGTAGATGAACATGATATTATAGTAACAGAGAATCTATTAGTAAAAGATATGTTTAAAGATAAGAAAAAAGCATTTAATAAAAGTCTATCAGATGCTGCTGTTAGTACATTACGTTCCCTACTAGAGTGGAAATGTAAGATAAAGGGTAAGCATTATTATAAGATAAATGCTTATTATCCTAGTAGTCAAATATGTAGTCATTGTGGCTATAAGAATAGTAAGTTAAAAGATTTAAGTATAAGAGAGTATGATTGTCCTGAATGTGGAGTACATAATGATAGAGATATAAATGCAAGTTTAAACATATTATTAGAAGGATTAAAGTTACACTATAATTTAGTTAGTATAGTATAGAATAGATAATGTTTTATATAGATAAAGTTTAATGAGAATAAATAGATTGTTGAGTACGGTGGCGACCATCGGAATTTAAGCCTATGGAGAATAGGGGTTACCTTATCTATGAAGTAGGAATCCTTGGAGGTAACGACAAGGGCGAAATAAAATTTATTTTGTTTTATTTGTTCTTATTCATTATTATCACCTTGATCTTTAGATAATAATAACATCTAATCCCTTAGTGAATTAGATGTCTTTTAGAAAACCTTTGAAAGCATCTATTCTAATAGATGTATTCATTTTTATTTTATGAAGAATCTCTTCATATATGTATTGTATCACACTTTTCTATAAATTAATAGACCAATTTTTACCTAAAAACTGACAAAATATAGAATATAAATGTCAGGTTTTTTCTTTAGTTCTATGTTAAACTTCACTAAAGGGGAGTTTTGATATGGTAGTACAATCTATTTACTTAAATAAAGATAATGTTTCCAAGGACTCTTGGCAGGAATTAATAGATTATATATGTAAATATAATGGTTATTTTAGAAAATTTAAAATAGTTATAGAAATATCTAATAATAAAATTAAATATTATCTAGTTACTAAATATAAAGTACCTCCAACAATTAATTCCATAGGTGACTTTTTAATAAAAGAAGAAGATGTAAATATAGAGATAGATTATCTAAAACATAAACCTATTATTTTAGATGTAGATAAAAATGCTGTAGAGCTTTCTGATATTAGTAGATTAAAACATAATAGGGAACTTAAATATATTATTATTAATGTCATACCTTTTTTTAATAAGAGACTATTTAAGACTTATTTATTCTTTAATAATGGTAATAGTTATATTAGAAGAAGATTTATGCTAGCAAGACCTACTTATTTACTTAGTGTTGATTTTAGTAATAATAAAAGATTTTCTTATGAGAAGAAAAACAAATATTTAAACTTAGAAAAAATATTACCTCTTTTAACTAGTAATAATACTGGTATTTTTAGTGTTGATGCTTTTCCATATCTAAATAATAAGTTATATCTTGATTATAAAGATTATGACTTCTTTAAACATTCCTTAATAGTTGGTAGTAGTGGAAGTGGTAAATCTAAACTAATTAGTCTTTTAATTAAGAATATAATGTTAAATAGTGATGATTATAAAGTAGTAGTAATAGACCCTCATGCTTCAATAGAAAAAGATATTGGAGGATTAGATAGGACTAAAGTAATAGATTTTTTTAATGAAAGTTGTGATTTGTTTTTATCTAGTAGTAGTGATATCGTTATTAAAAATGAACTATTATTATCAGTGTTTAAAAACTTAATGAAAGATGGATATAATTTAAAATTAGAAAGAGTCTTAAGATATACAATTAATTTATTGCTCGTAAAAGAGGATTTCTCATTTCTAAATATTAGAAAAGTCTTATTAGATTTAGAATATCGTAATAATCTAGTAAAAGAGTTAACTCCTAAACTAAATGATACAGTTGTTTCCTTTTTTTTAACAGAATTTAATGATTTAAAGACTAATTATTATAATGAGAGTATTTCTCCTATAATTAGTTTTATTGATGAGATGTTAGTATTTTCTACTTTTGAGAAGAAAAAAATAGGTATAAGTGATGTTATAAAAGATAATGACTTAACTATATTTTCTTTAGATAGAAGTATTTTAGGTGATAATATAGTTAAGACTATATCTTCTTTAGTGATGGAAGAAATACTTGAATCTGCTATTGAAAATAGAATAAATAAAAAACTAATTTTAGTTGTCGATGAAGTATCTTTGCTTGAAAATCCTATTATGGAGAGAATTATATCAGAAGCAAGAAAGTTTGATATCGCTCTTATTTTAACAGAACAGTATTTTGGACAGATTAGTAAGAAGTTACAAGACGCTATATTTGCAAATGTCATTAATTATTATGTTTTTAGAACTTCAAGAAGTGATGCAGTTATATTAAAAGATGTTTTGAATATTAAATTTGCAAGAAGTGTAACTGATGATGATAAGATTAATTTATTTACAGGTCTAAATAATAGAGAAGTGGTAGTAAGAATAAGTAAGAATGGTAAAATTCTTCCTGTCGTTAAAGCGAAAACAACTGATTTTGTGGCAGTTCCATTAATTAGATGTAAGAGAAACAAAGAAAATATTGTTAAGAATATATCAACTAGTATTAAGACGAGCTTTTCTAATTTTACAACAAGAAGACTAAAAGATATTTTAATTACTTTATCTAATAGCAGAAAAAAAGGAAGTAATAAGTATGAGTAGGGAAGAGACCTTAGTGATAATAAATAAGATATTTAAAGCGGTTTTTTTAGTTGATAATAAAGATTCATTAGATGATATTTATAAAAAATATGCTTTTGATATTAAACTGCCACGAAAAGTATATGATAGTATAACTCATGAAGAGACATATACTGATTTTGATAATGCTACAAAATTTATTACTAAAGATAATATGGAAAATTTAGATAATAGTAAGGACTTTATGATGGAAAAAAGAGATTTTAAGACATTAGAAGAATTAATTAATACCTGGGAAGAGATTAATACTATTACCACAGAGCGTTGTTATAATTCTACATATGTTAGTAAAAGTGATACTATATATGATTCTAGTTATGTCTATAATTCTACTAACTGTTCTAACTGTAAAAATATAGTATTTTGTGATGGATGTGGGAGAAGTGAATTCTTATTAGCTTCTCAACGTAGTGGAAATTGTACCTTTTCTATTAGAGTAGATGACTCTAATAATTGTAGTAACTCCTATAGTGTTATTTGTTCTAATAAAATAAGTAACTCTTTATTTATTCAAGACTGCTTTAACCTTGATGAGTGTATGTTCTGCTCCCATATTGCTAATAAAAAGTATTGTATTTGTAATATGCAGTATGAAAAAGAGACATATTTTTCTCTTAAGAAAATAATTATTGAATGGATTGTTAATTCTTAGTATCATTTTAAAGTATAATGCATAATATACTAAAGAAATTTATGAAAATAATGCTTGATATTTTTGTAAATTTGTGCTAAAATTTTAGTCGTATTATGGTTAGGGAGACCTAGCCTATTATTATAAATTTTGAGGTGATTACAATGGGAAACAAAAAAACAGTTTATTTAACAGAAGAAGGACTTAATGATTTAAAAAATGAATTAAGTGAATTAATAAATGAAAAAAGACCTGCTAATATACAGGCTATTAAGGAAGCACGTAGTTTAGGCGATTTATCTGAAAATGCTGACTACGATGCTGCTAAAAATGAACAAGCACAAATTGAAGGTAGAATTAAAACTATAGAGAAGATGCTTGAAAATGTAGAAATAATTAAAGATATTCCTAAAGATGTCGTAGGACTTGGTAGTACAGTTTCTATTAAGTATGTAGATGATGAAGATGATACTGATGAATACCAAATAGTAGGAAGTCAAGAGGCTGATCCTTTCGAAGGAAGAATCTCTAATGAAAGTCCTATCGCTAAAGCTCTACTTAATCATAAAGTAGGAGATGTTATTACTGTAGAAAGTCCTAATGGAAGTTATGAAGTTGAAATAACTGCAATAAAATAGTCCATAGGGCTTTTTTTAAGATAAGGCATTGACCTTATCTTCTATAAAATGGTGGATACATAGGATATACTGGATAGAATGGGTATATTGGATAATAAAAGTTAGGTCTATTATAACTACCTAGTCCATATCCTATAACACCCCCAACAATTAAAGGAATAAAACCATTTCTATTATTATTTTGGTAAATTGGTCTATTGTACATAATTAATCCTCCTTTATTTGTAGTTTATGTCTAATAGTCAAATAGTAAAGTTTTTCTGCCTAAAAATTGTAAACTATTATTTGCAAAAGGTTAAGTTTGTGTTACAATTAATTTAAGTTAGAGGTGATGATAGTGAAAAGTAAAAAGAAACAAAAACAAAATTATGTAATTTTAGTAGTTATATATATCGTAGTAATAGTCCTAGTTTTATATTTAGCCAGTTTATATAATACTTATAAGAATTATCAAAAGGAAATACCTGTCTTACAAAATGTTATTTCCGAAATTAATCCAAATGAAGTTGAACATTATTTGACAGAGAATCCTTCACCAATTTTATATTTGTGTAGTGCTAGTGATAGTGATTGTAGAGATTTTGAAGAAGAAGTTAAATCACCTTTAGAAAAAAATAACTATGAGGATTTAGTTTATGTAAATTTAGAGGATGTAGATGATAAAGATTCTTTTATACAAAATTTATTAGATAAATATGGCTCAGATTTTAGTATTGGAAGAGTGCCTTGTTTGATTAAGTTTACAGAAGGAAAGATTACAGCGGTTGAAGATGGGCTTAATGGAGCATTATTAACTAGAGATGAAGCTTTAAACTTTCTTGATATTAATGATGAAACAGGACAATAAGTCTTGTTTTAGTTTGGAGGTGTTATTATGAATCATATAGTTTTATTTGAACCTGAAATACCACAAAATACTGGTAATATTATGAGAACTTGTGTAGCGACCAATACAAAATTACATTTAATTAAACCTCTTAGGCTTTCTCTTTAGATGATATCGCATCTTAAACGAAGTGCAGTTAACTATATAGAAAAACTAGATTATGAGGTCTATGAGAATTGGGAAGACTTTACAACTAAGAATAAAGGAGTATACTATTACTCTAACAAGATATGGGAGGAAACCTCATACTAGTTTTGATTATACTAATAAAGAAAATAAAGATTTATATTTTATCTTTGGTAAAGAATCAACTGGTATTCCTAAAGAAATACTAAAAGAAGACTTAGCACATTGTCTTAGGATACCAATGACATCTAATGTTAGAGCATTGAATGTATCTAATAGCGTGGCCATAGTTATATATGAAGCCTTAAGACAGCAGAGATTTTAATGACTTACTTAAGGAAGAGCCAGAAGGCGGTCCTTTTAAAGGGGCAGATTATTTAGAAAGATCATCTATATTAAGTGCTCATCCAAAAAAATGATTAATTGCTCAGACAGGAGAATGTTTGACAAACATGGGAACAATCTGAGGTAATATTATCAGCATGCGCAGTAAGAAAGGAGCAATTAGTGTTAATAGATACTTCAAATAAGCGAAAAGTCATATACTGCACGCTTTAGCATCAGCACGTGTTGGAGGCAATTTAGCTAATAGTATAATTAGAACAATGCCTAATATGACATCTCAATTTGCAACTGTTGTAGATGATACTGAAGTTACAAAGATCAGAAAATAATAATGTTCATTTAGCATATTTTCAAGATGCTTGCTAGTCAAAAAGCATCTAAGAAATATTAGATTATATGAGACCAGCAAGTTAATATGCATTATGGTACTAAACTAAAAGAGTCCTAATCGATTGTGACGACTATCTTTTTTATATTAAGCAGCTTGCTTATCTTGTTTTCTTAAACTTCTGATTTCTCTAGCACTCATTCTAATTTTAGTGCCGTCTGCAAGTCTAACAACTTGTAAATTAGGTTTTTGTTGTCTTTTAGTAGCATTTAAAGCATGTGATCTACTATTTCCACTTAAAGGCTTTTTGCTAGTAACTTTCTATTGCCATAATAATACCTCCTTTAGCTAAACGTTTCTGCTTTATAACTTTATCATATTTATGGTATAAAGTCAAATAAAATCGCATAAAAATATTGACTCTACATACATCTGTATGATATAAAAGAAGAAAGGAGAGTGATTGTTATGTTCAATATGCTTTATGTTAAGAGTAATTACTCTCTTTTATCTAGTCTTTTAACAATAGATGATATTATAGATTACAACATTAAAAATAATAGAACTAGTGCTGTTATTTGTGATGATAATATGTATGGAACAATGGAGTTTATTAAGAAGTGTAATCTTAAGAAAATAAAACCTGTTGTTGGTTTAGAAGTTTCTATTAATAATTATAAAATCTTACTATATATAAAAAATTATCAAGGTTACCTTAATCTAATTAAAATATGTACAAGAGTAAATGATAATAGTATAACTTTAGAAGATATTATTAACTATAAAGATAATCTTTTCTTTTTAGTGCCTTATTCCAGTTTAGACTTTTACTTAGAATATAGAGATAAAATTAAGGATATTTATCTTGGCTTTAGTAATAAGAAAGAAGAAAGTGAGGCTTTAATTATTACTAAAGATATAGTTTATTTAAAGCCTTGTTTATATAAGAGTAAGGAGTATAGTAACTATTTAAAATATTTATATTTAATTCGTGATGGTAAGACTATAAATGATAATATTAGTTATGACATTTTAAATAAAGAGTTAGAAGTTACTGATGTTATTAATACTTATGATAATATAGGACTTCTTAATACTTTGAAGATAGTAGATGAATGTAATTTAGAGTTTCCTAAGCCTAGTTTATTACTACCTATATATGAATGCCCTAAGGGAGTAGATTCATCTATCTATTTAATTTCTCTTGCTAGGGCAGGACTTACTAAAAGACTTAATAATAATGTTTCTAAGGAGTATCTTGATAGATTAAGTTATGAACTTAATATCATTAATAATATGGGCTTTGCTAACTATTTTCTTGTTGTTTATGACTTTATTAGATATGCTAAAAAGAAAGGAATATTAGTAGGACCTGGTAGGGGTAGTGCGGCAGGTAGTTTAGTAGCATACTCTCTTGGTATTACAGAAATAGACCCTTTAAAGTATAACTTACTATTTGAAAGGTTTTTAAATCCTGAACGTAAGACTATGCCTGATATAGATACAGATATACCTGATATATATAGAGATGATATTATTAATTATGTTACTGAAAAATATGGTAAAAAAAGAGTATCTGGTATTGTTACCTTCGGTACTCTTGCTGCTAAACAAGTATTAAGAGATACTTCTCGTATTTTTAATGTGCCTTTATATAAAGTAGATAGACTAACATCTTTTATTCCTGTTATGTCTCATAGAAAGTTAATTGATTTTTATAAAGAAAATGAAAAGTTTAGAGAATATATAAATAGTGATGAAGTATTATCTAAAGTTTATAAAGTATCATCTATTATTGAAGGTTTCCCAAGACAAATTGGGACCCATGCAGCGGGTATTGTTATGTGTAAGAAAGACTTAGATGAAGTTATTCCTTTAACTAAAAGTGATAATATGTACTTAACGGGATACTCTATGAATTATTTAGAAGAGTTAGGTCTATTAAAGATGGACTTTCTTGGAATTAGGAACTTAACTATTATTATGAACGTTATAGATATGGTTTTAAAAAATAGAGGAGTTGAGATTGACTTTAATACTATTCCTTTAGATGATAGTGAGGTTTATAATCTTTTTGCAAGAAGTGATACAAGTGGTATCTTTCAGTTTGAATCTAATGGAATGAGGAGCTTCTTAAGAAAACTTAAACCAAGTAGTTTTGATGATTTAATTGCAGCGATTGCCTTATTTAGACCTGGTCCTGCTGAGAATATTGATTTATATATTGCAAGACGTGAAGGAAGAGAAAAAGTTATTTATCAGGATAAAGTATTAGAGCCTATTTTAAAAGAGACTTATGGTATTATGATATATCAAGAGCAGATAATGCAAGTAGCTCATGCTTATGCAGGTTATTCTTTAGGAGAAGCTGATATTTTAAGAAGAGCGATTAGTAAGAAAAAGGTTGATGTTTTAAAGAATGAAGAGAGTAAGTTCATAAGTAAAGCGAAAGCCTTAGGACATGATGATGCTACTTCTAAGACAATATTTGCAAGTATCCTTAAGTTTGCAGGTTATGGTTTTAATAAATCTCATGCTGTCGCTTATTCGCTTGTCGCTTATAAAATGGCTTATTTAAAAGTACATTATAAGTTAGAGTTCTATGCTAATTTACTTAATAATGTCATTGGAGCGACAGGAAAGATGCAAGAATATATAAGAGAAGTTAGAAGTCATAATCTAAAAGTCTTAAAACCAGATATTAATAAAAGTACTAATAGATTTGTTATAGATAATAATAACATTATCTTTCCTTTTTCTACTATTAAAGGTGTAGGGACAAGTGTTTCTAGTTTAGTGTTAAAGGCAAGAGACAAAGAGTTTACTGATATATATGATGCTTTCTCTAAGTTAGTTAGAGGAGGGGTTACTAAAAAACAATTAGAGTCTTTAATAAATGCAGATGCTTTTAGAAATTTAAGTTATAATAAAAAGACACTTATTACTAATTTAGATAGTCTTGTTAATTATGGTAGTTTAACTATAGATTTAGATGAGAGTTTAGTCTTGAAACCAGAGATTATCATTACTAATGAATTCCCAAGTAGTGTTTTATTAGAACAAGAGATAGAGTGTTTTGGTTTTTATATCAGTAATCATCCAGTAACTGCTTATAAAAGTAAGTATCAAAATATTATTAGTATTAATAATTTAAGTAATTACTTTAATAGAATAGTTAGTGCAATGGTAATGGTAGAGAAAGTTAAAGCGATTAAGACTAAGAAAAATGAAGATATGGCTTTCATAACTGCTAGTGATGAGACAGGTTCTATTGATTTTATCTTCTTCCCTAGAGTATATAAAAATAATATGGATATTAAAAAAGGAGATATTTGTATATTTACAGGAACAGTAGAGAAAAGATATGATGAGTTACAGTTAGTCGTTAGTAAAGTAGAGTATGTAAGGAGAGAAAATGAAGAAGAGTAATATTATTTTATCGAGTTTATTAGTTATAGTTTTATTAGGATTAGATTTAGGTTTAAAATATATAGTTAGTAGTTATTTAACATCTGTTAATATTATAGATAACTTCTTTTCTTTAACTTATGTTTTAAATGATGGGGCGGCATTTTCTCTATTTGCAAGTAGAACTTATCTATTAATACTTATCGCTATAATTTGTTTGTTCTTTATAATTTATGAGTTAAAGAATAACTTAGATGATAGAGTCCTTTCTATTGGTTACTCTTTAGTCTTAGCAGGATTATTAGGTAATTTTATAGATAGATTAATAGATGGTTATATAGTAGATTATTTATCATTTAAAATACTAGGATATAACTATCCTATCTTTAACTTTGCCGATATCCTAATAGTTGTTGGAATAATTATCGTAATAATAAAAGAAATATTAAAAGAAAGAGGTAAAAAAGATGAAGTTAGAAGTAAGTAGTGAAGGAAATAGACTAGATAGTTATATTGCAAGTAATAGTGATTTATCTAGGAGTAGAGTATCTAAGTTAATTAGTGATAATAAAGTACTTGTAAATGGTAAAGAGAAAAATGCTAGTTATAAAGTAAAAATAGGAGATATTATTGAAGTTAGTGTTGATGAAGAGATAAATCTAGATGACTTACAACCTACTAATATTCCTCTTGATATTGTTTATGAAGATGAGTACTTAATGATTATTAATAAACAAAGTGGACTTGTAGTTCATCCGGCTCCAGGTCATGTTACAGATACTTTAGTTAATGCTTTATTATATCACTCTAAAGTAAGTAAAGATGGCACCTTTAGACCAGGTATTGTTCACCGGCTTGATAAAGATACAAGTGGTCTAATGGTAGTGGCAAAGGATGCTAAAACAATGGAATTACTTAGTGAGATGATAAAAAATAAAAAAATAGAAAGACATTATCTTGCCATAGTAGATGGAGTTATTTTACATGAGACTGGTACTATAGATGCTCCTATTGGAAGAGATGAGAATAATAGACAAAAGATGGCCGTAACTGCTCATAATAGTAAAGAGGCGATAACTAACTTTAGAGTGTTAAAGAGATTTAAGAATAATACCTTAATAGAATGTATCTTAGAGACAGGTAGAACTCATCAGATAAGAGTACATCTTAATTACATCAAACACCCAGTTAGTAATGACCCTTTATATGGTAATCATAAAAATACTACAGAGTTTGGACAAATGTTACATTCTAAAAGTATTAGATTTATCCATCCTATTACAGGTAAAGAGTTATATTTTGAACAGGAACCACCTCGTGAGTTCTTAGATTATTTAAAGAGTTTGGAGAATAGTGATAATGAATGAAGTTGACATACTTGCCAATTATATATCTTTAGATAAAGCACCTAAGTCTTGGATTAATTGTATTGATGTAATTAAAAATAATTATAGAAATGACTGGTTAGATAAATATGATTTTAATAATATTTTAAATTACTATGGACTAGATAATAAATTTAAAAAGAGATTATTTATAGAACTCGATAATTTAAATTGTGATGAAAAGTTAAACTTTATATGCTTTATTATGTACTATATTTTATTTAAAGCCTCACTTAAAGATTATAATGATATTTGGGATTGGAAATCAACTGTAGATACTTTTAAAAATCATGGTAGTTTTATGATCCCTGTTATTGCCTTACTTTGTGGCTATGAATATCATGTCAATAATATGCAAGAAAGAGGTTATGATGAAGAACAAATAGTTATTCAAAAACTTAATATTAAGAATACTTGTCTTAATGATAGAAAATTACATAATATAGATGGTATTAGGTTTAGTCAAATGATTTGGGGTTCTTTCTTTATGAAAGGAAACTTAATTCAAATTGGTAGATTACAGTATGAAAATGATGATAACCCTCTAAAAATAAAGAAATATATTAAGGAAAACTGCCATTTTGTTTATATACATATTCCAAAAGGAGAAAATTTAAATGAAGAAGATGTAATTGATTCGTTTAGTAATGTAGATAAGTACATTAGAAAATATTATAAAGAATATCTAGATAAAAAAATTGTTTATTATACAGAGAGTTGGTTGTTAAGCCCTGAGTTAAAAGAAATTCTTCCTAATAGTAGTAATATAATTAAATTTCAAAATAAATTTAATATAGTAGAATATGAAGAAAACACAGAAGATTTTTTAAATTTTGTTTTTGATGATATTTTAGATAATATTAAATATGATGAATTACCTGAAAATACAAGTTTACAAAAATCTTTAAAGAAGAAATTATTAAACAAAGAAAAGTTGCATTTAGGTTTAGGAATTCTTAAGAAGGAGTGATTTTACATGGATATAAATAGTAAAGAATTTTTATAGTTTTTAGTGAAAGCAAAGAAGAGTACTTATGCTAATAGCAATGCCCCTAAAGTTTTATCTAGCAGATTAAAGTCCAAAGATTATGAATTTACAGATGGCAATTTTACTTATCATGATACTTATTTTGGTGGAGTTAAGTTTATGGGTGAAGAAGTAGTTTATTATAATGATAATATTCTTTGGGGTATGAATTATTATGGAATTACTTTAGATGATAGTTTAACTGAAGAAGTGATGGATAAAGTATTAAGAGTTGCTCTTATGAAAGTAGGAGAAGATAAGAAAGTTATTCCTGTTAGAGGACCTAAAGAATTTGTAAATGAAGATTATCTTTATACTTTTAATGTAGATGGAGATATGGAAAACTTTGTAGGTACTGAACAAATATATAAAGATAAAAAGCTAATATATGAATTAAAATGTCATGGGGGAATTATAAAGTGAAAGTACTAAGTTTAACTGAACCATATGCAACTTTAATAAAATTAGGTAAAAAGAAAATAGAGACAAGAAGCTTTAAAACTAATTATAGGGGAGAGTTATATATTCATGCTAGTTCTACTAAGATACCTAAAGAGTGGAAGAATAATAAAGAGTTGATGAGCCTTGTTAATGTTAATGAGTTGAATTTTGGATTAATCATTTGTAAATGTAAATTAGTAGACTGTGTCTATATGGATGAAGAGTTTTTAGATAGAATTAAGAAAGATAAGCTAGAGTTTATCTGTGGCAATTATAGACTTGGAAGATATGCTTGGATATTAAAAGATATTGAAGTACTAGATAACCCTATGTTTGCTAAAGGAAAGTTAGGTATTTGGAATTATGAAGAAGATACTAATAAGTGATTATGATGGAACATTTTATCAAAATGATAGAGATATAAAGAAAAATAAAGATAAAGTAAATGAATTTAGAACTTTAGATAATCTTTTTGTACTTGCTACAGGGAGGAGTTATGTTGATTTAAAACAAAAAATAGATAAATATGAGATACCTTATGATTATTTAATTTTAAATCATGGAGCCTTACTATTATCTAAAGACTTAGAGATTCTTAAGGTATTTACTTTAGATAAAGAATTAGTTGATAGTATTTTAGAGTATGCTAATAATAAAGATATATGCGATGTAATATTAATTAGTACATTTGATAAAAATGTAAAAGATACTTCTAATATAGTTAAAATAATGTTAAAACTATATAGTTATGATAAAGCTTTAGAAGTTAAAAACTATATAGATAAAAGTTATACTAATATAAAAAGTTATTTTATAAGTGAAGATAATCATTATTTAGTAGAGATTGTTTCAAGTGAAGCTAGCAAGTCTTTGATGATAGATAAGATATTAGATAAAGAAAAAATAATAAAGAAAAATGTCTATACTATTGGTGATGGTATTAATGATATAGATATGATTAGAGATTATAATGGCTATAGAGTTAGTAATTCTTGTAAAGAATTAGTTTCTGTTACTGATAAAATTATTGATAATATTAGTGATTTAATTACTAGGATATTTAATTGATTCAGAATAAAAACATGAAAGTTCTACCATAGAGATAGAATTTTCTTTTCTATTGTGTTAAAATATTTGATAGATTGGCAAGGAGGGATATCATGAATAACCAAGATATTATTAATGAAGTAAGAAGACGTAATGATATTGTTGATGTTATTGGTGAAAAGATTCCTCTTGAAAAACGTGGTAAAAACTACTTTGGTGTATGTCCTTTTCATGATGATACTAATCCTTCTATGAGCGTATCAAGAGAAAAACAAATCTATACTTGTTTCTCTTGTCATGCGACTGGGAATGTCTTTACCTTTTTAATGAACTATGAACATAAAGAGTTTGGAGAGGTCTTAAGTGATTTAGCGAATCGTGTTGGTATTACTTTAAACGGTTTTAAAACTAAAAAAATATACGCAGCGCTCGACTG
>CAWVIV010000016.1:0-46811 GCA_963929435.1 uncultured Bacilli bacterium
GTAATGGTCCAAGAGTAGTTCTTCTTACTGATATAAACTTATTTATTTTATGGTAATCACAAAAAATGTTATTTATCAACTATAAAGGATGCGTATACAAAGGAAATATTATCATGGGTTTTAAGCCCTAAATATGGAAGAAGATTTTATTCTTTTAAACAGTTCAAATGCTTATAGAAAAACATAAAGATGAATTAAAAACAGATTGACCTTATTCATTCTGATTCAAGGTATACATTATAGAGTAGTTTTATTTCAAGATTTACTTAAAGATAATAATATAAGGCAATCTATGTCTAGAAAGGCTAACTGTTGGGATAAATGCACCACAAGAGTCATTTCATGGGCATATGAAAGATGAAATTGATATTAATAAATGCGAAACATTCGAAGAAGTAAAAGAACTTATTGACATCTATATTAATTACTATAATAATGAACGCCCACAATGGGGATTAGCAAAGTTAACACCTAAGGAATATTATGAATATACAAAAAAATAACAGTTATCCTAAGTTAACTGTTAATGATAAATCTAAGGAAACAAAAGATGCTTAATTTTATCTTTATATCTTTCATAAAGTATATCTTCCCATTCTTTTTTTATAATTGGAAATGTAAATAATTCAGAATTACAAAGATACTCTATATAAATCTCTAGACTTAGATCTTTAAATTCTCTTTTTCTTATCCAATTGAACTTATAATAAAAATAGGATTCATCAACTAAAAATTCCATTGGTTCTCTTACTTGATTATAAAACCATTCTAATTTCTTATCATCTAATTCATTTACATAGTCAATCAAATACTGTGGTCTAAAACAATCAGTCATATACATTTTGAACGTATTGATATCTTTCATAAAACTTCTCATAAAAAACTGATACTCCTTTCTTTGAGTATCAGTTTATACTATATTGTTACTCCCATAAAGTAGTTTTTTATTTATTGTCCACTATATGGGGGTACAGTTCAACACTAGCTCTTTTATTGATACTATTAAAGATATATTTCTTTATGCTACTAAAAGTGATGTAGTTGATATGCTTAAGGATAATCATTTTCTAAGTCCATATGCCATTGAAAGCAATATAAAAGACATCCAACCTTTTTTTGACCTCTTGCTAGTTACCTTTGAGAATGGATATGAATTTACGTTTCAAAAGGATGGAGACAATATTAAAATAGTACAAATAGGTAATGGACAAGGAGATTATGTTACTTTTGGATCTGAAGGAATAGATAGCTTGTATGATATAATACCAGCTATAGATAGAGCAGGTGACAAAGAAACAATTCGAAATATTAATATTTATAATGATGAACTTTGGGTTGAATTACGTGAGACTACATATGTTATTGATACAAACACTAAAAAAATAAAACAGTTTTATAATGATTCACTTGGCTATGTTAATTCTATTGCTTTGGATAATTATATAGATGAATTTGCTCGAGCTTGGTCTAAGTCTAAAAATTCCAAAAAAAGTAGTGCTGATGATTTAAAATCACTATATAATTTATCTGCTGATAATATAACTAGTGTATTAGCTGATGGAAATTATATATATTTGAAAATTGATAATAGATATAGTCTTAGAATTGATGCTAAGGCATCAGATTATCATAGATTTAAGTTTTCTTCTAACGGAGTAGTTTTATTTGATAATACAGTAACAGAAGATTGATGTGTTTATGTTTTGACATAAAATATCTTCTGTTTTTATTTGATACAACTGATTTGACAATTACTCTATATTATTATATAATATGAAACAATCTGAAAGGGGTACTTTATATGACAGTTTATGAAGCTTTAAATATTTTAGAAATTAGTAGTAGTTACGATGAAAAAGAACTTAAAATAGTTTATCGTAAATTAGCAAAGAAATATCATCCAGATAATTTTAAAGATGATGAAGAAAGAAAAAAAGCTGAAGATAAGTTAAAACAAATAAATATAGCCTATGAAACATTATTAAACAGCGAAGATAGAAGTGATTATCAAGAAAATATAGATTTAGTTTTAAATTATAAGTTGGAGAAAATAGAAGGATTAAAGAAATATCAAATAAAAAAATATGGACAACTTTTTCCAAATTCTGTTTTTTATATAAATGAAATTATTAGAATTTTTGGAACAAAAATGTATAATACAGTTAGAGAAGTTGATTGTTCTTATAATAATTCACTTACAGAGATATTAAAAGTGTATTTAAAATTTCAAAATGAATTTTATCAAAGATATAATATTGATGAAAAAGAAGTTACTAATAGGGTTAATTATAACTGTAGTTTTGATGAATTTTATGAACAATTATTAAGTATAAAAGAAAAATATAGTATTAAAAATGAATTTTTAAGAAAAATAGAAACATTAACTGAAAAATACAAATATTTTGCTGGTTATAATACAGCAAGAGCAGAAATAGATAAAACAGTGAAAAATGCATATAACAAGATTCTTGAATGGCATCATCAAAATTTGGAAGATTTCTCTGACAAAGTTAAGGACTACTTTAATGATATTAATGAAGAAATTGCTATGCTTATATCCCAAGCATTTTACTTACAAAATAAAATTAATGATTTAAAAGATAAAGTGGAAAAAACAGATGATGATGAAATCGTTCAAGAATATATAAATTTAAAAACAAACTTTGATGAGGGACAGCTTTTTTCCAAAACTAATGATGAAATTAATATGATTGAAGAAATGATAATAATTAAAGACCATATAGGAGAATTGAGAAGTGCAGTTCATCAAGATTATATAAAACAATTTATATCAGAAAAAGATGCTCACAAGAAAATAATTATTACTAGTACATATAACGAAGTTTTTGATTATATAAAAAGTTTAAAAAAACTTTCTAGAATTGGAGGAATTGCTTCAATGCTAGAAGATAAAGACTATGTAAGAGTAATTATTTTAATTAAATTATATATTATGAGAGATGATTTAGAAAAAAATGAAACAAAATAATGATTCTGATTATAAGAAGCACATGTAGTTATGTGTTTTTTGATACTGTAAATTTGACAACTTCCATATTTTATTATATAATATGAAACAATCTGAAAGGGGGACTTTATATGACAGTTTATGAAGCTTTAAGTATTTTAGAAATTAGTGGTAGTTACGATGAAAAAGAACTTAAAATAGTTTATCGTAAATTAGCAAAGAAATATCATCCAGATAATTTTAAAGATGATGAAGAAAGAAAAAAAGCTGAAGATAAGTTAAAACAAATAAATATAGCCTATGAAACATTATTAAATAATAAAGAAAGAAACACTAACTTTAGTCATACTTATCATAACTATTATCAAGAGAATAGAACTGCAGTTTTCAATCAAAAAATTACGAAAAGAGAATTATTAAGAAAATATCAAGCAAAAAAGTACAAAATTACACTTTCAAAATGGGTATCTTATATAAATGATATTATTCTTGATTTTTCAGTAAAAGCTTATAATACAGTTGATGAAGTTAATTATAATTATCAAGAAGCTCTTAGACGTATAGTAAACGTTTATAAAGAGTTACAACGAGAGTTTTTTGAAAAACATATTATTAATGAAAGTGTTATTTCTGAAACAATAAATTATAACTGTAGTTTTGATGAATTTTATGAACAATTATTAAAAATAAAAGAAAAATATAGTATCGAAAATGTATTTTTAAGAAAAATAGAAGAAGCAACTGAAAAATACAAATATTATGCTAGATATGATATAGCAAGAGCAGAAATTGAAGCCCAAAAGAGAAGAAAGTATAATGAAAAAGTTGGAATTCTACAAAAAAATATTGACATTTTTACAATAGAAGCACTTTATAAATTAATGCAAAATTTTCTTAAACAATTGGAAGATGAAATTGAAGAGATATTTTCTCAAGTTTTTGTTATCAAAAATAAAATTAATAATTTAGAATCTATAGTATATGAAACAAATGATACAGAAATAATAAATGAGTTTATAGCTTGGAAAGCAAATTTTGAAAGAGGTCAATTATTTGAAGATGCTTTAAATGGATTAGAATATTTTGAAACATTGATAATGCGTAAAAGTATTCCTAATTCCCAAGAATATAAAGTAAAAACCAATACATTTACTGATATCAGTTATCATGATTTAGAAAGTAAAAACATAAGAGGTTCATTGTATAATTTTAGTGGCAATTTTGACTACTTTTATGATGATAAACCAGATTTTATTGATGATATTTATTTTCAAAAGGCTAAAGTCTTTACGAAAAATAAAAAATAAAGAGAAATTATATAATTTAATTCTCTAACCGCCAGAAAAATAGGGATATTTATAATTATCACTACTTTTCATTTGTTCTAAATTCCTGTATAATGAGTATGGAAAGAGGGACTATTATGTATTTATTTATTGAATATTCAAAATGTAGTACTTGTAGGAAAGCTAAGAAGTTTTTAGATGATAATAATATTAAATATGTTGATAGAAATATCGTAACTGATAATCCTACTAAAGATGAGTTAAAGAAGTTTCTTGAAATTAGTGGTAAAGATATAAAGACTTTCTTTAATACTAGTGGTAATTTATATAAAGAGTTACATCTAAAAGATAAATTACCTAACATGACTCTTGATGAAAAGTTAGAGTTATTATCTACTGATGGTATGCTTGTTAAAAGGCCTCTTTTAGTGGGAGAAACTATTGTTTTAACTGGATTTAAAGAAGATATATGGAAAGAAGTGATAATCAATGGATGAATTATTTAAAAAATTAAATATAACTCCTAAAAATTTAAAACTTTATGAGGTAGCATTTTCTCATTCATCATATGCAAATGAACATAGAGCGAAAAAAGATTATGAGAGATTAGAGTTTTTAGGAGATGCTGTTGTTGACCTTGTTATGGCTGATTACTTATATCGTAACCATGATGAGAATGAAGGTACTATGACTAAAGTAAGAGCAAGTTATGTATGTGAAAATGCTTTATATGAATACTCTTTAGGTCTTGGGCTAAATAACTATATAAAAGTAGGACATGGTGAGGAATTACATGGAGGTAAATTAAAGAAAGCGATTGTTGCAGATATCTTTGAATCTTTGATGGGAGCGATTTACTTAGATCTTGGCTATGCTACTGTTAGAAGAGTTATATTAGAAATTATTGTTCCTTATGTAACTAACCCTAATGTTACATTTTTCTCTGACTATAAATCTGCTTTACAAGAAGCAGTACAAACTAGTAAAAAGAGTCTTTATTATGAATTAATTTCTGAATCAGGTCCTCCTCATGATAAAACCTTTAAAATGCAAGTTAGAGTAGATGGTATTATCTATGGAGAAGGAGTAGGAAGTAGTAAGAAAGAAGCAGAACAGTTAGCTGCTAAAAATGCTTTAGAGAAGCTTGCTATATAATTATGAATACAAAAGAGTTAAGAATATATAATAATTTAATAAAGTTGCTTATAAACTTAGAATTAGAAGGTTATGAAAATAGAGAAAATATAGTTTCATTTGTGCTTGAAAATATTATAACTAGCAGTGAAATGTTAAAAGATTTTGAAATATGTGAAAGGCTATCCATTTTAGTGGAGAGTTCTACTATTATAAAAACATCATTGTCTATACTCACTGAATCTGTTGAACAAGACTATGAAAAAGAAGATGTTACTAATTTAGGACGTAATTATTTTAATAGGGAATCTATATATTGCCCATGATAAGTGCCTTGATTTATTAGGTAATTATAGAGTTTATAAATTAGAGAGGTATCATTCTAAATATTTAGTAGATAATAAATTAGAATCTTTAAGTATTGAAAAAGAGATTAAAGAAAGAGATAAAGTATTAATTAAAAACTTTGATTTGAAAATATAATAGAAATAGTGTATAATTAGTAAAGTTTTGTTTCTATATAAAAAGAAAGGAGAATTTATGAGTAAAATAAAAATATTTAGTTTAGGTGGACTAAACGAAAATGGTAAAAATATGTATGTTGTTGAAGTAGATAAAAACATCTATGTATTTGATGCCGGAAGTAAATTTGATAATGAGAAAAATCTTGGAATAGATTATATTATTCCTAACTTTGATTATTTAATAAAAAATAGAAAAAGAATAAAAGGTATCTTTTTAAGTCACGGTCATGAAGGTAATATGGGAGCAGTTCCTGATATTTTAAAATCTATTCCTGAAGTTAATATTTATGGAGCGAAATTAACTCTAGAAATATTAAAACAAGATTTAACTGATACTGAAATTAAAAAGAGTCATTTAATAGAGATTAAACCTCATCATAAATTAGAGTTTGGTCGTGAAAGCATCTTTCCTATTTCTATGACTCATTCTATTCCTGATGCTTTGTGTTATGTTTTATATACTAAAGATGGAGCGATAGTTTATACAGGAGACTTTACATTTGATCATAAAGAGACTGGCCTATATAAAACAGATATAGGTAAACTAGCTTATGTTGGTAAACAAGGGGTCCTTTGTCTACTTGCAGAATCTATGTATGCAGAACGTGAAGGTTATACTAGCCCAAGTAATAGAGTAAGTGATTTTATTAGAAATGTTCTTGCTAAAAATAGAGGTAGAATTATTGCTACTGTCTTTCCAGCACATTTCTATCGAATTCAAGAGATATTTAATGAAGTTAGTAAGACACATAGAAAGATTGTTATTATGGGACATTCCCTACAAAATACTATTAATTATGCAATAAAAAATAATTATTTAACTATTGATAGAAGAGTAATAGGCGACTTAAATAATCTAGAAGATAAAGATGCTGTAGTATTAATATCAGATGAAAAAGAGAAACCTTTTGCAAACTTAGAAAGAATTATTAAAGGTTATGATAAGTTTATTAAACTTAATACTAATGATACTATCTTTATAACAGAACCTGCTTATGAAGGAATAGAAAAGCGTCTTGCAACTGTTATGGATGAAATAGCAATGCTTGGAGTTAATGCTATTAGTTTATCTAGTAAGAAACACTTATTACATCATGCATCACGTGAAGATTTATCACTTTTAATAAATATAATGAATCCTAAGTATTATTTCCCTGTTAAAGGAGAATATCGTAATCAATATGCTAATGCAGAAGTAGCAGAATCTCTTGGTATCCCAAAAGAAAATATCATCTTAAAACAAAATGGAGATGTAACACTATTTATTAAAGGTAATCTTGTTCCTACTAATGAACATATAGAGACTGATGAGATTTTAATAGATGGTAAAAGTAATGGTGATATAGGAGATTTAGTCTTAAAAGATAGAGAGATGTTAGGAGAAAATGGTATTGTTATTATAAGTTGTACTCTAGATAGAGAAACTAAAAAGATATTAGCAGGACCAGAAGTATTAACAAGAGGCTTTATTTATGTTAAAGATAACTTAGATTTAGTAGATGAAATTAAAAATATGGCATTAGAAATAATAGAAAAAAACATAAGTAAAGGAACTAAAAGAGTAGAGTATTCTACTATAAAAACAGAAGTAAGAGATGTTTTAGGCAAATACTTTTATAAAACTATGGAAACAAAACCTATGATTATTACAGTAATACAAGAAGTATAAGGGAAAATATTATACTTCTTTAATTTTATTTGTTTTAAATATTGTTATAATCTAATTATTTTGATACACTTAAAGTGGTGATAAAAATGGATGAATATAAAGAAGTGTATAGAAAAAATTTTCAAAAATTATTGAATAAAGAACTTTATATAGATAATTTAGACAGTTTAATAGAAGAGAGTGACTGTTTGTTTGCCCCATCGATGACTTTTGAAGAATATGGTTATATGAGAATATCTAAATATATCTATTGCCTTAATAGTTTATATTTAGAGAATTTAGATAAAAATATGGAGCCAACAAATGAATATATTAAGAGTACAATGAAGAGAGCACTTACTAAAGAAGGAGCAAAAAATATTACTTATTTTAATGCAACACCAGAAACAATTATAAAAAATGGAACTTTAGTATTAACTATTGTTTATGGTAAAAATAAAGAAGAAGCAGAAGACTATCTAAATAATATAAAAAGACAAAAAGAAGTAATCAAAATCATTAAAGAAAAATTAGAAAATAATGCAAAAGAAAAATTTGATATAGAGTGTAAAGTATTAAGTTATAAAATTTTGTAAGGAGGGTGAAGTTATGCCTATATTTTCAAATATTAATATTCCTAAATTTAATTTTTTAAAGCAAAAAAGTAGCAACAAAGTATCGAAAATTCAAGCGAGTGATGTTAAAATAGAAGAAATACTTAATATAAATAATCAAAATATTGATAAAGAAAATATTGTTTTGACAAGTAGTACTTTTAATGATAATAATGTTGACAATAAATCGTATGGAGGGGATCAGGGAGCATTAATAATAAATATTGAAAATTTTATAGATGATAATAATGTTTGGGAAATTGTTCATAAGTATTATCCTGAAGCTTCTAAAGAAGATATAGAATTACTATTTAATAGAATGAACTTTGTAGGATGTGGATATGTTGCTGCAATTAATACTTTATTTCAATATTTTGATAGTATTCCTAATGGAGAAAGTGAATTTGAAAAAATATTTGGCTTTTCTATGTTAGCAAGTAAAGAAAATCCAAGTACAGGTGAGTATTATTATGGTTATAGGTATGAGTATTTATTTTTGGACTTTTTTCTTTATTATGCTAAAAATGAAAAGGGATTTGATAGTATAGAAGATGTCTATGGTAATGTAGAAGAAGAGATGAAACTACGTTCTAATGATGCCGCCTTAGATGATAAAGGGTTTGAAAGAACTGGTATGGATGGTACATATAATCTTGATGTTGGTAAAGTTTTATCCAATTATCTTGCAGAAAAAGGTATACAGCTATCAGTCACTTCTGATACTATAACAAAAAAAATAAGTTTAGAGCCTGGCACAGATGAATGGAAGAAGAGAAAAGCAGAATTAGAATCAATTGGAATTAATGTTCCTGATGATCAACCTATAGTTGAAAATGAAACAGAAAAAGTAGATATTAAAGAAGCATTAAATGAAGGAAAATTCGCTATAGTTTCTGCTAATAACTTTACTTTGTACTATCCTGAAGATAAAGATGGTAATGGAAAGCTTGATGATGTATGTAAAGATGATGTTGGCTCTCATGCTATGACTATAGTTGATGTTACAAATGACGGAAAATATATAGTTTCAAGTTGGGGAGAGCAATATATTTTAGATCCTAATAAAGATAAGCCTACTGGAATAGTAATCTATTCGTATGAAAGATAGATAATGAAAGATATTATTGACAAAAATCATAAATGTGTTATATTTAACATAGAATAAAGGAGGAATTATGAAAAAGAAATTAATTATTATTGGTGGGATAGTTGTAATTATTATTGTTATTGTAATCATTATATTTGCAGTTATAAATATGACATCAAAAAAATTAGTATGCAAATCTGATAATAATAGTCTTACTATAATGTATAATGATGATACTTTAACAGGTTATACTGCTAAAGGAATTTCATATGATTTAGAAGGTCAAAAGAAATCAGCAGAAGCTATGGGGGTAAAAGCTTATTTGAATTGGTTTGCCGATTTATATCGTATTAATAATTATAATGCTACTTGTACTTTTGAAGAATAAGTTACATTATGAAAAAGAAAATCTTATAGATGATTCATGGACTTATGTTGATTTAATTGAAGAAATTGATTCGCTTTTTGGTGATGCTCTAGCATATAATTATGTTTATAGAGAGTTTGATGATAACTATAACATTATATATTGATACTTCAATTTATAGTAGTGATGTTTAAAGATAAAATGTAATTTATAATAATTAATATAAATAGTATTTCAGATTATAAAGAAAGATTCTTTGTCAAGAGTCTTTTTCTTTTTGTTTACATATTTTTTGTCAAATACTTTATTTGTCAAATTAAATCTCTCTTATTTTATTTACATTTTCAATATTTTTGTGTAACATATAATTAAGCAGTGGTAGACTGTGGGGAAAAGTGGTGGATAAATATGTTTATAGGAGAGTTTCATCATAATATTGATGATAAAGGTAGAATTGCTATACCATCTAAATATCGTGACATTCTTGGTAATAGTTTTGTTATTACTCGTGGTATAGAACACTGTATCTATGTTTATCCAAATGACACTTTTAACCATATCGTTACTAAATTAGAAAGCTTACCATTTACTAAAAAAGATGCTAGAGCTTTCACTCGCTTCTTTATGTCTGGTGCTACTGCCATTGAACTTGATAAACAAGGAAGAGTTAATATCCCTACCCCCCTTATTACTTATGCTAACCTATCTAAGAAATGTGTAATTGTAGGAACGGGAGATAGATTAGAAATATGGGATGAGGATGCTTTCAATGAGTTTATGAGTTCTTGTAATGATGAAATGTCCGATATTGCTGAGAATCTATTTGAGGAGAAGATATAATGCATGAATCAGTTTTACTTAAGGAAACAATAGAATCTTTAAATCTAAAAAATGACAGTATCGCTGTTGATATGACCTTAGGTTTTGCAGGACATAGTAGTCAAATTTTAAAAAGAATTAAAAATGGGTATCTATTCGCCTTTGACCAAGACGAGGAAGCACTTGCCTATAGTAAAGATAAACTTTCTACTATCGGTGATAACTTCCAAATAATTGATTCTAACTTTGTCTATGCTAAAGATAAACTAAAATCATTAGGCATAGAGAAAGTAGATGCTATCCTTTACGATCTTGGAGTATCAAGTCCTCAGTTAGATGAAGACTATCGTGGCTTCTCGTATAGATTTGATGCTCCCCTTGATATGAGGATGGATAAAGATAATAAGTTAACTGCTAAAATAATAGTTAATACTTATAGTTATGATGAGTTAAAGAGAATCTTTAAATACTATGGAGAAAGTAAATTCTCATCATCTATCGCAAGAAATATTGTTAAGTATAGAGAAACTAAGGAAATAGATTCTACTTTAGAATTAGTAGATATCATTAAATCATCTGTTCCGTATAAAGAAAGAGTAAAAAAACATCCTGCTAAACAAATATTTCAAGCTTTAAGAATAGAAGTTAATGATGAGTTAAATGTCTTAAAGAAATCTCTTGATGATAGTTTATCTATGTTAAATATCGGAGGAAGAATTGCTGTTATAACATTTCATTCCTTAGAAGATAAAATAGTTAAGAAAAAGTTTAATGAAATGTGTGAGATAGATCCTTTGTCTAAAGGATTACCTAATATACCTTTGGATAAACTACCAGACTTTAAATTAATTACAAAAAAAGGAATAAAAGCTAGTAGTGAAGAGTTAGAACATAATAATAGAGCACATTCCGCTACACTTAGAGTTATAGAAAGAATAAAATAAAAGAAGGTGATATAATGGCTAGAAAAGTTAAAAAAAGAGTTAAAATGAGTAAATTTGAGCGCCTTATCTATACATTCGCTTTAGTATTAGCCATCAGTGCTCCTTTAACAATCGTTTTTTCTAAAGCAACATTATCTAAAATAAACTTTGAAGTTGAAAAGACTAAAAAAGAAATAAGTGAGCAAACAAAAACAAATGAGAGTTTATCTATGAAAATAAATGAGTTAGCATCCCTAGATAAAATAGAAGAAGTTGCCAAAGAACAAGGATTAAGTTATAATAATGATAACATTAAGAATATCGATGAATAATAGGAAGTGGTAAACTTGAAAAGAAAAAAGAGAAGAAAAAATAATATAAGATATAGTAAACTTTTAATAATTGCTTCTCTTTTTTTGTTTGCCTTAATGATTGCAAGAGTAACCCAACTTGCTCTATCTAAAGAAATTGATGATACAAATTTACAGGCTTTAGCAAGAAAACGTACTACTAAGACAGATATTATAAAAGCAGAACGTGGTAATATTTATAGTAGTGATGGAGAAGCTTTAGCACAAAATGTTTCTTCCTATAAATTAATCGCTTATTTATCACCATCTAGAACTACAGATGAAGATAATCCCCAGCATGTAGTAGATAAAGAAATGACAGCCGAAAAACTTGCAGGCGTCCTAAATTGTAGTAAAGAAGAAATATTAAAATACTTAAATAAAGAAGGAGTCTATCAAACTGAATTTGGTACTATAGGTAAAGGATTAACGGAGATTACTAAAAGTAAGATAGAAGAGTTAAATTTACCAGGAATAGACTTTATAGAAAGTTTTAAAAGATATTATCCTAAAGGAGACTTTGCTTCCTATGTCTTAGGTTATGCTAAAGAAGAAGTTACTACTGATGATGACGGTAATGAAGAAACTAATATGACTGGAGAGATGGGGATTGAAAAGTATTATGATAGTACCTTAAAAGGTGAAGATGGGTATACTACTTATCAAAAAGATTTACGTGGTTATAAGATAGCAGGTACTAATGAGATAAGTAAAGAAGCTAGTGATGGAAAAGATATATATCTTACTCTTAATAGTAGCATTCAGTTT
This sequence comes from uncultured Bacilli bacterium, assembly GCA_963929435.1. GTDB lineage: Bacteria > Bacillota_I > Bacilli_A > RF39 > UBA660 > Onthousia. The sequence goes on from CAWVIV010000016.1 coordinate 12,489, forward strand.
TTTGTAGAACAGGCCTTAAGTGATGCTGAAGCTAACTATAATTATGAATGGTTTACAATCATGATAGCAGATGCTAAGACTGGAGCGATATTAGCATCTAGTACATCACCTTCATTTGACCCTAACAAAAGAGATATTACAAACTACTTAGATATGAATATCTCTAGTCCATATGAACCTGGTTCTACTATGAAAATATTTACTTATATGGCTGCTATGGAACAAGGAGTATATAATGGTAATGAAACATATCACTCTGGTGTTTATGTTACAAGTGATGGTACAGAAATAGGTGATTGGAATAGAGCAGGTTGGGGTGATATTACTTTTGATAGAGGATTCGCTTTATCTAGTAATGTTGGTGTTATTAACTTAATAGATAGACATTTATCTGCAGATATTCTTAGGAGTTATTTTAAAAAACTAGGCTTTAGTAAAAAAACAGGTATTGAACTTCCAAATGAAGCGACAGGAGAAGTTGACTTTAAGTACGAAACCGAAATATTTAATGCTGGTTTTGGTCAAGGTATTACGACAACACCTGTTCAAAATATTCAAGCTTTGACTTCTCTTACTAATGGAGGAGTAATGTTAAAACCATATTTAGTTGAAAAAATAGTAGACCCTGATACGGGTGAAGTAGTCTATGAAGGTAAAAGAACTGAAGTAGATACCGTTGCTAGTGAAACTACAGTTAATAAAATTAGAGAACTAATGTGGAATACTGTTAATGTACCAGGAATGACTGGAGCAGGATATCGCCTTGATGGTTATAACTTAATAGGTAAAACAGGTACTGCCCAAATAGCAGATGAAAATGGAGGCGGTTACTTAACAGGAGCATCTGACATCATCTCATCTTTTGCAGGAATTTATCCTAATGATGACCCTAAAGTAATTATATATGCATCAGTTAAAAGACCAGAAGGTGGTAATCAAAAAGTTATTTGGACTGCTATTAAAGATATAGTTGTTAATATAAGCAAATATTATGGAACGGATCCTGATACTACTAGTGAAGAGAAGTTGTCTGAATATAGTTTAACTTCATATAAAAATAAAGATGCAACAACTTCAAAAACCGACCTTGAAAATATGGGGATGTCTGTAACAGTTATAGGTAATGGCAATAAGGTAGTTAAACAATATCCCTCTAAAGGAGATAAAGTAACAGCAGGAACTAAAGTATTCCTTGTTACTAATGATAATAATTTAACTGTTCCTGATGTAAATGGCTTATCTAGTAAACAGGCAGAAGATTTGTTAAAACTTTTAGGTATTAGTGTTAAGTTAGAAGGCAATGGTTATGTAACAGGACAAAGTATAGGAGCAGGAACACCTATAACAGATAACATGGAAATAACTTTGACTTTAAACCCAAAATTTTAAAAGTAACTATTAAAAAGTCTAAAAATAGTGTAACTATTTAGACTATGAAAAAAATAAAGTGTAAAAAGTGGTGTCAATGATGCTACTTTTTTCAGTTATATATGAGATAATAATAGTTAAGGATAGTGGTATAAATGATGAAAGTTACTAGACAGTTTGAAAAACTAAATAATAAGTTAGATTTACTATTAAAAGAAAATAAAGATTTAAGAAGGGAGTTTAAACAAGAAAAAGAAGACTTGAAAGCTACTATCAAAGAAAAAGATGAACTTATAGAAAAATTATTAAATGAAATAGATAGACTAAAAAATCAAATAAATAAGAATAGTAGTAATTCTAGTAAACCGCCCTCAACTGATACAAGGAAGAAAGAAAATATATAATTCTAGAAAAAAGACAGATAAGAAAATAGGAGGATAAAAAGGCTATATCCTTACTAAAGATAAAATTGAAAAGATGATAGAAGATAGCCTTGTAGAAACTAGAACTATTTATCATGAAAGTAATAATAGGAATGGCAAAGATGTCACTAAGTATAGAATAGGTTTAAGAGTAAATGTTTATGTAGAAAAACATATCTTTAAACATAATCCAAAAGCAGATGATAAAATACAAAAAGATTTTTATACAGATGTAACTTATGATAATAGTATAAAAGCTTTAACAATTGAACTTGGAATATACAATGTAGTGGCATTAGATAGATTAAGTGATTTATTTAATGTTCTTTCTAAAAGAGTTTATCCTAAAGTCAAAACCAACTTTAGACATTTAATGTATATAGATGAAACAATTAACGATAATAAATGGTATATAAAAAATTATAGTAATAGTGAACCAGTAGTTTACATGCCTCATGAAAAGAAAAGTCATAAACAGATAGAGCCACATAATATTTTAACAAGATATACTGGAGATATTATATACGATCATGATACTGCAATGTATAAATATGGTTCTAACAACTATGAATGCAAAGCCCATTTGGGAAGATATTTAGAAGAAATAATTCAAAATGTTTCTGAAGTTACTTGGGCAAAAGATTTAAAAGAACTATTATTTAAAGCATATCATGCTAGAAAAGTTTTGATAAAAGAAGGCAGTAAAGCATTTTCTAGTAATTACACCAGTGAAATCAATGCAAAACATGATGAGATTATATCATTAGCCAAGAAAGAAAATTAGAATATTGAATCTACATTTTATAAAGAAAGTAGAAGACACGATAAATATAAAGATAATCATTTGGCCTATATATATGATTTTAGTGTTCCTTTTGATAATAATCCAAGTGAAATAGATTTAAGGATAATTAAAATTAATACTAAAACATCCGGAGTGTTTAAAAATATAAATAGTGATGAAGCATATTGTGATACAATTAGTATTATAAAAGCCTCTCTTAAAAGAAGTCATTTTGAATCTATTAAAGCTATATTTAATAATGAAGTATTATTTGTAAACTAAAAAGAGCAATTTTCTGATAATTACTCTTTACTTTTGCATGTTATAGTCTGAATAGTTACCAAATCACTAGGTTTTTTAATTAAAAAACTTGTTAAATATTAATTAATTATGTATAATTAATCTATAGGATAAGAAAGGGTACGGCAGAAAGGTAGTGATGTTAACTCATGAATCATATCTATACAGGACTTGATATTGGTAATGGGGAAATTAAAGTAGTAGTAGTAAATGTTAATGATAATAATTACCATGTTTTAGCATCTACCTCAGTAAAAACATTAGGATTAAAGAAAAATACTATTTATGATGATAAAAAGTTAAAAAATTCTTTAATGCATGCTATTAAAATAACAGAAGAAAAAATAGGAATGAAAATAAGAGAAGCTATATTAACAGTTCCAGCTAATAGAGCTAGTATGACTATGGAAAGTGGTCTTGTTAATATAAGAGGTGATAAAGTTAGAGGTAGAGATATTACTGCAGTTATTAAAGATACTGTGGAAGATACCTACGATGATACTCGGGAACTTGTTAGTTGTTTACCTATATCATTTACAGTTGATGAAGAAGCTAGTGTTATTAATCCTTTAGATGAAGTTGGAAAAAAATTATTCTTAAAAGCAGTAGTTGCTACTTCACCTAAAGAAGAGATATATCCATATATTAATATCGTAAGAAGTATAGGAATAAATATTAGAGATATAATTTATAATACTCAAGCAGACTATTACACTGTTTCGACTAAAGAGTTAGATAGAAAGATGGGTGCTATTATAAATATTGGTGCTGATATTACAAGTATTGGAATATTTAATAAAGGAATTATGATTAAAAATTCCTATATCCCTGTAGGTAGTAGTAGTGCTGATAAAGATATAGCATTCATTTATAAAGTGGATTTGAAGGAAGCAAAGAAATTAAAAGAAACTTTTGCACTATCTTCTGCTAGATATGCTGATAGTAATGATGAAGTTACAATAGTAAATAAAGAGAACAAAAAAATTACTATAAACCAGATTCAAATATCAGAAGTTATAGAATCTAGAATAAAAGATATCTTAAAACTTGCAAAAAATGAAATAAATCGCTTAACAAAAAGAGAAATAAGTTATATAATTGTAGTAGGTGGTATTAGCGAACTTGCAGGTTTTAACTATGTTGTTGAAGAAACACTAGGTGGTACTTCTAGTTGTTATAATATGACTGTAATCGGAGCTAGACATAATAAATACACAAGCGTTTTTGGAAGTTGTAAATATTTTGCTAAGAAATGTCTTTTAAGAGAAGATGATGTCAATATGTTTGATTTAGATGAAATAGAAAGATTTATATCACCTAAAAAAAAGAATACAATTAATGATAATATGACAAATAAATTTTTTGGTCACTTTTTTGATAACTAATTAAGGAGGATACAATCATGGGAAATGGACTAGAAATGGATCAATTAGCTAAAATAAAAGTAATCGGCTGCGGTGGTGGCGGTGGTAATGCTGTTAATAGAATGGTAGAATCAGGTGTAAAAGGAGTAGAATTTATAGTTGCTAATACTGATTTACAAGTATTAAATAATTCTAAAGCTGATATAAAAATTCAATTAGGAGCTAATCTTACTGATGGACTTGGAGCAGGTAGTAGACCTGATATTGGTAGAGAGGCAGCATTAGAGTCTAAAAAAGAAATAGAAGATGCCTTAACTGGTGCTGATATGATATTTATTACCTGTGGAATGGGTGGTGGAACAGGAACTGGAGCAGCTCCTGTAATTGCTGAAATATCTCAAGCGCTTGGCGCTTTAACAGTTGCAATTGTTACTAAACCGTTCACTTTTGAGGGTAAGAAAAGAATGGATAATGCTTTGAAGGGATTAGCAGAGTTAGAAAAGCATGTAGATACTTTAATTGTTATTCCAAATGATAGATTAAGAGAAATAATTGATAAGACAACACCAATGCTAGAAGCTTTTAAAGAAGTTGATAATGTTTTAAGGCGAGGTGTTCAATCAATTTCTGATTTAATTGCAGTAGTTGGGCTTGTTAACCTTGATTTTGCTGATGTTCAATCAGTAATGAAAGATTCTGGTAGAGCTATTATTGGTATTGGTATTGGTATGGGTGAAGATAGAGCTATTGAAGCTGCTAAACAAGCTGTTTCTAGTCCATTACTTGAAACTAGTATTACTGGAGCAACAGATGCTATTATTAATATTACTGGTGGTGTTAATTTAACTTTATTTGAAGCAGAACAGGCTGCTGAAGTTGTAAGAGCTGCTTCTGGTACTGACATTAATACTATTTTTGGTTCAGTTATCAATGAAAACTTGTCTGATGAAGTTATTGTTACTGTAATTGCTACAGGTTTTAATAAGAAAGAACAAGGAGAGACTAAACAACCTATCTTCTCTAATGCCGCTCCAACATCTAGAAGAAGAAGTGAAGAAATATCTTATGTAGCCACTATGCCTCAAAATGACACAGATGATGACGATGATGGCGGAGAAGTATTAGATGATACAGATTATGATTTTCCTCCATTTTTAAGAGATAAGAACTTTTAGAGCTTAAAGCTCTTTTCTTTTTTTCTAAATTAATATATACTAAAGACATATTAATGCAATTATTTAGTATAACTAGAGGTGATGTGTTTTGAAGAAAAAAATAGCAATATTATCTTTACACTTAGGTTATGGTGGAGTTGAGAAGGCTATAACTTCTCTTGCAAATTCCCTTGCTAAAACAAATAAATATGAAATAGAAATAGTTTCAATCTATAAATTATATGAAAAACCAGTCTTTGATATAAATGAAAATGTTAAAGTAACTTATCTATTATCATCTAATCTTAGCCCTAATAGAAAAGAGTGGGAAGAAGCTTTACATAATTTAAGATTAATAACTCTTGGCAAAGAGTCACTTAAAAGCTTAAAAATATTATATAAAAAGAGAAAAACTATGGTAGACTATATTAAAAATTCAACTGCTGATATTATTATCTCTACTCGTGTATTTTTAAATGAATTATTAAGTGAATATGGTAGCGATACCACTATCAAAATAGGATGGGAACACAATCACTATCATAATGATATGAAATATGCAACTGATGTTATTAGAAGTGTTAAAAACCTTGATTATTTTGTTTTAGTATCTAAGGGATTACAAAAGTTTTATCATAAAAAAATGCTACATCATAAATGCAAGTGCATTTATATTCCTAATGCTATAGAAAAAATACCAAGAACTAAAAGCCCTTTAACTTGTGAACATTTGATTTCTGTTGGAAGGCTTTCTCCTGAGAAGGGATATTTAGATCTCTTAAAAATATATCTTGATTTAAAAAATAAAAAATGCAGATGGCATTTAGATATTGTTGGAGATGGAAGTGAACGAGGCAAATTAGAAAAATTTATTAAAGAAAATAAACTAGAAAAAGATGTTACTCTTCATGGCTTTAAAAATAGTAAAGAAATAGAGAAACTAATGCAAAAAGCAAGTATTTATGTTATGACTAGTTATACAGAAAGTTTTGGTATCGTTTTACTTGAAGCGATGAGTAATGGTCTACCTTGTATTGCTTTTGATTCTGCGGAAGGTGCTAAAGAAGTAATAACATCAGGATATGATGGTTATTTAATTAAACATAGAAATTTTAAAGCAATGGAGAAAAAAATATTAGATTTAACTAAAGATATAGAGACAAGAAAAGAACTAGGAAAGAATGGTAGACGTAAAGTAAAGGGATATATAAGTGATAATATTTGTGAAAAATGGGAAAAATTATTTAAAAAGAAGGGATAAATGATGCGAAAAGTAATGTTTATATCAAGTACAGGAGGACATTTAACAGAACTTTTACAACTTGATAGTATAATTAAAAACTATAATTATTCTTTGATAACAGAGAAAACTAAAGCGAATAATAAATTAAAAAGGAAATATAAAAATATTAATTTTCTTTTATATGGTACAAAAGACCATAAACTAACTTATCCGTTTAAGTTACTTGCAAACTGTTTTATTAGCCTTTTCCTTTATTTTAAATATCAACCAGATTATATTATAACAACAGGAGCTCATACAGCAGGGCCAATGTGTTGTATAGGAAGAATCTTTGGTAGTAAAATAATCTATATAGAATCATTCGCTAATATTAAAACTAAAACTATAACAGGTTCCCTTTTTTATAAATTCCATATCGCTAATCTATTTATTGTTCAGTGGCGTCCTATGTTAAAACTCTATCCTAAAGCAACATATGGAGGGTGGTGTTTTTAATGATTTTAGTAACTCTAGGTACACAAGATAAAAGTTTTGAAAGACTATTAAAAGCGATAGATAAGGAAATAGAAAAAGGTAATATTAAAGATAAAGTTATAGTACAAGCAGGTTATACTAAATATAAAAGTAAAAATATGGAAATATTTAAAAGTGTTTCAAATGATAGATTAGAAGAACTTATGGATGAAGCCTCACTTATTATTACTCATGGGGGAGTAGGAAGCATCTTAACTGCTTTAAAACATCATAAAAAAGTAATCGCTACTCCACGTCTTGCTAAATATAATGAACATACTAATGACCATCAAAAACAAATAATAGAAGAGTTTGGTAAGTTAGGTTATATCATATCTTTAAAAGATTTAACTAAATTAGATAAAATGTTAGAGAAAAGTAAAACTTTTAAGCCTAAAGATTTTAATAGTAATAATGAAAACTTTAAGAAGTTAATAGTTAGTTACATAGAAGATGCCGATCATATAAGTTGGTTTAATCGTGATAAATTTGCTATTCTTACATCATTAATAAATCTATTTATCTTTTACCTATTAAATCTTACAGGTATGAATATCTATTTAAACTTTACTATTAACTATGTAATATCATGCTTAATTATGGCTTTATTTAAAACAAAAAAGATTTCTAATCCTATAACATCTATTATTTGTTTCTATTTAATAGAAGGATTATCTTTATTATTACTTGTAGATAACTTAAATATAAATGTTATCTTATCTAAGTTTATTATCAATATCTTAACAATAATCATATATCATTTTTTGGTTAAGAAAAACTAGAACAATTCAGGGGGCTATTATGAATATAAATATTATTAAAGAAAAGATAAAATTACATAAATATTATCTTATAACTATAATCATTATGCTTATAATTATTATAATTATGAGTATATTTCTACTAACTAAAGAAAGCAATACTTTTACTAATCCCTATGAAGTAAAAGTAAAACCAAATGATAACTTTTTATTTTTAGGAGACTCTATTACAGATTTTTATCCTTTAGAAGAGTATTACGATAACTTACCAGTTGTAAATAGTGGTATTGCCGGTAATAAGACAACGGATATTTTAAGTGATATGCAAACAAGAGTTTATCAGTATAATCCTACTAAAGTATTTCTATTAATAGGTACTAATGACCTTGATAGTAATGCTGAAGATATTGTAGATACTACATTTAATAATATTAAAGGGATAGTAAGAGAAATAAAAGAAAATAGGGGTGATGCTACTATATATGTAGAAAGTGTATATCCAGTTAATTCTACTATAGAAAATAATGTTGCTAATAATAGAACCAATAAGAAAATAAAATCTTTAAATAAAAGATTATTTGATTACTGTGATGGGAAAAATTGTGATTATATAAATCTATATGATGATTTGGTGGATGAAGATGGTAATTTAAAAGAAGAATATACAGAAGATGGACTACATTTAAATACGTTAGGATATGTCGTTGTTACAAGGGAGTTGTTACCATATTTAAATGAATAAGATTGTAAAAAATATAATAATATTTACTGTTATATCAGTAAGTGCAATTATTGTTAAAAGTGACAGTAAAATAGAAACAGAAAAAGAAATAATTTATAACTATTATGACATAGACGATGATATCTCAAGTATTAAAGTAGATAGTATCTTAGAAAAGATAGATGAAGAATATGATATAGATAGGTTTAGTCTTAATACAAAGGAAGATGTTGAGCCAGTTTTATTGCTTAATGCTGTTATAGATAATAATAAACTAAGTGAAGAGGAAAGAGAACTTTGCTATTCAATGGTGCCTTTTTATTTAGACTATGATAATTTAGATAGAAAGAGTATCTATGAAAGATTAAGTAATTTAGATATTATCTATAGTAATAAAGAAATTAAAGTAAATGCAACTGATACAAAAGGCGCTACATATTATCCTGATAAAAATATTATTATTTGTCGTGATAAAAGGAATATAGTTCTAAAACATGAATTATTTCATGTATCTATGCCAATGACAAATTTTCCTAAAACTTTAAGAGAAGGACTAGTTAGTAAATTAACTAAAGAGTATTTCTATTATAATAGTGATGTTAGTCTTCCATCTACTTATAGAGAATATATGGCTTTAATTAATAGTTTGACCTATATAGTAGATAGTGATACTTTAATAGAAGTAGCAAGTTTTAATGATTTAGAAAAATTTAAAGAAGTATTACTTAGTAAAGGTTCTATTATGGAAGATGAATTAAATAATATATTCTCTTCTTTAGATAAAGAGCTTAATATTATGGATAAAACTAATATAGTTAGGGAACTAGTAAATAGTTATCCTGTTTTAAAAGAAGAACCTAAAGCTTTGGGATATTTAGAAGTTTATAATCTTTATGATAGTAGTATAAGTGATGAATATTACTTTAATAAGGCTAAAATAAAAAAATAATACCAGAAATGTATCAAAATCATTTGACGTAAAGTAAGTTTTATGCTAAAATCATATTGTTTGTAGCTTGTTATACCTCTATTTGAGTGTAAGCTGTAAACCGCATTGAAGAGGTAGAAATTACTAAGAGAGAGTAATACCTTAAGAGCGAGTCTTTGGTTTAGAAAAAGGAGGTTAAAAAATGTACGCAGTAATTAAAGTTGGTGGAAAACAATATCGTGTTAGTGAAGGAGATGAAATCTTCGTAGAAAAGTTAAATGCTAATACAGGTGATGTTGTTACTTTTGAAGAAGTTTTAATGCTTGATTCTAAAGTTGGTTCCCCTTATTTATCTAATGTCACTGTAGAAGGTACAGTCTTAAAAAATGGTAAAGCTAAGAAAATACGTATTTTTAAGTACAAAAACAAATCTAGAAGTAACCGTAAAACTCAGGGACATAGACAACCTTATACAAAAGTTAAAATTACTAAGATTAATGGTTAATTATGATTAAAGTAAAAGTAGAAAAAGAAAAAGGTTATTTTAAAAAGATAAGTATATTAGGACATGCCATGTATGATGATTATGGTAAAGATATAGTTTGTAGTGCTGTTAGTTCTATTGTTACAACAACAGTTAATGGTATTCTTACTATTGATAAAAGTACTATTACTTATCTAGCTAGTAGTAAAGGTTTAACTATTAAAGTTTTAAGTAATGATAGAGTTACTCAAAGTTTACTTAAAAATATGTTAAGACTACTAAAAGAATTATCATTAAAATATAAAGAAAATATTGAAATACAGTAAGGAGGGACTAAAGTGGAATTTTTAAAGTTAAATATACAGTTCTTCGCTCATAAAAAAGGACAAAGTTCTACATCTAATGGACGTGACTCTATTGGACGTAGATTAGGAGCGAAAGTAGCTGATGGAGAATATGTAACTGCTGGTAGTATTATTTATCGTCAAAGAGGAACTAAGATATTCCCAGGTGTTAATGTTAAACGTGGTAATGATGATACATTATATGCAACAGTAGATGGAATTGTTAAGTTTGAACGTAAAGGAAGAGATAAGAAACAAGCTTCTGTATATCCAGTAAGTGAATAGAAAGAAAATATCTCTTTCTTTTTTTATGTAATTATGATAAGATTAAGTTAACAGAATAAGAAAGAAGGTAAAAAAATATGAAGAAATTATGTTTACAATATGTTACCTGGGGGGGGGCAGTTTAGTAAATATAAGTAATAATATTACTTTCTTTTATAGTGTAAAAAGAATAGAGTAGAGGAGTATTCTATTCTTTTTATAATGTCAAAAATATTGATATTTTTGACATTATATGATAATTTAAAAGAGTATAGAAGATAGTAATTTGGAAAGACTATAAAAAATAAGAGGAGTTGAAATGAAATGAAAAAACGTGAAAACATAGTAATAATAGTGGTGTTAATAGTAATGGTAATTGCAATAGTAGGAGTAAGTTATGCTGCTTTTAACTATAGTAGAGACAGGTAGTATAAATAGTATAACAACAGGTGCGATAACAATGACTTATGAAGAAACAGATAATACTATTATCTTTAACAGGAGCCTTACCAACAACAGATAAGACAGGAATGGTAAGATTAAATCCAGGAGAGTACTTTGATTTTAGTATAAGTAGTGAAATAACAGGAGATGTAAATATTAACTATGAAATAAGTGCTAAAGATATAACAGTATTGTCAGAATCAAAAGAAGATAGATGGTAAATATATTAAGTTATATCTAACAAAGTTAAATGGAGATAATGAAGAAGGTTTAATGACACCTGAGACATATAATGAAGAGGCAACTGGTAATGATTATACAGGAAGGCCAGAAGGAGAGATGAGTTTATATACAAGTAGTATGAACTCTAGCGAAAGTAATAACTATAGACTAAGAATGTATGTAGATGAAAGTTATAATCCACAAGGAGATGGAGGAGGATTAGTCTTTACAGTACAGATAAATGTCTATGGAAAAGCAGGAGATAAGTATGTGCCATTAACAACACAAGAAATACTAGAAGATAATGAAGTTACAAGAAGAGAAAACAAAGATGTTTAATTATGCAAGTAATGGTATGTATTTATGGATACTGAGTGAGGGCACTCAATCTCTAACCAGAATATGTAACAAATGGCTTATATAGTATGGAAGATGAAGATGGAACAAGTTATTATTATAGAGGAGCAGTAGATAATAATAATGTACAGTTTGGACAATATGATAATGATTATTATGTATATAATTATAATGATAGATATTTCCAAAGTTTAGCAGTCATGCCAAGAATATAATAGTATATGTAGTGAAAGTAATAAAGTAAAACTTGCAAGTGCAGGAGATAAGATGTACTGGAAGATAGTAAGAGTAAATGGAGATGGAAGTTTAAGACTAATTTATAATGGAACAAGTGCAAATCCAGATAATAGTGATTTAGCGCATTCATATGCAGTAGGACAAACACCATATAATTTAGAGTATAATAATCCAAAATATACAGGATATACATATGATAATGGAACAGATTCTTTTATAAAGAAAGAAGTAGATACATGGTATAAGAATGCCTTAGGAAGTAGTAGTTATGATAGCAAAGTAAGTAGGTGGTAGATTCTGTAGTGATAGTAGTGGCTATAGAGAAGAAACAATGATGGGAGGAAATGTATTTGCAAGTTTTGATAGATTAGGTTCAGCTTATGGAAAGGTAATGGGATTAGAAATGCAAGAGAATGTGACACCGACTTTAAAATGTCCTACTACAAGTGAAAGTTATGGAGGTTCATATAGATTAAAAGCAGGGTTAATAACAGCAGATGAGTTAGTTTTAGCAGGAGAAAGTATGGGAGTAATAGGAAATAGTTATTTAAATAGTGGTAGTTCTAATATGTATTATTGGAGTATGACGCCGGCCGTTTTCCGTCTTGGTGGTGCATTTGTATGGGATGGGTTTGAGCGTCTGGGTAACTATGTGGGTAGCGACAACGCCGTGCGTCCAGTTATCAATGTGTTAACTGAAAACGGATTTACATCTGGAGATGGTACTTCCTCTGATCCTTATATTTTATCATAGAAAGAATGAGGCAAATGACTCCTCATTTGCCTCGGGGGGGTTAAACTGTAAGTGCCATTTCGTTCTTGGTTTTTTGTCATTAGTTGTATTTTGTTATGTCGCCGGCTAATTTCAATAATGGTAATGCAAATGTATGGAATGAGAATGAGAATTTGAACAACAATAATGTCAATAACAACAACGGTGTGCGGCCAGATTCCTACTAAGGCTAGAAATTAATCTAGTGTCACCGAGTTTTGCCCGCTAAGGCTTGCAAACAGAGGAAGTTTTGAATGGAAACAAGTTTAATTCCCAGGACGATAGTCCTAAATATATAATATAGATGTTTTAGGACTTAGAATAAAGTTCTTGAACTATCCCTATATTAATAATTTAATATTAAGAAGTGATATAGCTGTTGTATTACTTCTTTTTTTCTTTTCTATATGGTATAATACAGTTATGTTTTAGAGGGGATGTGTTTATATGTTTGTAGATGAAGTAACACTTAAAGTAATCGCTGGAAGTGGTGGAGATGGTTGTACTGCTTTCCGCCGGGAAAAATATATACCTATGGGAGGACCATATGGTGGTAATGGAGGACATGGATCAGATATTATCTTTAAAGTAGATGAAGGACTTCATACTTTACTTGACTTACGTTATCAAAAAGAGATAAAAGGTAAGAAAGGCGAGAATGGTAAAGGTAAAAATCAACATGGTAAAGGGGCCGAACCTTTAGTTGTTAAAGTCCCTCAAGGAACTGTTGTAACAGACTTAGATACAGGCCTTATTCTTGCCGATTTAAAAGGTAAAAATGATTCGGCAATAATCTGTAAAGGTGGTAGAGGTGGACGTGGTAATACGGCCTTTAAAACTCAAACTAATACCGCTCCAAACTTCTCTGAAAATGGGGAACCAGGAGAAGAGAGAACTATTAAAGTAGAACTTAAGCTCCTCGCCGATGTTGGTCTTGTTGGTCTTCCTAGTGTCGGTAAAAGTACAATTATATCTAAAGTAAGTAAAGCGAAACCTAAGATAGCAGAATATCACTTTACGACATTAAAACCTAACCTTGGAGTAGTACGCGCCTCTAATGGTAAAACTTTTGTAATGGCAGACCTTCCTGGACTAATAGAAGGTGCTAGCAAAGGAGAAGGATTAGGGGATAGATTCTTAAGACATATAGAGCGTACTAGAGTAATATTACATGTTATTGATATGGCTGGTACTGAAGGAAGAGATCCTTATGAAGATTATGTTTTAATAAATAAAGAACTTGAAGACTTTAATAAAAAACTACTTACTAAACCTATGGTAATAATCGCTAATAAAATGGATATAGAAGGTAGTAGGGATAATCTTGCTAAATTTAAAGAGAAAGTAAAAGATAAGAAAATCTTTGAGATAAGTGCAATTACTAGTGAGGGACTTAGTGAAGTTGTAGATTACTTAAGTGATTTGTTAGATACTATCAAGGAAGAAAACTTATATGAAGATGATGCTTTTGAATCTCATGTCTTATATAAATTTAAGGAAGAGAAACCTTTTACTATTGAAAAAGAAGGGGACGACTTTGTAATTAAAGGAGAAAAAGTAGAGAAGTTATTTAAAATGACTAAATTTACTGATGAAGGTATTAAAAGGTTTAGTAATAAACTAAGAAAAATGGGTATAGATGAAGAACTTAGAGAAGATGGGAGCAGTTGATGGGGATATGGTTAGAATATTAGATTTTTACTTTGAGTATCGTAAATAATGAAAGATATAGATAGATTATTAAATCCTAATAAAAGATTTTTAGAATATCAAGATTATCTAATAGATCTAATCGCTAGTTCTTATCATAAAAGTTTTAAAGACTTAATCGCTACAAGAATTAAAGATGCTTTTTACTTCTTTGATTCAACTCCTGATGTTACTTATGAAACAATAAAAAAGTTAGATAGTAGTTTAGATAATTTAAAATATTATAAATCATTAATGGATGACTATATGAGTAAGGGAGAAAAGTTACAAGATGAAATAGATGATTATACTCTTAGATATTTAAAAGAACTGTTAAATATTAGTGATGATGTATTTGATAAAAATAAAGAAGTTATTCTAGGACTTAGATTTGATGCTTTTGATAAAAAGTATAAAAAATATTTAACTTATGATAATGAAGTAAGAGATTTACTTTTAGAATTACAACAAGATTATATAGATACCTGTAAAATTATAGGAATTGTTCCCTTATTAGATGAAGAAAAACTAGATGATTGTATAAACTTTCTTAAAAGACAAGAGAAAGTATTAGAGAGAAATGTTATAAAAAACTCTATCTTTGGTAAAAATATCTTAGATAGATTAGAGAATATTTCGTTTTTATAAGAAAATACTACTTGCAAGACATATGGTTTATTTTGAAGATGATTTTGATTGTGATGTAACTGCTATTACATTACTATCTAAAAACTATTCTAAGACTATATTATCATTTCCTCTTTTAAAAAAATATCATGATAGATGTCTTGATATAAATCTTTTACATGAACTTATACATGTAAGTGAAATGAATGATAAACAGTGTAGCTTTATAATAAATAAAGATTATAGTATCTTTAATGAATTTAGAACACAGGAAAAAGCGAGAAGTTTATTTAAAAGATTAAGAAAAGATAATATTTATATCTTTGATTTAGATAATAATAATAATGATATTTCATATAAGAGTGCCTATGACTTTTATCTTTCTTTAGTTAATCCTTTATTAGATGATTATAGAGAACTTTTTGACTCTTCTGCTATCAATAATAGTCTTTATGTTATTAACGAGAATTTAGGAAAAGATAATTTTATAAATTATTGTATCTTTTTAACTAGTTTATATGAGAATGACTTTAATATGTATGGTCAATCTTTTGATGAAGAGACTATAAGTAAAAATAATGATTTTATAAATAAAATGAAAACATATTCAAAATAAAAAAATGTATCTTGTTCGCTTGTATTGAAGATACATTTGTGTTATTATTTACCTAGGAATACTTAGTTGTTTAGGTACTATCCCCCTAACTTATATTTTTATAATGTGAAAGGGGAGTTGATAATATGAGAAAACTTGAAAAATTTCTATGTTATATCATATTTTCACTTATTTTCATAATAATCGTTTTATTATTTATGTTAATAAAAATAGTACCTACTCCTTAGAGTGGTACTATAATCCACAAAAATTGGGATAGTACCTAACTGCTCAAAAGCTAGGTATTCCTCTTTTTTATAATATGTAAATTCTCTTTACATATTCATATTATCATAAATAATTAATTTTATCAAGAGGGATGATTTTATGACATTAACAATAGATAATGAAACTTATAATTTAGAAATAGTTAAGAAAAGTACTACTAAAAATATATATATTAGAGTTAAAGATGATTTAACTATCTATGTTACTTGTAATACTTTAACCTCTAATAAAAAGATAATGAGTGTAATAGAAGAAAACTTAAATTCTATTAGAAAAATGATTAAGAAAGTTAAAGAAAAGATAAAATTTAATAGTGAATTTTACTATTTAGGTAAAAAATATGATATTATATATACAGAGTTTTGTGACTTTAAATTAGGTGAGAATAAAGTTTTTATTAAAAGAGACTTTGATTTAGATAAATGGAAGAAGAAACAAGCTTTAGGTATTTTTAGTGAACATCTAGAAATGTGTTATAATAACTTTACAAGAAGTATTCCTCATCCTAAACTAAGACTTAGGAAGATGACTACTAGATGGGGAGTATGTAATGTTAAGACTCATGTTATTACATTAAACACAGAATTAATTACTAAAGATATAGGATGCCTTGATTATGTTATTTATCATGAGTTAAGTCATTTAATAGAAGCGAATCATTCTAAGAAGTTTTGGGCTATTGTTGAAGAGAATTGTCCTGATTATAAGAAGTGGAGAAAATTAACTAATAAATATGGAGAAGAGGAGTAGTATGGTTATAACTAGTTTAGATAATGAGAAAGTTAAGTACTATTATAAATTAGGAAAGAAGAAGTATCGTGACCTTAATAATGAGTTTATGGTAGAAGGAGAACATTTAGTATTAGAAGCTTATAAAGCAGGTGTCCTAAAAGAAGTCTTATTAGAAGAAGGAGAGGTTTTACCAATAGATGTAGAACAAGTAGAAGTAAGTAGAGAAGTTTTAAAGAAAATAAGTACTTTAAATTCTCCTCCTAAGATGATAGGACTTTGTGAAAAGATAATAGATACTACTATTGGTAAGAGAATTCTAATATTAGATGAGATTCAAGACCCTGGTAATATGGGTACTATTATTAGAAGTGCCGTGGCTTTTAATATAGATACTATTGTAATAGGAGATGGTTGTGTAGATGTATATTCTCCTAAAGTAGTAAGAGCGACACAAGGGATGATATTTCATGTTCCGATAGTCTTTTATTCTATTGATAAATTGATTCCTATACTAAAGAAATTAAAAATACCAGTATTCTCTACTTATGTTAAGTACGGGGAAGAAGTTAAGAATTTATCTCATGATGAAAAAGAAGTCTTTGCCCTTATTATTGGTAATGAAGGTAATGGGGTTAATCCTAAGTATTTAGAGATGAGCGATAAGTTTATTTATATCCCAATGAATAGTGTTGTCGAAAGCCTTAATGTTGGGGTTGCAACTAGTATAATACTTTATGAAATGGATGAAGCGGATGGCTAAATTATATATAGGTAAAATAGTTAATACTCATGGTATTAAAGGAGAACTTAGGATTAAAGATAACTTAACTACTAAACAAAGAAGAGGAAATATTTAAAATAGGAAGTAATTTAATTATAGATGATAAAGCTTATAAGATAACTAGTTATAGAGTTCATAAAGACTATGATATGGTTACCTTTGATGGTTTTAATAATATAAATGAAGTATTGTTCTTGAAAGGTAAGAACGTATATAAATCTAAAGATGAAATTAATCTTAATAATGAGAATATCTTAGATAGTGAACTTGTTACTTATAAAGTTAAAACTACTGATGAAAAAGAAGGCAGTATTCTTGATGTAGAAGAGACTGGTAATAATTATAAGATACTTAGATTATTAATAGATAACAGGGAAGAATTAGTACCATATCATAAAGATTTTGTGAAAATAGATAGTAATAAAAAAGAAGTTATAGTTAAACTTCTATAGGAGGAAGTCATGAAAATAGATGTATTAACCTTGTTTCCAGATATGTTTAATGGCGTCTTTGCTGAATCTATTATTAAAAGAGCAATGGACAATAATTTAGTAGAGATAAATATTCATAATATTAGAGATTATAGTAAAGACCCTCATAAAAAGGTAGATGATACTCCTTATGGGGGAGGGGCAGGAATGGTATTGATGTGTCAACCAATATTTGATGCTGTTAAAGATTTAAGAGGTGATAATTCTAAAGTAATATTATTAACTCCTAGTGGTAAGTTATATAAGCAGTCTATCGCTTTAGATTTGTCTTTAGAAAAACACCTTATTATTATCTGTGGTCATTATGAAGGCTTTGATGAGAGAATTAAGACTATTTGTGATATGGAACTATCTATTGGCGATTATATCTTAACAGGAGGAGAGATACCTGCTATGGTCTTGATAGATTCTATTACAAGACTTATAGATGGCGTTATAAGAAAAGAAAGTTATCTTAATGAATCATTTACTGATAATTTACTAGATTATCCAACATATACTAAGCCTAGAGTTTATGATGGATTAGTTGTACCTGATGTCTTAGTTAATGGAGACCATGCTAAGATAGATAAATGGAGAAGGGAACAACAAATAGAAATTACAAAGAACAATAGACCTGACTTATTAAAAGGAGATGATTCATGTGAATAATTATTTAGTTATAGAAAAGAGTTTTACTTATAATGGAGATTTAACTTTAGGAAAAGAATTAACTATTAAGTCTCATGATAATAAAGTATTTATCTATAATTTAGAAATACAAAAAGTCTTTATTAGTAATAAAGTCTATAAGAAATATTTAAAACTTTTAAAGATGGTAAACTTTTATTTAACAAGTGATGATGATACAGGTACTGCCTATCATGAGGCCTTAAATGAGATAGAAAGAGTTTAGACAATTAGTTAAAAATAAATATAGGGCTTATCTTTTAGATAAAACTTTAAAAGAAATGTCTTTAGAGTTACAAAAAAAGATTATGGATGCTAAGAAGAGATTAATCTTTATAGAAGCGAAAAGTTATGACTATACTAATGAGAATAGACGTAGTAAATAGTTCTTTACTTATAAACTTTTTTATGGTATCATAGTCTAGTCATTAAAGGGGGAGATTAAATGATATTAATACCAGAACAAGTCAAAAGCTTTAAGAGATAGAAATAAAGCGAATTAGAGGAAGAAAAGTCAAGAAGATGAGATTATATTTTAAAGAATGATGAGAGAAATCAGCTTCAGAGCCAGGCTTTGTAAAATATGCTGATAACGACTATGGAGGTAGATGATTATAATTTAAAACGCGTGAACAAGTTAGAGTATCCTATGAAAGAGCTGTTAGTAGAAAAGCGAGTTTGTTAAAGAGTTCAAAGATACAGACTACTAGTTGATTATGGCACTAGAGTTTACGGTTAAATATGATGATGACGAAGGAAGAAGCAACATATACCTTAGTTCAAAATATTCAGTAGGACTTATAAGAGAGTACATACTTTAATCGAGAAAATGGATATATTAGTCCTATGATGGCAATCTAGGTAGAGCACTTGTAAAAGGCAAAACAACGGGATGATGAATTTTCATATGACAGTTAATGGTAGAGGGACGAAACAGAAGCAATTACAATCACAGGTAAGATAGCTAGAAATAATTGCTAAAGACCTCTAATCAAGATATACACTATATTACTGTCAAGACCTAAAGCTAGCTAGAATTGCTAAGAGAATGTGGCAATAGAAACGTAAAGAAAGCTTATAAGCAAGAGGAGACTAAAAGAGAAATAGATAAATTGCATGAAATAACTTTAAGTCAGTATAAGTTGTTAAAAGAAGAACAACATACGATTGGCGGTTTCTTTAGCAAAGCTTGAAAAAATATGAAGATAGAATAAGTAGTTGGCTCTACAATAAACATTAAAAGATAAGAATGATCAGACTATCGGAATATACAGTAGTCGATAAAGAAAAGAAAGCTGTAGATCCATGTTAATACAGAAATAGATGCTAATAGTGCGATGGCTACTCAAGATTATTCACTAAAACATAAAGGAGAAGAAGTTAGAGGAACTTATCACTTATAAATTAAATGCGATAGAGGATAGGACTAAATGCGATACTGGAGGCATAATTGTAGAAATAGATAATAGCAAGATACCAAAAGAAGAGAGCGTTTATTCGAGTAATATTGGACAATATACATGCCAGATTAGGACGAGTTAATAAGATGCTTGAGAGAATCTAAAATTAGCTACGCCTCCTATCTGATGGTACGATAGGTGTTGGGAGTAAGGTTAGTATTATGACATTTGAAAATGGCGAAGTTCAAAATAGAAGAGTAGAGATTATTAATCATGCTGTTTCTACTGAGCTAACTTCTGATTATATAGAAGCGATTAGTCCATTAGGTAATAAAATTTTGGATTAAAAAATAATGATTCTTTTATGTATTATTACTATTGTCAAAATGCTAGATTAGGTCAGGGTATAGTTTATGATATAAATAATAATATGAATGAGAACACTTGCCAAAGATCCACTTACATATCAAAAAAGAAGAAGAGGTTAGGCTTCTTTTTCTATAGGAGGAATTATGAAAATAGAATATAATTTAATTAAAACTGAAAAAAATACTAAAGCAAGACTTGGTACTATTAAAACTAATTATGGTACTGTCGAAACACCTATGTTTATGCCTGTAGGGACAAAAGCGACTGTTAAAGGGTTAAGCCCTGAAGAAGTAAAAGCGACAGGTGCAGGCATTATACTTGCTAATACTTATCATTTATGGTTAAGACCAGGAGAAGATATAGTTAATAAAGCCGGAGGACTTCATAAATTTATGAACTATGATGGACCAATACTTACTGATAGTGGTGGTTTTCAAGTCTTTTCTCTTGCTAAAAATAAGAAGAAAGATATTACTGAAGAAGGAGTACATTTTAAAAGCCATATAGATGGTAAAGAGTTATTTCTAACTCCTGAAAAGTCTATAGAAATACAAAATAAACTAGATAGTGACATTGCAATGAGTTTTGATGAATGTCCTCCTGCTAGTGCCTCTTATGAATATTTAAAAAATAGTGTAGAAAGAACTATTAGATGGGCTAAAAGAGGTAAAGAGGTTCATAATAATCCTAAGACAGTCTTTGTTTGGAATAGTTCAAGGTGGTGCCCATGAAGATTTAAGAAAATATTCGGCAATAGAAACAGTTAAACTTGACTTTGATGGTTATAGTATTGGTGGCGTTGCTAATGATGGAGAGACTAAAGAAGATATGTATAAAGCGATAGATTATTCTATTCCTTATTTACCAGAAGATAAAGTAAGATATTTAATGGGAGTAGGAGAGCCTATTGATATAATAGAAGGAGTAATTAGAGGGGTAGATATCTTTGATTGTGTCTCTACCTACAAGAATTGCAAGACATGGGCAAGCTTTTACAAGATGCGGTAAAATTAATTTAAATAATGCTAAATATAAAGAAGATTTTACACCTATAGAAGAAACTTGTGACTGTTATACTTGTAAACACTATACTAAAGCTTATATTAGACATTTACTTAATACAGGAGAAATGCTAGGAGGAAGACTTTTATCTATTCATAATATTAGATTCTTAATTAGATTAACAGAAGAGTTAAGAGAAGCGATTAAAGAAGATAGAATTTTAGAATATAAGGAAGAATTCTTAAAGAATTATAAATAAGCTTTAGGTGATACTATGATTGATAAAATAGATGCAGTTTATATTCATATTCCTTTTTGTAATTATATTTGTGCTTATTGTGATTTTTGTAAGGTGTTTTATAATAAAGAATATGTTAATAAATATTTAGAGGCTCTAGATAAAGAGATAAAAGCTAAATATAGAGGAGAAATTATTACTTCTTTATATATAGGAGGAGGTACCCCTAGTAGTTTAAGTCTTAATGAATTAGAGAAGTTATTTAGTATTTTAAAGATGTTTAAGTTAAGTAAAGACTGTGAGATTACTATAGAAGCTAATCCTGATAGTTTAACATTGGATAAGATTAAATTATTGAAAAGCTATGGTGTTAATAGAGTTAGTCTTGGAGTTGAAACTATAAATAGTAAATTACAGGATGTGCTTGAAAGAAGAACTAGTAAAGATAGTGTTATTACTTGTATAAATAACTTAAAAAAAGAGGGTATTACTAATATAAATGTAGATTTAATTTATGCTATAAAAGGAGAGACTTTAAATGATTTAAAAGAAGATTTAAACTTTTTACTATCATTAGATGTTACTCATATATCAACATACTCTTTAATTATAGAAGATAATACTAAATTAAAAATAAATGGTGTTAAGAATATAGATAAATCTTTAGATAGAAAAATGTATGATATGATATCTTCTATACTTAAAGATAACTCTTATATTCATTATGAAATATCTAACTTTTCTAAAGAGGGGTACTCTTCAAAACATAATTTAAAATATTGGCATAATTTAGAATATTATGGCTTTGGAGTAGGAGCTAGTGGTTATATAGATAATATTAGATATACTAATACTAGAAGTATTACTAACTATATTAATGGTAAAACTATTGTAGATAAAGAGATATTAACTATTAAAGATAAAATGTTTTATGAAGTTATGTTAAATCTAAGAACTAATATAGGAATAGATAAAGAGGTATTTAAAGATAAATATAAAATTAATATAGATGATATATTTAATTATAAAGAATTAGTTAACAGTAATATTTTAGAAGAAGATAATAGATATTTAAGAGTATATGAAGATTATTTTTATGTTTTAGATGAAATAATATTAAAATTCTAAGATACTTTACAAACAAATGTTTCTTTTGATATAATGGACTAGAAAGAGGTAATTATGAATAAAAAAGAGATATTTTATGATGAAATTAATTATATAAAAGATGAATCTTTAAGAAAAAGTCTTGGTGAGTTAATAGAATTATTACCAGATTATTTCTTTAAAGAACCCGCTGCATCTACTGGTAAGTATCATCCTAGTTATGCTCAAGGAGAAGGAGGACTACTTCGTCATACAAAAGCAGCAGTTAGAATAGGTTATGAATTATTGCAAGACTTATCTATTGGTAAAAAGTATACATCAAGAGAAAAAGATTTAATGCTTATGGCACTTTTATTACATGATGGTTTTAAAAAAGGTCTTGTAGAGGAGAGATATACTCGTTTTGATCATCCTTTAATCGCTAGTAAAGTTATTCTTGATAATGCTAGTAAAGTAGGATTGAGTAGTGAAGATGCTAAGTTTATAAGTGATGCTATTAAAACACATATGGGAGATTATACTACTGATTATAACGGTAATGAAGTCTTAGATAAACCTCATACTAAATATCAAAATTTTGTCCATATGTGTGATTATTTAGCAAGTCGTAAATGCTTGTTAGTACCATTTGACGAACATAATAATATAAATATATAGGAGGGTGCATTATGGGCAAGATTATTGTTATTGAAGGAATAGAAGGTAGTGGAAAAGAGACACAAAGTAAATTATTAGTAGGGTCTTTAAATAGAATGGGGATAAAATCAATAGAATTTTCTTTTCCTATGTATGATACTCCAACAGGAAGAATCTTTAAAGATTGCCTTTTAAATAACAATAACTACTTTAATGAAGGAATCGATTCCTTAGATCCTGAACTTGTTTGTTTATATACCGCTGCAGATAGAAAGTATAATATAAATAAAATTAAAGAATATCTTGATAATGATTATATCGTTGTTATTAACCGTTATACTAGTTCTAATATGGCTACTCAAGGTAGTAAATATAGTGATAGTGATGAGAGATTTTATATGTATCAGTGGATAGATAAACTAGAGTACTGGCTTTTAAAATTACCTAAGCCAGATTATACAATTTTACTTAATATGCCTTATAAATATAGTAATCAATTATCTTTTGATTTAACTAAAGAAGATTCTAAACAAAATAGAGTTTTAGAAGCTTATTTAGAACTTGCTGGCCTTTATAACTGGGATATAATAGATTGTATTGATGAAAATAAAGAGAAAACAATTGATGAAATACATAAAGAAATAATAGAACTTTTAAAAAATAAAGGTATAATTTAAAAAGAGTTGGAGATGTTATTAGTAGGTGATAATTATGGATTATTTACTAATACTTTTAAAAACTCTTTTCTTTTATTTTGCAATAGTTATATTTTACCGCTTTATGGGTAAAAGAGAAGTGGGTGAATTAGGAATAATAGACTTAATAGTCTCAGTTCTAATTGCAGAACTTGCAGCGATTAGTATTGAAAGATATGATAGTAGTGTATTTTTAATGCTCTTACCAATAGGAGTCTTAGTAATATTACAAATCGTACTTGCTAAAATCTCTTTAAAAAGTGATAAGGTTAGAAGTATGTTAGATGGAGATGCATCTGTTATTATAGATAATGGTAAAGTTAATTTTAAAGAGATGATTAAACAACGCTATAACTTAGAAGATTTACTTACTCAGTTACGTGCTAGAAATGTTAAAAGTATTGAAGAAGTAGAGTATGCAATTTTAGAGACTAGTGGTAAACTTTCTGTTTTTACTAAAGATGCTAATAATAGTGGACCATATCCTCTTCCTTTAATCCTTGATGGTAAAATACAGAAGATGACACTTAAGAAAATAAGAAGAAAAGAGAAATGGCTTAATGAGTTGCTTGCTAGTAAAAAAGTAAAGCTTGATGATGTGTTTTATGCTTTTTATAAAGATAATCAGTTATTTATTATAAAAAATAGTGATTGCATCTCTTAATTAGACAATAAATTTATAGTTTTAATAATATGATAAGTGTATGAAAAGAGAATATTATTTAATACTTATCATTTTTTTATTAATTGTAATTTATATCTTCATACCTAAAGATACTTTAAAAAAGGAAGATAAATCTAAGATAGAGGAAGAGAAGCGAGCTGTGTTTATTTCTTATATTGAACTTGGTAATAATTTAAGAGGTAAAAGTAGTGAAGAGATGAAACGTACTATAAATGATATGCTTGATAATGCTAAGAATTTTGGTTTTAATATGATAATACTTCAAGTAAGGAGTTTTAGTGATGCTATATATAAATCATCTATTTATCCTAGTAGTAGAAGTGTTGTTAATACTGAAGGAGATGATTTACCTTTTGATATTTTAGATTATTTTGTAAAGAAAGCTCATAAGAAAAATTTAGAATTACATGCTTGGATTAATCCATATAGAATTAGTAATGATACAGATATTAGTGTAATCAGTAAAGATAATCCTGCTTATAGTATGTTAAACTCTACTAATATAGAAGTTACGGATAATGGGATCTACTATAATCCTGCTAGTAATAAAGTAGAAACATTAATTCTTGAGGGTATAGAAGAGATAATTAAAAACTATGATGTTGATGGAATACATTTTGATGATTATTTCTATCCTAAGAGTGATGATATAGATAAAAGGGAGTATGAAAAGTCTTTAAAAGATAATAATTTAACTTTACAGCAATTTAGATTAAATACTATTAGTTCTTTAATTAAAAAAACTTATAAACTTATAAAATCTTATGATAAGTCAATTCTTTTTGGTATCTCTCCTGATGGTAATATAGATAATAATTATAATAGTAATTATGTTGATACAAGGCTTTTTTGTACTGAAAAAGGGTATCTAGATTATATAATGCCTCAGGTCTATTATGGCTTTTTTAATAGTACTAAACCTTTTGAAGATACTGTTAAGTCTTGGAATAATTTAATAACTAATAATATAGAATTAATTCCTGCTCTTGCTTTTTATAAGACTGGTAATGTAGATAATTATGCTAAAGATGGTTCTAATGAATGGATAGAATATAATAATATAATAGCTAGAGAAGTAATGCTTAGTCGTGAACTATCTAATTATAGTGGTTTTGCTATCTTTCGTTATGATTCACTTTTTGGTAATAACTTGACAGAAACTTCATTTTTAGAAAGAGAAAATTTAAAAAATATTTTATCTTGATAAAAAAAATGCTATAATATAGTAAAAGATAGGAAAGTGATGCGATGGATAGAAAAGGTTTTACAATAATAGAATTATTAGCGACTATTTTAATATTGGCACTTATTATGTTAATTGCAGTTCCTAATGTTATGAGTATAATTGACAGAAATAAACAGGATACGTATGTCTCTGATGCTAAGAAAATGATAACTTTAGCAGAATATGAAATTAGAAGCAATACTAGCATTGAGTTACCAACAGATGGCAATTGTATAGTTATATTATTAAGAACATTAGATACATCTGAATTTACAGAAGCTCCAGAAGGCGGTGATTATGATTTAGATAAATCATATGTAGTAGTTGCTAGATCAGGAAACTCTTATGAATATTTTTCTACAATTGTTGAAAATTATGACGGAAATACAAGAGGAATACCTCTGACTGCAAGAAGTGATTTAAATAAAGAAAATGCCAGAAATAAAGTTACAACTGGAAGTGATTTAGATATTGAAATTCCTGCAGTAGGAGGAGTGTTAAGTGGATATTCTATTACAAATATTTATTGACAGTTAAATAAATATTTGCTATGATGTAAAAGTAAGATATGGAGGTTATAGAAATGAAAAAAAGAATGAACAAGAAAGGATTTACTTTAATCGAATTGCTTGCAGTTATAATTATTTTAGCAATATTGATGACTCTTGCAATTACAGCTATGTCAGGTTATATTAGAGGAGCAAGACGTGATACTTTTGTAACTACTGCTCAACAATATGCAAATGCTGTAAGACTTAGCTTTGTAAATGGTGATTATGCTAGTGATTTAATGCCAAGTTATGGACAGTGTTTAGCAGTATCTACTAACACAGTAGCACTTGAAAGTGGTTCTCATGATAGTCCATTCAATTCTGCATATTCAGATGAAAGCTTTGTAATTATTTATAACAGCTCTACTGCGGGTGCAGATAGTTATCAATATTTTGTTCAAATGTCTGATGATGCAAATAATGGTTTTGGTGTTCTAGATGAAAATGGTCTTGATGGAGATCAAGTTAAAGAACAAAGCGTGAGCGATTCATCAAATACTAATTATCAAACAATAAGTAGTAAAACAATTGGAGATACTATCAATTTATTTAAAGCAACAAGTAATACTGCTTATGAAGCTTATACACCAACTTCATGTACTATATCTGGTATAGTAAAATAAGTATTAGTTATTAAAAATAAAAGGACATGAAAAATGTTCTTTTTCTATTGTCAAATTTTAAATTTTAGATATAATAAATATTAGGTTTTTTAGGGAGGAATATAAATGGCGAAGTTACCTATTTTAATTATTAATAATGCAATACTTTTTCCAGGAATGGAGTATCGTGGTGAGACAGTAGATTATTATGAACAAGGAATAGTTGATGCTGTCGATAAGACTGATAATAAAGAATTAGTCATTATCCACTCTATTGATAATATAAGTACTGATGATGTGACAGAGTTCCCTAAAATAGGACTTTTAGCAACCCTAACTTTAAAACTTAATATTCCAAATTCAAAAATGCGTTATATCTTTATAGGTTTAAAAAGAATAGAGATAAGTTCTTACGAAGAAGAAAATGGTGTTTATTATGCTAATTATAAAGAAATAGAAAATACTACTAATAATTCTTTAGAAGAAGATAAATACTTAAATATGTTATATCGTAATTATGAAAGATATGTTAGAGAAATATCTAGTGTTAGTAATGCGATGTTAGGTGAGATATCATCAATTAAAAGCTTAGATAAATTAACAGACTTTATAGTATCTTTTCTTAATCTTTCTCCTGATACTAAGAAAAGTTATTTGTATGAGTTAGATCCTATTAAAAGAGCGATTAATTTAGTAAGTCAGTTAAAAGAAGAGATAAATCTTGCTAAACTTGAAAAAGAAATAGAAGCGAAAGTTCATAAAAGAATAGATGAAGATCAAAGAAAATACTACTTATCTGAGAAATTAAAAATAATATCTAATGAACTTGGTACTGTTAGTAGTAAGAATATGGTTATAGATAATTATAATAAGAAGTTAAAGAAACTTAAGTGTTCTAATAAAGTAAGAAATAAGATTAAAGAAGAGATAGAACATTATAAGTCTATAAATGAAAATGTTCCTGAAGCTTCTATATTAAGAGAATATCTTGATTTAATGTTGAGTCTTCCTTGGGACTATAAAACAAAAGATGTTACAGATATTAAAGAAATAGAAAATACTTTAAATAATAGTCATTATGGTCTTACTAAAGTAAAGGAGAGAATTGTAGAGTACATTGCTGTTAAACAGAATTCTCCTAAAGAAAAGAGTCCTATTCTTATGTCTAATAGGCCCACCTGGAGTCGGTAAGACATCTCTTGCTAAAACCATTGCAAAAGCTCTTAATAGACGTCTTGTTAGTGTATCTGTTGGGGGAGTTAATGATGAAGCAGAGATAGTGGGACATAGAAGGACTTATGTAGGGGCCTCTACCTGGTAGAATAATTAGTGGGGTATTAGAAAGTGTGGTAGTTCTAATCCTGTCTTTATAATAGATGAGATAGATAAGATGACTAAGAACTACAGAGGAGATCCTGCTAGTAGCCTTTTAGAAGTCTTAGATAAAGAACAGAATAGTACTTTTTATGATCATTACTCTAGAAGAAGAGTATGACCTATCTAAGTGTCTTATTTATCGCTACTGCCAACTATGAAGACCAAATACCACCTGAACTTAGAGATAGATTAGAGATTATTTACTTAGACTCATATACTGAGTATGAGAAGTTATCTATCGCTAAAAACTATTTAATACCTAAAGCTTTAGATGAACATGGACTAACCTCTTTACAAGTTAATTTTAGTGATAAAGCCATACTTGATATAATTAATTACTATACTAAAGAAGCAGGGGTTAGGAATTTAGAGAGACTAATATCTAAGATACTTAGAAAGATAGTTAAGCAAGTATTGACTCTTAATGAGCCAGTCTTTTATGATAGTTACTAGTAAGGACTTAGAAGAAGTACTTAGATAGGAAAGATATATACTAATAGAGAGAATAAAGAGACTAAACTAAAAGGCGTAGTTAATGGCCTTGCTTATACCCCAGTATGGGGGAGATATACTTACCTATAGAAGTAAATCATTATAAAGGAAGTTCTAACTTAGTTTTAACGGGGTCCTTAGGCGATGTTATGCAAGAGTCTGCTAAGATAGCTCTAAGTTATATCAAAGCCAATGCTAAGAAGTTTAATCTACCTAAAAGCTATCTTTGATGATGATATACATATCCATGTACCTGAGGGTGCTATACCTAAAGAAGGACCAAGTGCAGGTATCGCTCTTACAACCGCTTTAATTAGTGCTTTTACTAATATTAAGATATCTACTAAGATAGCGATGACAGGAGAAATAACACTACAAGGAGATATTTTAAAAATAGGTGGTGTTAAAGAAAAAGTATTAGGAGCATATAGAGAAGGAGTTAAAACTATTTACCTACCTTTAAAAAATAAAGAGGATGTTAAAGATGTACCTAAAGAGATAAGAAGTAAGCTAGAATTTATTTATGTCTCTAATTATAAAGAATTATATAGAAAATTATTTGTTAGTGAGGAAGTATGCAACTAAGAGATTTATCTATAGAAAATAGACGCTATGCTTTAAATATAAAAGCAGATATGACAGATGATAATAGATTAGAAGTTTTAAAAACTAATGATTATAATGCTACTATCAAAGGAATACATGCTCTACTTGTTAGTGAACCTAACTTTTTCCTTGTAAATGAAGACTTTTTAGATACAGCTTTAGAAGTATCTACAATATATAATGATAGATATGCTAGAGATAGATTAAATGAATTAAAAGAATTAAGTGATACTGAAATAGAGAAAAGAGCAAGGTCATATATAGAAAGTGAATATTTAAAAAGAGAATTTGTCTTTACTTATATAGATTATTTAGAATTATTAGAATTAGATGATTTACTAATTGAGAGAAGACTAACTATCACCGTCTTTTAGGAAATCCCTACATCTTACATTCTATAAGTTATTTAAAGAAAGAGTTTAGTGATTATTATAGTACTAATAGAAAAGCCGATAATTATCTATTAACCATATTAAACATTTAGAGAAAAGAAATTATTATGATACTGAGCCAGTCCGTTCTATTAATAGTGTCTTAGAATTATTTCCTAATAGAGAAGAAGAAAAGATTATTACTTTTGCTAAGAAGATATAGTAATAATTTTTTTATATTATCATATATTAGAACTAAGGAAAGGAGATAAAAATGAAACAAATAGTAACTTTAGAAAAAGAGATAGCTTTTAAAACTATGGTGGGGGAAATTAGTAGTATTTCATTAGAACCTGATTTATCCTTTATTAATGATAGTGAAATAGAAGGTAACTTGATAATAGTCCGGTACTTATAAAATGACAGAAGCTAGTACTATAGAAGAAGACTTTAATTATAAAGTACCAGTTGAAATTATGCTTACAACTTCTTTAGAAGAAGGAACAAGAGGTGTAGATATAAATAACTTTACTTATGCGATAGTTAATGAAGAGGCTTTACAAATAAATGTAGAACTTATAATTGAAGGGTTAGAGAAGATTGAAGTAGAAGAGGAAAGTGAAGAAGAAGTTATTGAAACTAAAGAAGATGATAACAGTGATGTAAGAGATGCTAGTGTTGAGGAAGATGATAGTACAAGAGAAGAGATAGAAGTGTTATCTACAGAAGAAAGTACTAAAGAAGAACTTCCTAGTTTTGAAGAAGTAGAAGAATTACCAAGTTTAGAAAACATTGCTATTAAAGAAGAAGTACCTGTTATGATGGAAGAGTCTATAGAAGTAGAGCCTACTATGAAAGAAGATACTAATAATAAACAAGTAATGGATTCCATCTTTTCTGCATTCGCTAATACAGATGAAACATACTCTACTTATTCAGTTTATATCTTAAGAGAAGATGATAATCTAGAAGAAGTTATGGCTAAATATAATACTAATAGAGAAGCACTTTCAGAATATAATGACTTAGATAACTTAAAAGTAGGTGCTAAACTAATTATTCCTACAACGGTAGAAGTTAGTGATAAATAAATATACTTACTTAAAAGATATTAAAGTAATAGATTATGATGACGATAGAATTTTAATTAAAAGAAAAAAGAAATATGATATAGATAAAATATATAAATACTTAGATGATCATAATGTTAATGACTATCTAAAACCCTTTGAAATAACTGATAGAGAATTATACTTTAACTATCTAGATAAAAGAGAATTAGATAATGATGAACTTGCTAAACACTTAGTTTATGCTTTGACAGATTTACAAAATAAAACTACTATATATAAAGAGATAGATAAAGATAAATTAAAAGAAGAATATGACTCTTTTAATAATAGAATAAACTACTTAGAAGAGTATTACTTTACTATGCAAGATATAATAGAAAATAAAGTATATATGGCACCATCAGAATATCTCTTTATAAGAAATGTATCTATTATCTATAGTGCCTTAAACTATTCTAGACATTTAGTAGATTCTTGGTATAAGATAATGAAAGAAAAAAGAAGAGAAAGATATGTTTATGCTCATGGTAAATGTGAATTAAGTCATTTTATATCATCAGATAAAGATTATTTTATAAGTTTAGAGAAAGCTCATATCGATAGGCCATGTAAAGATTTTATTAGATTTTTTAAGAAAAATTATGAAGATACTGATATGATAAGTAATTTTAGACTTTATCAACATAGATATCAAGTATAAAGAAGAAGAGTATCTATACTTTCTTATAAATATAACTATACCAGATAAAATAGATATCTATCCTTCTAGTTTAAATAAGTGTTTAGAATTAACTAAGTTTTTTGATAGATTAAAACTAACTAGTGAGTTTATCTTAAAAAATGAGAAAGACAAGAAGCACTATGAAAAGCACTAGTTCTATCAATAATAGCAAAGCATGTATTCTTGTAACTAAAAATAAAAGAAGTACTGCTTGATAACAGATAATGACAGCAAGGGCAAGAAGACTTCCTAAATAGAAGATACTGGTTCTTCTTTTTTGTTTGCAAAAATTACATCTACAGAAAGGACTATGTTTATTTCCTTTAAAACGCATAAACATCACCTGTAATAGTTTATGAAATAGTAAAAAAGATGTTAAAAAACTAAAAATAATGATAGAATGGAAGTAGGGGAAGTGGGACTTATGAAGTACAGTATGGAAAATATTGATGAGAGAGCAAGAAAAATATTAGGCTTTGATAAAGATGAGGTGTTAGAGTATGATGAAGTAGTTGATAGATATCTTTTAACACTTGCTAATTATGCTACTAATATAGATGATGAAGACATTCTTTACACCTGGTATATTTCATAATTTAAATTATAGTTTATATCACTTAACAGGTTGGACTTTAAGTAATTATTCAAGAATTATAACAGATGAAGAAGCGTCAAAAAGAATGGATGAAAATGAACATTATAACTTATTGATAAAAGCGGCAAGTTTAGTAATAAACAGGTTTGCTCAAAATGGTATGGAGGACGATGCTAATAAAGAAGGAGCGACACTTTATGTAATCGCTAATGCAATATACGATTATGAGAAGTCTTTAGAAGATATAGATACGAAAACTCTTAGTTAGGATGTGAAGAAATGAGAAAAGTAAATACATTAATTAAAAAAAGCGATATTACTAAATTAAAGAGTTATTATGGGGAAGCTTTAGGTGATAAAGATTTTAAAGATTATGTAGATAATCTTGATGTAAGTAGTGATGTTTTAATTAATTATACTGCTAGTATAGAAGATGCTGTTAAAGAAAAGAAAGCATGTAAGGACTGTCCTGGACTTAAAAATTGTCCTAATACTTTAAAAGGACATGTATATACTGCTTTAAAAGATAATAATGGTTTAAACTTTAGTTATATACCTTGTAATAAACTTATTAAAGAAGAAAATACTTATGCTTATAAAAAGAATATTACTTGTTTTGATTTACCTAAGGAAATTAGTGAAGCATCTTTTTCTAAAGCATATAGAGATGATAATAAACGTTTGCCTATCTTTAAATACTTTAAAGAGTTTATGGATAGTTATCTAAAAGATAAGAAAGGTAAAGGACTATACTTAAGTGGTTCTTTTGGAAGTGGTAAAACCTATTTAGTAGCAGCACTTTTTAATGAACTTGCTAAGAAAAACATATCTTCAGCTTTAGTATATTATCCAGAACTATTAAGAAGTTTAAAATCATCTTTTGGAAGTGATTATGAAGAGAAGTTTGACTTTATTAAGACAGTCCCACTTTTATTATTAGATGATATAGGAGCAGAGAATACTACATCATGGAGTAGAGATGAAGTATTAGGACCAATACTACAGTATCGTATGGAAGAAGAATTACCTACATTCTTTACATCTAATTTAACTTTAAGTGAATTAGAAGCTTCTTTAAGTATTACTAATAGTGGTATTGAGAAAGTAAAAGCGAAAAGAATAATAGAAAGAATTAAACAGTTGACAGTTCCTTTAGAGTTAATTAGTAAAAATAGAAGAAATTAAAAGAAATATATGTTATGATAAATAAAAGAAGTTTTGGAGGTAGTCATGGATAATAAAATGAATAACATGATAAAAGAATTTTTAGAAAATACTGATGCTAAAAATGAAGAAGAGTTAAATGAAGCTTTAGGAAAGTTTTTTGAACAGTATAACAATGGGAAAATAGAGTATGAAAATACTCCTTTAGATGAAGCTTATGAACTATTAGAAGAAGCAGAAAATGCTAAGACTATAAAAGATGCAAAAAGACTTGCTAAAAAAACTTTTGAAACAAGTAATGCTTGCTTTGATGCTAAACTATTTCTTGCAGATATAGAAGACAACTCTATTAAATCTAGAAAAATATTAAATGAAGGTCTAGAATTTGAAAAGAAAAGACTAGAACAAGAAGGCTTTTTTGATAAAGAGAACATTGGTTCATTTTATGGGCTTTTTGAGACAAGGCCTTATATTAGAGGACTTTATACTAAAGCACATAATTTAAGTAATCAAGGTAAATATAAGAAAGCAATAGATGTTTGTAAAGAAATACTTAGATTAAATGAAAATGATAATACAGGTGCTAGATACTTGTTAATGGCTTTATATGCAGTTATTGAAGATGAAAAAGCTATGTTAGATTTATATAAAAAATATAATGAAGAGATTAATTTAGAGATGTTATTTCCATTATTCGTATTATATTATAAAAAAGAAGATGATGGTAATGCTAAAAAGTATTTAGATATGATTAATAAAAACAATAAGCATTTTATAAAGTTCTTTAAAGAAACTATAAAACTAGAAGAAGATAGTATGCCTGGTTATTATTCTAGGGGTAATGCAAGTGAAGTATTAAT
>CAWVIV010000017.1:0-15479 GCA_963929435.1 uncultured Bacilli bacterium
ACAGTCGAGCGCTGCGTATATTGTGGAAAATTCTAATAGAAGGGTTCTTTATGTTACAAGTGATCAATTTAGAGATGATTTTGTTGGTATTAATAAAAAGGACGAGAAGGGTACTAATTTCAGTTATATAGACTTTTTTAAAAATAAATATCGAAATATTGATGTCTTAATAATTGATGATATTCAGTTTTTAGGTGGTGCGACACAAACACAACAAGAATTTTTCCACACTTTTACAAATCTATATAATGATTCTAAACAAATAATCATTTCCTCAGATAGATCTCCTAATGATTTGAAATTATTAGAGGAACGTCTTAGAACAAGGTTTTGTTGGGGCCTTACCGTTAATATTTATCCACCTGATTTTGAACTTAGAAAAGAAATTCTTCGTAAAAAAATAATAGCAGGAAATTTTGAAACAGAAATACCAGAAGATGTTATAGAATATATTGCATCTAATATGGGAAGTGATGTAAGACAACTTGAAGGCTCTATCACTAGACTTGTCGCTTATTCAACTATTATGGGAGGTGCTAGAATAGATATAAGTCTTGCTATTGAAGCATTGAAAGACTTTATTAGTAAAGGTCTTAGTGAAAAAAAATGATATTACAAGAATTCAGAAAATTGTTTCAGAATATTTTCAAATATCTGTTGAAGATATAAGAAGTAAGAAAAGAAGTAGTAATATTGCTTTTCCAAGGACAAATAGCCATGTATCTATGTAGAAAACTTACAAGTGAATCTTTTCCAAAGATAGGAACAGAATTTGGTGGTAAAGATCACTCTACAGTTATGCATTCTGTCGAAAAAATTGAACAAGAAATAAAAAATAACAGTGATTTGGCAGCGATAATAAAGAAGTTAGAAAACGATTTAAAACCTTAAGATGTTGATAAATTTAATTTTTTAACTTTTTATCCACATAACTTGTTAATAAAAATATGTTATAATATAAAGGAAAATTGTAGTTTTCCACATTTTCCACTATATAAATAAAAATATATATTAAGAAAGAAGGAATTAATAATGAAATTTACAATTAAAAAAGAAATTTTAATGGAAGCAATTAATAAAGTATCTAAAGCTATATCGAGTCGCAATGTTATACCAGTATTAGCAGGTATTAAATTTGACCTTTCAAATAAGAAATTAGTTTTAAACTGCAAGTGATAATGATATTACTATTCAAACTCATATTGATTGTGATAATGAAGAAATTATAAAAGTAAAAGAAGAGGGGAGTATTATTATTCAAGGTAAATATATTTCAGATATTGTTAGAAAATTACCTGATCAATATATTAATATAGAAGTGGTGGATGAACTTAAAATTCTTATTTATACAGAAAATAGTGAATTTAACTTAAATGGTATTAGTGAAAGTGAATATCCTAATATAGATTTAGGGGAAAGTAAAAGTCATATAGAACTTTCACCAAGTATTTTAAAAGAAATTGTTAATCAAACTGCTTTTGCTACTTCTATTGATGAAAATAAGGCTATATTAAATGGTATTAATTTTAATATTACTGGAGATGTATTGGAATGTAATGCGACTGACTCTTATAGATTAGCTAGAAAAGTTATTAAATTAGATAAAATTAGTAAGGAAAATCAAAATATTGTTATTCCTAGTCGTAATTTATTAGAATTTACAAGAATAATTGATGATAGTGAAGAAATGGTAGAAATTCATATATTTAATAATAAAATCTTATTTAAATATCAAAATCTTTTATTTCAATCTAGGTTAATTAATGGTACTTATCCTAATACATCTAATTTATTACCTAAAGATCATCTAGTTAAACTTCATTTTGATATTAATAATTTCTACAACGTTGTTGACAGAGTTAGTATTTTAACTAGCGATAAAGATAAAAATACTGTTACATTAGAGACTGATGGTAATAATTTGATTATGAAATCTTCTAGTGCTGAAATTGGTAGAGTAGAGGAGAAAATGATTATTACTAAAGATCAAGATATTGATGTAAAAGTATCATTTAGTTCTAAATATATGATGGATGCTTTGAAATCTTTTAATACTGAAACTGTTGAATTATATTTTGTTGGAGAAATTAAACCAATTTTATTAAAAAGTGATGATGATGATAGTTTAACTCAATTAGTTTTACCTATTAGAACTTATTAAAAATTAATAATTTTAGAAAAAAAGTAAGAAATTTTTACTTTTTTTTTAATTTTGTGACAAAAAAATGTTTTTTTCGACAATATAATATAGTAGACTGATAGCAAAGCAAATTTATTGCTTTTGAAAGGGGATTTTGGTTTATGAAAGATTATGAAATTAATGATGAAACACTTGCTATTATGCCTGATGATGTATGGAAATCTATGGTTCTTGAGGATGATTATAAATATGAGGTTAATAAAACTCCTCTTGAAATACTTGATTATAGTTGTAAGTATTTTGGAAGTTCTTATCCTGGAAGAAAGGATGGTTCTAAAAATATTTTAAATAGTAGTTATAAATTACCAATATTGATAGAGGATACAAAAAACATAATATTTTTTCCTACTAGTAGTCCATTAGATGATGAGTGTACTTGGATTTCATTAAGTAATATTAAAGATTATAGAAAAGTTGGTAATAATAAAACAGAGATATTATTTAAAAATAATAAAGTAATAACAGTGAATATTTCATATTATTCTTTTAATAATCAAGTTATGAGAGCGAGTAGATTAGAATCTATTATAAGAAATCGAAAAGAAAAAGCAAAATAATTGCTTTTTTTCTGTTTATTTAGGGCTAAATATGATATAATATTCTTGCGTGTATAGGAGTACTAAAATAGGGTGTAGGTGATTATATGGTCGTTTTTTTGAGTAAATATGATAATTAGGTCTTTAAGAGTTACGAATTTTCGTAGCTATGATAGGTTTAATATTACTTTAGGTAGTAAAATGAATATTTTTATTGGAAATAATGCTAGTGGCAAGACTAATATTTTAGAAGCTATTGCAATACTTGGACTTACTAAATCCTTTAGAAATGGATTAGATAGTGATGTTATAAAATTTAATAGAAAAAAAGCTAGTATAGAAGGAAGAATCTTAAATAATAGACAAATTAAAGACTTAAAGATAGATTTTTTAGATAAAAATAAAGATATTTATGTTAATTCTAAAAAAGTTCAAAAGTATGCTGATTATCTTTCTAATTTAAATATTATTGTTTTTACACCTAATGATTTAGATATTATAAAAGGATCACCTAATATTAGAAGAAATTTACTTAACATGACTTTGTCACAAATTTCTTATTCTTATTTAGTTACTTATAATGAATATAATAAAATCTTAAAAACACGTAATGAATATCTTAAAATATTGTTTACTAATGGAATTGCTGATAAATCTTATTTAGATATTTTAACAGATAAATTAGTAGAGAAAGCTGTTTTAATTTATCAAGAAAGATATGAATATTTATCTTTAATTAATAATTATATTAGTGATATTTATAGAAATATTACAGAAGATATTAGAATAATAAAAATAGAATATAAACCTAATATAATTATTAATTCTTATGATATAGAAAGTATAAGAAGAAGTTTATCTGATACTTATAAAAAAAATTATAAGAGAGAATTAAATGCTGGGATGACATTATTTGGGCCTCATAGAGATGATTTTAACTTTATTATGGATAATAATACTGATATGAAAATTTATGCTTCTGAAGGGCAACAAAAGTGTGCTGTACTGTCTTATAAACTTGCTTCTATTCCAATTTTTAAAGAAAATAATGGAACTAATCCTATACTTCTATTAGATGATATTTTTAGTGAACTTGATTTAAATAAGAGAAATAAGCTTTTAAAATATGTTAGTAAAGATATTCAGAGTATTATAACAACTACTGATTTGAAAAATATTTCTAAACCAACTTTAAATAATGCAGTTATATTTAAAGTTAATGATGGAAAAGTAGAGAGGAGTTAAAGTATGGAAGAGAAAGTAGATAATAATTATGATTCTTCAGCGATACAAGTGCTTGAAGGATTGGAAGCAGTTAGAAAAAGGCCAGGTATGTATATTGGTTCTACTAGTTCAAGAGGACTTCATCATTTAGTATGGGAAATTGTTGATAATGCTATAGATGAAGCTTTAGCTGGATACTGTAGTCATATTGAAGTTACTATTAATAAAGATAATAGTATTACAGTTAAAGATGATGGTAGAGGTATTCCTGTTGATACTCATCCTAAAACTGGTAAGAGTACAGTAGAAACTGTTTATACAGTTCTTCATGCTGGAGGAAAATTTGGTGGTGGAGGATATAAAGTATCTGGTGGATTGCATGGTGTTGGTGCTAGTGTAGTTAATGCTTTATCTGATTGGTTAGAAGTTAAAGTTTATCGCGATGGTAAAATATATTATCAAAGATATCAAACAGGTGGCAAACCAGTTGAATCTTTAAAAGTAATTGGGGATTGTGATATTGATAGAACTGGTACTACTGTTACATTTAAACCAGATGATCAGATATTTACTGATACTACTATATATGACTATGATATTTTAAAAACTCGTCTTAGAGAATTAGCTTTTTTAAATAGAGGTCTTCGTATAACTTTATATGACGATAGGGAAGATCCTAAAAAGGATAGTTTTTATTATGAAGGTGGTATTCGCGAATATGTAGAGATGCTTAATAAGAATAAGAATCCAATTCACCCTACAATTATTGATATAACAGGAATAATGCAAGATATATCATTGGAAGTGGCACTTCAATATAATGAATCATACAATGCAGCAATATATTCTTTTGTTAATAATATTACAACACCAGAAGGCGGGACTCATGAAGATGGAGTTAGACGAGCCTTAACGAGAATTTTAAATAAATATGCACAGAATAATAATTTCCTTAAAGATAAAGATGATTCATTAACAGGAGATGATGTTAAAGAAGGTATTACAATGATAATATCAATCAAACATCCTAATCCTCAATTTGAAGGACAAACTAAGACTAAACTTGGTAATAGTGAAGTTAGAAGTGTTTCTGATAAAATATTTTCAGAACCATTTGAAAGATTTTTATTAGAACATCCTGATGAAGCAAAAATTATTATTGAAAAATGTATAACTGCTTCACGAGCTAGAGTTGCTGCTAAGAAAGCTAGAGAGTTAACTCGTCGTAAAGGTGATCTTGATATGACTAATGTTTGGGGTAAACTTAATGATTGTAAGAGCAAAGATGCTTCAGAATGTGAAATATTCCTAGTCGAGGGTGATTCTGCGGGTGGGTCCGCTATTAAAGGAAGAAATAGTATGACACAGGCCATTTTACCATTACGTGGTAAGATTTTAAATGTAGAAAAGGCAAGGCTTGATAGAGCTTTATCTAATGAAGAAATTAGAACAATTATAACGGCTTTTGGTACTGGAATAGGTGAAGAATTCGATATTTCTAAACTACGTTATAATAAGATTATTATAATGACTGATGCTGATGTTGATGGATCTCATATTAGAGTTTTACTTTTAACATTATTTTATCGTTTCTTTAGACCTATTATTGAAGAAGGGCATGTATATGCTGCTCAACCTCCTTTATATAGAATTACTCATGGTAAGACACGTAAATATGTTTTAGATGAAGCAGAGCGCACCGAATATTTAGCAACTCTTTCTCCAAATACTAAATATGAAATAACTCGTATGAAAGGTTTAGGAGAGATGGATGCTGAAGAGTTAAATGAAACAACTATGGATATTACTAAACGTGTTTTAAGACAAATTACAATAGATGATGCAGTTGCAGCGGATGAAGTATTTTCACAACTTATGGGTGAAGAAGTAGCACCACGTCGTGAGTTTATTGAAACAAATGCTCCTTATGCAACGCTAGATGTTTAGGAGGTAAGTGTTTATGGATAGATTAGAACAAAATAATATAGTAAAAGAAGTAAAAGACTCCTTTCTTGATTATTCAATGAGCGTTATTACGGCAAGGGCAATTCCTGATTTAAGAGATGGTTTGAAGCCTGTTCATCGTCGTATATTATATTCAATGTATGAGTCAGGATATACTCCTGATAAGCCTCATAGAAAAAGTGCAAAGACTGTCGGTGAGGTTATGGGTAATTACCATCCCCATGGTGATAGTTCTATTTATGAAGCAATGGTTAGAATGGCTCAAGATTTTTCTTATAGATATATGTTAATTGATGGTCATGGTAACTTTGGTAATATTGAAGGTTATGGAGCTGCGGCAATGCGTTATACTGAATCTAGACTTTCAAAAATATCTCTTGAACTTTTAAGAAATATTAATAAGAATACAGTTGATTTTGAACCAAACTTTGATGAGTCTTCTAAAGAACCTAAAGTTTTACCTTCAAGATTTCCTAATATTTTAGTTAATGGTACTACAGGTATTGCGGTTGGTATGGCAACTAATATTCCTCCTCATAATTTAAGAGAAGTAATTGATGGATGTGTTGCTTACATAGATAACCCTGATATTGATGTTGATGGTTTAATGCAATATATTAAAGGTCCGGATTTTCCAACTGGTGCATCAATACTTGGAAATAGTGGTATTAAAAAGGCTTATGAGACTGGTAGAGGAACTATTACTATTAGAAGTAAGGCACAAATTGAAGAGAAAAATGGTAGACAATATATAATTATCGATGAAGTTCCTTATGGTGTTAATACTTCTGAATTAAAAAATAAAGTAGCAGAACTTGTTCATAATAAGACAATAGAAGGAATTTCTGATTATCATTCTGATTTAAAAGATGGTATTAAGATTACTATTACTTTGAAGAAAGATGCTAATGCTCAAGTTGTATTAAATAAACTATATAAACATACACAGTTTCAAACTAGTTATGGAATAATTTTCTTAATGCTAGATCAAGGTGTTCCTAAAACTTTAGGTTTAAAAGATATTATTGCAAAATATATTGATTTTCAAAGAGAAGTTATTATTAGAAGGACTCAATTTGATTTAGATAATGCGGAAAAGCGTGTTCATATTTTAGAAGGTTTAAAGATAGCACTAGATAATATTGATGAAGTAATTAAGTTAATTAGAGGTTCTAAATCTGATGAAGAGGCAAGAGGCGGCTTAATGAGCAAGTTTGGATTAACTGAAATTCAATCGAATGCCATATTGGAGATGAGACTTAGAAGATTAACTGGATTGGAAAGAGAAAAAATTGAAAATGAACTTAATGATTTGCTTGAATTAATTGCCAACTTAAAAGATATTTTAAGTAGTGATGCTAAAATTCTTAATGTTATTAAGACAGAACTCCTAGAGATTAAAGATAAATATGGTGATGACAGAAGAACAAATATTGATATGACAGCGATTGAGTATATTGAAGATGAGTCTTTAATTCCTGTAGAGGATGTTATTGTAACTTTAACTAATAAAGGTTATATTAAGAGATTAAGGGCAGATACTTATAAGAGTCAAAATCGTGGTGGTGTTGGAATTAAAGGAATGGCAACAAACGAAAAAGATTTTGTTAAACATTTAATTTCTATGAAAACACATGATTATATCTTATTCTTTTCTAATAAAGGAAGAGTGTATAGACTTAAGGGATATGAAGTTCCAGAGTTTAGTAGACAGTCTAAAGGATTACCTGTTGTTAATTTATTGTCGCTAGAAAATAGCGAGAACATTAGTTCTATAGTTTGTTTGGACCCTACTGTGGAAAACTATAAATATTTGTTGTTTGTTACAAGAAACGGACTTGTTAAACGTACTGAAATAAAGGAATTTGATAATATTCGTAAAAGTGGAAAAATAGCAATTGTACTTAAAGATAATGATGAATTGATTGCTGTGGATAAAACAACTGGTGAAAACGAAGTAATTATTGGTGCCAGTAATGGTAGAATGGTAAGATTTGTGGAAAACGAGATACGTTCAATGGGGCGTGGTACTTCAGGAGTTAAAGGAATTGACCTTGATGGTAGTATGGTTGTTGGTGCTAATGTTGTAACTGGTGATCAAGAAGTCTTAGTTGTTACTGAAAATGGTTATGGAAAGAAAACAATTATTAATGAATATAGATTAACTCATAGAGGTAGCAAAGGTGTTAAAGGCTTAAATATGACTGATAAAAATGGTTCTATGGTTTCTTTAAATTGTGTTGGATTAAATGAAAGTGATAAAAAGGATGTAATGATTATTACAGATAGCGGTGTTGTTATGAGAATGCCAATGGAACAAATATCTACTTTGAAGAGAGCGACACAAGGAGTTAGATTAATTCACTTAAAAGATGATCAAAAAGTTGCAACGGTTACTGTTGTGGATAAAGATGAAGAAGAAAGTACTAATGAAGAGTAAATTCTTCTTTTTTTATACAAAATATTTCCCGGGAAATAATTTATATAGAAGTAAGTATTAAAAATATAATTAATTTAGTATTATATACAATGTTTCACGTGAAACATATAAATAGTGAATAAAAATACATAGAGAATTAGTAAAAAATATTTCCCGGGAAATATTTTTGGATCTATTTATTGTCTTTATACTTGAAATAATAACTGTTTTCTTGTATACTTTAATCGTGCAATAAATTAGTTTGGAATCAGGTCAGGATGGAAACATAGCAGCCTTAACAAATTTAATTTATGTGCACTTTTTTTATATTGTAAAAAGGAGATTGTTCTATGAGTGATTATCAATATATGTTATTAGCTTTAAAAGAAGCAAAGAAAGCTTATGATAATGATGAAGTTCCTGTTGGCGCTGTTATTGTTCAAAATGGAGAAGTTATTTCTTTTGCGTATAATAGAAAGGAAGAGTGCCAATGTTCTCTTGAACATGCTGAACTAATTGCTATCAAGGATGCTTGTGGAAAAAATAATAGTTGGAGATTAACTAATTCTGTGATGTATGTAACATTAGAACCTTGTCCTATGTGTGCTAGTGCTATTAAGCAATCTAGAATTAGTAAAGTAGTTTATTTATTAGATAATAGTAATGAAAATATACGAGAAATAGTTAATACTATCTTTAATTTGGAAGATGCTAACAAGCCTGTGGAAAAAATAAAACTAAATATTTCAGAGTTTAAAAGTGAAGATGTTACAATGTTAAGCAATTTTTTTAAGAAAAAAACGTAATTGAACAAACGTTTTATATGTTATTTTCTTCTTTTGTTTGTTATACTAATTGTGTTTAGTGAGGTGAAAACGTTATGTATCAGGCTTTATATCGTAAATATAGACCTACTATTTTTGATGATGTTGTTGGACAGAATGTTGTAGTTAATACTTTGAAAAATGCTATTAAATATAATCATATTAACCATGCTTATTTGTTTTCTGGTCCTAGAGGTACTGGTAAGACAACAATAGCAAAGATATTTGCAAGATCTGTTAACTGTTTGGAGCCATCCGATGGTGTTGCCTGTGGAAAGTGTAAAAGTTGTTTATATTCTTTTTTAAATGAATGTATGGATGTTATTGAAATAGATGCTGCTTCTAATAATGGAGTTGATGAAATAAGAGAACTTCGTAGTAAGGTTAATATTTTACCTAGTGAATTAAAATATAAAGTATATATTATAGATGAAGTTCATATGTTATCAATTGGTGCTTTTAATGCTTTGCTTAAAACTATTGAAGAACCTCCAGAACATGTTATTTTTATATTGGCAACTACTGATCCACAAAAAATACCCTGCAAACGATTATTTCTAGATGTCAATGGTATTCTTTTAAGAAAATTAGTAATGATGATATAAAGAAAAGATTATCAGAGATAGTTGAAGCTGAAAATATAAAAATTGAGGATAAAGTATTGGATAAGGTTGCACAAGCTTCTGATGGGGGACTTCGCGATGCAATTGGACTTCTTGATAAATTAAGGGCTTATTGTACTGATGAGATTACTTTAGATGACTTTTATGAAATAAATGGAGAAGTTAATGATGAAGAGTTGAAG
The DNA here is from genome assembly GCA_963929435.1 of uncultured Bacilli bacterium. Classification (GTDB taxonomy): domain Bacteria; phylum Bacillota_I; class Bacilli_A; order RF39; family UBA660; genus Onthousia. The sequence goes on from CAWVIV010000017.1 coordinate 9,974, forward strand.
AAATTAGTGAAATTAATATTTTCCTTTGAAATAAGTGATGTTCTTTCTACAGTTGAAAGATATTATCAAGATGGTAAAAATTTAATACAAGTAATTAAACAGCTGATGATATTTTATAAAAGATAAACTATTTGACTATTATTTAAATAATTCTTCTCTTTCTTTAGATGAAGAAGAACTTGTTAACTTTCTTAATTTATTAAATGAACATCTTGTGGAGTTGAAAAAAGCTGATGATGTTAGATTATCAATAGAAATTTTCTTATTACATTATATTAATGAAAATAAAGATTCTAAAGTTGAAGTTAATCGACAAGTAATTATTAATGATACAAATGAATCTTCTTATATAAGAATTAAAAATGAAAGAAAAAAATATATTCACAGACTCTGTGGAAAAAACAAAAAGAAACGAAAGAAATATTAACAGAAGTTGTTCAAAAAAAATAATGAGCAAATAGAAAAATATAAAGAATTGATGTTGATAAGAAGTAAGAATACGATGATAGAAGCAGTTAAAGATGAGCTAAATAAAGAGATTACTAACTTTGAAAAACTTAATGACTATACATTTGATCCTAATGATGGTTATCTTGCCTGTGAACTTTTAGATGGTAAGATTAGAGCTTCTAGTCCTAAAAATATTGTTATTAGTTATGATTATGAAGGAATGGTAGATAAGTTAAGTAATCATTTTGATAAATTAAATGACTTTTATAATGAGAAGACAGGTTCATTTAAAAAAAATAGCCTTTATTACAACGTCAAAATGGAATGAATTAAAGTTAGAATATATCAATCTTCATAAACAGGGAAAACACTTTGAATATCAAGAAGAACCTGTATTGAATACTTTAGAAGAAGATGATAAAATAAATAGTGAATCTAACGACTTGATAAGTAAAACTATTGAGATGTTTGGAGATTTAGTAGAAAGTTGAATAGAAAGAAGGAATATTATGAATATACAAGCGATGATGAAACAAGCTCAAAAATTACAAAGTGATATGATGAAAGCTAAGGACGAAATTGATAAGATGGAGTTTTTCTAGTACTAATGGTTTAGTAACAGTTAAAATCAATGGTAAGAAAGAAATAATAGATGTTAAAATTGAAAGTGACTCTGATTTTTCTAGTGATGATTTAGAAATGCTTCAAGATATGATAGTAATTGCTGTAAATGATGCAATGAAACAAGTAGATAAAGTAACAGAAGAGAAAATGGGACGTTTTAGTTCTATACCTGGGTTATTTTAATGTATCCTGATAGTTTAAAGAATTTAATAGAGAGTTTTGAAAATTTTCCGGGAATAGGAGAAAAAAACTGCTGAACGTATGGCTTTTTCTGTTCTTGGTTTTGATGAAGATAAATTTAGATTGTTACAAGAAAATTTAGAGGAAGTTAAAAATAATATTCATCCATGTAAGATCTGTAATACGCTTACTGATAAAGATGAGTGTGTAATATGTAGTTCTGATTTAAGAGTAAAAGAGACTATTTTAGTAGTAGAAGATTCTAAAATAGTGTTCTTGTTTGAAAAGTTAGGTACTTATAAAGGGCTATATCATGTTATTAATGGTCTTATATCACCACTCGATGATATTAATCCTGAAGATATAGGTCTTGATAAATTATTAGATAGAGTTAAGAATGAAAATATTAAAGAAGTAATACTTGCTTTAAAGCCTAGTGTGGAAGGGGAAATAACTTCTTTATATATTAAAAAAAATACTGGAAGGAATGAATATTGTTGTTACAAGACTTGCTAGTGGAGTACCAATAGGTGCTGATATGGAATATATAGATACTCTTACTTTAGAAAAAGCTTTAGAAGATAGAAAAGAAGTTTCATAATATTAAATAGTTTTTCATATGCTTTATTAGGTGAATACTATGAAGCAAGTTATGAAGAAAGTATGGCGTTTTTTACAAAAAATAATAATTAGTACATTTATATTATATGGTTATAATTTAATTGCAACGAGATTTAACTTGGTTATTCCTATTAATATTATTACAGTAGGATCTGTTAGTATACTTGGATTTCCAATGCTCTTTGTTTTGGTATTATTAAAAGTATTAATGTTTTAAGAGGTGGATATAGTAATGGATTTAGAAGTAGAGTCTTTACAGCCTAAATTTTATAATGAGATAAATAAAGCTCTTGATAAGGGCTTTTTGTCACATGCGTATCTGATAGAAACTAATAATAACAGTTTAGAAGTTGTAAAGAAGTATATTCTTTTTTTAGTAGAGAAAATATATGAAGACTCTTATAAAAATCATGATGTTACTATATCTAAAGATAAATTATTACATTTAATTGAAAATAAGGAGTTTCCTGATTATATAGAAATTAATCCTATTAATAATCAGATAAAGAAAGAGCAATTGCTGTTTATTAGAGATGAGTTTTCTAGTAAATCACTTTATAATACAAGAAAAGTATATGTTGTATATGAATGTGAAAAAGATGAACATTAGTGCTTCTAATACAATTCTTAAGTTTCTTGAAGAACCAAGTGATGATGTTGTGGCTATCTTTGTTACTAGTAATCAATTTAATATTTTGGATACTATTAAATCTAGATGTCAGATTATAAGACTTCAATATGAGGATAGTAGTGATATTAGTTTTAGTGATGATGTTCTTTCTTTTATTGAAGATATAAATAATAGAAAGAGTAATGATTTATTACTTAAATTTAATTATTATAATAATAACTTGTTTAAAGATAAGAGTATGTCAATTAGCTTTATTAGAGAATTACTTAAATATTATGAGATATTGTTAAATAAAAAAGATGGCACTACTAAATTAGAAGAAATTATTAATATTGTCCTCTATATTAGATAAAAAACTTTAAAAAATTGAAATATAATGTTAATATGAAAATTATGGATTGATGATTTATTACTTTCTTTGATGGAGGTGTAGAATGAAACTATTAAAAATATCTTATATAGATGAATTATTTAATGATTATGATTATGTAAATTGTCCTGATAATATATTTTTTAAAGTTGGTTGGGAAATTATTGTTAAAAGTGATGACTTGTTAAAAATTGCATCCATAGTGAGTATAGAAAATAAAGATGATATAGAAATTAAAACTTCTTTTGTTAGAGTTGCTACGAAAAGAGATAGAGAACAAACACAATAAGAATAAAAAGGATAGTATAGAAGCTTTAACTTTTTGCTCAAGAGAAATCTTTAGAGCTTGATTTAGATATGCATTTTATTTCTTCTTTTTATACTTTTGATAGAAAACAATTATTTCTTTTCTTATACAGCAGATTCTAGGGTTGATTTTAGGGATCTTGCTAAAGCTTTAGCACAGAGTTATAAGACAAGAATTGAGCTTAGACAAATTGGAGTTAGAGATAGAGCAAAGAAAGTAGGAGGTCTTGGACCTTGTGGTTTATTTTTATGTTGTAGTACTTTTTTAACAGACTTTTCTAGTGTTTCTATAAATATGGCAAAAAAATCAGTTTCTAGCTTTAAATCCTACAAAGATAAATGGATGTTGTGGAAGACTTTTATGTTGTTTGAATTATGAGGATGAAGTTTATACAGAGTTAAAGAAAGGATTACCTAATATTGGTAGTTTAGTGGAAACAAAAGAAGGTTTGGGTAAAGTTACAGAAGTAGATGTGTTTAAGAGAAGATATAAAGCAGAGTTTAAAGATAAGGGAGTTTTAGAATTTAGTGTTAATGAGTAAAAAAAATGGAATTTTCACATAATGGTAAGAACTTAATATTTTATTATGATGATGGACTACTTTAAGATTACTACTGATAACCTTGCTCTTGCTAACTATGTTAAAATAAAAAGTAAAGATAAATTATTAGTAGAGTTTGGTAGTGGAATTATGGCTATACCTTTACTTCTTTCCACTAGAATTGATATAAAAATGGTAGGAATAGAAAAAGATAATAAAGCTTCTAGACTTTCAGAGATGACTATAAAAAATAATCATTTAGAGGATAGAATAAAAGTTATTAATGATGATATTAGTAATTTAGATAAATATTTTACTATTAACTCTATTGATATTATTGTTTGTAATCCACCATATTTTTCTTATAGATAATGAATCTATTGTTAGTAATAAAGATTATTTAAAGATGGCTAGACATGAAGCTAATATGAATATTAGTGATGTTGCTAGACTATCAAAAATATATTTAAGAGATGGAGGAAGACTATTCCTAATACAAAGAGCGGATAGATTGTTTGAGATTAGAGATGCTTTAATTAAGAATAACTTGGCTATTAAAGAGATACAGTTTATTTATCATGATATAGATGGTAATAGTAAGTTAGTGTTAGTGGAAGCAAGGAAGAGTGGTAAAGAACATGGATTAAAGGTGTTGAAACCTATTATTTTAGAGAAGGGAAGTAGTGTTACTTGATGGATAAGCCTAGTTTATATTTGATACCAACTCCAATAGGTAATTTAGATGATATTACTATTAGAGGATTAAAGACTTTAGAACTTGTTGATGTTATACTTTGTGAAGATACTAGGGAGACTTCTAAGTTACTTAGTAAATATAATATTAAAAAAAAAGTTAGTTAGTTGTCATGAATTTAATGAAGATAAAATGAAAGATAAAGTCCTTGGATTTTTAGAATCAGGTTTAAATGTAGGGGTTAGTTACTGATCAGGGTACTGCCTTTAAATTAGTGATCCTGGGTATAGAATAGTTGACTATATTACATCACATGATTATAATATTGTGAGTTTGCCAGGAGCGACAGCATTTGTTCCAGCTTTAAACAATATCTGCCCTAGCTCCGTCTCCTTTTACTTTTTATGGTTTTCTTAATGCTAAGAAAAATAAACAGATAAAAGAGTTAGAGTCTTTAAGAAATCACGCCTATACATTAATATTTTATGAAGCACCTCATAGATTAATAAATACTTTAAATAATATTAAAGAGGTCTTTGGTGATAGAAATATTTGTGTAGTTAGAGAAATATCTAAAAAGTATGAACAGGCGATTAGAGGTAAAATAAGCGAAGTATTAGAAAAAGATTTTCCTATTAAAGGAGGAATTTGTTATTGTGGTAGAAGGTGCTAAGTTTAGAATTTGACTTTAATAGTATGAGGTCATTGTAGAACACGTTAATTTTTATATAAAAGATGGGTAATTACTAAGAATGAATCTATTAAGTTAGTAGCAAAAGAAAGAGGTATTCCTAAGTCTATTATCTATAAAGAATATCTTGATAATAATAAATAAAATTATTTCCCGGGAAATAATTTTTAGAAAAGAGGTAACATTATGAAACTAATTGTTGGGACTTGGTACATATTGGAAAAGAATATGAAAATACAAGACATAATATGGGATTTATGTTAGTAGATAGATATTTAGAGTATAGAAATATTACAGATAAATTTTAAAGAAAAGTTTAATGCTATGTATGTAGAGACTACTATTAATAATGAGAAAGTTATTTTTATTAAACCTACTACTACGCAGCGCTCGACTG
>CAWVIV010000018.1:0-141099 GCA_963929435.1 uncultured Bacilli bacterium
CTGCGTTTATTATCCCATTCATCTTTCTTTTGTTCCATTAAATAGTCAATACCATATAAAGCGACACGTCTATAGTCCCCCTATTATTCTACCTCTACCATAAGCATCAGGTAGTCCTGTTAATAAGCCAACAATGTCTTGCTTTTCTAATCTCTGGTGTATAAGCATCAAAAACACCTTGATTATGAGTTTTACGATATTCATTAAAATATTTATCAACTTCAGGATTTAGTTTGTATCCATAAGCATCTAGTTCTTGATAAACCATTCTAATTCCACCATATGGATTAACTATTCTTTTAAGTGGAGCATCTGTTTGAAGTCCTACGATTACATCATCATCTTTACTGATATAACCCTGGCTTAAAAGCATTAATACCCTGACATATGGTCTACATCAATATCAAGAACGTGTTTTTTTTAGTTCTTCTTTTAATAAGTCACTACATTTTCCCCAAACTCTATCAGTTTTCTCTGTAGTTCCTTCTAGGAAACTTTCATCTCCATCATATCCTTTATAGTTAGTTTTAATAAAGTCACTAACATTTATTTCTTTAGTCCAGACTCCTTCTTTGAAGCCTTTCTCCATTCTTCTCTCATTTTCATACCTCCTTACATTTTTATTATACCATTAAATAGCTGATTTCATTAAAAAAAATACTATTCTTGACAGTATTTTTTAAGCATATATGCTTGTTATGATAATAGTGGCAACTAAAGCGATTAGAAATAGTACTAAACTAGTTACCCATACTTTTTTCTGTTTCTTTTTTATAACCTAATATAAATAAAGCGATTAAAGCGATATAAAGAATCGCAAATAAAATAATCATACCAATTCTCATAAATAACACCTTCTATTCTATAAGTATTATATCAATGTTTTTATAGAGATACAATTATTTTTTTTTATAGAAAATATGTTTTATTCTATTGTCATCCTTAGTTATTAATAGTATACTTTTTATAGGGAACATCAGTTATCTTGAGTGTCTACCTCCATCCTAGGAAAGGAGGTTTGATAAAAATGAAAACTAAGACTTTTATCATAAAAGTTCTGAAACTCATTGCTATCATTTTATTTCTCCTTATCATTATGATAGTAGTAATAAAAAAATGACACTTAATTCGCATTTGAATTAAATGTCAACCTAATTAAATTTGGGTAGACATTCAACGTTGCTAAGCTGAATGTTCCCATTTTTTATTTTATGTAAATTTCTCCTGTGTATTCATAATAACATTTTTTTTTTATAAATGTCAAAATTCCAAGAGTACTAGGGTGTAAAAATTTTTTGTGGGTAAATAGTAGTTAATGATATATTTCATCAACTACTATTTTTTCTATTTCACCCCAATGATCACTTTCATACATACATCTTAATGCAATCATATAATTAGCACCTTCAACACTCCATCTCATTCCTGCTTGTTTTAATCTAAGTTGTACTACGGTTTTATTAGAACTTTCTATTGCACCACTACCTACAAACCAGCCATTGTGTTCATAAGTAGAATAATCTATTTTATTTTTGTTGTTTTCTAAATAAACTGATAAATTACAAACAGTTTTAGGTATTGTTATATTTTTATATTTCTTTAGTTCTTTTACTATCAAGCTATATTCTCTAGAATAACAATAACCGATTATTTTATCTCTAAATTTCTCTACCTTTTTAGTATCATCATTAAATATAAACTTACCATAATCGTTTATATTTTCTATTAAGTGAAACTTATCTAATATTTGAATAGCTTCAGGAAAGAGTTCATCTATCATATTTCTAATCCAAGTGGCACCATCAGAAATAAAAACAATATTTTCATATTCCCAGTATTTTAGTTCTACTGCTTTGGCAAATACTAACATCTTAAAAGTTTCAACATTGCCAATATAAGAAACATATTCCTTGTGATTAATAATATTAGACTTGTCTTTTCTTTTATACATATCATCATCAGAAAAGAAAATACCTAGTTTATTTTCTCTCCAGGTAGAACCGTTTTCATCTTCTATTCTAGTATTAACACTTGCACCATCTGCTTGAATATATAAAGTACCTTTCTTTTTAGTTACAGTCATATCTATATTAGTGCGATTATTCCAAATTTCTATAGCCTTATTATAGTTATAATCATAAACTAATTTACCTACATATTTAGTTATTTTCATTACAGTAACATAAGATATTTTAACCTCCATATACCATATATATACATATCACTAGCTTTTTGAAATGATGCCTGATTTTGTCCCCAGAATGCTATTTTTATCATCATTTTTAATGACGCTTTAAATGGTAATTTATCTATTCCTAGATATTCATCTAAAGGGGTAATTAATTTACTTTTTAAGTTATATTTATCTAAATCAATAATATCATTTATTTGAAGTATGGTTCTATAAATCTCTATTTTGCCATTTAACATTATGATTTCTATTTTACCTTTTTCCATGATTTTTTAATTTGAATCCTTTTTCATTTCCATTCTCGTTTTTTTTTAATTATTAGTTCCTGTTCATTTATATTTTTAGATATCAACTCCTCTATATGGTTATTAATAATACTCTTGCAATCATCAATGCTATTCATTGCTAATTCTTCAATAGAATTTATGTCTAAACTATCATTAGATATAAGCCTATTAAAGCTTGTATCTAAATTATTTATGTTTTTTCTCAAATTGTTCTATTGTTCTCATACTTATCTACCACCTTTATTCTTTAGATAAGTATACCATAACCATTATTTTACCCACAAAAATTTTTTACACCCAGAGTACTAATATCTAAACTTTGTAGTTTTTCTATTCATTAAATCTTAATAAATAACCATCAGGGTCTTGAATTAAGAACTCTTTATCTAAATATGTTTTTCCATTGACATCGTATTCATTTGTCATTATGTCTTTAAAGAAGCTTATATTTTTATTAACTCAATTCTTGATAATATTTATCTATATCATTTATAGTCATGCTTATATTTACGCCCCCTACCAAAAGGATACTCTAACTTTCCGGTATTCCAATTATCATTAATTTCTTCTATCATTAATTGATTACCTTCCAGTTCTAAAAAGGCAAACTTATCTTCTTTTCTTTCATACATTATTTTAAATCCTAATTTAAGATAAAACTCTTTACTTTTATCTATATTAGTTACACTTAACTCTGGTATTAATTTATTAAAGTTCATAGTATCTATTCCTTCCTAGTTTCAATTATATCATTTCTTAGATAATAGTAATAACTAAATTTTAAATTATATCATAAACTATATTGGAAAGGAGAATTGCTATGTTTGGAGATTCTTGCAATAATAATGCTCATCCTAGATGCCGTTTCTGTTATGTTCAAGGACCTACTGGTCCAACTGGTTAGGGGTTAAAGTGGCACACCATAAATTATAGAAATATAAAAAAAGAATGAAATAAATTTCATTCACGCAACCGCTTTGCGGTTGTTTTCTTTTGTACTACAATATTATTATGGTGGTAATATGATAATATGTACAGAAAAAGATAGGGAATTTGAACAAATACAGAGATAAAGTTAAAAATAAAAAGGTAATATTTACAATTAAAGAAATTTTTAAAGATTGGTGGTATAAATTTCTAGAAACATATCCTAAACTTAATATTAGAGATGTTGTATTTTCTAATGTTGAAAGAATGTTAAAATGTAAAACTTGGGATTTAGGTTATGCCGTTTATAAATGTCCTAATTGTGGTGAAGAAAAAATAGTTCCTCATACCTGTAAATCTCGTCCTTTGTTCTTCTTGTGGGAAACAAATATAATAAACAAAGAGAATCTTCTATCTTTTCTAAACTATTTAGATGTAAACATCGCCATGTTGTTTTTACTATTCCAGATGAATTAAGAGTATATTTTAGAGAAGATAGAAAAAGACTTAATTATCTTTTTAAAGCCGCTTCTATTACTGTTAATTCTTGGTTTGAAAACAAGTACAAAAAGAAAGAGCTTATTCCTGCTTATATTTCTATTCTTCATACTTTTGGCAGAAGTCTTATTTTTTAATCCTCATATTCATATGATCTTAATGGATGGTGGTATATCTAATAAATGTAAAGAATTTGTTAAAGTTGATTACTTTGCTTATCCATCATTTCGTAAACGATTTATGAAAGTACTTTTTGGATTTATTAGAAGAAGATATTGGTAAAGATGAATTTAGAAAAATTAAAAATAAAATGTATTTTGAACACAAAGATGGTTTCTATGTTTATGCGCCTCCTTCTAAGTTTAAATCTTATATTGATTTAATTAAATATGCTTGCAGATATGTCGCACGCCCTGTTATGGCTGAATCTAGAATTATTGATTATGATGGTACCTTTGTTATCTTTTGGTATCAAAGACATAATGATGATTTAATCGTTATCGAAAAAGTACATGCTTATGAGTTTATTTCTAGAATCATTATCCATATTCCAGATTATAATTGTTAAACAAATTAGATTTTATGGGTGCTTATCATAATTCAACTAAAATAGATATTGAAGTTACAAAAATTATTTCTAAGGAAAAGAAAGAATTCTTTAGTAAACTTACTTCTTGGCGTACTCTTATTATAACTAATTTTGAAATAGATCCACTTACTTGTCCTATTTGTAATAATATAATGTTATACTATAATAGTATCTATACTTAAGAAAGGATTATTATAGTATGAAAAATGAAAACAAAGAAATAGAAAAATTATTAAATAGTGCCAAAAATTATTTTGGTAAAGATGAAAAAATATATATTTTCAAATGTAAGAAATGTGGCAAGTTAGATCCCTGTTCCTGAGTTTATCGTTAACGAACAGATTGGATTTTTTAAAATTTATCAAAAAGAAAGACATTCCTAAAATGGAATGTCCTTACTGCGGTTCTACTATGGAACAAATTAAAATTTAAAGTTTTTGCTTTATTCTTTTTGTCGTGATACCAAATTACATTGGTATCACTTTTGTTTTGAACGCTTTTAAACGCACTTTCCTTATATATAAAAAAGAGCAAAAAGCTCTAACTAACTGGAAATATTACATCACTTTGTTTTATCATACCCAAATTAATCTTTATAGTGGTATTATAAACATCTTTATCAAAATAGGATAAATACCAAATGAAAGTAGATATATCCTTTTGCAATTCTAACATTATATCATCTTCTTCTATTAATTTATAATCAACTATATACTTTTGAAAACATTTATCGCAAAAATAACTATGTGTAGCCCAAACAAGATAACCATCTTCTATTTTTTTATTGCAATGATCACAATAAGCACCATCTTTTAATAAATGACTATCTTTAGTTGATGTTTTAACATAACCTACACCATTAGGTAAATATTTAATTGTTTTTCCCATGCTTTCTAGAAATTTTAATGGGTTGTTCATTTTTTCATATATTTCACTTGTAAGTTTTTCCATGACATTTTCCTCCTTTATTCCTTGTATGGATTTTGTATTTTATAATGAATATCTATAGTTCCATCTTCACTCAAATAAATTACATCTATAAGCCTCGTAATCAATAGTTTATTAGGCTTTTTTAGAGATAAAAATTCTTTTACTATTTTAGAGTATTCAGGCTCTACAATATTCTTATTCTTAATACTTTCTAAATCATTGTTATATCGTTGTAACAGAGATTTTTCATATTCAATATCTGTTTTAGTACCTTGTGTTAGTCTTAAATATTGTTCTTCATCAATTACACCAGCATCTAATCTACGATACATATTATCCATGGATTTATTTAACTTATCAATTTCACGATTACACTTTTCTATCTTCAACTTCAAATCTACTTGGAGTTGTTTTCTTTCTTCTTTACTTTTTAACTTATCAGCAAAGTTAGTGCTATCTACATATTTTAGACATTCTTCTTTAATGCTTTTTAGCACTAATTTTTCTATGTCTTCATAAACAAATCTATGTGCAGTACAAACTGCTTTTTTACTACCATACTTTCGATAATAGTTACATACAGTATAATTTGATTTTCTTTCTTTATAATGTTGGATGCTTATACTGTGATTACATTCAGCACAACGTATCATACCTTTTAATAGATAATCATGAGTCTTACAGGTTTTATTCTTGTTAGACTTAATAAGTGTTTGAACATTATCAAAAGTTTGTTGGTCTATAATAGGAGCATGAGTATTTTCTACTCTAACCCATTGTTCTTTAGGAAAATAAATAATCTTCTTTGACTTGTGATTTAAACGAGTTGTTTTTCCTTGAATCATATGTCCTAAATACATTTCGTTTTGCAATATGTCTCGTATAGTATCTGTATTCCATATTTCCAATATATCTTTATTAAGTTTTCTATGATTACCCTTAATAACGCTTGGTATGGGGACATTTTCCTTAATTAAAATATTTGAAATTTCATCAAGACTATGATTTTCTTTGGCAAGAGTAAATATTCTTTTAACTACTTCTGCACCTTTAGGCTCAATAACAAAACGATACTTATTAGTAGGGTCTATTTTATAACCTAGTGGTGGCTCGCCACCAGTCCATTTACCTTCTTCCCTATAATTACTAAAAGTCTTTTTTATTTTCTTTGATGTTTGTCTTGCGAAATGTTCGTTAGACCAGTTAATTAATGGTGCAACTTCATTTGAAACAGTATCAGCATAAGTATCTACACTTTCCATAACTGATACATAACGGACATTATGTTCTGGAAACCAGTTTTCGATATAGTCATCAGTTTTAATATGATCTCGACCTAAACGGGATAAGTCTTTTGTAATAACCATATTGGCTTGTTTTGATTCTATTTTTTTGATTAATTTATTAAAATCATCACGTTCGAAAGTTGTTCCGGAAACTCCATCGTCTTTTAGTATTGCTACTATTTTAAACTTGCAATTAGGATATTCTTGTTCTTCTGCTTCTATAAATCGTTTGCATATTTCTATTTGATTCTTAATACTTTTACTTTGTTCCTCTTTTGACTTTCCTTGTTCTTCTTTGGAAAGTCTGGCATAGATAATTATTAAAAAGCACTTAACAATCTGTAAGAAATTATCATACTTATCCAAAAATATCCCTCCTTGCTTTGCTATTTTAACTAGTACAGCAACATTCTAATAAGAGTTCTTCTATTAACTTTTGCAATATAGGACCATCTTCCTTAAAATGCACTATAACTTTCATTGTTTTCAACCTCCCTAATAAAGGGTATTCAAAGATATTAGTTTTAGACTGAAAACAACTTACATTGTCTAATCTAAAACATTTTAGATACTAATGAAACCCTTATAACAAAAGTTCAAAAAGTTTATTTTTTAAATTTCTACTGTGGCAGCTAGTTTTGAAATATCTAACTGTAATTTATTAATATCAGCCATTACCTTAAAAAAGGTACTATACATTTTTTCTATAGATTCTAAATATTTAGAATCTACTTGTAGTCTAAATGCTATATTAGAAGAAATTAATTTTTGCAAATCAATAAGTAGTTTTTCTACTTCTAGCATATTATTTTCTAGTGTTAAATTATAACGTTTATATTCTAATAAGTTTTCTGTTATTTTTAACATTATTTCATCAACTGACTGTTTAATCATGATAGTTTTCCTCCTTCCTTACTATTGGTTGGGGTTAAAAATCTTAGATTTTTAACCCTCCTCTTAATGTTAAGTTTATTAATACCGTTAACATTAATCTTCTTCTTTTTATTGTTACAGGATTATATGGCTACAAGAAATTGCCTGTTCAATCTAACCTTATAAATAGGTCTAGCACTTAAAAAGATTATTCTTCTTTTTTTGAAATGCATTCAATAATTTCTCGCTTATTGTTCTTATACAAATTGGGCATTAATTCATATATTTTGTTTGCAAATCTATCTATACCTTTTTCACTAACTTTAGATTCTGGTATGGCATAATATCCTCCATTTTGTACTACTTTGTTTTTCAAAAAAAGATAAAATATACCATAATAATAATTAGAAACCCCTTTTCCATATTTAAAGAAAAATGGATACATTGTATTTTCACTAACAGTATTGTTTTTAACAACTTTAAACAATAATGGCTTACCTTGACTAGATTTACTAAAAGTATCCATAAATTTCTTTAAGGTTACATTTTTTGTATATTCTGTTATTTCAATAATATCTGAAGAAGAATAATCTAAAGTCTTTAAGCCATATCTTTTTTGCACTGTTCCTTTCAATTTACTAATTTTGTTTCTATATCCATTGACTAATAACATACTCATTCCAGTTCTACTGCAAATAGAATGATACTTATTTATAAATAATCCCAACGGTCGAGAATCATAATTTGTATTATTGTTATCAATAGAAATAGTTTTTTTCTTCCCTTTTTTACAATTTACATATCCACTATTAATTAAAGATGGTAACGAATCTATAATTATTAAGTCTATTTCTCCTGTTGATATAAGACCATCTAATATCTGCTCCAACTCATTGAAAAGACTTTCTTTAATAAATATAAAATTCTTGTTACGATATTCAGAAAACATATCTAATTTTCGCTCTGTTAAATGCCCATCAGCATCAACAAATACTACAGTTAAACCTTGCAAACAGTATGCTAAAGCAATTTGTAGTGCTATCGAAGTTCTACCTGTGCCTGATTCACCAACTAGTTGTATAAACTTACTACTACCTACTATTTTTAGCTCATCAAAAGGTAAAATATTAGTTATAATGTGCCGTTCATTGTCACTATAGTTAGTTGGAATATTTAATTTTTTCAATGTTTCTTCTAATATACTTGTACTCATTATTATTCTCCCTTCTGTTAATTAAATAGCTCTCCTAGAACATTTTTTAGTTTGTCTGGAAGTTCATCTTCATTTTCCTCGGGTAATACATTTACACTACTTGATTCTATATCCGAAATATTGTACTCTTTTTGAGTTGGTGTTGGCGAAATACCTACATGATAATATTCACCGTCTGCAAATACATTTATGGTATCCATTGGTAATGGTGCATTTCTTAATTTAACTGCTCCTATTTTTAATAATTTAGATAATTGAGTAGTTGCATCTGCATAAACTGTAATAACGTAAGTTGAAGAACGCTCTAGTTCTGAGGCTTCGGCGATATGTTGCATTTGATAACGACCATCATGTCTTTGTGCATAAGTGACACCTTCTCGATTAACTTGTGAAAGTAACAATACTGCTACTTCCCTTTTTTCATTTAAGAAAGATAAGGCTTGTCGTCTAAAAAACGAAACATACATATTAATTACTGAAAATTCATCTTTTTCAGAAGAAGCATATTTTAAAAGTTGTACGTAATCAATTACAACTAGATCAATGCCATGATTTTCTTCTCCTCTTTTTTCTAAAGTTCGCCATTTTGCTAACTCATCAATTTCTTTAAGTTTCTTTTCAATAGTTATAGTTTCATAATTAACAAGATCTTCTTCTCCTATTATATATAGGTCACCTGATAAACTATTTAAATATGGCAATACTTTATTAAATAAATTAGTCTTATCATTAGTATCCAATTTATCTTGACTAATATCACTAACACTTAAAGGAACACCTGCATCAACAGATACTCGTGATAATAGTTTTTCAAATAATCGAAACGGTGTTTCCTCTAATGAAAAATAAACCACGTTTTTACCTTCTCGTACTGCATTGTAACAAATATTAAGTGCTGTAGTTGTTTTCATTGAGCCGGGTGCTCCAGCTAAAGTACATATTGTTCCTGACACAATGCCACCAGTAAGTTCATCTAGTTTGGGACAAAGAAATGAAATACCTTTGTGGTTAACTTTTGAGTTATATAGCTCTACAAATTTATCACTGATAGAACAATATTCTGTTTCCTCTACTTCAAGCTCTTTCTTTAATTGATAAATTTTTTCTCTTACATCAGAAGTTAAAAAATGTTTGTTACGAAGATAAGAAATAAAATTTTCAACTTTTTCTAAAGTATCATTATCATTACTACAATATTGAATCATATTATCGAGCAAGGACAGTGTAGATGTAATGTTTTTATCTTTGGAATATGTTTTTATCGGTTCAATAAAACTAGAAAGTTTGAAGCGATAGAATTGCCCATCAAAAGTATATCCTTCTACTTCTCGTTCTGGTTCTTCTCCAGTATCCATAATTACTCCTCCTTTCTACAGCTAATGGCTGTTTGTGCTATTAACAATATCAAATAAAAATAAAGAATTAAATAGTAGAAACTATTTTTATATTCTTTTTTTGATGACAATGTTGACAATATAAAATAATTTAATATAATAGAAACAAATATTTAAGTAATTTAAGAAAGGAAAACATTATGGAAACGTTTTCATCTAACAGGAGATTAAATACAAAATTAAGAGGCAATATAGCTATAAAAGAACTTGAAATTATACATACAAAAAATAGTATATTATTTTTCGCTATTCCAGAATCATTAGGAAGCAATTTAGATAACAAAGATTTAGAAAAAATATATTTTGATTTCTTAAATCTAGGTAGAGAATTATATAAAATTAGTAAAGATAAAGATAAAGATAATATATCAAATATAAAATATGACAGATTCTCAATTAATTTGGATCCAATGCATAAAGATAGATTTATATTAAAAAATAAAATTGATAATATTGATGTTATAAAATATACGGAAAAATGGGCTAAAAAATCAGGGTATAAATTTATTCAAGATGGTGAATTTAGAGATATTGAAAATCTTAATAGTTCTATTTTTCTTAATATATGGGATACATCAATTGAAGAAAAATTAAAAAAGTGGTGCAAGCATAAAATTATGCCTTTTGTTTACGACTCGTATCAAATAGAAAATAATAATTATAAATTTCAAATAAATATAGAACGTCTTATTGATTTATCCATATTTATTTATTTAACCATTTATTCATTAACTGATAATAATGAAGATGGTATTACATTTGAAAATTTAATTGATATTAAAGAAGAAGAATTAAATGAACTAACAAATAAAATAGCAAAGAATATAACTACAAGTGAAAAAAAGTTAAGAAAGCTAGCTTACATCAATATACTTAATACAGTAATAGAAGCGTTTGAGGAAATTAATCATTTTTCTTTACAAGGGCATCATAAAATAGTAGTTGAAAATAAAGATCAATTTAGCTTAAAAACAGAATTTGATAATGTTGACGGATTAGTGTGGTACATTTTTAAACTACATATTGTTGATATTGCTAATGATGATAAATATAAAAATAGAGCAAGAAAAATTAGAATAAATATTTGTAACGATTGCGGAATTCCTTTTATTGGCTCAAAATCCTATTGTGATGATTGCGATTTAGAAAAAGGAAATAAAAGTAAAAGAAAAAGTAGAAAAAAATTAGAGAAAAATATTGAAAATATAGAAAAGATTAACAATAAATATAATACTGAACTGCCTGATAGTCTTAAAGTAGAAATCAATAATTTACTTAAGCTAAAAGCTTGTGAAAAAGATACAAGGAAAACTGAATTTGATAAATTATTAGAAAAGCTTTTAAAATGGGAAAGAACTCATATAGTACAAAAAGGAGATACCAATTAGGCATCTCCTTTTATCATCGCTAAACTCATACTATTAACTTTTTAGTTTTTACCTTCAATTATTTTACAATAATTTCTAGCTGTATTCGGACATACTTGTAAAGCACCACAGAAACTTTTAAATGAAATTGTCTTTGATTTTAGTAAACCATACAATTCATATATTTCAGGTTTCTTTTTCAATAATCTTTCTTTTGTTAATTTTGGTTGACCTCCAGGATTAACTCCTCCATTTCTTTCTTTAGCAGCAGCTAGTCCCTCATTGACTGACTCTACAATCATAAGACGTTGCATTTCATTTAAAACTCCTAACATCATGATCTGACCTTGTGTTAATACTGATAGTTGTCCCCTACAATCTAAAATAAAATCTCCCATTATTAATTTTAATTTTCTTTCTTTACATAAATCAAGTATTAAGAGCAACTGGCTTAATGACCTAGTAAGACGAGAAGCATCAATAACATATAACTCATCACCTTCTTTTAAAATAGATAACAATTCTTGTAATTTAGGTCTATCCTTTCTAGCACCACTTGCTTTTTCCTGTATCCAGTTTTTTGTAGGAATATCGTGATCCCTAGCATATTTTTCTTGTCTTAAAAATGATTGTTTATCTTGTGTGCTTAATCTTTGATAACTATATTTTGTCATTTGTATTTCCCTTTCTATATTCACCAAAGTAACCTATAATCAGGTACTTTGAACTTTTACTATTTAAAATCACACTTATTACCCTTTTATTTATTCTATTTTTACCATTATTTTTATACCAAAGTAACAATTGTTTCTTTGAACACATAAATTCTAAAAATAAGTGCATACAATTATATGCCCTTATTATCTAATAATTAGTTTTATTCAATTTCTCTGCATCTTCCTTTGATGTTAAAAATGTTGCTTTATTAATAACTACTACCATTTCATTATTGATAACTTTAAGTTTCCCTTTTATTCCTATTACTGAATTAATCGCACAATACTCGTTTATATATTCAGCTTTCTTTTTAGGAACAATACATTTTATAAGATCCACCTCATAGATACCATCTTTATTTTTTTCACTATTTGGTATTTTCAACATCAGTATTATTTTATTATCCTTTTTGATAAGTTCTGTGAATATTCCTACTAATATACACATATTAAGCATTTCTATACCTCCTTTCAAATTACCTTTTATGGTACTTTAAATGTTACCAAAGATAATTGTGATTACAAGATATAATGAAAAAATAATACAAAATAACAACGTGTAAACGTTCTTTGGTTGATTTAACAATGAACTACCAACAAAATAACACAAGAAACCATTTAAATTGGAACTAGAAATTAATATATGAAAAAAGAGCTTTTGCAAGTTCTCTTAAATATCTAGTTACTAATTAATATTTATAATTGATTACGATTTAAAGGATTAATTTTAATTATCAATCCCCAAAAGAATCTGACTTTTAGTCGTTCTTCAAACGATTCTAAATCTTTTGGAGCAATATTAGATGTTAAAACTATTTGTTTACTATTAGCATATAAACTATTAAATATATGAAAAAATTCCTTTTGCATTTCATAATTGCTACTTAAATAATTAATATCATCAAAAAGTAATACATCTATATCATTAAATTTATTGCTAAAGATAGAGTTATCTTCTTTCTTACTATTTTCAAAGTCATAAATAAATTGTTCTGATGAAATATAAAGAACTTTTAAATTGCTATTATCTATAATGTAATTGCCAATGGCGTGCAAAAGATGTGTTTTCCCTGCATTGTTTTCTCCATATATAAATAGTGGATTATATATTTTACTTGGATCTTGAGCTACATTTAAAGCAAATTCATAAGCAACTTTATTATTCATTTCATCTATAACGAAATTGTCAAATGTATATTTATTATTAAAGTTAGATCTTACTTTTTCATTACTTTTAATTAATGTCATAAACTCTTCATCTCCTTATGATATATTAAACTACTAACAGTAAACCCTTTAAAGACACAAATTAAACAAAAGTGTCAAACTTTTATATATCATTACAATATACTATAAACCTTTTATTTATTGAAAGTTAAAAGGACCTTTTAACAAGTCCTTCTAATCTATAAATTTATATTCTCTTAAAAACGTTATTATTTCATCTTCTGAAATATCTCCTACCCTAGTATCAACAATACCATTTCCAACTATTATGAGTGTAGGTGTACCACTTAAATTAAACCCATCTGTTTTGAATATTGCCTCTAATTCGTTAAGCTCATTTGAATTTAAACTACTAATATCCATTTCATATGAGAGTAATTTATTATTTTCTAACACTTTAGTAAGTTTTTCCTTAAAGCTCTCACAATGTGAGCAACCTTTCTGACTTAAATATACCATGTTATAACCATTAGCATTAATAATACTTTTAAACTCATCAAAATCAACTTTTTTTATTACTTCATTCATATTCAGTGGTTAAATCAAAATTATTAAGAAATACATTGACACTATTCATATCTTGATATCCCTCTAATACGTCAATTATTTCACCATGACCTACTATTAACAATAAAGGAACTCCATATCCATCTTTAAAATAATCTTCATTTTCTGTTATTTTTTTCATATCTACTATATTAGCATTAAGACGATTAATTTCTATACCTCTAAGATAAGCAACATCTTCCATAACTTTATTCATCATATTGCAATATTCGCTTGAACCATCACTTCTTGTAATATATATTAAAGTTTGAGCATTTTGTTCTTTTAGTCTTATATAATCATCTGCATTTATATTTTTGAAAAAGGTTGGAGGTAAAGTTTCATTACTATAAACGTTATCTTCTTGTTCTGATTCTTCTGGAATCTCAAAATTTATCCTTTCACAATACGTATTTTGTAATGCTTTAAATTCAGAATAAGGCATTTCTTCGCCATCATACATATATTTCCTTAATTCTACTTTTTCATTATTAATATCAAAAGACATTGTAATACCTGCATTTTCATCACTTCCACTTATTCCACTAACAGTTACAGTAACATTTCCTTGCATATCTATTTCACTTTGCCAGTCTTGATTAACTACGATGTTATTTATAAGTTCTTCATATGTACCATTATTACAAGAATCAAGTTTATAATCATAGACTTGATCTATATATTTACTAGTATCAGTTAATAGAAATAAAGGATTAATTCTTAATATAATCATTACAATAAAAACAGTTGCCGATATTATCCATGCTATAAAATAACTTGGATTTTGATTTAATACTCTAAACCTTTTAAATAGATATTTTGGAATTATAATGTTATAAATTTTATTTATGCCTAAAGTGTTCTCATCTAAACCTAATTTATTTAGTTTCTTATAATCTAATACTATAAATAAAATACTGAATATACACATTATCAATATTAAAATTATAATTCCTAGATAATAAGATTTAGTTAAATACCAAACTGATAAATATATTAAAATTGATATAATTGGTAAAAGTGAAACTAACCATATGAATTTATTGGATACTTTTTTATTGTCTATTTTTGGTGTATCTTTCTTTTTATTTTTTAAAGGACAACCACAATGAATACAAACATCTAAAGTATCACTAACCTCTTTTCCACATTCCTTACATTTTATTAAAGCCATAATTAATTACCCTTTCTATATTACCTCTACTAAAGAAAGTTTATTTCCTTCATGTATAAAAATGAGATTAGCAAATGTTGGATAACCTAAGTCTTCTTTATACACAATTGAGACATCTACTTGATACGCAAAACTGTCATTAAAGTCAGGATTATAATTATAATTTATATTTTCGATTTTCTCGATAAAAACATCTGTTACTTCTGGTAATTCACTGACATCATAATCTTCATCGTCTAAATAATAATAAACGCCATTTTTTAAAATTCTTTCCATTTTATCTCTAACATTTGAATGGACAAAATCCATACCACCAATATCATCACTAGATGTTTTATCATTTAAAGTATATAAATCCATTATAAACATTTTACTTATTTGTGTAATATAAGCTTTTTCATCAATTTCTTGCTCATTTAAAATTCTTTCTAATTGATGGAACATTTCTTTATACCTATCATTTCTTGTTGGTTTTAAAATATAGTCATAGCCTTCTATTTCTTCTGGCATTTCAAAGTTTACCATTTCACAATATGTATTTTGTAATGATTCATAATCTGAAATAGAATACTCATTTTCGTTTTCAAAAAACTCTTTTAATTTAACCTCTTCATTGTTGATAGAAAAGGACATTATAATATTGTTTCCTCCAGAGTTTCGTAAATTTGATATACCATTAACAGTTACAGTAACATTTCCTTGCATATCTATTTCACTTTTCCAACTTTGATTAATAATAAGCTTATTGACAAGTTCTTCTACCGTACCATTACTACAAGAATCAAGTTTATAATCATAGACTTGATCTATATATTTACTAGTATCAGTTAATAGAAATAAAGGATTAATTCTTAATATAATCATTACAATAAAAACAGTTGCCGATATTATCCATGCTATAAAATAACTTGGATTTTGATTTAATACTCTAAACCTTTTAAATAGATATTTTGGAATTATAATGTTATAAATTTTATTTATGCCTAAAGTGTTCTCATCTAAACCTAATTTATTTAGTTTCTTATAATCTAATACTATAAATAAAATACTGAATATACACATTATCAATATTAAAATTATAATTCCTAGATAATAAGATTTAGTTAAATACCAAACTGATAAATATATTAAAATTGATATAATTGGTAAAAGTGAAACTAACCATATGAATTTATTGGATACTTTTTTATTGTCTATTTTTGGTGTATCTTTCTTTTTATTTTTTAAAGGACAACCACAATGAATACAAACATCTAAAGTATCACTAACCTCTTTTCCACATTCCTTACATTTTATTAAAGCCATAATTAATTACCCTCCTTATGAATACATAACTGCTCCCACTATGGAATTAATTAATGTGATTATAAAGAAAATAATACTTAAAGCTAAACCAGTAATAGCCATTGCCTTTTTATTTGAATTTAAACCAAAGGAACTAAAAATAATTCCAAGTATTGTAGTAGGATAACCTACTAAAGGTAATAACCAAGTTATAATAGAGCAAAGTCCTAATATCATTCCTACTAAAGCATAAGTATTTCTTTTTTGAAAATTATCATTTTTATTAACAAGATGAAAACCACAGTAGCTACATATAGTATCATCTTTACTAACACCTTTGCCACACTCAGGACAAACTCTTTGTTTCAATTCATAGCCACAATGAATACATACTGTAGCTTGATCGCTTACTTCTTTTCCACATTCCTTACATTTTATTAGTGCCATTGTCATTACTCCTTTTTAAAGTATCTGTATATCCATCAGTATCTGTACATCTGATTTTATCTTTATTCATTTCACACTCATATTTCTTTATATTGTTAGAATAAAGATTAAATTTTACTTTATTGCCAATTTTTGTAATATCTTCTGGAATATATGTATTATTATCTCCAAACTCAACATCTACTGGTTTGTTATAATCACTTGAATATCCAAATTTAACCTCATTAGCATTTACAACTATTTCTGCTGTTAAATAATACCCCTCTTGATAGAAATAAACATATTTATATTCATTTCTATATTCTTCTGGTATTGAAGACAATTGTTTACTATCATTACAGCCTGTCAGCATAACTGTAACTATTAATAAACATAAAATTTTCTTTATCATTAAACTACACCTCTCTATAATAATAGATTATCACAGAGAAGATATTTTTACAACTGGCAGGCGACATTATATACAATTTTTATGTAAAATAAAAAGACAACTACTTGTTGTCATCATTAATATCATCAAATAATTGTCTTATATCAATATCTAAAGCATTAGCAAATTTACCTAAAGCTTCAAGAGTTGGTGTTTTATCTACTGAAAGGCATTCAAGATCTCTTACGTATTGATGAGTAAATCCTGCTCTATCAGCTAATTCTTGTAGAGTATAATTTCTCATTTTTCGATACTTTCTTATGTTCTTTCTTACTAGTATAGATAAAGTCATTTTGTCATAATTTCTCATAGGTAATCACCACATTTCATAATACTATTATTGCAAATATTTTTTAAAACGTATGTCGCCTATGAGTTTAGAGGGATTATTGTATTAATTAAACACGGTGTAAACGATTTTTCTTTAAGTAAACCTATAACACTAAACTAAATCAAATTAAATTAGAATAGTAACTAGTGGCTTAATTCATCTAACTTTTTAAATATAGTAATTATAATATTTCTTGTTTTCTCACTACCATTTAGAAATTCTAGTGCTTCTTCTTCACTCATTGTTAGTGTTCTAAAGTTAGTTGCCATATACTTTAATAGATCATTAATTGGTGTTACTTTATCTTCTTGATTATCTATATTATCTCTAACTTTGATTATTTTAAAAGTTAATAGAACTAATTGTAGATCTACATCTTTTAATGGTGGTTTGTTATTCCATACTTCCTCTTGAAAATACTGCTCTATTAACTGTATTAAATTATCTAATGATTCTTTCACCATAACACCTCACTTTCTTATACTTTAAATAAACAAATTAATCCCCAGTTAAACGATATAATTATTTAAAACAATATACAATACGATAATACTAATTAAACCAAATGTAAACCAATGATACAACTATATTCTTAATATAATAAATTACTTTTCAGCTACTAAAATTATACTGCCTATACTTTCTATTATTGGAAATATAATCTCATCAACATCCCTCATTTTTAAAGCTACTACAATAGCTAGTCCTTCTTCTTTCAGCTCTTTCAATAATGAAAATACTGTTTCACTATTACTATTAAGTAAATATTGAAAATCATTAATTATTAAGATATTAACATTACTAGTATTGACTACATCTTTTAATGATTTTATATCAGTATCTTTGACATTTTTATATGCTATATCATTATCTAGTGTTATATTTCTTTTACCAATATACATTATTCTATTGGATTCATGTAACATTTCTATTAATTTCAATAGTAATTCTTTTCTATACTGTTTAGAATCTTCAAGAATAAACGTAATATCATGAATAACATTTTTCAAATTATAATCAAAGTTTTTTTCTAATATATCACTATAATCAATAATGAACACAGTACCTTTTCTACAATTAATAGTTATTCTTCTTAAATCTTTCATAATTAATTTCCAAGTAATAAGTCATATTCTTCTTTAACAATTTTAATCATACCTTGATGACTCATTTGTTTATTAGGTAGTTTCTCACTAAACTTAACTTTTCTATCTTTAAATACAGTAAAATCATCATAGAAAATATATCCTTTAGCAAAAGATTCTTTTAATTCATCTTCGTTTAGGTTATATAACCCAACTGGATAATTTAATAAACTAGCAAATAGTTTCCACTCATTATCAGTAGTAGGTTTATCAAACATTTCATAACGTACTACATCACATCCAGCCACAATTTCATTACCTTGCTTAAATAAAATCTTGCTACCGGGTACAATCTTATTATCTTTGAAAGTAGCATCAATTCCAAAAATATTTGTTTTAGTCCAATTATCAATAGTAAGCATTCCTGCCACATAAGGATTATAATTTAGGACTATATACTCTAAACTCTCATTACTATTAGTAATTGTTTCTTGTTTTATATCAATATAATCTTTTAATTCAATAACTTCAAGATTGGATTTTTTATATTCATCTCTAACTTTTTGTATAATATTGCAATTATCTTCATAACATACTAATACATAGTTACGTTCTGGGATCATAGAAAGAACGTGTCCATGATTAATAAAATTATCTGATGTGTATTCAAACTCTAGCGTTACTCTATGTCCTTTATATTCAATATCATCAATATCAAAACCTCTTGATTTAGATGGTACTAATTTAGGAAAACCTAATTCCTCATGTAGTTTAGCAAAAGCCATAACTACTCCCAATTCTTCTTTAATATTTCCGTACATTGCTATTTTTTCCATTTTGTCATTCACCTCTAGTGCTATATTACTACACCTGTGGTAATTAATCAAGTACCTAAGGTATAAAACAAATACACTTCAAGTTGTTAAAATTAAGTTAGGTGAGGAAAATGATTATAAACGATAGAGAAAATTATGATAAAATTAGAGCTTCCATTTCCATGGATAACTTGAAAAAGATTATAGATGCTAAAGGTTTTACTACAACCAAAGTTGCAGTAGAATCTAAAATAAGCGATTCAACTCTTATTTCTTATCTCTCTGGAGCTAAGACACCAAGTCTTCCAGTGTTGATAAGTATAGCAAACTACCTAAATTGTAATTTAGATTATCTTGTTGGAAGAACTGATAATCCAATAAAAATAGATGATATGAGTAAGTCATATAATGATAAAGACTTAATGTTGTTACTACAGAATATAAATTCTTTACCTAAAGATAAACAAGAACTAGTTAAAGCTTATGTAAAAGGATTAATGGATAATTAATATAGAAGAAATATTACATATTATAATAATTAGATAAACATAATTATATAGTAATGTAATATTTCTTTTTTGTTTGGAAAACGATTCTTAATTAGGATTTTACAACAATTAAACTAATTTGCAACAGTTTTTAGAAAATATTCCCATTTATTTAGTTTTAGGTTTGGTACTATATTACTGTTATTAAACTTGTTCCAATAATTAAGAATATCTTTGATATAAAGTAAACTTGGAAGTTTATCATTAACTGCTACTTTTAAGGCTTTAAGGACTAAAGTAGCATTGTAAGTTTTAATTAATGTGTTTATTATAGTTTTTTCTTCATTAGTTAGAAATCGATAAAATGCTTCTTCAAATTCATCATAAACTTTTATTTCTTCACTTATAAAAGTTTTGTTATGTATGAAACTTTTAGAGTAGTTATTTACATTTTTGATGATGAAAAGTAATTTATCATAATAAGGACTAATTATTTTAAGTACATCATTAGTAATATAATGTGATGTTCTTCTACTTGTGTTATTAATTCTAATAATAAACTTACCTTCTCTATTCTTTAAACATCTTTTGTTTTTAGCAAGAAAAGGACGGACATTTTCAATAATAGTTCTAATTTTAGTCATAGTTTCTTCATTTAATTGGAATAGTTTTTCACCTTTATTAGGACCATAAACTATTCCATTATCATAAACAGTTATTTTATAGTATTGATTTAGTTGTAAACTGATATACCATTTGTTAGTTCTCATATTGATTCTTCCTTTCATAGTATCGTGCAACGTGTAACCACATTTGCACCAGTTGTAACAAAGTTAATTATGAGTTAGATATAACACTTATATAGTGTTAGTAATAAACAGGATTAGCCCATAATATAAACGTGAATGTTAGTTGCACGATTTAGTTTCTAGTTTTTAGTTATAATTGTTATTAAACTAGTTGTTAGTTTCATAACTGTTATTGTTATTAGTAATAGTTAAATTATTAGTTTTAGTAGTAGTGTTATTGTTAGTTTCAACCATAGTATTAATATTATAAGGTTTGTGGTAAGCTGTGCCTTGAAAGTGCAGATCCGTTTCATGGACGTACCTAATCCACGGCGAGCCGGCATCGATAACCCTTATTTTATTCAGTTTGTTTACCACAAAATAAACAAGTGTAACAAAGTTTGATTATTTAATAGTATAAACCATCGAGATTTTAGTTTTTACACCAAATTCAACAGTTTATGAACAAATTGAAAGCCATATCTGCGTCTGACAAATTTAAAATACTCGTTTTATGGAATATATTAAACTTACCTTAAAAGGATTTAGTTTTTGATTTTTGTTTTTAGTAATGTTATTACTGATATTAATATTAATATTAGTATTAGTATTATTAGTATTGTTGTTTTTTATTTAACTCTCACTAGTTTCAATATTATGAGGTTTATTACAAGTAGTGCTGTTTTCGAGTTTGCTCTCGCCAAAGTTGTAAATCAATCGTTGATATAAGTGAGTAATTACTATCTTTGACTAAAAGTTTTAAGATAGTAACTATCACTTTACTAATATATATGAAACATTTATATAATATCTTAACTTTTTGATATTTTTTCAACAATAAGTTTTTCTTTATCTGTAATCTTTAAGTGATACTTTTCCTTTAATGTCTTGTCTATGAGATAATATAACAAATTCTTTTCTTTATCACCTGTTAAGTAATATTCTTTAGAGTCATTAATAATTCCATCTAAACTCATATAATTTCTATTATTAAACCTAGTATAGAAAGCATTGATATTGCTTGCTACTAAAGAAGCAAAGAAAAACATATAATTAGTTTCCAAAGCATTTACATAGTCATCTATTGTATCTATAACTGCACTATCCATAACTTGCTCCTTTCTCCTATCTTATATATGAATTGTTGGAATAAATCATCTTGTTTTTTGCCCATTTATTAATAAAATTCATTTGTTCAGTGTTTGGAAGATAATTATCCTTTATTCTACATTGAACTACTCTATTGTTTTTAACTTCTATTGTAACAAGTGATTTTTCTTTATGCTCTATTTCTCTCATAAAATAAATATCAGTTTCTGCTAAAGCATAATCATCAATATATGTCTTAACACAATTGTTTTGTTGTTTTGACTCATCAAGTAAACTCTCTACTGAATTAGCTGCAAATACTACATACTTTTTATCATTATAAGTAAACTTATCTAATAGTTTAGCACGTTCTTTAATTAATTTATCATTTGACTCATTAAGAACTAACTTTAATAAATTAATAGCCTTATCATGTGCTTCCTTAAGATTTTTAGGATATAATACCCTACTATTTTTCATATCATATTCTAATCTTACACAAGCCTTAAGATAATCCAAATATTCATATTCACTATTATAATCAATAGATAGAACTTTCTTATAAGCCTTTTCTAAATCCACATAATTAGAGAGTGCTTTTAAATTACCTATTCCCTTAAGTTTATCAATTAACTTTATATCTTCTTTTTGTATAATCTTCAATACTTCTAATTCCTGTCTATCAATATTATTTCTTTTCATAAATGGATAAAATGTTTTAGGTACTCCAAAAATTTCTTTAAATGTTTTGCCACTATCAAACCTATCTGCTTCACGAGCTAAATTATAAAGTTTTAATTTTACTAGCATTTCAAAGCTATGATAATATGCTAGTTTTGTAAAATAGTAGATAAAATCTATATAACTCATTTTGGCTACAAACTTATCTAACTGTGAATATTTTAAGTCAGTATTTTTTAATAACCTTTTTAAGTTATACGGACATACCATACCTTGAACATCTCTATAAGCCCAACGATAATTTCTACCTCGCCAATATTCAAACTCTTGATAATGTGCTACATACATATAACCCATATGGTTATGAACTTGGTTAGTTACAAAATCCTTAATCTCATTATTATCAATAATCGTTCTCATATATTCAGTTATTTTGTGGGTGGTATGAAACTGATTATAAGAAGAATATAATTCAAAAGTTCTTAAGATAAAGGTATCTTCAATTCTATCTAATAGTTGCAAGTTATCCTTAAATTCACATTGTTGTAAACGATCAGTTTTTACAAGTAATGTTTGCTTACAATTAGGACATTTAATTTCATCATTAACTTTTACTTTAGAAATAAAATGATAGTCACAATTTGTGCAATAACATTTGCTATTCTTACTTTTAATAATTAAATTATGAGTTTGTTCTTTTTCCTTAATAAATCTTTCAAAACAACTTGGAATTATAAACTTTTCATCTGCCAAAGATAATAGTCTTCTATACTTTTTCTTAATGTATGTCAAAACTCTAACTCCAAAGATAATTGACCCGTAGGCTTATCTTCTTTCTTCTCTACTTTAGTTTTTAAAGTAATTGGTATAGGGTCATTTAACCCTAATTCTTCATTACCTTTTTTAAAATATTCTAAAGACCAATTATACACTGTTTCATCTTCAATAACTGCTACGTTATTTACTGCTTGTTCTTTAGCTTTACGATTAATATAACTCATCATTTGTGTTAAATTCTTTTCTTGATTAAGGTAAACTTCACTCATATCTGGTACTTTGATTAGATATTCAAGAATAATATTTAAGGCATTATCATTTTTTCCATCATCTCTATATAACTGTTTTAGTCTTTCGTATCCATCCATTTCGTTAATCCTTTCACTGTGTTATTTATAGTTTCTAAATGCCTCAATAGTTGCTTTAATTAACTTTTTATTAAATCTAAATTGTCCTGACAACTGGAAATATATATTTGGAACATATTTTACTGCTTCCATTGCTAGATTAATATTACTATTAATTAATTCAACTAATATAGGAGAAACTTCATAGATTTTAGTATCCTTACTCATTACTTTTAGTATTTCTATAGCATCATTTCCATTAATTATCTTTACACCTACTCCAACATCATCTTTAGTTTCCAATTTGCACCTCCTTTAACTACTAGTTAAACACAGTGTAATTTATTTACAACCCCCTAACAAAAATTAACAAAGAATAACAAAAAAAAAAGATTATATTATTCATACAACCTTTTCATTTATATATTAGTTTTTATAAAATATTCATATCATAAACATCTGCATTTAATAATCTGCTTATTATTTTTTCACAATAATACCTAAATTATTTTATTTACCAATATGGAAAGATTTATCAGGATATGAGAATATTACTTTATTTATAATATCTACATCTATAGAACTATTTTGTAAATCCTCTAATGTAGGTTTTATTTTATCAAACTTTATGCCTAACTGATGAACTACAATAATTGGTACATTAAATTCTACTGCAATTAATTTTAATTCTTCTAATACCTCATTATATTCTTGTTTATTATAACGAATTTCTAATAATTGTAAATAATCAATAATAACTGCACCTACATCTTTAAATTCTGCAAGAATTTTTTTAATATCTATCATTGATTTTGTATCAATTCCATTAATGACATATATATTATCATTAGGGGAACTATTGTTTATTTTTTCTTTAATACGCGAATATAAAGTTTTTGGTGATTCTTCAAAACTGAAGTATACTACATTTTTATTGTTTTTCTTTGTCATTTCACTTGCTAACTTTAAACTAAAAGTTGCCTTACCAGTTAATGGTCTTCCTGCTACTAATATTAAATCATTAGAATTAATTGTTTCTGTTAATTCATTTATTACTTTATCCATATTTACCTCACTTTCCTGATACATATGTTACCACAATTAAATATGTAATACAAACCTATTTTAGATTTCTAGTATAATACCAACAAACTTGCCAATTAAACCAACTCTAACCCACAAAAAAGAGATTGCCAATATGTTGGCAACCTTTTAAAATTATTGCATTTGATGAACGTTTTTGTATATAATTAATTTATACAAACCCTTATATTTATTGGAAAAAGTCGTATGTGCCACTTATCACCTAGTGCAACGGGTCCTACTGGTCCTGCAGGTGGTCCTACAGGTACAACTGGTCCAACAGGTCCTACAGGTGCTACGGGAGTTACTGGTCCAACGGGTGCCACAGGAGCAACTGGTGCAACGGGAGCTACGGGAACAACAGGAGCAACACCTAGTCTTGCTATAGGTACTGTTACAACAGGAGCACCTGGTTCTACTGCTACTGCTAGTATAACAGGAACTGCACCTAACTTTATATTAAGTTTAAGCATTCCACAAGGTCCTACTGGTCCTACAGGAGTTAGTGGCCCTACTGGTGTAAGTGGAGCTACTGGACCAACTGGGGCAACTGGAGCTACTGGTGCCACAGGAGTATCTGGTCCTACGGGTGCTAGTGGAGCAACTGGACCAACTGGAGCAAGTGGTGTTACAGGTCCAACGGGTCCTACTGGTGTATCTGGTCCTACTGGAGTAAGTGGTCCTACAGGAGCAAGCGGTGTCACTGGTCCTACTGGTCCTACAGGTGCTACAGGTCCTACCGGTCCAACGGGTCCTACTGGTCCATAGTACTTAAAAACTCACAGCAATTTGTGAGTTTTTTAGTTTAACAAGGTTATTCCAAGATTTAAGTATGTGGCAAATAACAACCAGATAAGATAAGGTATTTGTAAATAGCCACTTATTTTATTTGCTTTTAATAATTCTTTAATCATAACGATAACTAATATTAATAATAAGATTATCCAAAGGAAAGCGGTAAAATACATTTCTAAGACAAAGAAAATTATAGGCCATATAAAGTTTACCAATAGTTGTAAAAGATAAATCTGGTCTAATTCTTTATTATCTTCATTATCTTTAGTAGCGATAAAATAAGATATTCCCATTAGGATATAAAGGATAGTCCAAACAATTGGAAATACTATTCCTGGTGGACTTAGTGGCGGTTTTACCATATCACTGTAATCCATATATCCTGATGTTATTAGCCCTACTATCGCTCCTCCTATTATGGGTAATAAACTATAAATTATTCTTTTAATCATAACGTCCTCCTTATTATATTTATATGCAGTTATTACTTTTTTATAATTATTACATACAATATATAGAGGTGTATTTATGAGTAAATATAAAGTATGTGTTTATGCAATATGTTTAAACGAAGAGAAATTTGTGGATAGATGGTATGAATCTATGAAGGAAGCTGATGAGATTTATGTTCTTGATACTGGTTCTACTGATAATACTGTAGAAAAACTTAAGGAAAAAGGTATTCATGTAGAAATTAAAAAAATAGAACCTTGGAGATTTGATGTAGCAAGAAATGAATCTTTAAAGTTAGTACCACTTGATACTGATATTTGTGTCTGTACGGATTTAGATGAAGTATTTTTACCTGGATGGCGAGAGGAACTTGAAAAAGCATGGTATGATAATACGACAAGACTTAGATATATTTATAACTGGTATTTAGATGAGAACAATAACCCGATAATAAGTTTTTATTATGAAAAAATACATAAAAGATTAGGTTATTCTTGGTATCATCCTGTCCATGAGATATTAAAATATGATGGTGTGGAAACATTTAGTGTTACTGATAATATTATTTTAAATCACTATCCTGATAGAACTAAATCTAGAAGTAGTTATCTTCCTTTACTTGAAATGAGTGTTAAAGAAGACCCTAATGATGATAGAAATATGCATTACTTAGGACGTGAATACATGTATTATGGTAAATATAATGAAGCGATTGATACTTTGATTAGACATTTAGGCTTAGAAAAGGCTACTTGGAAAGATGAGAGATGTGCTTCTATGAGATTTATTGGGAGATGTTATAAGAATTTAAAAAGATACGATGAAGCGAAATTATGGTTAGAAAAAGCGATAGAGGAAGCTCCTTATTTACGAGACCCTTATATGGAAATGGCTCTACTCTATTATGTTTTAAACGATTATGATAATGTTATTAATTATGTAAATAAGGCTTTAAATATTAAAGACCATACTAAGAGCTATATCAATGAAACCTTTAGCTTTGATTATACTCCTTATGACTTACTTAGTATTGCTTACTATAATAAAGGAGAGATAGAAGCTAGTAAGGTATTTTTAGAGAAAGCTTTAAAAATGGAACCAAATGATGAGCGCCTTAATAATAATTTAAAGATAATAAATGAAAGATTAAACGAAACTACTGAGTAAATTTTCAGTAGTTTTAATTTATTTCACAATAATTTATTTGATAATTCTCTATCTTTTCATTATAATAACTTACATGGAGGCTAGAATATGAAAGAAAAAGAAGCTTTAGGTATTGATGATTTTGACTTTATTTATTATGAACTTAGTCCAGAACAACAGCCTATTGAAGAGGTAATTAAAACAAGTGAATTTATTGAAAATGGCTTTGCTAATTATTTAAAAGAAAATTATCCTAACTATTATAGTAAAAAAATAAAGATTAAATTTATTAATTGGGGGCACATGGAAGTTGTTTATGTCTTAGATAATGGGCATAAGAAATATACTTTATTAATGGGACAACCTAATTTAGAATATGGTAAAGTAAAGAGTGAATATGATAACTTAAAAATACTTAGTAAGAATAACGAAGATGTAGTTAGTCCCCTACTTTATTATGGTAGTCCTGGTTATAATAGGGAAATTTATATGACACCTTATTATTATCAAGCTAGATGTATAAGTTATTTGAATAAAAAGTTAGGTATTTATGTACCTGAACCTGATTATCATTTTGAAGAGTTTAATGGTCATAAAAAGGATATTATTGAAGAGGCAATTACTGCTAAAATATTATCTTTATATAATTTAGGTACTAATATTGGTCTTGATGAATTTATAGTTAGTAGTGGTGATTTTATTTTGGAAAAGGGATTTGAAGATAATATAGGTAATGTTAATATGGTGTTTAATGATATGAAAGTAATAGCAGCAAGGAGTTTAGTTAACATGGCTTTAGATGATTATATAGATTTAATTTATGAAAAGCTTGAAAAGTTTAATAGTAAAAATATCGATAAAGGTATAAATTTAGGATTTAGCATGATTAAGAAAAAAAGTAGTTAAACACTACTTTTTTCTATTCTTTAGTTCTCTCTACACTTGTTAAATAGTAGAAGCCATCTTCATTAAGGGTATAAGTATATGTATATTGTTCTAATTTATCTTTATTATCTTCTATATATTGATTATAAGTATTTTCTCTTTCTTCTCTGTTATTAGTTGTATTTTCATTAATAAGTAGTTCTCCTAAAGAAGTAGTTTTATTATAATCTTTATACATCTGTTGACTCATACCATCTAAATAGACTGTAGCACTTACTATTTCTATTCTGTCACTATATTTTGTAGCACTTATTATCTTTTCATGTACACTAAAAGCAGTAGTGC
Source organism: uncultured Bacilli bacterium (assembly GCA_963929435.1). Lineage (GTDB taxonomy): Bacteria > Bacillota_I > Bacilli_A > RF39 > UBA660 > Onthousia. The sequence continues at coordinate 28,488 of CAWVIV010000018.1, forward strand.
CACCACAACCTGTTTCACCTATGTAAGAATATCTTTTATTAGCAGCATCATAAGTTAAAGTCATACATAATCCATCTGTTATTTGATTAACTTGATGATAAGTATTTGGACCAAATGTTCTTTCATAAATATCTTTTAAAGTATCCTCATCTAAATAGTAGGTAGTTGTAAGATTAGGACTCGTACCTGTAGAATAATGTTTTACTAAAGGTGACCATTGTCTTGCTAATAAAATCATTTTATCTTCTTCACTCATCTCACTTACTTTATAACCACCATCTCTATAAATTTGTGCTTCTGGTCCTATAGATGGACGATGGGCATTATTAAATAAATATTTAATACTTGCATCTTCAGGGTCAAGTTCTACTCCTGTATCTTTTTCTTCAGTATCATCTTTAGTATTATTTTTTTCTACTTGTTCATTTTCAACTGTAGTGTTATTTAATTTAATAATATCTTTATCTACTAAAATGTAAAATACAAGTCCTATAATACAAATAATTAATATAACAATAAATATAATCAATCCTTTACTTTTCTTTTTCTCCATAATCATCACTCTCCTATTATTACGATAGCATATTTCTTATAGTTATGCTAGTTATATAACCTTACTATTATGTCAATAAATGTAAAAACTGTACTAGTCTTTACTAATACAGTTTCTATTTATTTTGTAATTTACCTTTCATTCCTTTTAAGCCATTATGAGCGAAGCCTTGTAAGATATTTGTCTTGAAGGAATGAGTTTTACTCTCACGTTTTTTATAATCTTTAATAGCAATACTAATCATGTCATCTAATAGTTCTGTATAATCTTTTCCTTTAGGGTCCCATAGATAAAATGCTAGAGAACCTGGAATTGAGTTAATCTCATTGACATAGACTTTTTTAGCTTTACTATCGATTAACATATCAATACGAGCATTACCACTACTTCCTAGAGTTCTAAAGACTTTAACAGCAAGTTCTTCTACTTCTTTAGTCATTTTATCAGTAAGGTCTGCAGGTATTTTTCTATCAGCTGAAGCCATACCTTTAGAACCTTTTAATGGAGTCATTTTAGCACCTAGTTTTCCTTTAACTTTTCCACTACCTACATATTTCTCATCATAGGTTAAGAAAGCACTCTTCGATAATACTTCTTCAATAACACTTGTTTCCTGATTTTCATAATTACCTAAAACTGAGATATTTACTTCCATTAGGTTTTTAATTACTTCTTCTACTACTATCTTACTATCATAGTTAATAGCTTCTTCAATGGCTTTAACTAACTCATCTTTATTGTTGGCAACACCTATTCCAACACTACTACCAGTTGTAGCAGGTTTAACAATAACAGGATATTTTATTTTCTCTACTTTCTTGATTACTTCATCTGGGTCATTTTTATAATCTGTATCATAGAACCAAGTATAGGCTGGTACAGGGATATCATTAGACTTAAAGATATCTCTCATATAAGCTTTATCTTGTGATACTACTGCGGCATAGACATTAGGTCCAACATAAGGAATACCTACTGTTTGGAAATATCCTTGTAAGACACCATCTTCTACATTTGTTCCATGAGTAATTGGGAATATTACATCTAAGTCTGTAATAATCTTTTTAAATAGTCCTTTACTTTGAAGAACAAAGGCTCCATCTTTTTTATATAAGACAACATTACTAGCATATTTTTTAATTAAATCTAAATCCTGGTATACTTCAACATCCATTAACATATTACCAGTATACCACTCACCATCTTTAGTTATATAGATAGGAATAATATCATACTTTTCTTGATTAATTTTATTCATGGCTTGAACTGCAGAAATAATACTTACTTCATGTTCAACAGATTCACCACCGAATACAACTCCTAATTTAATTTTCATCTTATCTCCTCCTACTTTTCATTATATGTATCAGGTAAATCATTTTCAAATAAGGCATAGATATCCTTCTTAGTTTTTATACCTCTTATAAAATTATATGCTTCTTTGACGTCATTGTAAACAATTAAATTATCCATATTGAATTTCGCTTCTTTTAATCCTTCTTTAATAGGTCTAGTTCTCTTCTCACCAATTAGAACTACATAGTCAGCTTTTGATATTTCAGCGATTTGTTTACCAAACTCTTTATTAAGTTCTTCTTCTTTATCACCTAACTCTATCATACCTGGTGTTACTACTACTTTTAAGCCTGGCATCATAGATAATACTTCTAATGCACTCTTAGCACCTACTGGATTAGAGTTATAAGCATCATCTATTTGATAGAAGTAGCCCATTTTCTTAAGTTCTAGTCTATGTTCTACTTGTTTAACATTTCTAACGGCTTGTTGTAGTTTAGGAATTGATATACCAAATTCACGTCCTAAAGCAAGGCCTGCTAGGATATTATAAACGTTATGTTTTCCTAATAGTTTAGTTTCAAACTCATATTTTTTCTTATCGCCTTTAAAGGTTACATCAAAGGTTGTTCCTACACTAGAACATTTAATATTACTAGCATGAACATCTACGTCTTTATTATCGATACCAATCCATAAAATCTTACATTTGTTTTTAAGGTCATAACTTACTTGTTTAGGGTCATCTTTATTAAGTACTCCTACTCCATCAAGTGGTAATGATTCGATAAGTTCAAACTTAGTCTTTTGAATATTTTCTTCACTACCAAAGCTTTCTAAATGAGCAGTTCCGATACGAGTTAAGATACCATATTTAGGATGAACTAAATTACATAAGTCTTTAATTTCTCCTCTAACATAGGCTCCCATTTCAGCGATAAATACTTCTGTAAATTTATCTAGATGATTATTAATAGTAATAATTAATCCATAAGGAGTATTTAAGTTACGAGGTGTTGGAAGTGTTGCATATTTAATGTTTAATATATCTGCTAGGATATTTTTACTACTTGTCTTACCATAACTACCTGTTACACCTATAACTTTTAAGTTAGGCATACTCTTTAACTTCTTAACAGCCATACTCTTGAAATGATGATATACATATTTTTCTAAAGTATATTTATTAATAAAGTTTGCAAGTAAGATTACAAAAGTATTTAGATAAGCGAAAAGTATAAAGATAAATATTAAGAAATGACTAACTAAGAGATTATCTCTATAGATTATTATTAATGCTATAGGTATTAAATGTAGTATTGTAGTAGTAGCGATTAATCTTTTTACTCTTGCTGTTATTACTAAAGGTTTCTTTACTTGTTCATTTTTTAAATCTGTTCTAAATTTAATAGCATAAACTATATATAGTATAATTGCTATTATATTTAAGATTAAACTTATAGTTTTATCATTAATTAAGAAAACATTAGCGACTGCTACTACAAGGACTGCTATTAGTTCTATAGAAAAGAAATTAGAACTATTATTAACAACCCATTTAACATAACGGTTATTTTCATTATATAAGTTTTGTTGTAACATATGTAAACTTTTTTTAGATTTGATAATAATTGCTATGATAGCAACTAAAATTAAAAGTATTTCAATCATTTTTTTATCCCTCCATAAAATTATTTATAATATTTATAACTTGTTGTAGATTTTCTAAATAAGCATAGTGTGTTCCTGGTAGAACAATTAAGGCTCCGTCAGTAAGTAATTCTTCTAAGAGTTTAGCTTCTTCAAGTGGAGCTGCTTCATCCATCTCTCCCCATACTAGAAGAGTTGGAGCAGTTATTTTTTTAGCATAGTCTGATAAATCTTCATTAACTGTTTTAACTAAGATCTCTCGCATTCTAGGTGTAGCACTTTTATAGTCCTCAGACCCTATATAGTTTTTAGCAATTTCGGCAATTTTACCCATACCTGGTAAAGTCTTTGCCTTCTTTAACATTTTCTCTTTTAAAGTTAAGCCTTTTTTAGTTCTAACACAAGGAGCTCCAAATAAGACTACTCTATCTACTTCATATTTTGATGCATAGACTATAGCAACTCTACCTCCAAAAGAGTGTCCTATTAATGTAGGTTTCTTAATCTTTAACTTTTTCACTAGCTCATGGACTAGTTCAGCATAATCAGATACTGTCCAAACTTCATCAGGTTCAGCACTTTTTCCGTATCCTGGAAAATCTAATATTGTAATATGATATTTATAAGATAAGGGATTACCAAGTGGTTCCATCATTTCAATATTTTGTCCCCAACCATGTAGTAAAATAATATCTTTACCTTTTTCATTACCATATTGTATGTAATTTACTTTATCTAGGTTAATCTTTTCCATACTTCCTCCTAGTTAAAAGTATATCACAAAAAGAAAAAAGAGTCTTTTATTTTTAACTCTTTTTTACAGTCTTTTTGTTTTTTGATAATATGCACCTTCAAAATGCATACCATTTTTTTCTTCTGGTCCTTTACCATAATTATAAACATTATTAGAATAATAATTTGGATTAGTTCTAGTATTATCAGTATTTATAATATATGTTTCATATTCAGATGGATTTAATTGATATGTTATGGCTTTATCCATATGAATTCTAAAATCATTAGCAGCTAATTGTTTAACTGCACCTGTTTGTTCCCAGAAACTTTCAGTAGCAAAATCTGGGTATCTATCATAAGAGTACCCCTTACCTGCATGAGGACCCACATAGATATATATATATTCTTTTTTACTACCATACATACTTTGTAAGGCTTCTACAGTTCTAATTGGTAAATAATTATTAATCATTTTGTTACTACAATGAGCAGTCGCTGTTACACCATTTTTTAAATCACTTGCTACAATAACAGGGCAATCAGCAACTGGGAAACCAGCTACTACTCCTGGAATTTTATCAGTTGTAATTAAAACGTCAGCTTTAATATCTAAGTCCCAACCATCTTCATAGGCTTCTACCATTTCTCTTGTAAGTTCTACTGCTTTACCTTCACCATTTTGAATAGGCATATAAAATTTATATGGGTCAAAAGCATATTTATTATCTGCTGCAGCCTTTTTGCGACGTTCTAAAAAGATTGCCTTTCTATCATCAAAAGACATTCCATCTTCATAAAAACAAGCTTTAGTAGTCATAATACCATATTTATTACCAGTATTTAAAATTCGTAAATTTTTAACACTAGCAGAACCTTTTTTATAAATATCATAATGTCCTATTCTCAAAACATTCTCTCTAAAATTTAAATTTTCCATTCTTTATTCCCCCTTCATCGAATGTAGCCATATTATACCACTTCTTTGTTACTTTGTCAACTAAAACAAACTTAACTGATTAGAGTCTGGTAAGTCATTAAGGATACCCATCTCTGTCATTTTATCGGTTAGGGTCTTTGAAACTTTACCACGTTTTTGCAAATCTTCTTTACTTAGGAATGGTCCATTCTCACGTGCTTCCACTATAGTTTTTGCAACCGTCAAGCCAAGTCCATCTATTGTTTTAAATGGTGGTATTAAAGTATTTTCATGTTCAGTGTCAACAACAAACCTTGTCGCATCACTTTTCTCTAAAGAGATAGGAGCGAATTTAATACCTCGAGCCGTTGCCTCTAAAGCTACATGAAGAGACTCTATTATGTTTGTTTCCTTATTAGTCGCTTCAAAGCCTTTAGCAAGTAAATCTTCATATCTTGTTTTAATAGCATTATAACCTTTTATCATTGTTTCTATATCATAGTCATCTACTCTAATTGAGAAGAAGGCAGCATAGTAGAATAATGGGTTTATAGACTTTAAACCAAGCGATTCTAATGGCACTCATAACATAGGCACAAGCATGGGCTTTTGGGAACATGTATTTTATTTTATGGCAGGACTCTATATACCACTCTGGTACATTCGCTGCTTTCATTTCTTCAACCATGCCCTTCCATGTTTCAGGGTCTTTTGTCGCTTTACCTTTTCTAACATGCTCCATTATTTTAAAGGCTCTAATAGGTTTCATGCCCCAGTTCATTAGGTTAACCATGATATCATCACGACAGCCGATAACATCTTTAAAAGGAACAATATTGTTTTTAATAAGTTCACTAGCATTTCCTGCCCAAACATCAGTACCGTGTGATAGGCCTGATATTTTAACTAGTTCAGCGAATGTTGATGGTTTTGTTTCCACTAACATATTTATAACAAATCTTGTACCAAGTTCAGGTAGTCCTAATGTTCCAGTTGGACAAAGTATATCATCTTCTGTTACACCTAAAGCTTTAGGGCTTGTTAGAATTGAAAAGATATTTTTATCATCCATTGGTAGAGTTGTAATATCAATACCGGATAAGTCTTGTAACATTCTTAATACTGTAGGGTCATCGTGACCTAGGATATCAAGTTTTAAGACGTCTTGGTCAATGGCATGGTAATCGAAGTGAGTTGTTCTCCAAAGAGAGGTATTATCATCGGCAGGATACTGGAATGGTGTAAAATCAAAGACATCCATATAACCTGGTATAACAACAATACCTCCAGGGTGTTGTCCGGTTGTTCTTTTAACTCCTGTACAGCCTTTAGCAAGTCTTTCTATTTCGGTACTTCTTTTACCAACAATTCCATGTTCTTCAAAGTAGCCTCTAACATAACCATAGGCAGTTTTTTCAGCGACAGTACCAATGGTTCCAGCACGATAAACATTATCAACTCCGAATAGGACTTTGGTATATTCATGAGCTTTCCATTGATATTCTCCTGAGAAGTTAAGGTCAATATCAGGAACTTTATCGGCATTAAAACCTAAGAAGGTGGCAAATGGCATGTCTTGTCCTTCTTTACCCATAGGTTGTCCACACTTAGGACATACTTTATCTGGTAGGTCATATCCTGAAGGATAATCTTTACCGTAAGGCTCGCCATCATCATTAATAAACTCTGAGTATTTACATTCTTTATTACGGCATAGATAATGAGCAGGAAGAGGATTAACTTCGGTTATTCCCATCATTGTTGCCACAAAAGATGAACCAACTGAACCACGGGAACCAACGATATAGCCATCATCATTTGAATGTTTAACTAACTTTTGAGCGATTAGGTAAATAACATCGAAGCCTCCACCGATGACACCACCTAAGTTTTTCTTAAGTGCTTTTTCTAAATCTTCATCTGTTATATCAGGGGTAGTTATTTTAAGATTTTCTTTAATTACTCTCTTTACTTCATCAAAACCTTTTAAAAGTGTACTATGTAAGTTAGCATACAACTTTTTAGTAAAGTCATCTCCACTTAGATTAGGTTCTTCTCTTTTCAATTTAGCATCAAGTGCTTCATAGACTCCATCACCATATAACTCTTTACTAATTCTCTCTTCTATATTATAAGGTAGCGGGTCACCATACATATCACTTGCTTTTGTAAATACTAAGTCCGTAACAGTTTCTACACTTTTGTCAATCTTAGGAGAGAAAGGTATTCCTCCTGTTTCGATGATAACTTCTATAATTTCCGCCATATCGGCAATTTTATTAGGATTATCTATAACTATTAGTTTTCTTGTCTTATCATCTAGAAATGAGAAGTCTTCTAACATTTCTGTTGTCGTTCTAAAATGATTAGATGGAATATTTTTAATACCACCTCTTGCAAGAGGATGACGTCCGCCTCCTGGTACTTTTTGATTTACGATAATCTCCCTATAGATTTTATCTTCACGAGTTATGTGATGAACATCTCCTGTTGCCACAATCAACTTACCTGCTTCTATTGTAGTATTAATGATTTTCTTAATATTACTAATTACTTCACCCTCATTGGCAAAGTCACCTGTTTCTACTAAATGAGAATAACACTCAGGAGGTTGTACTTCTACATAGTCATAGAATCTAATAATATTAGATAATTCTTCTTCACTCTTACTAGTAGCTTGTTTAAAGACTTCACTTTCATAACAACCACTACCAATAAGTAAGCCTTCACGATATTCATTAATAACACTTCTTGGTATTTTTGGTGTTTTATATAGATAAGTTGTGTTGGCAAAAGAGACTATTTTAAATAGGTTCTTTAGACCTTTCTTATTTAGAGCGATAATATTGATATGATTAGTATTACCATATTTATACATCTCTTTAGAGTCTACGATATTAGATAACTGTTCCATCGTTTCTATATTACGACTATCTAGTTTTTCTAACATTTTATAAAGAACTAAAGCTGTACCTTCAGCATCATAATCTCCTCTGTGGTGACTTTCTTCATCCCATGGAACGTTATATCTTTTAACTAAGGCAGATAGACTATGACGAGCATAGTTGTTGTCTAGAGTTCTTGATAATTCAAGGGTATCGATAACAGGGTTCTTAAACTCACCTAAATTATATTTTTTGTAAGCCATTTCTAAGAAAGAAACATCGAACTTAGCATTATGGGCAACCATAGGTAAGTCACCAAACCACTCAATAAACCTTTTAACAGCATTTTCTTCATTATCTTTATCTTCTAGCATTAAATCTGTTATATTAGTTATCTCTGTTATCTTAGCGGGTAGAGGACGTCCGGGATTAATTAGTTCATCATAACGTTCTAATATTTCTCCACCTTTCATCTTAACAGCACCTATTTCAATAATAGAGTCGGCACCACCAGCATTAAAACCAGTTGTTTCAAAGTCAAAAACTACATAAGTTTGGTCTAATAGTTTCCCATCATTAGGTCTAATAACAACATCAACACTATCATCTACCATTACAAGTTCTGTTCCATATAGAGCTTTAAACTTATCTTTTTCCTCCTTACCTTTATTATAATCTCTTACTAAGTTATAAACGTGAGGAAAAGCTTGGCAACCATTATGGTCTGTTATAGCGATAGCTCTATGTCCCCATTTCATCGCTTGTTTTACTAATTTTACTTCATCTGCTACTCCATCCATCTGACTCATCATCGTATGGGCATGTAGTTCTACCCTTTTCTCTTTTGCATCATCAGTAATTTCTTCTTCCTCATGTTCTATTGGCATAATATCTCTAGCATTAAGTACTAACTCATCTTTAGCGAATGAATCTATTTTTGTATAACCTCTAATCTTAAGCCATGTTCCTACTTTTAAGGCTTTACAAAGTCTAGCATATTCTTCATCTTCATTACAAAATACTTTACAAGCGATACTGTCAGTTTCATCTGTTATTTTTAAGGTAATAATCTTAAAGTTGCTCTTATTAGATTCAAAATAATCTGTACCAAAGATATATCCTTCTACAGTTACATCATTATCTTCTCCTAATAATAAACTCATCTTAATAGGTTCACTATCTATAGTCTTACCTAAGATACACCCTTCATCAGTACTTTTTCTTCTTCTAGGAGTACCACTGTTATTATAACGTTTAGGCTCTTCTTTAATAACATCCCTCTTAATAGGTTCAGGAATAGTAACATTAGAAAGTTCATTACTTATTTCTTCTTCTATTTCGTTATCTTCTCTTAATATAACAGGTATATAGTCATGAAACCCTATATTATGATAGAAGTTATTTATATCATTACTTATTTCTTTTAGTCTATCTTCTTCTTTCTTATTATAGGCGATAAGTCTTAGAGTATCATCTTCATAAATTAGAGAATCTTTATAAACATCTGTTAATTTTATCTTATCTTTTTCTTTTAAGATATCTAAAAAATAAGGATAATAATCTATAAGGATATTATTATCAGGATTTCTAACGGTAAAGTTATAAGTTAAATCATCGGCAAAGAGAGATTTATTCTCTACTAGATTAGATAATATATCTTTAGGTAAATATTTATCAATAGTTATTTTTACTAAAAAGCTTTTATTGTTTTTATTGATGACTATTTTATCTAAAGTTGAACTTTTAAAAAAGTCAAAGTACTCATCATTTAGATTAATCTTTTTTAAAAATAAATTTAATTTACTATCCATACTAATCACTACCCTATATTATTTCTAATTCTTTAATCTTTAAAATATGTTTTTGGTTCTTAATACAAAAGTTAATAAAAGTCTTTAAATCAACTGTAGCAAGGCCTCTTTCAAAAGTATATTTATCTAGTTCAAAGATAATCTTATCTTCCATCATTCTATTTAATATCTCTTCTTTAGAATAACCTAAGTACATAAGAAAGTAAGGATATAGTTGTCTTTTTAGGTATTTTAGAGAACTATCTCCTCTTAAGTAAACACTTTTATTTAATGCTCTTGAAGTTAGTTCATTATCAATAGCAAGTTCGATGATGGCATCAACGATATCTTTATATTCTACTTGATAGTTAGCAAGTTCTTTTCTTACGATATGTTCAATAATATTGATAATGGCAAGAGTATAGTTATCACTATCAACTCTATTACCCCAAGTAATAGTATTTACTCTTCTACTCTTAGGTATTTTCATTCCTATAACATCTAACTTTTTATCAACAACTAAAACATGATATAGTTTAATATCAAATCTAAGTATCTCTTTTAAGTTTTTATTTAAGTCTTTTTTTATTTTATCCCAAGTATGTAATAAATCTAGACGATATTTTTCTGTTTCTTCTCTTATTCCTTTATATATATCACTGGCTTTAACCATATCAAAGATAGTATCATCATCTGGTATATAGTTTTTAGGGTCTTTTAATATTAATTCTTCTTCTTTATATAATTCATTATAACTATGACGATAGTTTTTCCACAACTTCTGTTTAAAGCTTTGAATATCAGAAGAAATAGAAGCACTAAAGAGTAAATTCCAGATTAAAACGTAATCATTTAAGACAAAGTTTAAATTCATTTTCTATTCCCCCTTATCGATATTGTTATTTACATCTAAAGTTTATCATAAAATTCGCCACAATAAAAGAGAATAGAAAATAAATATTATTATTTTCTAGTTCTCTATGGCTTTAAGGCACCCTAGTTTGACAGTTTTGATATAAAAATCCTTGCAACCCTAGACAAAATCTAGTTTTTTTATATTTTAGTACTTGCGTATGTATTCGTATGTATGATAAAATAGTAATAGTAAGGTGGGATTTAGATGAGACTAAACATTAGAAAGATAAATAATTATTCTTATTATTCTATTATTCAAGACTATACAAATTTAAAAGGAAAACGAACTACTAGAATATTTGAAAAATTAGGAAATCAACAACAAGTTGAAGAAAGATTTGGTAAAACAGATACAATTAATGAAATAAAAAAATATATTTCTAAACTTAATAATATTGATAAAGAAGAGATAATAAAAAAAGAGTTTAATCCTAATAAAAAAATATTACCTGGCATAAAAAGAGAATTTAATGTTGGATATCTATTTTTAGAAAAAATATATAATGAATTAAATATTAAAAATATATGTGAGAATATAAAAAGTAAATATCAATTTCATTTTGACTTAAACGAAATATTGTCTTATTTAGTCTATGCTAGAATTATTTATCCATCATCTAAATTGGAAACCTTTAAACAATGTCAAAACTTTATTGAACAGCCTAACTTTAAACTTCATGATGAATATAGAGCCTTAAGTTATATTGCCGATAACATGGACTATATCCAAGAGAATTTATTTAACAATAGTAAAAAAGTAATAGATCGAAATTCTAGAGTTATATATTATGATTGTACTAATTATTTTTTTGAAATTGATGATGAAGATGACATTAGAAAATATGGTATTAACAAACAACATCAACCAAAACCTCAAGTTGGCATGGGATTATTCATGGATGGTGATGGTCTACCTTTATCTTGTAATATATATCCTGGAAATATGAATGAACAAAAGACTTTAATTCCAGAAGAAAACAAAATTGTTAATAACTTTAAGTTAGATAATACTAAAATTATTTTATGTACTGATGCAGGTCTTGCATCTGATGAAATAAAAAGTTTTAATATTAAGAATGGACGTGGTTTTGTTATTACCCAATCCTTAAAAAAACTAAAAGAAAGTTATAAAGAAAAAATATTTGATAAAAATGGATGGAGAATGCCAAATGATTTAAGAAATGTTTATAACTTAGAAACTATAGAAAACGATGAAGTATTAAGAGAAAAATATTATGAAACTTTATTTTATAAAATTATAGAAACTGAAACTAAGTCTGTTAAACAAGATTTAATAGTTACTTTCTGTTTTAAATACTTTGACTATAACAGAAGTATTAGAAATAATCAAATAGAAAGAGCGAAAAAAAGTATTGAAACTAATCAAGTTACTAGGAAAGGTAAAAATCAAAATGATTATAGAAGATTTATTAATTCTTTAAACTCTACTGATAATGGTGAAGTTGCAGAAAATATAACCTATTCTATTAATCAAGATGTTATAGATGAAGAAGAAAAATATGATGGTTATTATGCACTTACAACAAACCTAATTGGTGATATTAATGAAATACTTAAAATAGTTAAAGGTAGATGGGAAATTGAAGAATCTTTTAGAATTATGAAAAGTGACTTTCTTGCAAGACCTGTTAATCTATCTAGAGAAGATCGAATAAAAGCACACTTTATGACTTGCTTCATATCACTATTTATTTACAGACTATTAGAAAAGAAACTTAACTACAAATATACTACATCACAAATTTTAGAAACTTTAAGAAATATGAATATGGTTGAACATAAAGGCTGCGGCTATGAACCAGTTTATGAGAGAACTATAATAACTGATGATTTACACAACACATTTAAATTTAATACCGATTTTGAAATATTAAGTTATAAAAAAATCAAAAAAATTTTAAATAACAAATAATAAGCATCAACGTACGCATTTTTTTGCAACAAAAAAATCTCTCTAAATCCTTATAAAATAAGGGTTGGAGAGATTTTGACTTTATAAAACTGTCAAAGTCAGGAGTTTATCATAAAATTCGCCACAATAAAAGAGAATAGAAAATAAATATTATTATTTTCTAGTTCTCTATGGCTTTAAGGCAGTTATAGGAACAATATATATACCAGTCTCTTTATCTTTTACAACTGATGTAAAATTTCCCGTTATTATGCACATAAATTTAGGTTTAGTTATCATATTATCATAGAATTTTAGTAAATCTTTCTTAGCAGTTTCAATAGCATTATATCCTAGTTTTATTTCAACCGCTGCATAATCGCCATTAGAAAACTCTAAAATTGAATCAACTTCTAGGCCTGTTACATTATCTCTAAAATGATATAGATGTCCACCTAAATATTCTATATATATTCTAAGGTCCCGTTCTACTAGCGATTCAAAGAGAAAACCAAACGTTTTTAAGTCTTTAAGTAATTTATCAGCATTCATATTTAAAGAGGCACAAGCAAGTGATGGGTCTGTTAAGTGTCTTTTAGGTGATTTACCAATTCTCTCTTTAGAACGATAATTCTCACTATAGGCTTCTTGATTTTCTATTATATGTAATCTATCTAGTACGTCTAAATAGTCTTTTAAAGTTATTCTACTTTCTATACTATCTATATCTTTTATAAGTGTTTCATTACTAACAACAGTAGATTCATTTCTTGCTAATGATTTAAGCAGCATTCTCATTTTATTTTTGTCCCTTTTTTTATCATCATTCATATCTTTATCAAGAATAGATTCTATATAACTTTTAGGTATTAATCCCACTTTATCTGTATCTACTTTTATATTACTTGGCCAGCCACCTCTTACTATTAGGTTAGCAAGTTCTTTTAAGGAAGGTATTTTTACATTAACATTTTTCTGTTTATCTTCTAGCATTGCTGTTAAGGATGCATCCCCAGTAGAGTCACCTGATTCATAAAGCGACATAGTATACATCTTTATCTTACCAATTCTCCCTGCCCCCGAATGAAATACTTCTTTTTTTCTTTCGTCATTCAATTCTGTTGAGCACGTTAATATATATTTACCCTTCTTAGAATCTTCATCACATTTTCTTCTAACTTTATCCCATATTTTAGGTACTAAGTGCCATTCATCTATTAATTCAGGTTGTTCTTCATTTAATATCAGTTCTAAATCAAGTAATGCTCTTTCTTTAGTTTCATCATCATCTAAATAGACAGCACTTTTAGCATGCTTAGAAGATGTCCATGTTTTTCCACACCATTTAGGTCCTTCAACGGATAAGGCTCCAAAAACTTTTAAATAGTCATCCAAGTTTTTATCAATTAATCGTGGCATATATTCATCGTTATTAAAGTCCATAAAGACATCACCTCTATATGATGATAGCATATTTTTATGGTTTTTCAATATTTGATATACATTTTTTAACGATTTTGATATGCAAATTTTAAGAGTTTTGATATACAATTTTTAAAAGTTTGTTATTACATAATATACTCCAAAACCAACAGCAAGGATTAAGATTAATGAGAATATAAACTTTAAGAAACCTATAAACTTTGATGATTTAACTTCTTCTCTTCATCATCACTTTCAAAGTCCTCTTCACTTAAATCAAGACTCTTAGTATAGAATGATTTATCTATTTCATCTTTTAAAGACATGGTCTTTTCTTTAACTTTATCTAGCTTTTTAGTATCATCTTCTACTTTACTATCTTCTATCTTAGTAGCGATAGGCTTTAAGATTTCTTCATTTACATTAGTAGCCATTAAATCACTAAGTAAGCTATTATTGTTATTAGCTTCTGCTTTATCTATTTCTTCTCTTAATTCTTTAGAAGTAATAGTATGAATTAACTCTTCTAATTCTTTTTCATTTTCTATAGGTTTATGTCTAAGTTTAGTCTCTTCTTTAAATTTTTCTAAATCTTCTTCACTACTTTCTAAGAATATTATATTTCTCATTATGTAGTTTTCTTTTCTTTTCTAAAGAATCTTTTTCTCTTAGTTCTTTCGCTTCTTCTAGGACTTTATTGATATCATAAGTTTTATGTTCATTATTATATAAGAAATTAAATTCATCAAGCTCTTTTCTTACAGTAGGTTTTTTCTATATTTATATCATAATCTTTAAGGCTGTGATATCCTTCTCTTGTACGATAATTCTTTTTAGCAGAGTTTAATTCAACAGCTTCTATTTTAGAAACGTCTGTAAGGGTTGTATATTTTTCTAATCTTCCTAAATCATTATATAAGTCTTTATTTTTTTCTGTTCTACTTCTAACGCGTATTTATATTAGAATTATCATAGCGTTCCATTCTTCCCATGACATCACCTACTTTACTATATACTACAATAATATCATACTATTAAGAAAATTTAAAGTAGGCAAAAGTATAAAAATAAGATATAATTAAAACGGAGGGATAAAAATGAAAGTAAAAGTTAATAAAGATGCTTGTATTGGATGTGGAGCATGTGCACAATATGTGATGATGTTTTTGAACTTAATGATGAAGGATTAAGTGAAGCGAAAGTAGAAGAAGTTAAAGAAGAACTTCAAGATGAAGTAAGAGATGCAGCAGATTCTTGTCCTACTGGTGCAATTGAGGTTGAAGAAGAGCAAGAAGAAAAAGCTGCTTAATCTTGATAAAATAATAAATGTAAAAGAAGCTTTATTTATGGCTTCTTTTTGTATGATTTTAACATAATATATAAGACTTAAGTTGCTTATTTTAAAAGTAATAATGCAATTAATTACTATTTTGGTGTAAACACCAAAATAGTAAAAACCGTTGTACTAACAACTTATTAAACAATTTTGTCGGTGCTGGGAAACCAATAACTAAGAAGACAACTAAAGATTTTAAAAGTAAAAGAAAATAAATATTGCGATTAATTGCGATTTTGGTGTAAACACCAAAATAGTAAAAACTGGTGTTTCTTCTAAGGCAATTATTGATTATAAATTAAGTAGATATGCTTGCTATTTAATAGTTCAAAATGCTAATCCAAAATATAAAAATGTTGCCTTAGGACAAACTTATTTTGCAGTACAAACTAGAAAAATGGAACTAACTGAAGAAGAATATGAAAAGTTAAGTGAAGATGAAAAACGTTTATATAGAAGAAAACAAACTAAAGATGGTAATAAAATTTTATACAGGGTTGCTAAAGAAAAAGGTGTAAAGAACTTTGATAAGTTTACTAACGCTGGATATAAAGGCTTATATAATGGTGAAACTGCAAATGATATTGCTAAGAGAAAAGGCTTAAGATATAGAGAAGATATATTGGATAATATGGGAAGTGTTGAATTAGGGGCTAATGTATTTAGAATAACTCAAACGGAAGCTTTACTTGAAAAGCAAGAAAAACCTAATGAAAATATGGCAACAGACACACATTATAGAGTTGGGAAAGCGATTAGAGATACTATCGAAAAATTAGGAGGTACTATGCCAGAAGATTTACCTACTCCTAAGAAATCTATAAAGGAACTTGAAAAGGAACGACAAAATAGACTTGAAGCATAAAAATAGTAATCAATTAAATTGCGATTTTGGTGTAAACACCAAAATCGTTAAAAAGTTAAAATTGAAAGAGCGAACATGCTCTTATTTTTTTTCTAAACTATAGACAATAGCGACTTCTTTAGGGGTTAGTTTTCTATATTCTCCACTCTTTAGACCTTTTAAATCAAAGATAAATTCTCTCTCTCTTCTTAGTTTTAAGACAGGAAAACCTACTGCTTCAAACATTTTCTTTACTTCATGATTACGTCCTTCATGTATTGTTACTGTAAGCATAGAAGTATTAGTCTTATAATCAGTCTTTCTTAACTTAACTTTAGCTTTCTCATAACTTATACCATCTACTGTAACACCATTTTTAATAGTATTAATGGCATCTCCTTTAATAATACCTTTAACTTTAACGATATATACTTTCTCAACTTTATCACTTGGATGCATTAAGATATTGGCGAACTCTCCATCATTAGTAAGTAGTAATACTCCTGTTGTATCATAATCAAGGCGTACCTACTGGATAAATTCTTTCATGACATGGTATTAAGTCAACTACAGTCTTTCCTTTCCTTATCATCAGTAACACTTGTTATTATTCCTCTTGGTTTATTAAGTAGATAATAAACTTTTTTTTCTTTTTCAATTTGTTTACCATCTACTTTAATTATATCTTTATTAGTTACTTTAGTACCTAATTCAGTAACTGTTGCACCATTAACTGTTACTCTACCCTCTTTAATTAGCTCTTCAGCTTTACGCCTTGAAGCAATTCCTGCATTTGCTATAACTTTTTGTAATCTTTCCATTATTAATCACTACCTTTTCTATAGTTTCTTAACTTTTTGTCTATTTAATTTTCTATCTAAAAACTTTACTATACCATCTTCATTGTTAGACTCTGTAACTTCTTTTGACTTGTCTTTAATCTCTTCTAAAGCATTTCCCATCGCTACACCTAAGCCAACTTCGGCCATTACTTCTAAGTCATTTAGTCCATCACCAAAGAAAATCATCTCATCTAAACTTATATTTTCCATTTTTCCTAACTCTTTTAAAGTATTCGCTTTATTTACTCCTTTAGGATTTATTACAAGCCACTTATTAATGCTATCAGAGTCTTGCATTATGAAGCAATTAACATTGTTATATTTAGTGCTTATTAACTCATAATAATCTTTTACCTTGTCTATATCTTTTAAGAATGCATTCATTCTAGCCACTGGTTCACCTATTTCCTCAATACTACTAATATCTCTGATAAAATCAAGATTGCTATTTTTCTTATTAATATATATGTAATACATATTATCTGTCACATAATCTATTTGTTCACAAAGACTCTCTATTTCCTCTGTAATAGTTTTAGCAGTGTCTTTATCTATATTTCCTTGATAAATCATTTCATTGCTATCTACATTATAAATAGATACACCATTATTTATAATAAGATAATTAAAGATATCTAAAGGTATTACATCTTTTGCACTCTTTAATGTTCTTGCTGTTACACCTACTATTAAATAACCTAAATCTTTATATAATTTTAAAATGTTTTTTGTGTTTTCTGATATAGTTTTATCATCTCTTAAAAGAGTACCATCAAAATCCATGGCAATTAGTTTGTAATTCATATTATTAAACCTCCTGTTTTTATTAATAATTAAAGGAACTAACATCTCATCTTCTGTTAATCCAGCGTGCATTGATACTAGTTTAACTGAGTTTTCATTATATCTAAAATATTTATTAGAAATAGCGACTGCTAAGTAATCACCTATAGAGTCTTTAAAGAATTTATTTTCATAACCTATTCCAAATAATTTATTTTTTATAACTTCTTCTTTAGTATATAAAATAAAATCATCTTTAAAGTATTGGTTAAATAATTGTTCAAATTCTTGTTTTTTTCCCTCTTTAATAAAGAAAGCACAGGCTCTACCTTCAATAGAGATATCATGTTTTAAGAGATTAAATACATCTTTATAATCACTTAATGTTATAGGAATAGAATTTATATGACCATGGTCCGCTGTTACTATAACTAGAGTATTTGTATCCTTTAAATTATCACATAGTTCTTTAGTACTTTTATCAAGCTCTTCATAAAGTTTTATAGTAATATCAGAGTCTGTTCCTTCAATATGAGTAGTATGGTCTGGCTCATCATAATAAGCATAGATAAACTTTTTATCTTTATCTTTACATAAATTAATTATTCTATTATTTAAATCTTCTAAATCACTATAAGGATTATCATCAAATGGAACTAGTTTATAAGCTTTATATTTCTCATTTATTAAATCTATAATACTCTTATAATGATAATATTTATTGGCAATAGAGTTTTTAGATACTAATATATCTGTATCTTTTTTAGTATTTAAGAACATAGTAACTGTCTCATCTATTTCTTTAAAATATAAATCCCATCCTAGCCAACCATGTTCTAGAGGATTTAATCCTGATAAAAGTGATGTTGTAGATGCTGTTGTAGTTGGTGGGAAAACTGCTTTTATATCAGTTAATTTATTTGTTCTTAAAAATGACTTTTCATCTAAGTTTCTATTTAAAATATTAGACCCCATGCCATCATAAATTAATAATACAACATTATCATAGTTATCTTCTTCTAAAATTTTATCTAGTTTTTTTAATGTCGTATGATATGGTGTTATATCAAAATACTTTAAAATAGAATTTGTAAGGTTAGTTAAACAGTTTTCATAATCAGGATATATTATTTTCATTTAAATTCCCCCTATTAAAGAAAAAGAAGATATTATTCTACTTCTACTAAAGATAGCTTATTATCTTCATGAACAAAAGTAAGAGTTGCTTTAGTAGGATAATCCATATCTTCTTTATATTTTATAGAAACCTCTACTTGATAAGCATTATCATCAGTAAAATCTGTTCCTATAGTATATTCTATATTTTCTATATTTTCAACTGTTACATCAGTAACTTCTGGTAATTTTTGATTTCTATTACCATAAATATCATTTTCTACATACTTATAAACTGTATCTTCACTCTTTTCTAAGAAGTTAGTTTTAGCATTAGTATGAACAAAATCAATACCACCAACATCTGTATTAGCAAGTTTATCATCTAAGGTATAAAAGTCCATTATAAACATTTTACTTATTTGTTTAAGATAGGCTTCTTCATCAACATTTTTCTTACTTAAAATGTCTTTTAATTCTTGAAATGCCTCTTTATATCTAGCATTTCTTGTAGATTTAAGGGTATAACCATAATCTTTTATTTCATTTTCAACTGTCGCCGTTTTAACAGCTTTAGGTTTTATGCTTTCATAGGCAAGGAAGCCTAGTCCTGCTACTATTAAAAGAATTGCTATTACTAGTATTACTTTTACTTTTTTCTTTAATTTCATAGTTTTTCTCCCCTCTAATTCTCTTCAGATACGGCTTTACTTGCCTCTTCTTCACTATTAGGATTAAATAAGTCAAAGACAATTGCTTTATTAGAAACATCTAATAGTTTTTCAGCATATTCATTATTCTCTTTTATATAGTTTTCATCGATTATTTCGTCTTTAAGTAGCTTATACTCACCTTTTTGACTGTTATAATACATCTTGTCTGTTACCCAGTTACCATTAGGAAATACTACAATATTGTTTTCTTTTGTTTCAAAAATATCATGTCCTAAAGCATATTTGTTATAGAAGCCTAACATATTACCAATTGTAGGCATTACATCATACATACCCATTGTATAATCATATTGACCTTTAACTGCACCATCCTTTGTCCAGATTATAAGTGGCACTTTACGGTCTAATTCATAATCGAAACTATCATACTCTACATATGTAGGGTCATCTTTATCTTTAATATCATCAGTGGCTGGGTCATAATTATACATTAAGTTAAATTCACTTCTAGGAAGTCTTGCATCATGGTCTCCAAATATGATTACAACGGTATTATCTAAAAGACCTGCTTCATCCATTTCACTAAAGAACTCTCCTAAAGCAGCATCAGCATAATGAACTGATTTAAAGTAGTTACCTAGTTTAGTGCCCTCTAAGTATGGCGCTTCTACTTCTTCTGTTGTACCATCCTCATTAGTTATAGTTGTTTTCATGGTAACAGGGAATTCTCCATATTTATCAGTATCAGAGAATGGAGTATGGTTTGTAAGGGTAATGATATAACCATAATATTTATCATGTTCTTTACTTATTTTCTTTAACTTTTCTACTGATTGGGCAAAGAATGATTTATCAGATAATCCTAGTCCAATAATATTATCTTTATCAACATCATATGTTTCTTTACTATAAAACTTATCATATCCTAAAGACTCATGCATAGCTCTTCTATTCCAGAAGTCAGCATTATTAGCATGCATACTGAAAGTATAGTAGCCTTTTTCTTTAAGTAGAGATGGTGTTGAGATATAAGTTCTATCAAAGTAACTTACGAAAGCGGTACCATTTTGAGTAGGCATTAGACTTGTATTATAAGTTAATTCAGTATCACTACTTGTTCCTACACTAACCTCTGAATAGAAGTTATCAAAGTACATTCCTTCTTTAATCAATCTATTTAAATTAGGAGTTACTTCTTCGCCATTAAAAGTTCTATTAATAGCGATTCCTTGCATTGATTCAGCATGGATTACAATAACATTACGTCCTTCAAGAACATTAGTATATTCATTTGTATAATCTTGTTCATTAGGTCTATCTTTGTAATACTCAGTAAATTCTTTCTTAGCATCGTCATAACCAAACATGGCAGATATTTGCGGTCTTATACTAGCGACAATATCATTTCCTTGATATAAGTAAATACCAAATCTCATAACTATATATTCTCTATTCCATTGTTTAACAAATCTACTTATTTCTAGACTTGATAGAGAAACTATAAATAAGACAAGTATAATTGCACCTGTTATAATAGTATTTTTAAACTTCCTAAGTCTTTTTTCTTTAGTATAAATTTTATATTTATCTTTTTTAGCAAGACGATGATAGTAATAGATGAAGAAAATAAGAGGAAATATATAGACTAAGTCTTTTAATTGTAAGACATTTTCTACAACTGCATCCCCTACTTCACCAATATATTGGGTAAGAGATAACATAGATACACTTGCAAATGATGTATAGAATGTATAATAAGCAGAGTTAATTGTACAAATTGCTGTAAAGATAATAGCCCATACTAGTAGATAAACATATCTTTTCTTTCCTTTAAAAAGGTACGAAAAAGAACCAATAATAGTAACAACTGCTATATCTGCGACAATAGGTTTAAAAGATAGATAGTTTTCCATTGTCGGCATCGTAAATATTCTTAGTAATGTAGAATTTAGAACACACACTAAAACATAGACAAGAAAAAGTCTATTATCTTTAAAATAATTACTTATCATCTTTTCTTCTTTTATTCTTTTTAAA
The DNA here is from genome assembly GCA_963929435.1 of uncultured Bacilli bacterium. Lineage (GTDB taxonomy): Bacteria > Bacillota_I > Bacilli_A > RF39 > UBA660 > Onthousia. The sequence continues at coordinate 50,194 of CAWVIV010000018.1, forward strand.
TTTTTAATAATTTTATCTTTGAATTTAGTTAATTTTCTCTTCATAATAACCTCACTTCCTAGACATTATATCATTTTACTTTGTATTTTTCAATTTACTATGTCTAATATAACAAAAATGATAGATTACTTTGTAAAGTATTAGTATTATAAAGATAATCTGGCTAAATAAAACTATTATAAACATATTATCATGTTGATAAATATTAGCAGTATTTGTTAAAGAAGTATTAGTGATAATTGCTAGTGATATAAAATTAGTAAATAAGTATAGGTGGATAATGGTAAGTACATAAGTAATAATTTTATTTAGTTTAGTTAGATTATTTTTTAAGATAGTATATATTAGAATAACTAAAGAGATTACTGCTGTTAAAATATAAAAGACAATATTAGGAAAATAGAAACATCTCATAATAGTTTTAACAATTTCACTTAGAACTGTTACTATATCTTCTGAAAAATAAAAGGCTAGTAAGGAAAAGAAAAAGATTATGAGTGCAGTTATAGCATATTTAACTTTCTTATTTTGTCTTTTTTCATTGTATATTAAAAACATAAGAATAAGAAGGAATATTAAAAGTATTTCAATCGTTAAAAAAGATTGAAAGGGAAGAGTTATAAATGTTATTAATTTCTCTATTATACTTAAGTCCATAAACATTTCTCCTTTTTATTCTTATATTTCTTCAAAGATATAGATTGTTTGATTATAATCATCATTATGAGTACATGTAATTAATGTTAAGGTTTTAACATTAGGATTACGATAAATTGCTACAGTACCCGTTTTAGCTTGATTATAGATATTAGTCAAGCGATAATTATAGATAACAGCATTATAACTAACACTGGCCTCATCACCTATTTGTAATTTATATAGTTTATCAAAGAATGATATATAGGCATTACCTGAGTGAGCCATAAGGATAAAGTTACCTAGGGGAACATCAGGATAATCTGCTTCTTTGGCAACTGTTACATTATATTCTATGTTGTTATATCTAGATTCTTTAGCAACAAAACCTCTTCTCAGTTTAATTTTAGGTATTGATAATTCTCCAATATATGAATAATTTGCTTTTTTATCATTTTCTTCTGCTTTATTAGTATTTTCAGGAGTTACCTCCAAGTTTTCAGTATTTATGTCACTAATAGTTGTTTTATCATTATTTTTATTAATATTTAATTGGAATATTGCAAGCCTCATCTCCTCAAAAACTTCTCCCCGAAGTTTTAATAAGGGGGTACTAAAAAAAACAATTATTCCTATTATAAGGAAGAAAAAGCCAACTTTAGGTAGTTGGCTTTTTATGTTTTTACTTTTTCTTTGCATTATTTGGTCTTTTAGCCACAACTATTAGGACAATACCTGCTACTATGATTAATGCTCCTATTCCATATAATAAATATGAAGTACTATCTGTATTTGGAACTGGAATTGTTGGAGCTTCTAAATCAATTGTCGTAGGAGCTGTAGGTCTTTCAATACGTCCAAGAAGAGCTCTTTGTAATTGTACTCCAGAATGATCAGTTGGATTAGGGTTATAGACATAAGCATCATAATAATTTGAAAAATATCCTATAACTGTAATATTTGCTTTGAAATTTTCAGTTTCTACTTCACTAAGTGGCACTCTTAGTTTAAATCCCTGATTAGCACTAATATTATTAGCACTGATTGGATTATTATTTTCATCAAGTATTTCTATGTTGCCAACAGAATTATTAATTTGAATAGAATAGCTTTCAAGACTAGCATTAGAACTAGTTGGTTTAATTACATTAGTTTCTAAATAATCATTATTTATTGTATATGTAATATTAGATGTATCTATTGTAATATCTTGAGTACCAAGACTATCACTATAATTATTTTGATTAGCAACTGCTCCTTCTACTAAGCTAACAACATATTGTCCATAAGTTGTATCTGCTTTTATTGTGGCTTTATCAGCTGCTGATAGATTATTATAGAAAGTATAATTGCCACCACTATCATATTTATTTTCTTCATTGGTTGTAGCAGAAGATAAATCATATGATGTATAATTCTGATCATCTGCGAATCCATTTGCTCTATCTAGATACCACCATACAGCAAGTTGAGTAATGTAATAATCAGTGGCACCATCTCCAGTAATATTATCATTTTGTAAAATATATATTAAGCCATTATATGTTGCAGTACGATTGCTATCTTCTAAAGTGAAACTAGACTTAACAGATGAACCTTTTTCATATAAATGTGCAAGATCTGGCTTTTCAGCAGTGGCTCCTATCATTCCTAAACGATGATCCATACAATAAATATAGCCTAATCTTTCATCTCCACTTGTTCCATAAAATTCTTTTGGTAATGATATATTACTTATTAAATGTTGACTTTCTGTAGTCATTCCTGAATAAAAGCTATCAGGTAATTGTTGTAAAAAGCCTGCAGCATAACTTTCTTTTGGGCTAATAAATATTCCTATTACTAGTAATACTGCTATTAAGCAACAAGAAAAAATACCAATTTTTTTAACATCACTCATTGCTTTGTCCATTTTATCTTGGCTTCTTTTTTCTTTACTTCTTTTTATTTGTCTTTTTGAACTCATTTTAGAACTCATATAATCACCTTACCTTATATAAAGTATAGCAAATAGGTTTTGTTTTTTCAAGATATTTCAAATATTCCGTCAAGATTAAATTTCGGATTGTCAATATTTGTATATAAACTAGCAAGTAGATCTCCTTCTTTTATCTCGTCACCTATATCTTTTTTTATAACAACTCCTGCATTATAATCTATTTTATCATCTTTACTCTTACGTCCTGCTCCTAAACTTTCACTAAGTTTAGCGATAGATAGAGCATTTATATCTTTCAAAGTGCCGCTTTTATTAGCTTTTATATTATATACTTTAGCAGATATTTCTAAATTATCTATATTACCATGTTGATATTTAACAAATTCTAAAAATTTATTTAAGGCTTTACCATCCTCTAAAGATTCTAAAACCTCTTTTCTAGCATCACTTTCACTTATTTCTTTACCCATAGATACCATTTTACTTGCAAGTTCAACTGATAAATCTAAAAGTTTTCCTTTTTCATTTCCTTTTAATACTTCTATCGCTTCTAATACTTCTAATTTATTACCAATATTATGTCCTAGAGGTCTATCCATATTAGATATAACTGTTCTAACTTCTTTTTGATAATATGTACCTATTTTAATTAATAAGCTAGATAATCTTTCAGCTTCTTCCCTTGTCTTAATTAAAGCTCCATTTCCTACTTTAATATCTATAACTATCTTATCCGCTCCACCTGCTATTTTTTTACTCATAATACTACTAGCAATTAAAGGTATAGAATTAGTAGTTGCAGTTACATCACGAAGGGCATATACTTTTTTATCTAAAGGGGCAAGGTCTTTAGTTTGACTAGTTATAACAATTCCTATATCTTGGGCTTGTTTTTTTATCTCTTCTTCTGTTAAATCTACTTTAAAGTCAGGAATTGACTCTAACTTATCTATAGTACCTCCTGTATAACCTAAGCCTCTGCCACTCATTTTAATAACGGGAACTCCACAACTTGCTACCAAAGGTGCGACGATTAAAGTAGTTTTATCTCCTACGCCACCTGTGGAGTGTTTATCTACTTTAATTTTATCTATAAAACTTAAATCTAATATATCTCCACTTTTAATAAAAATATCAGTAAGAGCGAATACTTCACTGTCGCTCATATCATTAATACATATTGCCATAAGGAAAGCACTCATTTGATAGTCTTTTACTTCATCATTTAAATATCCCAAAAGAATCGTTTCTAATTCTTCTTTAGTTAGTTCATAATTATTTGCTTTCTTACTAATTATATCTAATATCATTATTATCACCTAATTTAATAATAGTTAAAAAAACTTATAATTACAAGAGACTTCACAATATTTTACATTTTCTATAATAGAAAAAGAGATTAGTTAGCTAACCTCTTACTTATAAGCTCAAGAGCCTTTTTAGGATCTTCTAATATTAATTGATGAAGAGATTCTATTTCTCTTAATCCTTTAATGAAGTCTATCTCTTCTTTAGCCATACTAGTAATCTTTTTATTTTTACCTTTAGGCTTAACAGGCTCATCATAGCCTAATAGATAATCAACATCTACATCTAATACCTTTCCTAATTTTGTTAATGTGTCTAAAGTTGGGACTCTTGTGCCGTTTTCATAACAACAAATACTTACTTTTGTAACATTTACACGCTCGCCCAACTCTCGTTGCGTTAATCCGTTTGAGATACGCAACTCTTTTAAACGTTTACTTAAAAGCATATTTGTCTCTCCTTAATTAATTGTTTACTAAACTATAAATCTTTTTAACAGCAAAAGTCAACTAAAAATTTAAAATTATTGAAAAATAAGTCTAAAAATGACTAATTATCGGTATTCTTGACATCATTTTTCTTCTTATTTGACAGAAAAGTGACTTTATCTGCAACTACTTCTAAAAAGTATCTTGAGCCTTCTTCTGTCTTAATAATATTACTTTGAAGTCGTCCTCTAATACCAACAATATCTCCAACTTTACAATACTCTTTAGTAAGTTTAGCTTTCTCTTCCCAAAGAGTACAGTTTATAAAGTCAGTCTCATAAACACCATCCATATTCTTAAAAGAACGTGGTACTGCTAAAGAAAGAGTGCCTACTTTCTTACCAGATTCTGTTTCTTTAATGTCGATATCTTTAGTTAGACGGCCTACTAAAATTAAGCTATTTAACATGCAATTCCTCCTTTCGCAACTAAGGTAGCACAGTTTTAAAATCTATGCAAAAAGAGAAAATTAAAAATTCAAGACTTTTTTGCTCTCAATTTTCAATTTTCACTAGGGACTTTTTAAAAATTCGAAGCTAAAATGTCTTGAATTTGCAAAATTACAAGTTTTTTTTCAAAAGTTGATTTAGTTCTACAGCATACTCCATAGGTAGTTCTTTTCTAAACTCTTCTAGAAAGCCTAAAACGATTAATTCTTCACAAGTTTCTTTAGGTATTCCTTTACTTTCTAAATAGAAAATATTAGCATCATTTATCTTAGAAACAGTCGCTTCATGTTCTATAGTACTAGTATTATTAGAGACTATATTTGTAGGTATAGTATCACTTATACTATCTTTATCTAGTATTAAAGTGTCGCATTTTATCATGGAGTATGAGTTAGTAGCAGTTTCTTTAATCTTAACATCGCCACGATATGTGGCATTACCTCCACCTCTTGCAATACTTTTAGAGATTATCTTACTGTTAGTATTTTTACCTAAATGAATCATTCTCGCTCCAGTATCTTGAATTTGATTATTACTAGCGACAGCGATACTAATACAAGTACCAGTAGAATTATCTCCTTTTAAAATACAACAAGGATATTTCATAGTTAAAGCACTACCGATATTACCATCAATCCACTCCATTGTACCATTTTCTTCGACTAAGGCTCTTTTAGTAACTAGATTATAAACATTAGGAGCCCAGTTTTGAATAGTAGTATAACGGCATTTACTATTTCTTCCAACATAGATTTCAACAACGGCAGCGTGAAGTGATGAAGTAGCATAAGTAGGAGCGGTACATCCTTCGATATAATGAAGTTCACTATTATCATCGACAATAATTAAAGTTCTTTCAAACTGACCCATTCCTTTACTATTAATTCTAAAGTAACTTTGTAGTGGTCTATCTAGTTTAGTATGAGGTGGTATATAGATAAAACTTCCTCCTGAAAATACAGAACCATTTAAGGCTGCGTATAAATTATCTGTGTTTTTAACTATCTTGCCAAAGTATTTTTTAACAAGGTCAGGATACTCTTTAATGGCATTATCAATTGATGTAAAGATTATTTTTTTGTCAGTAAGTTCTTTAAGCATATTATGATAGATTACTTCACTTTCATATTGAACACCCATACCAGCCATATATTGTTCACTTTCAAGGACACCTAGTTTATCTAATTCACTTTTAATTGGCTTCATTACTTTAGACCAGTCATCAGTTAATTCATCAGTTGCACTCTTATAGTAAATAATATCATCAAAGTTAAGTTTAAACTTAGGTCCAAATGGTAAGTCTTTATTCATTTTTTCAAAATATTCATATGACTTTAATCGATAATCCTTGACCCAGTCTCTTTCTTTTTTATGTTCTGATATTTTTAAAACATTCTCTTTAGTTAGTCCCTTAATCTCCACTATTTTCCTCCTTTAGAATCTTATTAATCGTATCGACAGGAAGAAGGGCACAGTGTTTTCTATTAGGTTGCATATAGATAGTGTCATAGGCCATAAGTTCACCTAATTTTTCTTCATCATAATCTTTTTCATCGATTAGATGTTCATAGTTTTCTATTAAATCTTTAACTTCATCAACACTCTTCCCTATTATTTTTCTTAAGAAAATAGAGGTAGCGGAAGTTGAGATTGCACATGCTTCACCATCAAAGTTAGCATCTACTACCTTACCATCTTCTATTTTTAGTTCTATATCGATATTATCAATACAAGATTCATTATTAGTATTCGCTTTTTTATAACCACTTTCATTTTTTAGTCCTTTATGATAAGGATTATTATAATTATCTAGTATTATTTCTCTTTTTAATTCTGCATCCATAAATACCTCCTACAATATTACTTTAAATAAATCATCAGACTTTTCTAAGACTTCTACTAACTTATCTATCTCTTCTTTAGTATTATAAAAATATAAACTGATACGACAAGTATTTTTAATATTTATTTCATCTTTTAAAATTTTCGCACAGTGATTACCTGCTCTTACACAGATATTATAATGGTCTAGGTAAATGGCTGTATCTTGACTAAATATTCCTTCTAGGTTAAATGCTAGGACACCACTATCAGTACTTTTGTTATATAAAATTGCTTTAGTATTACTTTCTAGTTTAGAGACAAGATATTTCTTTAATTCTTTTTCGTATTCATAGATTTTATCCATACCTATTTTTTGTAAATAATCAATGGCAGAGCCTAATCCTATTACTTCAGCGATAGGAGGAGTTCCAGCTTCAAATCTTGTAGGAATGCTCTTATACTCTACTTCTCCTGTTACTTCAAAGTATTGATTCATGCCTCCCCCATATTCTATAGGTCTCATCTTTTCTAAATATTTTTCTTTAGCATAAAGTACTCCTACTCCAGTTGGTCCTAACATTTTGTGAGCTGAAAATGTTAAAAAGTCAATATCGTCTTTAATAACATCTGTTTTCATATGAGGAACACTTTGGGCACCATCTACTACTAATATTATATTGTTTTTATGAGCGATTTTACTTATCTCATGAATATTTCTTACATCTCCTACAACGTTAGTAATATGAGCGATAGAGATTACTTTAGTTTTATCTGTTATAGTATCAGTTAAAGCTTCTAGAGTTAATTCATGATTATCATTTAAAGGTATGTAACTTATCTTTATCTTTTTATCTTTAGATAACTCTAACCAAGGTAAGACGTTTGAGGCATGTTCACTTTTTGTAAGTAAAACTTCATCTCCTTCATTTAAATAGTCTTTCATAAAGCCAAAGACTATCTTATTAAGAGAATCTGTATCACCTGCTGTAAAAACTATTTCTTTACTACTTTTAGCATTTATAAAGTCTTTTACTTTATCTCTAACTTTCTCATATTCTTCACTTGCTCTTAAAGATATTTTATAATCTCCTCTATGAATATTCGCTCCATAATTATAGTAATAATCATTCATCGCTTCAACTACACATTTAGGTTTTAGAGTAGTCGCTCCATTATCAAAATATATTATATCATTATTTAAAATAGGAAAATCTTCACGATTAATAATAATCACCTCCTCATTACTTTATCTAAAATATTATCAAGTACACTCTCATAATCTTTAGGTAACTCTACCATCTTCATAAATCCATTTAAAAGAAGATTAAAAGCTTCTTTCTTACTTATTCCTTTTGTTTCTAAATAGAATAATAACTTATTATCAAAAGGACCTGTATAGGCAGAGTGATTGGCAACAGAATCAAATTCATCGATAAAGAGATTTGGTTCTATTAAACTCTTACCCTCATCTAAGTTAATTATTCTACTGGACTGATTACAAATAGAGCCTATCATACCCTTTTTAATATAGCCATTAACACTAAGCTTTAAATCTCCTTTACCATAACTAATACCATGACATATAACATTACTTATAGTCTCTTTATTTTGATGATAAACATTTACTTCATTAGTTATCTTTTTATCAGTAACAGTCATATTATAAAAATCTAGTTTAGCTTTGTTATAGATATTAATATTAACAGTAATACTTTCTTCTGTAATATTATAAATAGTTGTAGAGTTTAAAATATTAAAATCAACTTTTATATTATTTTTTGTTACAAGATATAGTTTTACATTATTACTTTCAATGTTAATAGTAGTATCTTTATCTAGTTCTAGTTTAAAAGTACCTTCTTTATTAAAACAAACTGTACTATCTAATAATATATTATTCATGATTTTCACTTGACTCCACTTCATTTACCCCAGTAAAACCTGTTTTTTCTATTTGTTTGGCAAGAGTAATATCTCCTGTTTTGATTATCTTACCATCTTTCATTTCATGAACAAAGTCTGGTTTAATTAAATCTAGAACTCTACTATAATGAGTAATAATTAAGACACTGGTATCTTGATGTTCTTTTAAATATTCATTAATGTTTTTGGCAACTACTTTTAGACTGTCTACATCTAGTCCACTATCTAATTCATCTAAGATAATAAAACTAGGGGCTAAGACTTTTAGTCCTAAGACTTCATTTTTCTTTCTTTCACCACCAGATAAGCCTTTATTAATAGACCTATGCATAACATCTTTTGGTAGATTTAGGGAGTCTAATTCTTTTTTCATCTTAGTAATAAAGGTATATAGATTAGTATCACTACCTCTTTCTTTTAAAGCAGTTCTTAAAGCTTCACTATTACTTACGCCATCAATAATAGATGGGTCTTGCATAAGTAAATATATTCCTAGTCTTGCTATTTCATCAGTTGTTAAATCATTTAGAGTCTTTTCATTATAAGTAATAGTACCACTTTCTATAACATAATCAGGATGGTGCATTATTACTTTAGATAAAGTACTCTTACCTACGCCATTAGGTCCCATAATAGCATGGATTTCTCCCTCATTTATGGTAAGAGAAAAGTCTTTTAAAATCTCTTCTATCAGTATCTTTTATTAATACACTCAACTTATCTATTTTAAACATATTATCACCCTTTCTAATTGTATGATAAAATATATTATTAAATTGTCAATATTTATGTTAAAAGACATGCTTAGTATAACACATAATTGCTTATATTTAAAGGTTTTGGTAAAATAATAAATGAATGGATAGTGAGTTATATGAGTAAAAGGAAAATGAATAGTTTAATGTTAGGACAAGCATTGCTTTTTGGCCTTGTAATTATCTTTTTTGGTATTATTATTGTTAGAGAAAAAGTACCTAGTATGAAAGTCTGAAGACTGTAGAAGAAGGATATTAATACTTATTATGAAGAAAACTATAAGGGTCTAGATGTATCTCGTGGAGACTTAAAATATAATAAAGATGATAATAGTTATAGTATTACTTATTATAATAAAGATTATGGAGAGTTAAATTTTACTATTACTTCTATAAATAATAAAATAACTGATAATTATAAAGAGAATTATGTAAAAGGTAAAGAAGTGTTGAAGAATGCTAGTAAAGAGGTTTTAGATAAATATAAAGAGATTTTTAAAAATACTAACTTTCAAAACATTAAGATAGAGTTTAAAGACTTAGATAAGTATAGTAAAGCTGAAGCGATAGATATCTTAGAAGGCAATATTTATAATACAGGATACTACTCTGTTAGTTATTATGTTAAAGTTGATAGTTTAGATGATGTTTATCTTAACAATTTAATTAATAGTTTTAATAGTATTGCCTTAAGTAATGGCTTAAATACAAATAATTATAGTGTTACTTTTGATAATAATGGTATAATAAAGATAGTTGAAGGAGGAGATTTTAATGAATGATTGTTTATTTTGTAAAATAATTAAAGGAGATATTCCATCTTATAAAGTATATGAAGATGATAAAGTTCTAGCTTTCTTAGATGTTAATCCTAATAGTAATGGTCATACTTTAGTAATACCTAAAGAACATTATGAAAATTTATTTAGTACACCTAATGAAGTTATTACTTATATGATTGATACTATTAAGACTAAGATTTATCCTATCTTAAAAGAAAAACTTAATATTGATGGTTTAACTATTTGTCAGAATAATTATTATGGTCAAGATGTTAAACACTATCATATTCATTTAATACCAAGATATAATAGTGATAGTTTTAAATGTACTTATGATAGTAGCGAAGTTAGTGATATTAAAGATGTATATGAAAAGTTAAAAACTGAGTAGAGAGTTTACTTTACTCATAGTTAAAAGTTTTACGGCTAGAGTCGCAAAACTTTTTATTTTTCGTATTTTTGCGATTATATTCTATTTTAAGAAGAAACTAAAGATAAAGTCAGTAATTATTAAAATTAAAAGAATGATGGATATAAATTTAGGGATTTTTTCGATAAATTTATCTGTTAGAGGTTTTACTACATATAAGAATATAAGACAAGCACTACCCCAGACTAGGCTTACTTCTAAAGAGATGTATTTACCAAAATTATACTTCATATCTGTGTAGTCCCAGAAGCTTTTATGAAAAATAAACTCTGTTAAATATCCTCCTATTAACTCTATAATTGTTAATATAACTGTTACACTAATAAATAAAAGAATTATTTTCTGCCATCTTTTTATCTTTAAATTATTAAATATTAATCTAGTTAAAAAAATCATGATAATTACTCCAAAGCCATATATAGGCATCCAAGGCCCATAAAAAGGATTATTAGTTAAGGACCCTGTAGTTATTAAATGCATTATATTTTCATAAATAAAACCTAAGATAGAGAAAAAAAGAAAATTATTTAAATAATAATACATAAGTATCACACTCTTTTCTATATTATTATTAACAATTTTCTTTATATTATTATATTACATTAGATTATTTTCTATTAGATAAGGGATAACATATTTTTCTAAAATACTTCCTACTTTTATACCCTTCTCCTTATAATTTTTATCTATCCATAAAGCTTCTTTAATTTCATTATTACAAATTATTTTTCCCTCTACTTTAACTAAATACGTTTTTACACAGATAGGCTTATTAGAAAAACAAGCTTTGTCATAATATTCATCTATATATTCAGCATCTATTAAATCAACAGACAGTTCTTCTTTTAATTCTCTTTTTAAAGTTTCTAAATCGGTTTCATTATTTTCTCTTTTTCCACCTGGAATAATACATTCTTCTTTATTATTATTTTTTCTTTCTACTAATATTTTCTTATCTTTTAAAATTATTCCTCCTACTTTATCTATCATGGGCTAGTCTCCTTTCAATTTATACTAATTATAATACAAAAAGGGGCTGTCGAGAAATTAAATAATTAATTTCTGACAGTTTCTTTTTTTTGTTTTACACTCTTAAAAGATTCTGACTGTAAAGTAAGAGGTTTCTTCCAATAACTTTTTTTAAATTTATTCTCATCAAAAGAATATAATAATCTTCTTATATTAGCACCTAGGCATTCTAACATAAATTCACAAGAAACCTCTTGGAAGCCACGTCTTCTGAATCTGTTATAATTCATATTTTGTTTAATTTGACCAAAAGTTCCTTCAACTTGAATACTTCTATTTATTCTTATTTCAATTCCTTTTGGACTAAGTAAGTTTTGTCTAGCTTGTTCTTTGAACTTCTCATAATCTATAGATATTTCTTTAATACGATAATCTTTCTTTTTGTTTTCTTCTTTCATTAAAGCTTTACATTTATAAGAATAATTACATTCATTACAACCATACCAAATATAAAATTTACTATCCTTTAATTTAGGATGAGTACTAGATTTGTATATTTCCCCTTTATTGAGATTTAAACATAAAACATTATTGTTTTTATCTATCTTAAATAATTGCGGTCTTTTGCCAGAAGATTCTCCGCTCCAAGACTGAAACTTAACATAATTTTCGATATTATGCTTTTTTAAATAACTATAGTTATCATAAATTCCATATCCAGAATCTGCAGATTCATTTATAGGATAATAACCATAATATTTAAAAAACAAATTATTCATAGGTATGAGAGTATAATAATCTGCTCTGTCTTGAAATATTCCATATATCATAATAAGACCGCTAGCGACAAGTACTTGAACGTTATATGCCGCATGAAAATCATGACTTGATCTTGAATAATAGTCTTCTTTCAATACCATTGCAGTTGCATCATAATCTGTTTTATAATAAGAATTCCTGTTTTTTCCACAAATTCTCTCTTTCTCTTCATATTCTAATAACTTTAATAGATATTTATATCCTTCTTTATATTTTTTCTCTTGTTCAGTATATCTATGCCCCCGTTCCTTAGAAAGGCTAGAAATCTTTATATTTTCATTTTTTGCATAATCTTTTAATATTATATAAAAATCATTGGATGTTATTAACTTATTTTCTTTGTCATTAACAACATAACCAATATCTTTAATTAAATTTCTAATTTTAATATCTAAATTTTCATGATACTTTTTTGGTTTCCATATAAACTTATATTTATTAGCATTAGCCTCCAACTTTGTACCATCTAAATATACTGTTGATATAGTTAAATTTAATTCTTTTATAATTTGTTTATTTATTATAGTAAAAATTTCATATTGATATGGCAATATATATAAATTAATAAAATTACCTATAGTAGAGTGATCTGGTATTTTACCTTCCATAATATATTGAACTCTAATATCAAAAATGCATTTATCTTCAATGTCACGTAAGCTTGCTTTAAATTTTGCAAAACTATAAATTATGGTGGCGAATAAATTATATGGATTATATCCTTTTCTACCTTTACAATTTTTATCCACTAACTTTACACTTGCAATAATTTTTCCAACACCAGATTTTTCTAAAATTTCTAAAAATTTATCTATTTTTTCAAATTCCTTCAACATAGTAGTAGAAGGAACTAGAAAAAATGACCTTTTTATAGTAAAATAAGACATGTGATACAACTCCTTGAACAAGATTATTGTATCACAAAATGCCTTGAAAGCTTATACTTTCAAGGTTTTTGTTTTTTTCAAAAAAAAGAAACTGTCAGAAATTAATTATTTAATTTCTCGACAGCCCCTTAATTAATAAGTCATACAAGAACCTAAGATAATAGCTAGTAAGATGTATAATACAATTATAATTACAAAACTATTTCTTGGTCTAGATGTACAGCAGCTTGTAGTTACTGTTTGATTATTTGAACAAGACATTTTTACACCTCCTTATTATATCTTAGATATAGGCACCTATAATTATAACTAGTAAGATAAATAATACTAAAATAATAGCACTGTTTGAATTACAATTACCCATAACTTAATCCTCCTTTTTTTCTAGTGTTCACATTATTTTATGGTAATTAATAAAAAAGTGTGATAAATTTACCTTATTTATTTGCAAGTTAGTTAAGTTAATGCTATGATATTTAATGAACTGATAAGGAGGAAATTAAATGAAAAAAATAGTTAAAGCGACTGCTTCTCTTCTTGCAATTTGTCTTTTAGTTACTGGTTGTGGAAATAAGGCTGAACTTAAAGATAACAATACAGTAGTTAAAACTGATGAAGGAAAGATTACAGCAGATGCTCTATATGAAGAATTAAGGGATAAATATGGTATTAGTGTTTTAGTTGATATGATAGATCATCAATTATTTGATGAAAAGTATAAAACTGATGATACTGAAAAAGAAACAATTAATTCTCAGATTGAACAGATGAAGAGTCAGTATAATAATGATGATGAGGCTTTTCAAGCTGCTATAAAGCAATATTTAGGTGTTGAAGATGAAGATGAGTTAAGAGATATGTTATCACTTGAATATAAGAGGAATTTAGCGATTGAAGACTATGTAAAGAATAGTGTTACTGATGATGAGATCCAAAAATACTATGATGATGAAGTTATCGGTGATATTAAAGTTAGACATATCTTAATTAAACCTGATACTAATGATGATATGTCTACTGAAGAAAAACAAAAAGCTGAAGATAAAGCTAAGAAGAAAGCAGAAGACTTAATTAAACAATTAGATGATGGAGCAGACTTTGAAGAACTTGCTAAAAAGTATTCTGATGATACTGGTAGTGCTAGTGATGGAGGCTTAATTGATTACTTCAATAGAGATGATAATATGGATGAAGCTTTCTTAAATGCTTCAATTGACCTTGAAAAAGGTAAATATACAGAAGAGCCTGTTAAGTCTAGTTTTGGTTACCATATAATTCTTAAAGTTGATCAGAAAAGTAAACCTAAATTAAAGAAAGTTAAAGATGATATTATAAAAACTCTTGCTGATGATAAGCTTAATGATGATCCATCTTTAAGATATAATGCTTTGATTGCTATTAGAGAAGAAGCAGGTATTAAGTTTAATGATGATAGTCTAAAGAAAGATTATGATGATTTAATGCAACAACTATTAGATAGTGTTAATAATAGTTCAACTGCTAGTTAGAAATAGAAAATTAAATATTTAAGAGAAGTACTGTTTATGTGGTTCTTCCGAAAGTTTGCGGATTAACCAATAATAGGAAGTAGGATATATTCCTACTTTTTATTGTTGGAAAATTTTGGTATTATGTTTAAGATAGAAGGAGAAGCAGCATGAATAATACTTTTTTATATGGAGAAAATTATCCAGTAATAAACATGGAAGAAAAATCAAATGAAATTATTTTAAATATAGAATCAAAGAAAGAAAAATGTCAGTGTCCTGAATGTAAACATATAAGTTCTGAATACCATGAATATTACATAAGGACAGTTCAAGACACTCCAATACATAATAAAACAGTATGGTTAAAAATAAAGTCTCATAAATATGAGTGTACAAATCCAAATTGTAAAGTTAAAGTATTTACAGAAGAAATTGATTTTGTTAGGAAATATAAAGTTATGACAGATTATTTAGTCCAATTTATCTTAGGCATTTCAATATATTTAAGTTCAAGTTGTAGTTCATTAGTACTTTCTTTTCTAGGAGTGAAAGTAAGTGCCGATACTATTGATAATCTTATAAAAAAAATAGAAGTTAAGGATAATAAAGAAGTAGAAGGGATAGGAATAGATGATGTTGCCAAAAGAAAAGGTCAAAGTTATGCAACAGCAATTTATGATTTAGAAGATCATCATCTAATTGCCCTACTAGATGGAAGAGATGCAAATACAGTCAAGGAATGGTTAAAAGAACACCCCAAAATTAAAAAAATTGCAAGAGATAGAGCCAGTGAATATGCATCTGCAATTAATGAAATATTACCTAATTGTATTCAAGTAGCAGATAGATTCCATTTATTTCAAAATCTAATTGTTTATTTAAAAGATATTTTTTATAAAGAAATACCAAAGAAAATATTTATAAAGGGTGGAGAAATATTAGATGGTAAAATAGAAAAAGTTTC
Organism: uncultured Bacilli bacterium; assembly: GCA_963929435.1. Lineage (GTDB taxonomy): Bacteria > Bacillota_I > Bacilli_A > RF39 > UBA660 > Onthousia. Next base: position 65,857 of record CAWVIV010000018.1, read on the forward strand.
AAAATATCAAGTCTCAATAAATCAAGAGATTCTGAATAGTTTAAAATATGATAATCTCCCTCCAGTAGATGAAAATGGAAATGTTATTACTTTTGATAATAGAAAAAGAGATTTTGACTCCAAACAATATAAAGAGCAAAAAGAAAGAAGAATTGAAAAACAAAAAATAATAAAAGAATTAAGAGAGAGATTAAAAACTATTGATTGTCATGGAAAACAGGCTCTTGCCAAAGAATTTAACATATCATATTCAACATTATTAAAATATTCTAAAATGAGTGATGAAGAAGTAGAAAGTTTAAGTGAGATGAGAAAATATAAAGATAGAAAAAGCTTATTAGATAACTATCGTAATATTGTTTATAAAATGTTAATAGATAATATACCTCAAGAATATATTTTGGCTTATGTTTTAAAAGAAGGATATAAGGGTTCGATTAGTAATCTTAGTAGTTATATTATTATGGTAGCCAAAAACAATAATATTTCATATAAAAGTAAATTCCCGCTTCAAGATATTAAAATGGAATATCCTGATGATATTACCATTATTACAAGACAAGAACTTTTAAAAAATTTATTAACAATTGATGAGAAAAAGAAAAATAATGAAATTGGAAAGTATTTACCTATTATTGAAGAAAAATATCCAATAATAAAAACTATTAAAACAATATTTACTGATTTCCACGATATTATATTTGGTAATGATATAGAATTATTAGATATATTTATAGAGTTATATAAAGATGATATACCATCATTTTGTAATGGTTTAAAAAAAGATATTGCCGCCGTTAGAAACGCAATATCTTCTGAAATAAATTCTGGATTTGTTGAAGGTAACAACAACAAATTCAAACTTATCAAACGTATTGTATATGGAAAACAGAAATTATGCAACCTTTTTAAGAAAAGTTATTTATGTTTTTTGTCTACTTTAGACAACTTTGCTTTAGAAGAGATTGTTGCACAAATATTAAGTTCATAATAAAAAGGGGCTGTTGGGAAATTAAGTAATTGATTTCTTGACAGTCTTTTTTTCGTATAAAACAAAAAGTCCCCTTAAAACATGAAAGTTTTAAGGGATATGTGATACAATTATCTTGCTTAAGGAGTTGTATCACATGGAATATTTTACTACAAAAAGGCCTATTTTTCTAGTACCCTCAGATAAATGTAATGAGGAATTTGAGAAAATTGATAAATTTTTAACTTTTTTAGAAGAATCAGGTGTCTGGAAAATAATAAAAAGTGTAAAGTTAAAAAGAAGTATGTGTAAAGGACGAAAAGGTTATGATCCATATAAACTACTCGCTGTAATTATATATTGTTTTGCAAAATTCAAAGCATCTTTAAGAGACATAGAAGATAAATGCATATTTGATATAAGGGTATTATATATTATGGAAGGAGAAGTTCCTGATTATTCAACTATTGGTGACTTCATCAATAATTATATAGTCCCATATCAATACGAAATATTTACAACTATTGTTAAACATATAATCAAAAGATTTAATTTAATTATTACAGATGCTTATATTGATGGAAGCAAATTAGAAGCTAATGCTAATAAATATAAATTTGTTTGGAAGCCTACTAAATTCCACCAAAAACTAGATATAAAAATAAAAAGTCTATTAGGAGAAATGGGATATATTGATGAAGCTAATAATAAAGACTTAATTAAAACTGGTAAATTCAATTCAATATTAAAAGATTATGTATATAGGAATAATATTGATATCTATAATTTACCAAGTGGTAAAGGTGTTAGAACTACTAAAGAAATTAAAAATTATAAACTTGCATATCAATATTTAATTAAGCTATTAGAGTATGAAGAGAAAGAACATATATGTGGAGAAAATAGAAATTCATATTTTAAAACAGATAAAGATGCAACTGCAATGATGTTAAAAGAGGATTATTATTCTAAACTTAGTCATGATTTTCATGCAGCATATAATGTTCAAGTATTAGTATCTAATCTACTAATTGTAATGTATGGGGTATATCAAGATAGAACAGATTATTATACATTTACGCCTTTATATGATAATTATTATAAATATTATGGAACTTATCCAAAAAATGCAGTTGGAGATTCTGGTTATGGTATTTATACCAATTACAAATATCTTAGGGAGCACAACATAGGTAACTATTTGAAGTTTCAACAATGGAGTGGTGAATCTAGTGGCAAAAGGCCTCAACTTTTTTATACATTTGATGATGGTATAATGTGTTTAAATACTAATATTGGAAAAGAAATATCATTTAAAACCAATACCACTCATCAAAGAGTCAAAGATACAAAACTCTATATATTTGAAGGTTGCAATAACTGTAACTATTCATATGTATGCAAAAAAAATATAAAAAATAAAGATGAAAACTTTAGAAAAGTCGAATTAAATCCCGACTATGAGTTATTGAAAGAACAGGCAAGAAATAACCTATTGAGTCCAAAAGGAATTGAAATAAGAATAAATAGAAGTATTCAAGTTGAAGGAACATTTGGCCAAATTAAGAACAATATGAATTATGAAAGAATAAGAAGACGCGGGTTAAAAAATGTTTCTTGTGAAGTGATGCTTGAGTGTTAACATAAGAAGATTGCTCGATTCTTTTGAAAAGAGTAAGTTTAAGGATAATTATTGGGACACACCTAATAATTTACATAAAGAGACCTTTCCATATGTAAAGCAAAAAAAAGAGACTGTCAAGAAATCAATTATTTAATTTCCCAACAGCCCCTTTCTATTATTGGTTAATCCGCAAACTTTCGGAAGAACCGTTTATGTTACTTCTCTTTTTTGACAAAATAAAGTTTTTGTAGTATAATATGCGACACAAGAAAAGAAAGGGATGATATTATGAGAAAAGATATAACTGAAGAGACTAAGCAAAGATTAATTCCTATTTATGAACAAGTAGAAAAAGATTTTAAAGAATTTCCATATATTAAAACAACAGAGGATTTCTTTATTTGGAGATCACAAATTAAAGAAGCTATAGAAGAAGAATTAAAAAATACTGATAAGGAAAATGATGATGAGTATAAAGATCAATTACGTGATAAAATAATAAAGGACAAAATTAAAGGCAATAAATCTTTAGAATTACTTTATGACTGGGCTAATTTTTATATAAAAGTTGATGAAAGTAAAGCTAATTTAAGATTAACTAATTATCAGTATGGTATAGAAGATAATGATCATATAATAAAGGCTTCTAGTCTATTACATAATCAACTTGCAAAACAAGGAAAAGCTAATGCAAATGATTTATCTAATATTTTACAAATAAGTGAACTTAATTTATTAGTAAAATATCCTCCTATGCAAAGAACTATAAGTAGTCCTTATGAATTTGAAAGAGCTGTTGTTAAGGAAGATGAGAGTGAAGCATGGTCTGCTCCTTTATTTATTACTTTACTTAAAGCATATGGAGTTGATGGGGAAGATTTACTTGAAGTTAGTAAACAGGTTGAATCTTTGAGCATAAAATATATAAAAGAGATTGAAGATAAAAATACTAATACTCTTGATGTTTCTTCTAAAAAATATGTATATGATAAAAGAGGATAGTCAAACACTACCCTCTTATTCTTTTGGCATCTTAAAACCTAAGCTATACATCTTTTGTTTTAATTTATACTCTAGTTCTTTACCAGAATACTTTTTACTTAGTTTATTATAATACTTTTGATATTCTTTTTTTGCAATATCACTATTTTCTTCTATAGCAGTAGAGTTTAATACTTCTTTTATTATATCTTGGTGAAAACCATTATTGATTAAATCTAGCCCTAGTTTTTGTTTTAAGACTTTAGCACTTTTATTATGATTAGATTTTATTTTCTTAGAGATTAACTTCTCTATTTTTTCTTTTTCTAAGACGTTCGTAAACTCATCTAGGGCTTCATTATAATCAAGAGAAGTTACTCCTTTTTTTATTAATTCCTGTTCTATTTTTTTAGGGCCTTTATTAGTAGTTATAATAGCATTATGAACATAACTCTTAGCATAGTTCTTATCATTAATATAACCTTGTTTTTCTAAAGTGTTGATAGCAAAGGATATACTTTCTTTACTATATTTTTTTTCAGTTAAGAGCTTTCTTATTTCTTCTTTAGTTTTAATAGTTCTTTTTAAAGTCTTTAAGGCCTCATAATAACTTTCATAGTTTTTATTATCTTTAATTATCTTATTAAGTTCATCTTCTTCTATAGTCTTAGTTATTAGTAACTCATACTTTAATATTATCTCTTCATAGAAGTCATAACTATTAAAATTATCTAAATAAATTGTATATAATCCATTAGGTCTTTTCTTAAACTTTTCTATTTTCATATTTTTCTCCTTATTTAATTACTTTATTAAAATGATATAACTGTTTACATAAAGACTTCTTTCTAGTACCACTATGTATTTCTACTTCTTCTAAATTAGTATAGATATTAGGTGTTTTTATTCCCATACTATTAAGTGTTTTTAAATCATATTCTTTAAAGGCTGCACATGGTAAAACTGTACCATCATATTTAATAACTAGTTTAGAAAGTCCAGCTGTGCACTTATGAGTATCTTCTTCTTGTAAATGGATACCTACTCTTAAATTTCCTTTAAATTCATTTTTACATTTTTCATAGATTTCAAGAAACTCTCTAAATTCTTCTTCTGTTAAAGATAGTAAATCTTCATTTGTTTTACCTCTTCCTTGGGGAACAAAATTAAGAATGCTTAACTCATCAAATTCTGCAACATTAAGCATTTCAATAATATTAGCGAGTTCTTTGTAATTAATTTTTGTAGGAATGAAATGAGCATCGGTATTAAGTCCAGCACTTTTTGATTTTATCATTGATAATGTTACTAAATCAAATAAATCTTTAGTTCCCATAATTTTATCATATACATCTTTGTTCCAAGCTTCAAAGTCAAAAACAATTTTATCAAGTCCACTTTCTTTTAATAGTTTACAGTCAGATGATGATAGAGAATCAAAAGTTTTTTCATTATACCATAAGTAAATCTTCATTTGCTTTGCAATCAATATATCAAACTCTTCTTTAGACATACCTTCAGATAAATATGACTTATACTGGTTTCTTAGATTGAACTCTAACATTTCTTTATCTTCTTCTGTCATTTTAGTTCTTAGTTTTATACCACTAGTGAATAAGACTGTTTTAATATTATTTAGTTTACAATATCTAATCATTCTTAATAGTTCAGGATGTAATAGAGGTTCTCCTCCAGATATAGATATTTCTTTTATTCCGCCTATACTAATAAAATAATCTATTACTTCTTTAAACTTTTTATAGTCTATCATTCTTTTTTTATTGATAGATGAACAAGAAGAACAAAATAAACAATTATTAGGACAGGTTTCTATTATTTCAAAGCATAAATCATTTAGCATTATTAATTCCCCCTCTACAGTCATTCTATCACATTAAATAGTTAATTTAAATAATAAAACACATACCAAACTGTGATATGTGTTTCTTATTAGTTTTCTTTTTCAACTACTTTTAATTTTCCCTCTAATATCTCTTCTAAGGCTCTACCAATATTTTTTTCACATTTATATTGGTTTAAGGCTAGTTGATAGTGTTCATCTTTAGTCATTTCTTTACTACGTCTTGCAGCGATATGAACTAATTCATACTTAGAACTTACAATATTAAGTAATTTATCAATAGATGGATAATTCACTTGTATCACACTCCTTATTATTATCTTATAATTATAAAGAATATTTTACAAGTGATATGACATAATTAGACATTTTTTAACATGTAAAAACCAAGATGGTTATCTTGGCTTTTAACGAAAGTTACAACATGAACCTTGGTCGATATTGCAACAAACATTTTCTTCACAGCAAGTATATCTAGGACAATAAGTATGTTTGAAAATGTGATGATTAACTATTCTTGTATGGATTGGACATACGTGAGGTACTTGATGAACGAAAGTTCTATTTATTTGACGCTCTTGTACTGGTTCAATGATTGGAGATTGGCTATCCATCATTTCCATATTATTTTGGCCCATTCCCATACTATTATTGTTCATATTGATATCAATATTCATATCTTGGTCAACGACATTATTATTACCATCGATAGTAGAATTCATATCAATAGCTTGATTATTAAATAACATACACTTTCCTCCTCTAGTATTAAGATATTCACTTAGGAAATTTGTGTATAAATTATTTGCCTAAAATAGAAAAGTCTATTTTATATTTTTAGTAATTTCTTTACTATACTTTTTAACTCATCAGGAATATAGTAAGTATAATAATTATCTTTTTTATATACAAAAACATTAAAATTTTCTATATCCATTTCATATGCTGAAAAAGTAGATGTATTTTCATCTTTTAATAATCTTTTAAAGAATAATATAGTTGCAAAGTCATTTGTACAAGTTTTAAGAATACTTTCAAACTCTTCTATAAGAGTTTTAGATAATTCTTCTATATTATCCGTATCGTTTTCTTCTAAAGCTTCTTTTAATATATCTTTAGGTAGTTCTTTTAGTGAAGATAGCATATCAGTTTTATCTGTTTTAATCTCATACTTTTTTAATAATTCTTTATTCATATGCTCCTCCTAAAATGGCATTTTAAAGTTACCATTTTTCATTTGTTTCATCATTTTTTTCATGTTTTCAAACTGGGTTAATAGTTTATTTACTTCTGATACTGATAATCCACAACCTTTGGCAATTCTGGTTTTACGAGATGCTTTAATAATAGATGGATTTCTTCTTTCTTCTTTAGTCATAGAAAGGATTATCGCTTCAATATGGGCCATTTGTTTAGGGGGAATATTTACATTAGTTAATCCCATCTTTTTAGCACCTGGTATTAATTTTAAGATGTTTTCAAGTGGTCCTAGTTTTTTTATTTGTTTTAGTGTTGATAAGAAGTCTTCTAAATCAAACTTACCTTGCTGCATTCTCTTAGCAGTTTTTTCAGCTTCTTTTTCATCAATAGCAGCTTCTGCTTGTTCAACTAAAGAGACGATATCTCCCATTCCAAGAATACGTCCTGCCATTCGTTCTGGGTCAAATGAGTCTAGTCCATCTAGTTTTTCACTTACACCAATGAATTTAATAGGTACATTAGTTAAATGTCTTACGGATAGAGCAACTCCGCCTTTAGTATCACCATCTAATTTAGTAAGTATTACTCCTGTTAGTTTTAATTTATCATTAAAGCCTGTTATAACATTAATAGCATCTTGACCCATCATTGCATCTATTACAAGTAATGTTTCTTGTGGAGACACCGCTGCAGTAATATTTTCTAACTCGTCCATTAAAGCTTCATCTATTTGAAGACGTCCTGCAGTATCGATTAGGACATAGTCATAACCATTTTCTTTAGCATAGTTAATAGCATTCTTACTTATTTCTACAGGATTACCTTTACCTTCACTATAAACTTCAATATTAAGTTCTTTTCCTAGTTGCTTTAATTGGTCAATGGCAGCAGGTCTATAAACATCACAAGCGACCATTAGAGGCTTTTTACCTTTTTTCTTACGAAGGTAATTGACAAGTTTTCCGATAGTTGTAGTTTTACCACTTCCTTGTAGTCCTACTAACATAAGTATGGCAGGATTACCATTAAGGTTTAAAGGCGCAGAGTCTCCTCCTAGTAATTCAGTTAATTCATCTTTTACTATCTTAACAAATAAATCTCCTGGTTTAATACTAGTTCTAACTTCTTCCCCTAAAGCTTTTTCTTTAACATTATTGACAAACTCTTTAACAACTTTATAATTAACATCGGCTTCAAGCAAAGCTAGTCTTATTTCTTTCATCATATCGCCGATATTATCTTCAGTTATTTTACCATAACCTTTTATCTTATGTAGAGCATTTTGTAATCTATCTCCTAAGCTTTCAAACATTTTATCACTCTCTTTTCTTTAAATATTATAACTGATAAGTAAAAAAAAGTAAAAAGAAAATGACTAAATATCACTTTCTGTATTTGCCATATTATTAGCGAGAGTTGTTAACTCATTAAGTAAGTTATTATATTCATTTAAGATATTATCATCACTAATATAAATATCTGTATCAGTATACTCTATATAATTAGCATTTGTTTCTAATAATGTTAGTATTTCATCTACTTTATCTAAGAATTCATTTTAATTATTAGATAGAGTCTCCATTTGTTCTTTAGTACTCTTAAGGGCTTCTAAATCTTTTTTAGTATACATAAGGTCTAAATATAAATCATAATAATATTCACTATCACTAAGTTTATCTTTATCTATTAAGTTTTTAATAGTATCTTCTTCACAGAGACTACTAATATTTTTCAACTCTTTTGTTACTTTACTTTTTGTATTGCTTATAAGAGCATGACTCTTTGTGTAATTAGGACTATCATTTCTTAGACTATTAATAGTTAATATATTAGTTAATTCTTCATCATTTAAATAACTATTTATCGCTTTAACACTATCTGATAGACTCTTATAATACTTTTTAACTGCTTCTTCTACATAGGCTCTATCTCCTGTTGTTTTAACCTTGATAGAATAATCATCTGTCGCCAAGTCTTTATTACTGTAATTAATTATTTCTTGTTTTAAAATATCTTCTTCTTGTAATTCTTTATATGCCATAAAGAATATTAATCCTAAAAATATGACAACTGCTATTACAATACCAATAATTATCTTTTTAATACTTTTTTTCTTTTTCATAAATTTTCTCCTTTATTAAAATCAAATTTTTCTTATTCTTATAAATATTATTTTAGTATAAGCTATCTTAACTTTCTGGTATTTCTATATTTTCTATTTCCCCAAAATTAGAATAACTAATAGTGATTGTTGTTGTAGTAGGCATATTGTTAAGATAAGTAGAATAACTAGTTAAATCATAAGTAATTTTAACTACTTCATCTTCTTCATTAGTCTCTAGGGTTATTTTATTAGGAATATCGGCAATATCAAGGTTAGTATTATTTATAATAGAGTCTATAGTATTTGTAGTTATCTCATAGTTATAAGAAGTATTACCACTTTCATACTCTGTTTTAGATACTAGATAAGCTTTTTCTAAGAATTTAGATATATTGTTATCATCAGTGATATTATTAAAGTGATATAATTCACTAGTTACTTCATATTTATCAGTAGTCTTTATTAAATTGATATTACCATAGATAAAGTAATTATAAAAGGTATTATTACTAGTCATTACTCCTTCTATTTTGTCATCATTTTTATCTCCTGTAAAATTAGTTATAACTCCATTAATATTCTCTTCTCTTGTAAAATGATAATTACCACTTTCGATACCATCTAATTTATATTCAGTATTAACTTTATTATCATTAGATGTATCAACAGTTCTATTACTATTATAATTTGTTCTTATTAGAGATATCAAAACGAAGAAAAAGATAAAATAAAAGATAAAGAAAAGTACGGCTCTTCCTCTTTTACTTTGATATAAATCTTTAATAAACTTGATATATTTATTTTCTTCCTTTTTCTTTTTTTCTTTCACTTTAATACTACTCCTAACAATTCTTTTTTATCTATACCATTTAAGTAATCTTTTACTAAACATCTTTTCTTACCTTCTATAGCGATATCTGTTAGTATTATTTCTTTATCACCTGTAACTACTCTAATACCATCTTTTTCAAAGCCAACTACTGTTCCAGGAAGTGTATTAGCATAATATCTATCACTAAGTCTTACATCATATACTTTCATTCTTTTACCATTTAAAGTTGTATAAGCACCTGGAGTTGGATTTAAGGCTCTAACTTTGTTATCTACTTGGATGTTTGTTTTGGTAAAGTCAATCTTCTCATCTTCTTTAGTAATGTTATAGCCATAAGTAACTTCAGTTTCATCTTGTTTAATGGGATTAATATTACCACTAATTATATTAGGTAGAGTTTCTAATAATAAATCTTTACCCATTTCACTTAATCTATCATGAAGTGAACCTAGGGTATCATCTTTAGTGATAGCAGTTTCAGCCTGACTAATAATATCTCCTGCATCCATTTTTACATCCATATACATAATAGTTATACCAGTCTTATCATAACCATCCATAATGGCATGATGAATAGGGGCCCCTCCTCTTAATTTAGGTAGTAGTGAAGCATGAACATTAATACATTTATATTTAGGATAATCAAGTAATTCTTTAGGTAATATTTGTCCATAAGCACAAGTTACTATCATATCTGGTTCATACTTTAATACTTCCTCATATTCATTTCTTATCTTAACTGGTTGTAATACAGGTATATTATATAACGCACTGGCTTCTTTTATAGGAGTTGGTGTTAATATCTGTTTTCTACCAACTTTTTTATCTGGTTGGGTAACAACTGCAACAACGTTGTAGTTATCGGCAAGGGCTTTAAAGATTGGGACAGCAAAGTCAGGTGTTCCCATAAATACTATTTTTATATCTTTCATGTTTAACCTCCTAATACATTTATAATTATAGTTAAAGTCATACCTAATGTTATTAAGAGAAGTCCTGTTAAGGCAACTACATTGGCATTTCCATAACTAAAAGCATTTTTATAATTAAAGTTGAATCCTTCTTTTTTGACTTTTTCTTCTTGATAAGCTTCTCTAGTAATAGGTGCTGCTACTGTTTTAGGTTTATCTTTAATTATAAATTTATTATTCCTTATTTCTCTATAACTAGGCATAGTAATAACAGTTAAATCTAAAGAATTAATATTACTATATCTTTTTATAATAGGATACTTACTATCAGTAATTTTAGACACTAAGATATTTAAATCTATAGTATCGACACTATTAATAATATCATCGATATTAGATAAGTAATTCTTTGCTAAATCACTTCTTTTAATAAAGGCAATACAAGGAAGTGATTCAGATAGATTAAGAGCTTTCCATCTTTTATCAAAGGTCTTAAGAATAGTTGTTTCTTCTTTAGTAGTCATATTAACATGTTGACAAAGGGATGCTAGATTACTTTTACATTTATGATAGTCTTTAAGATAAAAAGCGTCTTTATTATAGTCTTTAAGGTAATTATAATATTTACTAAGAGAAGTAATCTCAGCCATATATTCAGGGCTTCTAAAAGCATAGTAATAAGCCATAGCAGGGGAATCTGTTATATATATCGCTCTACTTTTCTCTTTTAAGTCTCTTGATATAATATTTTTATAGTTATGATTAGAAAAAATATAGTCTATTTTCTTTAAATCATTTAACTCTTTAATATCTATATCCTGGGTTAATCCTACTTCTTCTGTTTTTTCTTTAAAGATAGAAGGGAAACTATGGAAGCAGTAACCATTAACTATGTATTTATCATAAATATATTTAAGTATCTCTTTTTTATCTTCAGTTTTAGTAGTAGTTACATTTAATTTATTAGAGACTAAATCAATTAGTAAATAGTTACCTTTAATGATTAAGTCTTCATGATTATTATAGTTACTAGTAATAGTATCTAATTTATTTAAGAAATAATTATTATAAGTTTCATCATTAATTATAATTTTATATTTAATTACTATATCCATTGTTATTAATAGAGAATATCTATTATAACTATAACTTTCTCCATTAATAGAGGCATTAGATACTTTATTTTTAGTAGTTTCATTCATTAAGACATTATGAAGGATTGATAGTAAATGTTCATTTTTTAATAGTGTTTTAAAGTTCATAACTATCAACCCTTCTTTCTAGTTTAAATTATACCACAAGAAAAAGTACTTTTACAATAAAGTACTCATTTTTTCCAGGATAAAAACATGAAATAAATTATGAATAGCAGAGAAAGTCATATATTAAAAGGCTTTCTTGCTATTTTTTTACTGAAAATTTGATTTTTGAGCCAAAGATAAATAACACATTATATCTACTAATCCCTTCTCAAAATTATACGATAATATTTTTCTTATTCTCCTTAGACTTATATTATTATAAAATGGTTTTACTTTATTTAGTATTCCTAGACAAAGTTTCTTAACTAATTCTAAATTCATTAATGCCTTCTTATTTACTGTAGTATTATCATCTTGTTTAAATGTAAAATCTAAATGCCAATGTAATTTATTTTCTACTGACCAATGATGTCTTATAGCCTTAGAAAAAAGTTCAATATTAAGAAATAAACTTGATATATAATATCTATATTCTACTTTTGTTTCTTGTAAAGTTTTTATTGTTTTCTTTACTAAGCCTATACTATTTAACTTTTTCCATTTTTTTCTATCAAAATACCATTTAACATCTTCTGTTTGGTAGTATTCATAATGAATAAGATTTTCTCCTCTTTTTTCTTTATAGTCTAAATAGGCAGTTCCTGTTTGTCCTGCTTTTATCATCTCTAACTTTTTCTCATCAAAATATAAAATTAAATCATTATAAAAGTTACCTTGATTACCTTTTATAGGCACTACATAATCTCCCTTTAAACTAACTACTGCTTCTACATTATCTGTTTGTGTATTTAAAGCATCCCAAGTAATAACATTACCCTTTACATTAAATCTCTTTAATATATCTGGTATGGCTGTTATTTCATTTGTTTTATCATCTATTTGCTCACTTGCTAAACAAATTCCATATTTATTTGAATAAGCATTTAAAACATTTAATGGCTTTACTTTATCATTATATCTAGTTTCATTTCTAGAGCTTCCTCTATTAATTCTTCCGTCTAAGTTAATAATATCATTATCTGTAGAAGATAATGAGAAAGTTAATAAAAACTCAGTAAATATTGATTCTAATTCTTTAGAATCTATTATGGCAAAGACTCTTTCATAAGTCTTTGTACAAGGAATCCCTCCTGTCATTAGTAAAAATTCTCTTAACCACTTGTAATGTGTGATGGTAAAATCATGAACATCTTCCCAGTCATTTGCATTAAATAAAACTGCTAGTATTGTACAAATAATAATATCCCAAATTTTAAATTTTGTTTTTTTCTTAATTCTACTATCAGTTAGTGTTTTTAGTCTTTCTTTTAAGTTTTTCATTGCTGCTTTATCAACGTCTTCTATTTTAGTAATACCCAATTGCTTTTTTATATAATTAATTTCTCTAATACTTAATTCAAATCTTTTTTTACTTGGTCTAGCCATTTTTCATCCCTCTTTATATATAAGGGTACCACAAATTAACTCAAAATCAAATTTATAATAAAAAAAACAGTAAAATTTTCTTTTACTTAAAGGTTTATTCTACTGTTTTAATTTTATTTCATGTTTTTATCCTGCATTTTTTCTAATATAAGAATTGATTGCCTCTTTTATTTATTCAAGGGCTAAAGTGAAGGGATTTTCTTTAGTGCCATCGCCACTTGTTATAATGACATTTGATTTTAGATTTAGGGAAGGATGAATATATAAGCTACCAGAATTACTATAACCATAACTATTTCCATCATTATTTATATTAAACAGACTAGATGAATTAGCTGGTGTCAAAGTCCAATAAGTAGAACTATTAACATAATTATTAAATTGACCCGCCAACAACTCTCCAATTCTTAACATACCTACTTTTGCAACAGTTATATTAGAAGTTAATGAGGTCATATTAATATCTGTATACTTTGCTAATCTATAACTAGCCCCATTTCCTACTGTACCTAAATACCATGTTGTATTATCTTCTATCATATCTACTTGATTACCGGCAAAATAATAGTTACTTGTTAGATATTCTCCATTTAGAAAACTTCCTATTGTATTTGCACTTGAATAATATATTGTATCTCCAAAAGACATACGTTTAAAGATACCATTTTCTTTTAATGACTCTGCACTCGTTATCTTAGTTAAGCCGTCTATCTCATGACTTACTATTCTATATAAATTATTTTCCCCTGTTCCGAAACTTATATATTCCCCACTGTATCTTGTATTAAGTTTTACTCCTTCTAAATTATTATCATTATCTCCCATTAATCTATAGGGATCTTCTTCAGTACCAATACCTGATACTATTTTTATTTCTGGTTTTAAATTTATTGATGGTCTTATCCCAGTACCAGCTGAAACATTGAAATTATTAATATTTCTATTTACTAAAATACGATAAACTTCAGAAGAAGTAACAGGTGTTAAGGTAAACCAGTAAAGTCCATTATTTAAATAATTAGCAGCAGTATTACCTCCTTGACCAGCTGTAGCTTCATATATATTTAAAAGTCCTACTGCATCTTCTACTACTGTTCCACCTTCTTCTTCACTAGGCGGTTTACTTGTATCGGACATCTGGCTTGCATTCCACTTACTATCCATCTTTATAAATTTTTCTGGTTCTCTTAAATTATATAGGAAGCCATCTACTGTTGTATCATTTAACCATTCTCACCCTGTATTTAGTTAAGGTATCTAAAATTAAGAAAGTTATAATTATTGAGATATTGCAAACAGAGATTTCAACAGTTGGAATTGATGTTTGCAATATCTCTCTTTTTTCTTTCCTCTTTCTTTTTACGTTTTTCTTCCTCTAATTTTTTCCTTTCCCTAAATGAATTTTGACATTGTTCCATTAATTGTTTAGGTGGTATATATTCTGTATCGTTCTTTAATATTCCATAGACAATATTACAAGTTCTTCTCATAATACATACAATGGCTTGATGTTTAGTTTTACCTTCTTTGATTTTTTTATAGTAGTATTCTTTAAAAATAGGATTAGTTGGTGTATTACCAGTTCTTCCAGTACATATACTACGACAGGCAAGACTATAAAACATACTGTTTAGTTCTCTGTTTCCAAATTCGTTTTTTAAATATTTTTCACTATTACCACTACTTTTTTCAATAGGGGCAATACCGGCATATCTTGCAAGTTTTCCACTATTACTAAATCTGTTAATATTTCCTATTTCTGATAGTAAACAAGCCCCAGTTATTTTATCTAAACAAGGATATGTATGTAGTTTGCATCCTATTTTATCATAAATATCTATTATTTCTTTTTCTATTTCTTCTAATCTTTTATTATTACTTTTTATTTGTTTTACTAACATTTTAATAATACTATTTCTTTCATTTTGATAAATCATATCACTTAATGGGTATTTATTAATTACTTCTAATATCTTGGCGGCTTTAGTTTTTCCTATAACACCATTACTCCACGATTTTAAATTAGAAACAAGAGTTTCAAAATCTTCTTCTAATATCATATTAGGACTTGGGTAAGTTTCCCATAAGTTTAAAGCAGTTTTACAATAAACGTGATTAAATATTTGATTATAATTAGGGTAATGGTGCATTAATTGAGCGTGTAATTTATTTTTAACTTCAATATTATTAGTAATAATAGACTTTCTCATTTTTACCATTTGTTTTAAAGTCCAGTATATTTCATCACTCTTTGCATAAGGCAATGTATCTAAATAATCAAGTAATACTTTGGCAATACACTTACTATCATACTCATCATTTTTAAAAATGATAGGTTGTCTTTTTCTCTCTATATATGTTAGTGTAGAACTAACACATTTTACTATTTTATCTTTAGATAGAAGATAAGATGCAAGACCATAACCTAAATGTTTTGTATCTTCAAGTCCATAAATAGGAATGAGATTATCTTTATATTTATCAACAGTATTTAGTAAATAATCATAACCATCTTTATCGTTATTAAAAGTAATGGTAGTTAAATCTTCATTGAAACAGTTTATTAAAGTAGCCACGTGTTTGTTTTTATGACAGTCAATACCAATATATAAATATTTCATTTTAGGGTGTGAATTGTAGTTCATTGTTTATCATTCTCCTTTCAATAGGTAATAAATAATTTTTGTTAATAATATTTGACACTCACACCAGTAGAATAAATAAGGACAACTCTTTTAGTACCTCATTTTCAAAAGTTTCTTAATCGTTATTATTAACATTACTTATTCCTAGTTAGTATATTTTAATTTTATATAGTTTCAAATTTTTCTAATAATTGTTTTATTTCTTTTTCTTGCTTTTTAGATTTTAATATGTTTTGTTGTTCCTCATTAGGCTTAGTAATAATAATTTTATCTTTACTTTTAGAAACAATTATATCTTCACCAATATTAAAATTAAGTTCCTCTAACCACTTTCCTTTTAATCTTATAAAAGGAACAGGTTTATTGTTCTGATAACTTTCACTAATTTTATAAGATTTAAAGTTCATTTTAAAATTCTCCTTTCTTTTATTACATCTTTAGAGAATAATTATTAACCTTCATTATTCTCTAAAGATACATATTTGGCACTTCCATATTAGCATAAATATAATAATAATTATATTTGCAATAGAATGTATAGCCATTACAACGGTTTTTCTCCGTTTGTAATTTTAACGAGTGAATAAACTATCATTTATTTAACCTATTTAAGTTATAAAAGTAATAACAAGTATATATTTACTTAAATAAATAATCTTTAGTAAGAAGTTAATAAAAAAGGAAAGTTTATTCATCATATTTGTTGAGGACTGTCAATGATTATTTACAAAAAAATTTATTTTTTGATACTTAAAATAATTTTTATAATTAGTAATTTTATAATAAAAAATTTTGAATAGTAAATAAAAATATAGACTTTGAGCAAAATAGAAAATTGCTTTTTCCTAATATCATCTTTTATAGTAAGTATCTCTATATAGAATGAAATAGCAATTTTCTTATTTATAAAAAGTCTATATTTTTCTCTTAGTAAAAGTGCAAACAAAATTTAAGATATGCTAGAAACAAAAGTATTAATATTAATCACTAATATTGTTGATTAAATGCAATACTTTTGTTTCTTATATAGAGAAAAAAAGACAGACATAATTATTAAAATTGGTAATCATTGTCAATTTTAACATTATGATCTGTCTTTATAACAAATGATAAATTTTGTTTGTACTTGATAGCAGAGCCATTTTTCAATTTTTTATTTTAATAAGGTATTTATAATTATAGCCATTACAACAAAAAATAAATTTTTTTGTAAATAATCATTGACAGTCCTCAACAAATATGAAAGTCTCGTCTTACAAACGGAGAAAAACCGTTGTAATGGCTATACATTCTATTGCAAATATAATTATTATTATATTTATGCTAATATGGAAGTGCCAAATATGTATCTTTAGAGAATAATGAAGGTTAATAATTATTCTCTAAAGATGTAATAAAAGAAAGGAGAATTTTAAAATGAACTTTAAATCTTATAAAATTAGTGAAAGTTATCAGAACAATAAACCTGTTCCTTTTATAAGATTAAAAGGAAAGTGGTTAGAGGAACTTAATTTTAATATTGGTGAAGATATAATTGTTTCTAAAAGTAAAGATAAAATTATTATTACTAAGCCTAATGAGGAACAACAAAACATATTAAAATCTAAAAAGCAAGAAAAAGAAATAAAACAATTATTAGAAAAATTTGAAACTATATAAAATTAAAATATACTAACTAGGAATAAGTAATGTTAATAATAACGATTAAGAAACTTTTGAAAATGAGGTACTAAAAGAGTTGTCCTTATTTATTCTACTGGTGTGAGTGTCAAATATTATTAACAAAAATTATTTATTACCTATTGAAAGGAGAATGATAAACAATGAACTACAATTCACACCCTAAAATGAAATATTTATATATTGGTATTGACTGTCATAAAAACAAACACGTGGCTACTTTAATAAACTGTTTCAATGAAGATTTAACTACCATTACTTTTAATAACGATAAAGATGGTTATGATTATTTACTAAATACTGTTGATAAATATAAAGATAATCTCATTCCTATTTATGGACTTGAAGATACAAAACATTTAGGTTATGGTCTTGCATCTTATCTTCTATCTAAAGATAAAATAGTAAAATGTGTTAGTTCTACACTAACATATATAGAGAGAAAAAGACAACCTATCATTTTTAAAAATGATGAGTATGATAGTAAGTGTATTGCCAAAGTATTACTTGATTATTTAGATACATTGCCTTATGCAAAGAGTGATGAAATATACTGGACTTTAAAACAAATGGTAAAAATGAGAAAGTCTATTATTACTAATAATATTGAAGTTAAAAATAAATTACACGCTCAATTAATGCACCATTACCCTAATTATAATCAAATATTTAATCACGTTTATTGTAAAACTGCTTTAAACTTATGGGAAACTTACCCAAGTCCTAATATGATATTAGAAGAAGATTTTGAAACTCTTGTTTCTAATTTAAAATCGTGGAGTAATGGTGTTATAGGAAAAACTAAAGCCGCCAAGATATTAGAAGTAATTAATAAATACCCATTAAGTGATATGATTTATCAAAATGAAAGAAATAGTATTATTAAAATGTTAGTAAAACAAATAAAAAGTAATAATAAAAGATTAGAAGAAATAGAAAAAGAAATAATAGATATTTATGATAAAATAGGATGCAAACTACATACATATCCTTGTTTAGATAAAATAACTGGGGCTTGTTTACTATCAGAAATAGGAAATATTAACAGATTTAGTAATAGTGGAAAACTTGCAAGATATGCCGGTATTGCCCCTATTGAAAAAAGTAGTGGTAATAGTGAAAAATATTTAAAAAACGAATTTGGAAACAGAGAACTAAACAGTATGTTTTATAGTCTTGCCTGTCGTAGTATATGTACTGGAAGAACTGGTAATACACCAACTAATCCTATTTTTAAAGAATACTACTATAAAAAAATCAAAGAAGGTAAAACTAAACATCAAGCCATTGTATGTATTATGAGAAGAACTTGTAATATTGTCTATGGAATATTAAAGAACGATACAGAATATATACCACCTAAACAATTAATGGAACAATGTCAAAATTCATTTAGGGAAAGGAAAAAATTAGAGGAAGAAAAACGTAAAAAGAAAGAGGAAAGAAAAAAGAGAGATATTGCAAACATCAATTCCAACTGTTGAAATCTCTGTTTGCAATATCTCAATAATTATAACTTTCTTAATTTTAGATACCTTAACTAAATACAGGGTGAGTTTCTACAATACTCTAGGTAGTTTAAATAAAATAATCACGACTATCTAATCAATGAATTACAATATTAGTTTTTAATTTTCTTTGTCATAAACACCTAGATTTTGATTTTTTGAACGGTGAAAAAAATCAAAATCGTGGCTTCGCCCCACTAGGGTATTTTTTTTATTATATAAAAAGTGTTATCAGTATTTATAATTTACTGGTAACACTTTTAATCTATACCTTTAAAAAATTCTATAATTGGAACATCTAATTTTTTAGATAATACATATATAAATTCTAAACTAAAAGTTTGGTAACTATTATTTTCTATGTTCGCTATCGTACCCTCATTATATTGTACTAAATCAGCAAGTTGAACTTGAGTAAGACCTTTGGCTTTTCTTATTCTCTTTATATTTCGCCCAACTACTACATAGATATATTTATTATCGTTTTTGTTGATTTTCATATATCTCACCTAGAAATATTATCTTACGAGCGACTATAAATTATACTACATTTAATAAATGTACTTTTGCATAGATTTATGATAAACTTATTCAAGGTGATGATATGTGATTAATAAAGTTTTTTGGTTTCTATTTTTAGTTGGTTTTATTATTATATGTGTTCTTGCTTTTACTATTCCAACGGATCCCTTTGAAATGATACCATCAGTAAGTGCATTGTCTTTTGATAAGCCTGTGTGGTTTGCGATTATATTAGTAGGAACATTTTTCTATACACTTATATTAAGTTATATCTTTGACAAAATAAAAAAAGTCTTACATAAAACTAAGTAAAATTCAATTTTCTAGGTATTTAAGTCCTAGATTTTCAATTTTTGAACGGTGAAAAAATTGAAAATCGGGGCTTCGCCCCACTAAGGTTATTAGATTTTTATTTTTAACTGTATAGATTAAATAAATATAAATAAAAATACAATTTAAAATAAAAAGAGCCGATTGGAGGGTGTGGGAGGAAAATCGGTTATTTTTATTTTATTTTTCCCTTTTTAATAATGAAAAATTATTTTCTAGTATAAATAGTTTTTTATATAGTTTTATGATAAACTATATATAACAAATATTTCGTTTTAGGTGGTTAAATAGATATGAAAAAGAGAATTACATTTATTTTAATTATGATAGTTTGTATAATTGCTATAATGTTATTAGTTTATTTTAATACAAAAGGTGAATATTCTCAAACTGAACTTTCTAATTATAATCAAGTTGAACTTGAAAATATAACATCTAGGTTTAAAGGTGTTTCTAATCATTTTGGTTTTAATGACGGACAAGTTTATTATTCAAATAGTGAAAAAGCAATTTTGATAAAAGGATTTTATCAAAATAAAGAAATTGAGAATTTAGAACTTGTGGAATATACAATTTATTTTAATAATAAATTGTGGGCTTCTCAAGACACAAATAGAAACCTTAATAATCCTAATTCTACTTTTATAGATGTAGCTTTCTATGAAAGAGGTGAAATTTGTCCTGCTGATTATGGTTATGAGTGTGAACAAAGTTATTTTAGTATGGTAGATGAAGAAGATTTTTTAGATAGTATTAAGGTTGAAGTGAAATATTATACTAAAAATGCTTCTTACAAAGAATATATGACTATATCATATAAATAATATTTAATAACAGAACTAAAGAGAGATAGAATTATGAAATTTAATGATGAAGATGAAAAAGAAAATATAAAAAGAACTGAAGAAATTGTAAAAACTGTTGCTTTTTTCGTTGTTATTATTCCTGTCATATTTATAGTGCTAATTATTACAGTTTCATCAATTTTTACAAGTAGTAATATAAAATATATGGAAAAGTTTTATATTTTAAACGTTAATAATGAAAATAAAAGTATAATAATAAATCTTATAGAACAAGAAAAAGAAAATATTTCTTCAAATTCAAAACTATATTGTGATTCATTATATAGAATAGAATATTATAATATGTTCCCAGATGGTACTCATTATACAATATATTGCAATGATGAAGAAAATATCAACTTTGGAATAGATAAAGTTGGTGATGACGTTTTGAAAAAATACATATATGAAAATGGTTTTACTGAACTAAAAACAAAATAAATTATAATATTAATATATGTAAAATAGCATCAAATTTAACACTAAATTTGATGCTATTAATTATATTGTCTATCAGTTCTTTTATATACTTTAATATAGATAACATTAAAAATGACAATTACTAATATTATAATAAAAAATGATAAATTACTTTGATTTCTTAAAGATATTCTATACTCCTCGTTAAGTTTGTATATATATTTATCTAAATCATCTGTATATATATCATAATAAAATTTGTGGGGATGATATTTTCCAGTAATGGATTTGTTGATTATTATTTTTTTATAATTATCGCCTATTTGTATAAAGTTATTATTAACTATTAAATAATTATCATTATTATAAGTTTTATATTGAAAGCCTTTTTCTAACAATTCTTGTTCTAGTTTTTTACCTATACTTGTTGGAACATTGAAACATAATGACATTTTAAAAACATAGTCATTATAATTAATTCCTAATATAATATTTATCTTTTTTATACTTTTTAGTTTTAATAAATTAGTATTGTTTAGACTATTTGATACTATTTCTTGTAGTTCATCTGTATATTTCGTATCAAAATTTCTTTCATATAACATTGCATAACCTTTATTTAAATATCCATAATTTTCTTTTCCTGCTAATAAAGTATTAAATAATATAAGAAATAAAGATATGTCTATTAATAATAAAATTATATAAACTTGTGATGTTTTCATATTTATAGTTACCTAATTTTCATTTTCTACTGTTTCACAGTCATAAGACTTTTGTGAACATTTTACAATTTTAGTATTTCTTGAACTATCTTTCCCCTCAAAAAATACATACCCATCTTTAACTTCTTTAACAGTTGCATTTTGTAGATTAACTATATTTGATAAATCTTTCTTTTGAGTATTAGTTCCATCTAAAGTATATTCTACTACTGTACCACCAGAACATCTTGTAATATATAGTTTATTATCAGAAAAGTAATTATGACTTTGATTTTTATAATCAGTAGGATTACTACAAGAACTAAATTCATCTAACATAATATAATCATTATCATCAATTTCATAAAATAAAGCATTTATTATTTCTTCACTATTGTTTGGTGTTATATCAGTTACTATATATGTTTCTGTTTGATTAGTACTAGTGTTAGTATAAAAATATAAAGTAGATGTAGTATCTTTATCTTGCAAAGTATAATGTTTAAATTCATTGGTTGCTTCTTCATTGCTACATCCACAAATACATAAAATTAAAATAGGAAATAACCAAAGTATTTTTTTCATATATCGTCACCTCTATATATAGTTTATCATAAAACTATATAAAAAACTATTTATACTAGAAAATAATTTTTCATTATTAAAAAGGGAAAAATAAAATAAAAATAACCGATTTTCCTCCCACACCCTCCAATCGGCTCTTTTTATTTTAAATTGTATTTTTATTTATATTTATTTAATCTATACAGTTAAAAATAAAAATCTAATAACCTTAGTGGGGCGAAGCCCCGATTTTCAATTTTTTCACCGTTCAAAAATTGAAAATCTAGGACTTAAATACCTAGAAAATTGAATTTTACTTAGTTTTATGTAAGACTTTTTTTATTTTGTCAAAGATATAACTTAATATAAGTGTATAGAAAAATGTTCCTACTAATATAATCGCAAACCACACAGGCTTATCAAAAGACAATGCACTTACTGATGGTATCATTTCAAAGGGATCCGTTGGAATAGTAAAAGCAAGAACACATATAATAATAAAACCAACTAAAAATAGAAACCAAAAAACTTTATTAATCACATATCATCACCTTGAATAAGTTTATCATAAATCTATGCAAAAGTACATTTATTAAATGTAGTATAATTTATAGTCGCTCGTAAGATAATATTTCTAGGTGAGATATATGAAAATCAACAAAAACGATAATAAATATATCTATGTAGTAGTTGGGCGAAATATAAAGAGAATAAGAAAAGCCAAAGGTCTTACTCAAGTTCAACTTGCTGATTTAGTACAATATAATGAGGGTACGATAGCGAACATAGAAAATAATAGTTACCAAACTTTTAGTTTAGAATTTATATATGTATTATCTAAAAAATTAGATGTTCCAATTATAGAATTTTTTAAAGGTATAGATTAAAAGTGTTACCAGTAAATTATAAATACTGATAACACTTTTTATATAATAAAAAAAATACCCTAGTGGGGCGAAGCCACGATTTTGATTTTTTTCACCGTTCAAAAAATCAAAATCTAGGTGTTTATGACAAAGAAAATTAAAAACTAATATTGTAATTCATTGATTAGATAGTCGTGATTATTTTATTTAAACTACCTAGAGTATTGTAGAAACTTCCATATAACTTCCTGCAAAGGCACTACTATCATTATCATAGGGAATAGCACTTATATTCCATTCTGTTACTAACTTTACACTATTATCACTTGTATCTATGCTTACTACTCTCCATAATTTACCAGAATACCATATATAATTATATGGATTACTTCCTGTCACAAAGGTCTGTTCAGTATCATCATAGTTTAACCTATTCATGATATCATCTTCTATTACTTCTTTAACTGTTCCTGTTGATGTTATCTTTCTTAGTAAATTTCCGTTTTCTGGTAACTCTAAATCATTATAATCTAGCCCTACACTTACTCCTAAATTAATTGTTACACTACTACTTGTAGTATTTGCAACTCTTACTATATAAGTATTACTACTTCCTGTTGTATCTACTTTCTCTAAGTTTATTCCTGTACTAGATGGTGGGGTATTTACTCCTTCTTTTTCTATATATCCTATATCTACTCCATCAGGTAAACTTCCTTCATAATAAAAGTTAAATCTTCCTATTCTATTATTAGGATTAGATAAAGTTACTATAAAGTCTTTTCTACTATTAGATGGTACTGTTAAAGTATTTGTTTCTTTATCATCTACTAATAACTCATAAGTTAAATTACCTGTTACTATACTTATAGCATTTTCTTTTTCTTTTGTTACTGTAAACATAGCATAAGAAAAATATCCTCCTAATATTAATAGAGTTATTATTACCATTATTATCATATATATCTTACTAAAACTTGTTTCTAATAATATCTTTTTCATTATTTTACTCCTTTCATTATTACACACAAAAAAGAATAGAATTATCCTCTATTCTTTTAAGTCATAATGAAAGAAAGTAACTAAATTACTATTAAACTGCCCCCCCCCCAGGTAACATATTGTAAACGAATGCTAGTATTTATTTTTCTCATTTTTCTACCTTCTTTCTATTTATCTATAATGTTTCAGTATTATTTATATTTATTTCAGGTATAGGACTAATTGTTCCTTCTCCTACATTATTTTGAATATTTTGATTAATATTAGTATAAGTATTTTCTTTAGTTGAAGCTTCTTGATTGATAGTTGGTTGCTCTATTGTTTGATTATTAATATTTGGTATTTCATTGATTGTATTAGACATATTATTTGAAGCTTCATTTATACTGTTATTAGGTATTGTATTATTTATAGGAGCCTGTTCTATATTATTTACTTTATTAATAGGTTGATTAACATTGTTAACTGGTTCTTGATTTATATTAACTTCAGGTATTCCCATATTAGTATTTGCTACTTCTTGAGTTGGAGCATTGCTAATATTACTACTTGTTTCTGTATTTTGATTATTATTAACTACAGTATTAGTATTTGTATTAGTGTTTGTATTACTATGTCCATCCCAAATTCTAACTACATCACAGTTACCACTCATTGGCATTGGATTAGGCATCTTTAACTTAACAATTAAAGGAATCTTAAAGGCACTACCAAAGGCTAAGACAAGTACCAGATTGTAAGCTCTTTTGTTTATCAACTATTTCATCAGAGATATTAGGTACCATTTTCTTAATGTAATCAACATCCGTTGGGTGGTTCATCTTAAAGATTAAGAAGTTTGAACATTGTGAGATAACAGTATCAGACATCTCTACTGGTCTTTGGGTAATTAAACCTAAGATAAGTCCATATTTACGTCCCTCTTTAGCGATACGTTCAAAGATATTATATCCTAATTAAGAATCTATCTCTATCGTTTTGAATATATCTATGAGCTTCTTCTACAAAGATATGGAAAGGAATACTTGCTCTATCTTTTAAACCTTTGGTAAACTCAAATAAAAGTCTTGAGTATATTTTTGTTATAACTTTAGCGAAAGTCGTCATCAACATCATCTAAGTTAATATTTACTAATTGATACTTCTTACCATTACTAATCATTAAGTCTGATAGATAACTTTCAAGAGATATATAAGTACCTTTCTCCCATTTAAAGAAGTTAGCATTTGATGAAGTAATAAGAGAATGTAATCTAACCTTTAAAGTAACAGAATCACCATAAGTATTTTCATTACGTAAGCCATCCTTCACTAATTAGGGTAAAGTTTAAAGCTTTCTCTAAGTCATCTAGAGGTATAATAGCAATCTCTTACGTGGTTCAAAATTATCATAATCATCATTTATAAAACTAGAAACATATTCTGTTAATAGAACGCTTTCAGAAAACTGTCCATGGGAATCTATTAGAGAAGCACTCTCTAAATTTTCTAACATATCCTATTCCTTGGACAGGGGCTTCTAGATTAAACTGATCAGTAGAACAACTATTAAGGATTGAGAAAACATCATTTCTTTTATTTGGTGCAGTTTGATTTGTATATAGAATAGTCATAATTGCTTTAGCGATTAAATGATTTTTATATTTATTAGCATCTACTCCTGTACTTGCAAAGATTCTTGCTAGTTTTAACATTCTTTCAATAATTGGTAATTGTGAATGTTCTGTCGCTTGTAATAAGAAGAGTAAGATCATCTTCATTAAGTAAAAAGATTGGTAGACGTAAAGGCTCTCCTTTTCCTTCAACTTCATTAGTAGTAATAAAACGATAATTGTAGTTAGGATTTATTTTACTTAAGTCTTTAAAAGCATTGTAATACTCTCCAGATGAATCAAATAGTAAGATATTTGATTTATATGGGAATAGTCTTTCATCTTCAAACATGTTTTGCATGATTCTTGAGATACCACAAGATTTACCACTACCACTGTTACCAAAGATAGCAAAGTGATTACTAAAGAAATTATTAACATCTAAGTAAACTGGAAAATCATTATAATAAGGACTAACTCCAAAAGGCATATATCCTGTTTTATCTTCTCCTGTTATTAGAGGTATTTCTTCTTGCTTAATTACTCTTATCTTGGCATCTAATGATGGTTTTCTTAAGACACCTCCAACTAGAC
This sequence comes from uncultured Bacilli bacterium, assembly GCA_963929435.1. Lineage (GTDB taxonomy): Bacteria > Bacillota_I > Bacilli_A > RF39 > UBA660 > Onthousia. The sequence goes on from CAWVIV010000018.1 coordinate 92,299, forward strand.
GTACCATTTGCTATTTCTCCTAGGAATCTTGCTTTAACAATACCATCTTCTAGATCATCTACTTCTCCTAAGATTGTCTTATCCTTATCTTCGAATATTAAATGTAGGTTCATTAAGTTAATTGCTACTTCTTCGCCTTCTTTTAGTTTTATGTTAGCACCTTGATCACTAATATAGATTATTTTATCAAACATATAACAACTCTCCTTTATTCTATAGAGTAAATTATATCGTTAAATTACAAAAAGTGACAAGAGTTATAGGGAAATTACTTCTTGTAATTTACGTTTTATCTCTTCATCACTTGTTTTTTTGATAATATTTTCTAACATTTCATTCTTTTTGGCTAATTTTAATTTATCTTCATAATTTTCTAATCTTTTTATGGTTTCTTTAATTTGTTTATGAATAGCATTTCTACTGATATTATATTTAGTGGCAAGTTCACTTAAAGATAAGTTTTTAAAGTAATAATCTTCAAAGTATTCTTTTTGTTTATCGGTTAAAAGGCTACCATAAATATCATAGAGCAAGGTATAATGTACTAACTCTTCCATTTTATAGTCCTAATAGTTTTAGTACGGCTAGAACAATGGAACCTAGTCCTATTATGATATAAAGAATTGTTAAGTTTCTTCTTTTATAGATTAGAAAATTATTTAGGCCCATAACTAAGAGTGTAATACCTAAAAGTATTTCAAAGATGTATAGAAGGTCTAGTTTTAAAGATAGTAACTAATACCAAAGATGATTACACCAATTGTTAAAAAGAATTGTAATACTATTAAGACTTTTAAATAACTAAAGCTTTTTTCTTGTTGCTTTTTAGCTTTAGGGTTTAGCTTGTACTACACTTTTACTCATTTTCTATCCTCCATAAAGTCTTTAAATAGACTATAAATATATTTTTCGATATCAAACTCCTGTAAGTCTTTAGCAGTTTCACCTAGTCCTATATATTTAACAGGTAGGTTTACTTCTTCTTTAATCGCTAGAACTATTCCACCTTTAGCAGTTCCATCTAGTTTAGTTAGAATAATTCCTGTAAGGTCTGTTATTTCTTTAAAAGCTTTCGCTTGGCTTATACCATTTTGACCAGTGGTGGCATCTATTACAAGTAATGTTTCATCAGGTGTTCTATCTATTACCTTTTTAATTACTCTATTAATCTTTTCAAGTTCCATCATTAAGTTAGTTTTATTTTGAAGTCTTCCTGCTGTATCTATTAGAACTGTATCAATATCATTATTTATGGCATACTCTAATCCTTCATAGATAACACTAGCAGGGTCTACTCCTTCATGTTTTACCATAGAAGTCTACGCCAATTCTCTCAGCCCACTCTTTTAACTGTTTAGTCGCTCCGGCTCTAAAGGTATCTCCTGCTATTAAAAGAACTTTTCTGTTTTTCTCTTTTTCTTTACTGGCAAGTTTAGCGATAGTTGTAGTCTTACCTACACCATTAACGCCTACAAATAAGTAAACTGTAGGATTAGAGTCACTTCTTTTTAAATTAGTAGATAATACTTCTCCACTTACATAGATAATAAATAATTCATCTACTATGACCTCTTTTAAAAATTCTGGGTCTGTTATCTTTTCTTCTTTTACTCTTTTTCTTAATTTGTCCATAAAGTTCATAACAGTATTAACACCAATATCAGCCATAATCAATATTTCTTCTAATTCTTCAAAGTATTCTTCATTAATCTTATTATAGCGTTTTGTTAAATCTAAAAGACGTGATGAGAAAGTATTTCTACTTTTAGTAAGTCCTTTATCATAGACTTCTAGACTTTCCTTCTCTTCTTTAGGTTCTTTTTCTTCTTTTTTTATAAATTTATCTTTTAATTTACTGAAAAAACTCATGTTAATCACCATCCAGTCTTATTTTATCATAGTTTTAATTAGAAAGTAAATTAGATAGTACTGAGTTATAGCCATTTTCCTTTTCAATAACAACATTATTTCGCTCATTAATAGTAATTATTTTTCTAGGTTCATCTAATAAGTAAGACATTTTAACTCCTAGAAAGTCAGCGATTGTTTTTATGTTGCTAAGCTTTTCTCCTTTACCTCTTACTAGGTCTAATAAAGTTGTATAAGGAATGTTAGTTTCTTTTGATAATTGAAAATAACTTGGAATACCATTTAATCTCATAAGTTCATTTAATACTTGTATATTCATAAATTACCTCCAGTTACATTTATTATATATAATAATTATAAAAAAACAAGCTTTTAGGGTAAGTTTACGAAAACTCGTATATGCTTGTTTATTTTAAAATAAATTTTGTTCTATTATTTTTTCTAGAGTTGTTAAAGATAAATGTTTTATTATCTCTAAAGCTTCTTTTGATAGTTTCTTTAAACAACTAATTAGTTTCTTTTTATCTTTGTTCTTACTATATATTAAAGCTTCTTTTATGATTTCATCTTTATAATGGTCTAGGAGTATTCTTAATTCTTCAGATATTTTGTCATAATCTATATTATTAGTAATTGTATTGATGTTGTTATCTCCTATATTTATAATACTATTATTAATCATTATTTATGCACCACCGTATTTTTATTGTTATTACCATTGTTTATAATACTGTTATTTACATTTATGTTATAACCAGGATTATTCTCTTCCATAAATTCAGTTAAATTCCTCTCTATTTTTGTAATTAAAACAATATCTTCTGATTTAATCTTATAGCTTTGACCTCCAGTAGTACATATTTCTAAGCCTAAATAGACTTTTCTATGTTCATATATATTATAACCTATTAAAATAAAGATAGTAAAAATGTAAATATCTCCTAATATAGATATTTGTGTAAAGATAGCACAAATTATTATCATAAATATTAAACCATAGAACCATTCTTTTAGACCTGCTAAAAGAGAATGTCTAGGGACTGGAAATGTATGTACACTTGAAACACTTGAAAGACTAATGGTCGCATAACCTATTTTTAAGATATTATCTGTTAATTTAATATCTTTATCACTATAAATATTAATCATAATTATATACTCTCACTTCTTTTTCCATATTTTACCATATGTTACTATCTACTGCAACTTATTTTTGATAGAGATGTAGCCAATATAAATTAATTACATATAATACTTTGAACTGAAAGGAGGATTTTAGTTTGAAAAAGACAATTATTTATATTGGTGTTATTTTAGTTATTTTTGCTTTAGCTTGTGCTGTATTATTTAATTTTAATAAGAAGGATGATAGTAAGGATTTAGAGACTGTAAGACTTGCTGAAGTAGCACACTCTATTTTCTATGCACCTATGTATGTAGCGATTGAAGAAGGTTATTTTGAAGATGTGGGAATCGATATTGAACTTAGTCTTGCTAATGGGGCGGATAAAGTAAGTGCAGCGGTACTTGCAGGAGATGCTGATGTTGGTTTTGCAGGAAGTGAAGCGACTATTTATGTATATAATGGTGGTGAAAAAGATTATCTTAAGACTTTTGCAAGATTAACACAAAAAGATGGTTCATTTATTGTAGCAAGAGAAGATATTAAAGATTTTACACTAGATGATTTAGTTGGTAAGACCATTATTGGTGGTAGAGCGGGACATCTCCTGTTAAACTTATAATGTTTTTCCCCAAGAATTAAAGGAAACCTAATCTTAGGCTTCCTCAATTATTTTCTTTAGTTTATTTATTTGTCTATTTAAAAGAACACATAATCTATATATTCTTTTATCAGACATTTTGGTAATACTTTGATACTTATGTAATAGTTTATCAAATTCTTCTGGTATATCTGATAGTTTTGATACATCTATTCTTTTAATATTATGAACTACTTTAATGATTTCATCAAAGGGCATAACCTCATAGAATAGTCTACCCATCTCCAGATATGATGTAATTCATCATCATCATAACTACTCAACATTTAAGAGCTCATGACCATTATCAAATATAGGAGCGACATCTAACCATTTTAGAGTATTAACATCTCTTATAATACCAAAATTATTTAAGTGTCTATCTTCATTCATAATAAGAAAATCTAAGATATACATATTTTCTATTTTTTCCCTAGCATTAGGAATACCATTTTCCTCTAATTTTTTAATATATTCTTCATAGTCATCTATGTTATTATGGCGACTCATATCATTTCTTATTTGATAGGCGGTAATAAGTTCGGTATCTTTAGTTATAAAACAAGGACACTTTGATACTACAGTATCTTTATAAACATCTAAGGTATAAGGGACATGATTAAAACCTAATCTATCACATATCATAGATGCTAAAACCTCATTAAATGGTTGTAATATTTCGTTTTTATAACCACCTTTTAATAAATATCTCGTACCATTTTCAATAATCCATGCTTTTTTTAACATACCATCAGTAGTATTATTAGGTGTTTTTAAAGACTCTTTACTTGTGATTATTTTACTATTTTTAGATAAAGAAGCTTCCATAAATTCGGTATAATCAAAATCATTATCAAAAAAGTTAATATCATCATATTTTATATTACTATCATAAGGCTTTAACCAATATTGGTCTGATAAAGATAAACCGAAAGCTTTATCTAATAATTCAGTTGGGGCACTTATATCTAGACGATGTAATAATAAATCTAATTTATCTCTCCAAGAAGGAATACCTCTTCCTCTAAACCACTCTGATAAATTTGTTCTAAAAGGAGTATCATTGATATCATCTTTAATATAAAAACTCTTTAAAATATAGGGAGCATATTCTATATTATATACATCTATTACTTCCTGAAAAACACCATTAGCAGTATCATATTCTGCTAGTAAAACCTCAGTATTTTTATTCATTAAAATACATTTCATAAGATACCACCTTCTCTCTTGTTAATATTTTACCATATTTACCTATATTTTTCATTAATATAGTTTGAATTTATAGTGAATTTCGATGGTTTTATCTTCACTTATAAGCATTTTATCAATTAAGTTTACTAGTAAGGCTCTAGTTGGTTTTTCTAAGGCTAGATATTTATTTATTTTTTCAAGTATATCTTTTCTTTCTTTATCAGTATCTACTTTATCAAGAGTGAAAATTTCCTTTTCAATAGACTTTTGTTTGTTTTTCCAAGAGATTATTTCATCTTTATATTTAATAGTTAGACGATTAAACATCTCTATATCGATATTACCATTTAACTTATCTTCATATACTTTGTCTATATAACCATTGTTAGTCCTAATCTTTTTTTCTAATATATTAATTTCTACTTGTTTTTTAACCTTAATATCATTTTTCTTTCTAGATTCTTCTATCTTGTCTTTAAAGGTAGTACTATTTACATACTCCTTACACATTTTTCTAATCTCCTCTAAAACGAGATTTTCTAGTTTTTTATAATTAAGACTATGAGGAGTACATAAACCATATTTAGAATGGGCTGTATAATAAGAACAATGAGTGTAGTATCTTTTACCGTCACTACTTTTATTTATTCCTATTTTATGACCACACTCCTTACATACCATAAAACCAGAAAGTAACATAATATTATTACCCGTAGGTTTATTTTTATTTTTCTTAAGTAATTCGCCTACTGTATCAAATATTTTTTTATCAATAATCGCTTCATGAGTATTTTCTATTATTATCCATTCTTCTTTAGGTGTTCTAATTTCTTTTTTTGACTTATAATTTATTTTTCTTCTTCTTCCTTGAGTCATATTACCAATATATGTTTCATTAGTAAGCATTTCTTCAATAGTCCTAGGACACCATAGGTTATAAGCCGTAGATTTCATACCTCGATTTAAATTAGCATAAACACTAGGGGTAGAAATATGTTCTTTTGAGAAGATATTTGCTATTTGTCTTGGACTTTTACCAGTGTATGCTAAAAGAAACATTCTCTTAATAATTGGTCTAACATTTTCATCAACTATTAATTTATGCTTATCGCTAGGGTCTTTTAAATAACCATAAGGGGCTTTAAAACCTAAGAACTCTCCTTTTTCCTTTTTGGATCTCAAAACTTTTCTAATCTTTTTAGATGTATCTTTTAAAAAGTAGTCATTAAACATTAACTTAAATTGTAAAAACTCTAAACCTGGTGTTTCATGGAGAGTATCAATATCATCGTTTATGGCAATATATCTTATACCTTTCTCAGGAAATATTCTTTCGATATATTCCCCCATAGAGATATAGTCTCTTCCCATACGAGATAAATCTTTAGTTATAATAGTATTAACCTTACCATTTTCTAAATCTCTCATTAGTCTTTTCCAAGAAGGTCTATCAAAATTAGAACCAGTAAAACCATCATCAACATATTCATCTATGTAAACTAATTTTTCTTTTGTTTTCTCTAAGAATAGATGTAATAAATCTCTTTGATTTGTGATACTTTCGCTTTCCATATTATCTCCATCTTCACGAGATAGTCTAATATAAAGAGCGGTATTAAATGTTTTACTTCGCATATTCACCTCTTTCTCTGTAAAACATATTAATTATTTTTAAAAGTATCTTCATCTAAACAATAGTCTATTAAAAACTCTTCCATTATTTGTTGCAATGTCTTTCCATTTTCATTAAATACATTTACAATTTTCAATTTAATCACCTATTTAATTTTATGTATTTTGATAAATTAAAATTATTATAAGTTTTACTATCGATGAGGTGGTATGCCTGAGATGACTCTTGAATGGGCTTTAACTGATGCTGGAATTGACCCTAAAAAAGATGTTAATATTGATACATCTGTAGCATTCTCTGCCATGAGTAGTGCCTTTATTGGAGGGACAGGTGACTTTGTCGCTTTGTTTGAACCTAATGCTTTAGAGTTAGAAAAAGAAGGTTATGGTTATGTTGTTGCAAGTTTAGGTGAACTAGGAGGAGTTGTTCCTTATACGGCTTTCTTTGCAAGAGATAGTTATTTAAATGAGAATGAAGAGTTAATTGAAAACTTTGTTAAAGCGATACAAAAAGGAATCGACTTTGTTCATAATAGTTCTGATAAAGAAGTAGCAGAAGCGATAATAGACCAATTCCCTGATACATCACTTGATGATTTAACTAAGATTGTAGAACGTTATAGATCTATTGATGCTTGGCCTGATAATACAAAGTTTACAGAAGAAGAATTTGACCACTTACAAGATATTATGATTAATGCTAAAGAATTAGATAGTAAAGTTCCATTTAGTGACTTGATGTATGAAAACTAATATATTACAAATTACACATTTATCTAAGAATTATCAAGATAAAACGTGCGAAATAGAAGCGATAAAAGATATTAATCTTAGTGTTAATGAGGGAGAGTTTATTGTAATAGTAGGACCAAGTGGATGTGGTAAAAGTACTCTTTTGTCAATACTTGCTAATTTAGAGACTAAATCAGGAGGTAATATTAAGTTTTCTCGTGATAATATAAAGTTAGGTTATATGCTTCAAAAAGATAGTTTATTTCCTTGGCTTAATATTTTAGATAACTGTCTTTTGGGTCTTAAATTAAAAGGTAAAGTAAGTATGGAGGATAAATCTTATGTCTTAAAGCTTCTTGATACTTATGGGTTAAGTGAGTTTAAGGATAATTTTCCTAGGAGTTTATCCGGTGGTATGAGACAAAGAGTTGGTTGTATGTTGTTAAGACACAAAAAAAGAACGCTTATTCATCATCATAATAGTGTTCTTTTAAGTATTCTAGTTCATTTTTTGTTAATTCTTTACTAATTCTATGACATATAGGACAAACTAGATAATACTTTCTAAAACCTAATTTTGTCCATGCTGGTTGAAATATAAAACCTAAAGCTGGTCCAACTAATCTTGCTAATACATAGTGTTCTCCAGTATTACCACAGTATAGACATTTTCTTGTAACTGTTTTTGTATTATTAACTTTCCATTCATTAGCACTTCCAGATGTAAAATACATATTTTATCCTCCTACTTTGCCTTATCTTCATCAAATAACATTTCTAAATATTTTAAAGATATTTTTCTTATACTTGCAATATCTGATACCTCATCACATAGTTTTACTACACACATTTCAATCATTGGATTAATAAAATCTTCTGGATATTTTTTCATTAAAGCATCAAGATTATCATCAATAATTTTACTAACTTTATTCCAAATAGATGTTGTTACTTCCATAGATGGTGATGTTAATGATTCTTCTATTAACTCTTCTTTTATTTCACCATTAAGTTCCCACGCTGCATCGCATTTTGAACATACTAAATATAGTTTTTTATTCCATTTTAGTATAGGAATAAAATATAACCTAAAGACACTAGCATACTCATACAAATTAAAATGTACATAATTCTTACAATTAGGACATTTGTCTATTCCTATATAACCTACTTGTTTTCCTTTTTTACCCCAACCAAATAATACAGGTAGTCCCATACTAAAGTACCTCTTCTGACCAGTTAGATTTCATTAAATCTTTATAATTTTCTGCAATATCTTGGTCAAGGCATAATAAAAGTGTTAATGCGTCATCTGCTACTACATCAATCTGTGATAAATTTATAGACATTACATGAATATTCTTTTCATCACTTATTAAGTATCTTATTAAACTTTCTCGATTATTTAAATGATTAATTACTTTTAACATTTCAATTTCGTTGTTAGCTTTTGTAATAGAACTACTTATAACAACAATCCTATAAGTAGGTTTTACTGTTTCAACTGCTGCTATAACGTATCTAATTGGCATACCTATTTCATCATTGTAATTATTAATAATAATTTCGTCTTCATCCTCAATATATTTAACGTTATTTTCATCTAATCTTTCTTTTACTTTCTCTAAACCTTCATTCATTTTTCTTACTCCTTTTCTTTATTCTATATGTACATCATAGCATTTTAGGGACAAAAAGTCTACTTATTATTTTCTTTTATTGTGGGACAATAACTATAGGGTGATGCAAATGATGGATGAATTTAAAAACTATAATCCAAATTTTAGAGAAGTTGTTTGCAGAAATATTAAGAAATATCGAAAAGAAAAGAATATTAGACTTATGGATTTAGCAGAAATGTTAGAAGTGAGTCCAGAGTATTTAAAAAGAATTGAAGCTCCTAATGATACTAGAAAGAATTGTTCTTTAAAATTACTTTATAAAATTTCAATTATATTCGATAAGAAAATAGATGACTTTTTTATTGATGATGAAAAAAAGAACTGATTTTTATTATTTTCAGTTCTTTTTATATTTTCATTTTACTTAGTCTTAATGAATTTAATACTACAGTTAAACTACTAATAGTCATAGCAACACTAGCAAACATAGGACTCATACTTATTCCATAATTTTCTAATAACCCAATTGCGATAGGAATCATAAGTAAGTTATAGAAGAAAGCCCAGAATAAGTTCTCTTTAATTATGAGATAGGCTTTTTTACTTATTTTAATAAGGTCTAAAATATTAGAAATATCGTTATTCATAAGGATAACATCTGCTGAGTCCATCGCAACATCTGTTCCATCATTAACACTTATACCAATAGTTGAGTTTACTAAAGCAGGGGCATCATTAATACCATCTCCTACCATTATTACTTTTCTACCTTTAGAGACTAAGTCTTTAATAGTACTTGCTTTCTTACTTGGTAAGACATTAGATATTACTTTAGTTATACCTAACTCTCCTGCAATTATTTTTGCAGTTACTTCATTATCTCCTGTTAACATAATTACTTCTATGTTATTATCATTAAATTTCTTAATTACATCTTTTATATTATCTCTAACTATATCTTTAACGCCTATTAGACCAATAACAATACCTTCTTCTATTATATAGATAATGCTACAGCCATTATTTATTAAATTGTTATAATCTTCTTCATGACTATCTTTTATTTTTAAATCTTTTAATAGAGTATTATTCCCTAGATAATATTCTTTATTATTAACACTTGCTTTTATACCTTTACCATTTATAGTCTTAAAGTCAGTTACAACTAATTTCTTTTTAACTTTAAAGGCTGTGCTGATAGGATGAGAGGAATTCCTTTCTATGTTAGAGACAATATTAATTAAATCATTATCTTTATAGTTAGAGTAATTATAAGTCTTAAATATTTTTAAATTACCATAGGTAAGGGTTCCTGTTTTATCAAAGACAACTGTATCAATAGTTCTTGCTTTCTCCAAGACTTCACTATTTCTTAAGAATAGACCTTTTTTAGCACAGATTCCATTACTTACAACTACTACTAGAGGAACAGCAAGTCCTAAGGCACAAGGACAGGCAACTACTAAAACTGTTACCATATGAATTAGTGCTTCATTTAAAGGTAGGCCTATTATTAGTTGAATAATAAATGTTAAAAAGGCTATGATTAAGATTACTGGAACAAAGATACCACTTACTTTATCGGCAATTCTTTGGATTTTTGTTTTGGTATTAGTAGATTCTACTACTAGTTTAACTATTTCAGAGATGGTAGAGTCTCTTCCTATTCTTTTAGCTTTATATTCAATAAGTCCATCATAACTAATAGAACCAGCGATAACAGTTGCACCTTTTTCTTTTAGGACAGGGGCACTTTCTCCTGTAATAAAGCTTTCGTTAACATAAGTCTTGCCTTTAGTAACAATACCATCAACAGCGATTTTCTCTCCTGCTTTACAAATTAGGGTATCCCCTACTTCTACTTCATCAATAGTTACTTTTAACTCTTTGTTATTCTTTTTAACTACAGCATAACTTGGAGTTATTTGGACTAGTTTTCTAATAGCATCTTTAGTCTTATCTTTACTTGAATCTTCAACAACACGCCCTAGTTTAATAAAATAGATAACCATACAAGTAGATTCAAAATATAAATTATGAAGTAAAGTGTTATTTCCCCCTAATATATTTATATAATTGTAAAGACTATATAGAAAACTAAAGATAACACTAAACATTACTAGAGTATCCATGTTAGGCATCTTATGAAGTAAATTCTTTATACCACTTTTTATAATATCTAGTCCATAAATTAAATAAACTAAAGTAATTATCAACATAGTTGTGGATAAAATAAGAGGGTAATTGTGATTAAGATAAGGGATACTTGGTAGGTTTAACATATTTCCCATAGAGATATACATCATAAAGATAATTAATAGTCCTAAGAGAATTAATTTTATCTTATCATTTTTATTAGTAACTTTATCTTCTATTCCTTTAAACTCTCCTAGACTAGTAAAACCTGCTTCTTTAATATATCTTTCTATATCTTTAACTGTTATATTTTCATAAGTAATAGTAGCGATAGATAAAACTAGATTAACTGTCGCTTCTTTTACGCCTTCTTGTTTGTTTAAATATTTTTCAAGACCTGATGAACAGGCACTACAAGTCATTCCACCTATTTTTAAAACTATTTTCTTCATATCTAATCCTTCTTTACTCTTAATATTCTTAAAGCATTAATGATAGCGATAACAGAAACACCAACATCGGCGAATACTGCTGCCCACATTGTGGCGATACCTACTGCACTTAGTAGTAAGACAAGTATTTTAACAGTAATAGCGAAGATAATATTTTCTTTTACTATTTGCATTGTCTTTTTACTTATTTTCATGGCATTTGCTAGTTTAGATGGCTCATCTGTCATAATGACAATATCTGCTGCTTCTATGGCGGCATCACTACCAAGTCCACCCATGGCAACACCTATATCTGATAAGGCTAGAACTGGGGCATCATTAATACCATCTCCGATAAAGACTAGTTTACCACCTTCGCTTTTTTCTTTCATTAAAGACTCTACTTTTTTAACTTTATCTTGAGGAAGTAGTTCAGCATAGTATTTATCTAACTTTAATTCTTTTGAGACATTCTTACTAATTTCTTCCCTATCTCCTGTTAACATTACTATTTTCTTAACATTATTTTCTCTAAATTCTTTAACTCGCTTTATAAGCATCTTCTTTTATCTTATCAGAGATTATAATAGTACCAGCGAAAGTTTTATCAATAGCAATATAAATGACTGTTCCAATATCATTACTCTTAATATAGTCAATATTATACTCTATCATTAACTTTTCATTACCTACTAGAACTTCTTTAGACTCTACTTTAGCGATTATCCCTTTGCCTTTAAGTTCTTTTGTTTTCGTAACTTGCTTTTCATTTATATTTTTACCATAAGCTTCTTTTATAGATAAGGCAATTGGGTGATTAGAATAGCTTTCGGCATAACTTGTATATCTTAATAAATCTTCTTTAGAATATCCTATGGGATTAACTTTTTGAACTTCAAAGATACCTTCGGTTAGAGTCCCTGTTTTATCACATACAACTATTTCCGTGTTGGCAAGGGCTTCTAGATAGTTACTACCCTTTACTAAAACTCCTATTCTAGATGATGCACCTATTCCTGCAAAGAAACTTAGAGGTATTGATATTACTAAGGCACAAGGACATGAAACAACTAAGAATGATAAGGCTCTATAAAGCCAAGTCTTAAAGTTAGTATCTGTTAATAATGGAGGGATTAAGGCTAGAAGTATAGCGATTATTACGACTATAGGAGTGTAATATTTTGCAAATTTACTGATAAAGTTTTCTGATTTAGATTTCCTACTACTAGCATTTTCTACTAAGTCTAAGATTTTACTAACAGTAGATTCACCAAACTCTTTAGTTACTTTAACTTTTAATATTCCTTCATTATTAATACAACCACTTAATACTTCATCATTAACACTTACACTTCTTGGAACTGCTTCTCCTGTAAGGGCAAGAGTATTAAGAGTAGATGAACCTTCTACGACAATACCATCTAAAGGTATCTTTTCACCTGGCTTTATTAAGATAATATCACCGACTTTAACTTTATTAGGGTCAACTCTTTCAGTCTTTTTATCATGATAAAGATTAGCATAGTCAGGTCTTATATCCATAAGTGATGCCACACTCTTTCTTGATTTATCAACAGCATAACTTTGGAATAGTTCTCCTACTTGATAAAATAGCATTACAGCGACTGCTTCAGGAAACTCGCTAATAAAGAAATGCTCCAATGGTGGCAATAGTCATTAAGAAGTTTTCATCAAAGACTTTTCCTCTTGTAATGTTTCTTAAGGCTTTTAAGATGATATCATAACCTACTATTAGGTAAGAGATAATAAATAAAATGTTATTAATAATAGTATTATCTAGTTTTAAGATAAATGCTATTACTAGTAAGATAAAAGATATAATAATTCTAATTAACTTTTTCTTCATCTTTTTAGTCATGACTATACCTCCTCGATACTGACATCAGGTTCTTCTCTTTTTATTGTTTTCTTAATTTGTTTTAAGGCAGTGTTTAAATTATCTTCACTACAACTAAAAGTAAGTCTTTCCATCATAAAACTAATAGAGACATTTTCTATTAAGTCAATCTTTCTTAGTGACTCTTCTAGTTCATTAGCACAGACAGCACAATCTAATCCTTCTATTTTAAATTTATAATCTTTCATATTATTCCTTCTTTCTATCCTTTATGATTAATATGTTCTAGTCCTATTTCAAATAGTTTAACAATATGGTCATCATCTAAAGTGTAATATACTTCTTTACCACTTCTTCGGCACTTAACAATTCCACTTCTTCTTAGAGTTGCTAATTGATGAGAAACACTTGATTTAGTCATATTTAAGACATTAGCAAGGTCACAGACACACATTTCATCTTGGTCTAAGGCAAAGAGTATTCTACATCTTGTTGTATCTCCTATTAGTTTGAACAAGTCTGCTAGATGATTAAATGTGTTTTCACTTGGCATTTTGTTTAACACTTTATCCACTGCTTCCTTATGAATAATATTACAATCACAGGAAAATTCATTACGAGACATATCATCACATCCTATTAATATTATATGTTTATGGTTGAACATTTACTCAACTATCTACATTATAGTTGAATATTTACTCAATTGTCAACAGTAAAAAAATACTAATATAATTTTCTTATAATTAGTATTATTTATTATTACTATCCATTTCTAACAACTCTTCTAAATAACTTCTTTTAGGATTTTTCAACTTATTTAATTCTTCTTTAACTTTCTTCTTTTTTATAAAGTGAAGGTTAGCAAATTCTAATTCTAGATTATTATCTTTTAGATATTTTAAATATTTTTTGTAATATTCTACCATTTCATTTTTAGTCATCTTTAAGTTACCTTTAGTGATAAAGAGATAAGCATTAGATTTTTCATTTGGTAAGCTTATATATTTTATTTCAAAGCTATCTACTTTACTTTTATCTTCTAAATTAATATTTACTTCTTCCTTACATTCTCTTATTAGAGCATTTAATATATCTACTCTATCTTCTTTAATATCAGAATTATCAACATTACCTCCTGGTATTTGTAGACAATTAGGAACTGAAGTATTACTTGCCATTTCTCCTATTACATAATAATTATCACTGGTTTCTAATAGACAACCTACTACTAAGTTATGACATCCATATTCTTTAGGTATTCCTACTCTTTCGTCATATAAATGATGAGCATAAAAAGTTCTTTTACAAGTAATCTCTATTGTTTTATTTGTTTCATTATATTCACTTACACAAATTAGTTCACCATTAAAAAGACTAGGATTAGCTTTCTTACTTTGTTTCCAAAAAATATTAATTTGTTCTTTTATGTCTTTTGGAAGTTCTATCATTTCATCTTTGAACTCTATTTTTATAGTTGTTCCTGCAATAGCTTTTAACATATCAATATCACTCTCTTCTAGATTAGTTTTATATTATCATTTAAATGATAGAAATACAATATCTGTTGTTTTCTTGCGACATTACTTGCAAGTCTTATTAGAGAGTGATACAATTCTTTAAACAGAGGTGAATTTATGAAGCGATATAAACAAAGTGAAATAGAAGAAATTGCAACTATCCTTAAAAATGATGGTGTTATTAGTGTTCCTACTGATACTGTTTATGGAATATGTGCGAGGATTAATTCTAGTAAGGCTTATAATAATCTCGTAAAAGTTAAAAATCGTCCTTCTACTAAGTCTTTTCCTGTTCTTTGTAAGGATTTAGAACAAATTAAAAGTATTGCTATTGTTGATAAGAAGGCTCTTAAGCTAATTAAAGCTTTTATGCCTGGTCCTCTTACTCTAGTTTTAAATAAAAGACCTGAGGCTTTTTCATATATTAATAATGCTGGCACAAGAGAGACAGATGAACTTGCTATTAGGATGATTCCATCTAAATTCTTAAATGAATTAATAGAAAAAGTTGGAAGTCCTTTATTTTTAACGAGTGCTAATAAATCGGGAATGGATGTATGTAGAAGTTTAGATGAAATAGAAGAAGAATGCCCTACTCTTGATGGTATGGTTATTGGTGATGTTTCTTTTGGAAAAGCTAGTACTATAGTTGACCTTACTCTTGGTGATATAAAGATACAAAGGCAAGGTCCTATTAGTGAAGATGAGATTATTAAAGTTCTAAAAATTTAAAATATGATATTATAACAAATTGATTTAATCATTAAATTATTGTATAATATGTCCATATTTAGAGGGGGATTACACTGTGGAAAATATATCATTTAATGAAATAATATCTTTTGATGAAAATAGTAAATTTAAAAGAATTAACGAAGCAAGTGCAGTTGAGTATTTTTTAACTTGTAGCGATGATTATATGAAAAGGTCTTTTTTAGATAAATTTGCTATCTATATAAAGAAAGGCTTAGAAGCAAGAGGATTTACTAATAATAATATGGCAGACTTGATGTTTATTATTTATAATTTATATGATGATCCTTTCCCATTACTAGTAAATTTTAATCAGTTAATTGAAGATATTAGTTCTAATAGTTGTGGAAATTATTATAAAGTAAATTTTTCTAATATAGATACTAAGAAAAATATAAAAAACTATTTTGCAATTATTGATGAGATAATATCTGAAGTTGGATATTGCTATTCTTATAGTGATTTTATTATATCTAGAGAATTAAAAAAGCAATTAACTATGTATAGAAATGATATAGAATTTGCTAAAAGGAAAGATTCTTTTCTTAAACAATATGGAAACATAAATGAAGAAAAGTTAAAAGAAGCATTTGATTATTATATATCAAAACAATATGATGAAGATGGATCTAAAAGAGAAAAAAACATATTTCTTAAAGATGCGGGTAATAATGACAAAAGAAGAAATCGTTATGAAATATATCGTTATGCTTATACATATTCTTTAAAAAACTTTGGCGATGAAAAAACAAAGAAATTGTTTCAACTATTTGGTAGTAAATATACAGTGGCAATTCTTGAAAGTTATGATTTGAATGATGTTTTAAGTTTAAAAAGAGGAATTGCTTCTAATATTTATCATCATGACTTATATAATTTGTCTTTAATTATTTTTGGTAATGGTAAATATCAAGACTATTTAAAAAACTTATATAGTAAAGTTAATAGTTCTTTTGAGAAAGATTTTGAAAAAGTTGTTTTAAAGTATAAACAATATATCGAAGAAGAAAAAAATTATTCTATTCAATCTTTACTAAATATAGTTGATTTTCAATCATTCTTAGATAGTGACTGTAAAAGTATTAAGGATTATTGTGATAGTAAAGGAATAAAAATCTCTGTATTTAAAGAAGCTTTAGGTTATTTAAAGGATGAAGCTTTATTAAGACAAATAGAAGAAAAGAAGCAAAGATTGGCTGGTACGCGCTTTGCTGTTGTAAGTAGTAAAGTAGATAAAATTGTTGATTATATGATGAACGGAGTCCCTTTAGATGATAATACAACTCGTGAATTTGATTATTTGGATTATAAATTAATGACTAAATTAGAATTTGATGATTTTAAAAAGCTTGCTTGTGATAATGGTAATGCCGATATTGTTAGGGTTGTTAGTAGGTTTATAGGTAAAAATAAAAATAGTAGGAAAACTAATATTCATTCAATATTAGATGCTAAAAATATAGTTGGATATGGAACTGAAAATGAACATGAAATTACTGAAGAAGAAAAACTTGCTACTATTGATTATTTAAAACAACATCATTTAGTTTCTAAAAATGGAGTAATTGATTCTAAGGTTTATAATTTAGCAATAAAGAGATATCTTGCAGGTACTTTATTCACAGAAGAAGAGAAAGACAAAATTAAAAATAAATCTTAAGTATTAAATCACTTCTCTTTTTAATATAGATTAATGAGGAGTGATTTTTTATGTGTTCTTATAATGTTATATGTGAATATGATAAATCTATTAGTGATAATGAGTTAAAAAATTTAATTAATGATAAATTATATAGAATTATTATTACTCTTGAGATGAGTTTAGAATGAAAGAGGTCTTTAGGGTAGCGATTTATTTAAGGCTTTCTATTGAAGATAAAGATAAGTTAAATAGATTAGACGATAGTGAGTCTATTAAAAATCAAAGACATATGTTAATGGAAGTTGTTAATAATAACCCTAGTTATAATTTAGTTGGTGAGTACTGTGATGAAGATTTATCTGGAGCAGGTACTTATAGACCAGAGTTTGAAAGATTAATTAATGACTGTGAAAATGGTAAGATTGATATTGTTTTGTGTAAGAGTCAATCTAGATTTTCAAGGGATATGGAGATTGTAGAGAGATATATTAATAATAAGTTTAAAGAGTGGAATGTTAGATTTATTAGTTTATCTGATAATGCTGATACAGAAAATCCTGGTAATAAGAAATCTAGACAGATTAATGGTCTTGTTAATGAGTGGTATTTAGAGGATGTTTCTAATAATATTAGAAGCGCTTTTAATTCTAAGATGAAACAAGGTGAGTTTATCTCCCCTTTCGCTCCTTTTGGTTATTTAGTAGATAGTTCTGATAATAATAAATTAGTTGTTGATAAAGTAGCTTGTTTAGTAGTTAAGGATATCTTTAATCTATATTTAAAGGGCTATGGCTACTCTGCTATTGCAAAGTATTTAAACGATAAAAATATTCCCAGTCCATCACTTCATAAATATAGACAAGGTATAAAGTTAAATGTGGTTAGTAATAAAGCTCGTGAAGAGATTAAATGGAATAGTAATGCTATTAAGACAATACTTAAAAATGAAGTTTATTTAGGTAAGCTTGTTCAAGGTAAAAGAACTACTGTTAGTTATAAGAATCATAAAATTATTAACAAAGATAAGAGTTTATGGATAAGTTATCCTAATACTCATGAAGCGATTATTGATGAGGATACATTTAATAAAGTACAAAGGGAGATGAAAAATAGGACTAAACCTAGAGGTAGTAGCACTGTTCATTTGTTTTCAGGTAAAGTTTTTTGTTTAGACTGTGGGCATTATTTAAGAAAGAAAAACTCTTCAAGGCATGAGTATTTAGTGTGTTCTAATAATAGTACCTGCTCTAATAAATCATCGATTAGATATGATAAGTTAGTAAGTATTGTTCTTCTTGAGATTATTAAACTAATAAATAAATTTTATGATGAAGAGTTATTAAAAGAAAAGATAAATAAAAAATATAATGAAATGTATAAAGAAAAGTTAGTATCTTTAGAAAGTGAGTTAGTTAATACTAATAAAAAAATAGATGAATCTAAAAACTATTTAAAGAACCTTTATGAAGATAAGGTAAATGATGTTATTTCACTAGAGATGTTTAATAGTTTAGTAAGTAGTTATGAAGATAATAAAGCTAGATATTCTAAACAGTTAGATGATATTAATAAAAAGATTAATATTTATAAAGAGAATATTAAAAGTTTTGATGAGAAGATAATATCTAGGTATAAAAAGCTAGAGAGTCTTAATAGAGTTATTGTTAATGAGTTTGTAGATAAGATTTATGTGGGTGAAGTTAAAGATAATATTAGAAATATAAAAATAAAGTGGAATTTTTGAAGAAAAAAATAGTTTAATTGTATATTATATTAATAGAGATGGTAAAGATGAGACGTGATAGATGTCGCGTTTTTTATATTATCTTATTTTTTAATGGAGATATAAAGTGCTTGGCAACTTTGCAAGAATTATCTCCAACTAAAATAAGAAATATTTTGGAGGAAAGGAAGGGATACTTATGAGGGAAAGTAAATTAATTTAAGAAGGAGGTAAGTTGGTTAGGGGTACTAACCAACTGAAAACTGAAGAAAATATAGTGCAATGAAAAATGTTAATAAGATATGCTAAAGAAGATTAATTGATAATAAAGGAAGACAATTTTCGACAAATTGTCGGAAGTTTAAAACAAAAGATAAAGATGAATTTTTAAATTATAGTTAACATAGTTAGTAAAAAGAAAGAAAGGAAGTAATAATAGATGAATCAAGATAAAATGCATATTATAAATAAATTATTTAATAACGAAACAATTAGAACTGTTTGGGATAGTGAGAAAGAAAAATATTTTGTAAGTATTGTGGATATTGTTGGTGTATTAGTTGACAGTAAAGAACCTAGAAAGTATTAGAGTTGGTTAAAAAACAAATTGAAAAAAGATGAAGATTTTGAGTTGTCTAGTATTACTAGACAACTGAAATTAAAATCATCTGATGGGAAATATTACAGCACTGATGTATGCGATATTGAAGGTATGTTTAGAATTATTGAATCAATACCTAGTAAAAATGCCGAACCTATAAAAAGGTGGCTTGCTAAACTTGGTAGTGAAAGAATTGATGAAACTTTTGATCCTTCTCTTGCAGTTCAAAGAGCAATTGATACTTATAGAGCTAAAGGATATGATGAAGATTGGATTATTAAAAGAATTAAAGGTATCCAGGATAGAAAGAAACTTACTGAAGTATGGAAAGATAATGGTGTTGATAGCAATTTAGAATATGCAATACTGACTAATGATATCTATAGAGAATGGTCAGGTATGACTGCTAAAGAATATAAGGAGTTTAAAGGGCTTAGAAAAGAATCTTTAAGAGATAATATGAGTGATATTGAGGTGTTACTTGCTGATATTGGTGAGATTACTACTCGTGAGCTTGCTAAGAAACATAAACCTTATGGATTAAGTGAAAATAGAAAGATTGCTAAAGCTGGAGGAGAGGTTGCTAGTAATACGAGAAAAGATATAGAAGAAAAACTTGGAGAAAATGTTGTTAGTAAAGATAATAAACTTAATTATCAATATATAGATGATAATAAAAAGTTAGAGAGTACTGTGTCTTAATAGCATTCAAACAGTTGCTCTAATCAGGACACTTGCTACTAAACCTGATATATTACTTTTAGATGAACCTTTTTCAGCTTTGGATGCTATGACTAGAGTAATGCTTGCAGATGATGTTTATAAAATGGTTAAAGACTTAGGGAAAACTGCTATTATGGTAACCCATGATATTGGAGAAGCAGTTAGTCTTGCTGATAAAGTTGTTGTACTTACAAAAAGACCTTGTGTTGTTAAAAAGATTTATGATATTAACTATAAAAATCGCTCTACTCCATTTAATAATAGAAAAGAAAAGGAATTTAATTACTATTATGAAGAGATATGGAGAGATTTAGATGTCAAGTTATAGTGTGGAACATAAAGAGTTCTTAAGAAAGAAAAGACATGAGAAAATTATTGTTATTAGTTTTCAGATATTAATATTACTAGTGTTCATTTTAGGGTGGGAACTATTAGCAAGATTTAATCTTATTAATACTTTTCTTTTATCTAGTCCTAGTCTAGTACTTAAAACTTTAGGAAGTCTATTCACTGATAATGATTTATTAGTACATATAGGTATTACTTTATATGAGACAGTAGTTAGCTTTTTAGTAGTTACAATTATTTCCTTGTTAGTCTCTACTCTATTTTGGTTTTCTAAGAGATTAGCAAAGATACTTGATCCTTATTTAACTGTTTTAAATTCTCTACCTAAAGTAGCACTTGGACCTTTAATTATTATTTGGGTAGGTGCTAGTACTAATTCTATTATCTTTATGGCTTTATTAATCTCTTTATTCTTGTCTATTATAAATGTTTATCATAATTTTAAAGAAACTGATAGTAACTATATAACTTTACTTAGAAGTTTAGGAGCTAGTAAAATACAGATATTTATGAAGGCAGTTATTCCTTCTAATCTATCTAATATTATTAATAATCTTAAGATTAATGTGAGCATGTGCTATATAGGTGTCATAATGGGTGAATTGCTTGTATCAAAAAAAGGACTAGGATATCTAATAATGTATGGTACTCAAGTATTTAATATAGACCTTGTCATTGCTTCTGTTATTGTTCTAGGTGTCTTAGCTTTCTTATTCTATTATCTTATTTGTTTACTTGAGAAATTTATACAAAAGAAAACTGTTAACTGAGAAGTTAGCAGTTTTTATATAGCATATTTAATGTTATTTTATATATTTTTATTCTTGACTTAATGTATAACCACCATCTACTACTATATCTTGACCAGTTATAAATAGAGAATTTTCACTGTCCAAAAATAAGGCTACCTTTGCTATATCATCAGGATTGCCTAGACGTCCTAATGGAGTATTATTTTCTATATCTTCTATATAATCATCGAAGTCTGGAGTTTCAATATATGACATCGGAGTTTTTATAACACCTGGAGAAATAACATTACATCTAATACCTAGTTCACCATATCTAGAAGCAATAGATTTTGAAAAAGCAATTATTCCCGCTTTACTTGCTGAATATATAGGAAAGTATTTTGAACCATTATTCGCTACTATTGAACCAATATTAATTATATTCCCTTTTATGTTGTTTTCTTTCCATTTATCAATCATCTGCAAACACATACTTATAGTCCCTTTTAAATTCGTATCAATAATATTATTTAATTCTAAATAATCATACTTTTCTTTTTCTTCACAACTACTAATTATCCCAGCACAATTTATTAGGGTATCTATATTATTTAATTTATTTATAATCTGTTTAATATCATCATCATTACTAATATCACAAATGAAATAATTTATAGAGTTATTAGTATCATTGCAGACTTCCTCTAGTTTTTCTTTTCTTCTACCTAAAATATATACCTCATAACCTTTTTCATAAAATGTTTTTGCAATGGCTTTTCCAATACCTGTTCCTCCACCTGTTATTAAAATTTTTTTAGACACTATATTTATCCTCCTTTAAATATTAGTTATATTGTTCTGATATTATATTTTTGATTTATTTAATTATAGCATGTATAAATAAAAATCAGAATAATTAATTTACTCTGATTACAAGTATTCATCTAATTTATTTGTTTTATAAAGTTCTATTTTATATTTAAGTTTATCTAAAGCTTCTGTCATAGTTTTAATCTTTTCTTCCAGCTTATCTTGTTCTTCCTCTAATAGATGTTGACGTTCTAGTTTAGTACTTTCTCCTTCATCGTATAAATCAACATACTTTTTTAATACTTCTATAGAAATACCAGCACTACGCATACATTTAATAAATTCTATTCTTTTTAAATCTTCTTCACTATAATCTCTTATACCACTACTGTTTTTCTTAACTGGTCCAACTAGCCCTACTTTCTCATAATACCTTAGTGTATCATTAGTCATATCAAATTTTTCTGCTACTTCTTTTATTGTCATTATATTACTTCCCTTCGTAGTTATATTATCACTTAGAGTCTAGTCTAAGTCAATATTTATTTTTGACATAATAACATTGTTATTTCTATATAATAATATTAATAATGAGGTGATTACTTTGGATAAGAAAAGAATTTTGGTACTTGCTATAACTGGTATTCTTATTGTTTTAGGAGGGATAACATTATTTATAAATCATAATTTAGGAAGTAAAGATGAAAAAACTAAAACAATGGTCTCTACTGTGATGAGTGTTGATGATAGTACTTTTACTATTCAGGATAGCAATAACATTATTTATACATTTGGAATTGTTGATAATAATTTATCTGTTGGTGATGTTATTGAACTTGAATATAATGGCTCTTTAAATAAAAATAAAGCTTTACAAGACAGTAAAGTTTTGGGATATAAGACTATTAAGGTTAGTAATGATGAAGAAGGTGTACCTAGCGAGTGGCAAGATAATGGTATTTTTAAGGATTTTTATATCTTTGCTGCTAAGAAGTTAAAAACTATGTCGCTTGATGAAAAAATAGCTCAGTTACTACTTGTAAGATATCCTGATACTAATCCTGTTGAAACGTTAGAGAAATATCAATTTGGAGGCTATGTCTTTTTTGAAAAAGATTTTAGAGATAAAACTAAACCAGAAGTAAAGGAAATGATTAATAATTTACAGAATGTATCTAAAGTTCCTATATTAACGGCAGTTGATGAAGAAGGGGGAACTGTTGTAAGAGTAAGTAGTAATCCAAACCTTGCTAGTAGTAAATTTGAATCACCAAGAGATTTGTATTTAAGTGGAGGATTTGAGAAAATAAGACAAGATACTATTAATAAAAGTTTATTGTTATCAGAACTAGGACTTAATTTAAACCTAGCACCTGTTGTAGATGTATCTACTAATTCAGGTGACTATATGTATAAAAGAACATTAGGAGAAAATACAGAGTTAACTAGTACTTATGCTAAAACAGTTATTAGTGCTAGTAAAGGATTAGGTGTATCTTACACTTTAAAACATTTCCCAGGTTATGGAAATAATTCTGATACCCATACAGGTCAGTCTATTGATAATCGTTCTTATGATGATATTGTTAAGAATGATTTACCACCTTTTGAAGCAGGTATTAATGAAGGAGCGGAAGCTGTGCTTGTGAGTCATAATACTGTAACTAATATTGATTCTAGTAACCCAGCATCTTTATCTAGTGATGTTCATAATATTCTTAGAAATAAACTTGGCTTTACTGGTATTGTTATTAGTGATGATTTGGCGATGGGAGCGGTATCTTCTCTTGATAATGTGGCGGTAAAAGCGATAACTGCTGGTAATGATTTACTTATTACTACTGATTATGAAGAAAGTTTTAGTGATATTAAAGAGGCGATAAATAATAAAACTATTGATGAAGGATTAATTGATAAGTTAGCTTTTAGAGTACTTGCTTGGAAATACTATAAAGGTTTAATATTTGAAAATCAAAAATAATTAACAACTCGTCTGAACCGACAAGTTGTTTTATATTTTGTATAGTCAAGAAAAGAAAAAGACTTAAGTAAAATACTTAAATCTAATCTAATATATTCTTTAAGACTATTGTCTTTGTTCTACTCATTTCTTTTAGAGTTGTAGATATTCCTTCGTTACCAATACCTGAATGTTTCCAACCACCAAATGGCATTTCAGCAGCACGGAAGAAACTTGCTCCATTAATAACGGCTCCACCTACTTCAAGAGCATTAGCAACTTTGAAAGCTGTTTTCATATCACGAGTCATGATGTTTCCACATAGTCCATAACTACTTTGATTTGCTATCTCTATGGCTTCTTCAACGGTATCAAAACTACATACAGGAATAACTGGTCCGAAGATTTCCATATCTTTCATAACGTCCATATCACGAGTAACGTTATCAAGGACTGTTGGCTCTAAGAAAGCACCATTCCTTCTTCCTCCATAAACAAGTTTAGCTCCTTGTTCAAGGGTCTTTTTAATTTGGTCTTGAACTCTAATAGCAGCTTTTTCATTGATTAGGCAACCAATATCGGCATCTTCTTGTTGTGGCATGGCAACTTTTAGAGTTTTTATCTTTTCAACAGCACGTCTAATAAATTCATCTTTAACATCTTTTTGAACTAAGAATCTTTTACTAGCACAACATACTTGTCCAGTGTTATAAAGTCTTCCCCATACCATCTCATCGATAACTAGGTCCATGTCAGCATCATTCATAACGATAAAGGCATCATTTCCACCTAATTCTAGCATAACATGAGTAATGTTTTTAGCACAATTACCCATTACTTCACTACCAACAGCAGTACTTCCTGTTACGGTCATTAAGTTTACCATTGGATGTTTTGCAAGATATTCTCCTGTAGTTGGGCCATCACCTGAGATACAGTTGATAACTCCTGCAGGAACTCCTGCTTCCATTAGTAAATTACAGTATGTATGTAATGTTAATGGATTATATGTAGATGGTTTAACAATAACACTATTTCCCATGATTAGAGCACTTGGGACTTTTTGACCAAACAAGTCACATGGAAAGTTGAAAGGAATAATACATCCTACTACTCCTAGAGGTTCTTGGAAGGTCATTTGAATTGTTTTCTCTTGACCCTTTTCAGTTCCTGCAGGAATAACATTTCCATACTCGTGTTTTGCTTTTTCTACATAACCATAGACAAAGCTTCTTGTATTTCCTATTTCTCCTCTTGCTTCTTTTATTGGTTTACCTGTTTCTTTAGATAGAAGCTGGGCTAATTCTTCAGCTTTAGCTTCTACTAAATCAACAAATTTATAAAGGATGTCACCACGTTCATGCATAGGCATTTTAGCCCATTCCTTTTGGGCAGACGCAGCCTCTTTTACACACATGTCAACATCTTGTTCTGTAGCATTTGGAACAGTATCGATTAACTCTCCTGTGGCAGGATTAGTTACTTCAATTACTTTTCCATCGCTAGCATCAACTAATCTTCCTCCTATTAAATTCTTCATTTAACCCTCCTATTCTTCTCCGAAAGCGGTAAATGATAGCATTAAGCCTCCACAAATGTTAGCAGAATGTTCATCATAACCATATTCACCAAAAGTAAAGACAACTATAAATGGAACACCATGAGCTTCTTCAACTAAGTTTTTATAAACTTCATCAATTCTATCTCCGATTCCAAGTTTACGTCCTCCACAGTGAACTAAGAAGTATCCTGCTGGTTCTGTAGTTAATTGACTCTTAACATCTTTTAGAGTTGTTTTAGTAGATTTAATTAATTCATCTACAGTTGCTTCCAACTGAACGATAGCAGTTTTTTCTACTACTTTATTACCTAAATTAATAACATCATCTGTTGTAGTTCTTGTTCCCATATCATCTCCAAACATTGGATGACGAACTACGGTTAAGTTACCTAGTGGGTCTTTTACTCCTAAAGGTTTAGTGATTGATGCCACTAATAGGTTTTGTCCTTTTAATTCACTTGGTTTTTTACCAATCCAATCTGCATATTTTTTTAAAGATGATACTCCATCAATTTTTACTAAAGTACGGTCATTTCTAACTTCAGTAATAAGACCATAGTTATCACTTTCACGATATGCTCCTGTATAACTTGTTACAATATCATTATCTGTATAGAAGAAAGCAACAGCAACACCATCTGAAAATACTTGATCATTACAAAATACTTTCCAGTTTCCTTCTACTGTATCATCAGCTGCACTTCCTCCAAACATAGGAACACGACCAATGACATCTTGGATACCCATAAGATAATCTTCTTCTTCTTTTGGACTTGCTACCATATAGAAATAGTTAGGTGAATAGTTTTCTCCAGCATTTTCTACGGCAGCACGAGCTACTTTACGACCTATTTCTCTTGCGTTTTTACCTGCTTTATGAGCAGCAACTCCAATGGTCATGTTTCTATCATCAAAAGCCATAAGTCCAGCAAAACCATCTTCACTTTCGATAATTCCATCATTAGTCATAATCATACCACTACTAGTACAACCAATGACTGGGGCTCCTTTCATTGATGACATTGCACCATTTACTACTTCTTCAACATCATCATTACATGAACAGTACATCATACCAAGTTTTGGACGCATACCTACAGTTGCATGTTTAGCAGCTTCTTTTCCTTTGGCATATGAATCTTTTAGGGTTGAGTACCCTACTTTTGTTTTTAACATAATTTTCCTCCCTTTTTATTTACTTCTTTTATTCATAAGCTTCTTTATATAAAGCTAAGATATCTTCTTTTGTTACTTCTCTTGGATTACCAGGTGTACAAACATCGTTAATTGCTTGTGCTGCTAATGTTTCAAGAGCATCATATGGAATTCCTATTTCTTTTAAAGTTTTAGGTATTCCTACACTTCTTGCTAGCTTATCGACAGCATCACATACTTTTTCAACAGCTTCCTCATCATTTAAATTATCCATATCAAGACCAAACTCACGTCCCATATCTCTAAAACGGTCAGGACAAACTTTACCATTCCATCTTAAAACATGTGGTAGAAGTAGAGCGTTAGCAAGACCATGTGGTGTATCAAAATATGCCCCTAGAGAATGAGCCATAGAGTGAACAATACCAAGTCCAACATTTGAAAAGCCCATACCAGCGATATATTGTCCATAACCAACTGCTTCAATAGCATCTTTATCTTTTTCATTAACGGCTTTCTCTAAGTTATGATAGATTAGGTTCATCGCTTGTTTATGGAACATATCTGTCATTAACCAGTGTGCTTTAGTAATATAGCCTTCCATTGCATGAGTTAAGGCATCCATTCCTGTGGCAGCGGCTAAACTCTTAGGCATAGTAGCCATAAGTTCTGGGTCAATAATTGCAACTACTGGAATGTCATGTGGGTCTACACATACCATTTTCTTCTTTCTATTGTCATCAGTAATAACGTAGTTAATAGTTACTTCAGCGGCAGTACCTGCAGTTGTAGGTAGAGCGATTACTGGCATACCTGGATTTTTAGTAGATGCTGTGCCATCAAGGCTTACTACATCACTAAACTCAGGATTAGTCATAATGATACTCATACATTTAGCAGTATCAATTACAGAACCTCCACCAACAGCGATTAGAAAGTCTGCTCCACTATCTCTTAGGATATCTAATCCCTCATTAACATTATGAACGTTTGGATTAGGTTTAATATCACAATACACTTCATATTCTAGTGATATTTCATCTAAAAGTTCTGTAACTTTACTTGTAACATTTGCTTCTAATAAAGATTTATCTGTTACAACTAAAGCTTTCTTATATCCTCTTCCTTTAATTTCATCTAGTAGACTTCTTCTAGCATTATAACCAAAGTAAGAAGTTCCATTTAATATAATTCTGTTTATCATTTTGTTTACCTCCCTTATTATCAATTATAGCATATATTTCGACAATTTTAAGCGTTTTCTTTAGAAAAGTTAACAAAAATAAAAAGATCTAATGATAGATCTTAATTAGACCTGTTCGGCAAGGTTATTGAACAAAATAGCCAAAATATGATATCATTGATTCAAGAATATAAAAGTGGTGATGATAATGATATATATATTAATATCACTTATAGGTGTAATAGTAGGTATGCTTATAATTATAATTTTTAATGCAATCAATGAAAATGTAAAAGAAAAACAATATTTAAGGGAATATAAGGAAATCATTGAAGAATGTTTAAAAGATAATTCAACAACTGATAAACATGTTAAAAAAAAGGAATCCAAATAAAATTAGAAAAATGGTTACAAATTGAGGATGATAAAAAATTTAAACTACATACTGGTGTAAAAAGAGAAGTATTTTTTAAAATGTTAGAAATACTAAAAGAAAAGTACAATCAAATACATGAAAAAGGAAGTTTTAAAGGAATTGGTCCAGGATGTAAACTAGTACTTGCTTTAACCTATTGGAGAGAATACAGAGCAATGAGACAAATGGGATTAGATTATGATCTTTCGCCATCAACAGTTTGTGATAGTATTAAATGGGTAGAAAATACATTATCAGAACATCCATTATTTTGTCTAGAAGATATAAAAAGTGAAATAGCCAAATTAGAACAAGAAGGATATGAAGTTAAATATATTATAGGGGATGTTGAAGAACAAGGTATTGAAAGACCTCAGATTAACCAAGAAGAAAACTATTCTGGGAAGAAAAAAAGACATACAACTAAAAATCAAATTATAATAGACGAAAATACAACAAGGATTATTAATGTACATAATGAAAAAGGAAAAGTTCACGATTATCAAATGCTTAAAGATAGTGATATTATAGATATTCTAAATGAACTAGGTATTGGTGGTAAATTTGATAGTGGTTATCAAGGTGTTCAAAAAGAACTTGATAATGCAATAATTCCATATAAAAAGAGTAAGTATCATGAACTTACTAAAGAAGAAAAAGAACATAACAAAGTATTATCATCAGAACGTATTAAAATAGAACATACAAATAGAACTATTAAAATTTTTCGTATTATGAAAGAAACTTATAGAAATCATATGAATAGATATGAAAAAAGGTTAAGAATAATTTGTTGTTTATATAATCAAAATTTATAATTGAGCTTGCCGAACAGGTCTATTATTAGATTCATG
Source organism: uncultured Bacilli bacterium (assembly GCA_963929435.1). Classification (GTDB taxonomy): domain Bacteria; phylum Bacillota_I; class Bacilli_A; order RF39; family UBA660; genus Onthousia. The sequence goes on from CAWVIV010000018.1 coordinate 121,515, forward strand.
TGATATTTCTTCAATAGTTTTATTATTAGAATTTAATAGAGCCATACTAGTCCAACTTGAAGTTAGTCCATAATCTATATAGATAAGTTGTCCTGACATATAAGAACAGATATCACTTCCTATAACTACCATTGGGTATCCCATATCTTTAGGCTCTGCAGCATATCCATTCCAACTCTTTAAGAAGATGTTTTCAATCATTTGTGCACCTTCTTCGGCATTACCTGTTGGACTTGTTGATTTGTTAAAGTCATCAGTTAAGCCTGTAGTTGTATCTCCTGGGTTAATAGCATTAATTCTTATTCTTCTATCAATGAACTCTTTACTCATACATTTATAAGTTACATATGAAAGTAAGCATTGTTTTGCGAAAACATAAGAACTTTCTATTTCTTTTGGATGGTCTTCATACCACTTCATCGCTTCATCCCAAGTTTTTAAATTAATTAATTCAACGGCTTTAGGATATACTTGTTGCCAACCAAAGCCTCCAACTGAAGCGATATAAGTTACTGAACCATGATCTGTTATTCTATCAAGTAGCCTTTCAGTCATATACTTTTGACTATAGAAGTTTACTTTTTGAACTAATAGTTCTTTGCCTTTAAAGCCGGCAATACCGTGACATAAGAATAAAGCATCAATTTTATCAGGTAAATCATCTATTACTTTATCAATCTCTTCTTTGTTGCTTAAGTCAGCTTGATAGGCCTTCTTTACAGGTAAATCGATAGGATTAATGTCAATTGCATATACTTCTGCTCCTAGTTCTAGTAAAAGTTCAGTTGCTGCTTTACTCATTCCAGAAGCAGAACCAGTAATAACAACAGTCTTTCCCTCATAACCAAATAATTTTTTTAAATCCATGTAATCATTCCTTTCTACTTTACATTCTTATTGTAACTCTAAAAAGGAATTTTTTTTTAATTTTTTGAAAAGTTGGACTTAAATTGACACATATATTATTGTAAAGGGGTTGTTGATAAGCTGTTTAAGTTAAACGCAGCTCTTCTACCTAGTTTATAAGCATAGTAACCAGCGGCAGCGATCATAGCAGCATTGTCTGTACAATATTTAAGAGGGGGGATAGAAAGGTGAATATTATTTTCTTTACACATATCACTTAAAGCCTCTCTTAAAATAGAGTTGGCAGCGACTCCTCCTGCTACGATTAGATTATTGATATTATAGTCTTTTAGGGCTTTCTTTGTCTTAGAAACAATGCTTGTAACAGCAACTTTTTGAAAAGATGCAGCAAGGTCAGCTTTATTTATTTCTTTACCTTTTTGCTCTTCATTATGATTTAAGTTTATAACAGCACTCTTTAGGCCACTAAATGAGAAGTTATAAGAGTCATCATTTAAAGGAATAGGTAGTTTATATGTAGGTTTACCTTCTTTTGATAGTTTATCTAGTTTAGGACCTCCTGGATAAGGTAAGCCCATTACTCTTGCTACTTTATCATAACACTCTCCTATCGCATCATCTAGAGTTCCTCCTAGTTTTTCAAAGCTAAAGTGGTCTTTCATCTTAATAAGTTCTGTGTGGCCTCCACTTACAACTAGGGCAATTAATGGAAATTTTAAGTCTTCAACTAAACTATTAGCATAGATATGTCCAGCGATATGATGGACTGGTACTAGAGGTTTATTATAGATATAACTTAGAGTTTTAGCCGCTTGCATTCCTACTAAAAGGCTACCAATTAAACCTGGTCCATAAGTTATAGCGATAGCGGTTACATCCTCTATTTTCATATTCGCTTTCTTTAAACAATCTTCTATTACCAAAGTAATATTTTTAACATGTTCACGACTTGCTATTTCTGGTACTACTCCTCCAAAGTTTTCATGAATATCTATTTGACTAGAGGTACTGGTAGCAATCTCTTCTCTTCCATTTTTAACAATAGAACAACTAGTCTCATCACAACTACTTTCTATTCCAAGTATATATACATCTTTCACATTATCACTTCCAAACTTGCTCTTATTTTAACACAAAAGACTCTATTTTTAAAGAGTCTTTTCCATAAGTATTCCATTTATACCATCATAATATTTTTCTCTTGTAGATACTTTTTTAAAGCCATATTTTTTATAGAGATTAATGGCTGCAATATTATCTTCTTTAACTTCTAAAGTTATATTCTTAATATTATTATCTTGATACTTTTCGACTAGATAGTTTAATAGTTTATTACCAATACCTTTTCTTCTTTCTTTAGTAGTAACTTCAAACTGTTCTATTTCAATTCTATCATAGATAAGACTATATAGAAGAAAACCTATTATTTTATCTTTTTCCACATAAGTAAGGATTTTTAAGTAAGGATTTGTGGAAAACTCTTTTTCAGTTAACTTATAAGTAAAGTTATCCACAGAAAACAGTGGATAACTATCGTATTCTTTAATCATAACCCAGCTTTTTCCTCAGCTTCTGTCTTTTTTAAGTAAATAGGATTTACTAAATGAGGATTAATTCCTTCACTATTTTCGTAATGTTTAACTATTTTTAGAATATCTGGATCATACTTAACTTTTTCTAGATTTATATTTATATCATTATTAGTAATAACAATTACATCACTTAAATCTTTACTTTTATCTAATAGGTCCTGTAAATATATATGAGAATCCTCTACAACTTTATTGTTATTTTTGTCATAAATCGCTCCATAAACGAACCCGCGTCTAGCATCTATTAAAGGCATTTTATAAGTCTCATTATGACAAGATATGGCCATAGCGGTTAGACCTGATATGGGGGTAATATTTATATTTAAAGCCCAGGCAATAGTCTTGGCAATAGTTATTCCTATTCTAATACCTGTAAAAGAACCTGGTCCATTAACAACTATTATCTTATCTAGGTCTTTAGGGGTAATCTCTGCTTCATCAAACAATTCTATTATTTTAGGTAAAGCTTCTTTAGATAAATCTTTTTCATATTTTTTCTTTACAGAAGATACTAGTTTATCATCAATAACAATACCACTATATAAATAATCACTAGATGTATCTATATATAGAACTCTCATAGAACATCCTCACATAGTTCTTCATATTTAGAACCATATGGTGTAATAGAGATTATTCTTGTATCTTCATCTTCACTAGATAATTTAAATTTAATCTCAAGACGTTCTTCTGGTAGGTAATCTCTTATCATATCAGCCCATTCAATAATACATATACCACCTTTAGTATAATAATCTTCTAGACCAATATCATCAACTTTACCATCTAGACGATAAACATCCATATGATATAGTGGTAATTCTCCACTTGTATATTCTTTAATAATATTAAAAGTAGGTGATGTTATTTCTTCTTTAACTTCAAGAGAAGAAGCAAAACCTTTAGTAAACATTGTCTTACCTGAACCTAAATCGCCTATTAGACAGATAACCATATTAGGAAATTTCTCTGATTCAATATTTTGTGCTAATTCAACTGTATCACTTTCACTGTAACTAGTTATTTTATAGTTGTTCATAATTATCTCCTCTTTTCTATCTAGTTCATTATAGCAAAGGAGAGAATACTTTTTCAAGATGTTTAGAGATTATTTTTCTATTAGTTGTTTATTTCTATTTCTAAGTGTTCATTATCAGAGATTAATGGGGTATTTAGAATTCTAAACTTCTTGTCATTGTAGAATAAGTATCTTAGCTCATCAAAGTTTTTATTAGGCTCTAGCATAAGAGTAGCAAGGTCATCTAAGTCCTTTAAATCTTCCTTAGTAAGATTAAAAAATTCATTATCGTCATCTATATAACTAGGCATAAATAGGTAAGATATTTCATCTCCCATAAGAGCATGAAAGTCAAAGAAAAGACTGTAGGCTAGCATATTTAAGCCTTGAAAGGATGAGCCATGGATATATTTATTTATATCATCTTTACCACTATTAGGATCTGGATCACAAGTTATCCATCTATTTTCGTCTTTATTATAGTATTCTATAATCCAATGATCTATATACTTACCATTATTAGAAAAGTATGAGGCAAAACCACTACGAACTCTGCAAGGTATTCCTTTAGCTTTAAGAATAGAGGCAAGTAAGACAGCAACATAGCGACAAGTAATAACTACTTTATGTCTTATTTCTCTATTCTTAGTAAAACCTCTTTCATCTTGCCTAAAAAGTTCTGCTGTTATGGCAGGAGCGGTTAGTAAGATATCATCATGACTAATATATTTCCACCAAGGATATTCTTCAGAGACATGGTCATGACTTTTACCTTGTTCTAATTGTTCTTTTCTACTTCTTCTTAGTTCTGTTCTATGAATTGTTTGAGACAGTATTAAGTCAGTCAATTCTTCCATATCATTAGGCAAACTCTTATAGTATTCTTTATATGGTTCATAATTAGTATACATACTTGTTTTCAAATAAAAATCTAACATTTCCTTATTCATAATTAAAACCTCCATTAGTATTATAGCAGGCAAATATATTAAAATCCTTGCTTTTATACAATGAAAAATGTCAAATTAAAGGGAACCAGATCTCTACATAATTTTCATAATATATTTCAAGATAATTCTTTTCTCTTAATTTGCACTTTAAACTAGGTAAATATATTTTTTCTGTATCATTTATATAATTATTAATGTTAAGAGCTTTAAATGATGAGACTGTAACTACAAACCAACTTGATGATGATAAAGTAAACTTTGAAGCTTTACCCCATTTTTCTTCCAAACCAATGTGGTAGTAAAATTCTTTGTTATTATTTTTTAGAAGTTCTGATAATCCATAGCGTTTTTTAATATTTATAAATTCTTTATTTTCAGCTTTTGTCTTATTCCAAAATTTTTCAATGAGATTTGAATTGTTATTAATAGGAAACAACTCTTTTATGGTATATAAAGTAAATTTTTTATTATCTACGATCTTGTATTTTATATCATCTCTTTTGATATAGTCAGATTTAAAATGTAATACTGGATAAATTTTAGAGGCTTTACCTTCCTTAACTTCCTTTGGTGTTACATTATGAAAAGATATAAAACTTCTTGTAAATGATGAGGGATTTGTATAATTATATTTATATGCTACATCTATTACTTTCATATTATTATGTAAATCTTTCGCTGCTAAACATAGTCTTCTATACCTTACATATTCTTTCATCGTAATTCCTGTTAATAATTTAAATAATTGCTCAGCGATATAAAGATTAGTACCTAATATTTTTGCTGTATAGTTATAATCTATTTTAGCTTTTAAATTATTTTCTAAGTAATCTATAACTTCATTTAATTGTTTATATATGTTCATAAAATAACACCCCACTATTAGTATAACAAAAAAAGACCTATCATTTAAGAAAAAGTCTTTTATAAACAAAAAAAATAGTAAGCAACTTCCTATTTTCGCATACACTATCGTCGGCGTTAAGTGGCTTAACTTCTGTGTTCGGGATGGGAACAGGTGTACCCCACTTGCTATCGTTACTTACTAAAATATAGAGAAATAATTCTCTGAAAACATAGATATTGTGTTCATCAAATTTATTAAATAGGGTTAAATCCTCGATCTATTAGTACTGGTCAGCTCAACATGTCACCATGCTTCCACCTCCAGCCTATCAACCAGATAGTCTTTCTGGGATCTTACTATATAAAATATGGGAAAACTCATCTTAAAGTTGGCTTCCCGCTTAGATGCTTTCAGCGGTTATCCATTCCCAACATAGCTACTCTGCACTGCAACTGGCGTTACAACAGATACACCAGAGGTTGGTCCATCCCGGTCCTCTCGTACTAAGGATAGCTCTCTTCAATTTTCCTACGCCCACAACGGATAGGGACCGAACTGTCTCACGACGTTCTGAACCCAGCTCGCGTGCCACTTTAATGGGCGAACAGCCCAACCCTTGGAAGCGACTTCACCTCCAGGATGTGACGAGCCGACATCGAGGTGCCAAACACCACCGTCTATGTGAACTATTGGGTGGTATCAGCCTGTTATCCCCAGGGTAACTTTTATCCGTTAAGCGACGACCATTCCATACTGCATCGTCTGATCACTAAGTCCTACTTTCGTATCTGCTTGACTTGTAGGTCTCGCAGTCAAGCTCCCTTATACCTTTACGCTCTTAGAATGATTTCCAAACATTCTGAGGGAACCTTTGAGCGCCTCCGTTACTCTTTAGGAGGCGACCGCCCCAGTCAAACTGCCCACCAGACACTGTCCCTGAACCGGATCACGGTCCTAGGTTAGAAATCCAGCGTATTAAGGGTGGTATTCCAAGGTTGACTCCACTAGAACTGGCGTCCTAGTCTCAACGTCTCCCACCTATCCTCTACAAAATACACCGAACTCCAATATCAAGCTACAGTAAAGCTCCATGGGGTCTTCCCGTCCTGTTGCGGGTAACCTGCATTTTCACAGGTATTAAGATTTCACCGAGTCTATGGTTGAGACAGTGCCCAGATCATTACACCTTTCGTGCGGGTCAGAACTTACCTGACAAGGAATTTCGCTACCTTAGGACCGTTATAGTTACGGCCGCCGTTCACTGGGGCTTCAATTCGTACCTTCGAATCATCGACTAAAAGTCTATCTAAGCACTCCTCTTAACCTTCCAGCACTGGGCAGGTGTCAGCCCCTATACATCGTCTTACGACTTAGCAGAGACCTGTGTTTTTGGTAAACAGTTGCCTGGGCGTCTTTAGTGCCGGTCACGTTAATGACCACCCCTTATCCCGAAGTTACGGGGTTATTTTGCCGAGTTCCTTAACCATAGTTCTCTCGCTCACCTTAGGATACTCTCCTTGCCCACCTGTGTCGGTTCTCGGTACGGGTACCTATATGATTAACCCTAGAAGCTTTTCTTGGAAGCATGGAGTCAGAAGATTTTACTGCAAGCAGCTTCACCATCACACTTCAGCTTTATTCGATAAACGGATTTCCCTACTTATCAGCCTTTGTGCTTAGACCAGAATCCAATAACTGGCTCTTCCTATCCTTCTCCGTTACTCCATCAGTCATATAGGTAGTACAGGAATATAAACCTGTTGTCCATCGGCTACGCCTCTCGGCCTCGTCTTAGGTCCCGACTAACCCTGGGAGGACGAACCTGGCCCAGGAAACCTTAGGCAAACGGTGGATGGGATTCTCACCCATCTTGCGCTACTCACACCGGCATTCTCACTTCCAAGCGCTCCAGCTGTCCTTACGGTCAACCTTCAGTGCCCTTGGAACGCTCCCCTACCACTTACATAAAATGTAAATCCGCAATTTCGGTACTGTACTTAGCCCCGGTACATCTTCGGCGCAGTGTCACTCGACTAGTGAGCTATTACGCACTCTTTAAAGGATGGCTGCTTCTAAGCCAACCTCCTAGCTGTTTTGACAACTCCACATCCTTTCCCACTTAGTACAGATTTTGGGACCTTAATTGGCGATCTGGACTCTTTTCCTTTCGCGCATGGACGTTATCACCCATACGCTGACTCCTGAGTATACAACCATGGCATTCGGAGTTTGATTACACTCAGTACCCCTAGGTGGGGCCATCGTATATTCAGTGCTCTACCTCCACGGCGCTAAATCTCAAGGCTAGGCCTAAACCTATTTCGGGGAGAACCAGCTATATCCGAGTTCGATTGGAATTTCACCGCTAGCCACAAGTCATCCGCGCACGTTTCCGGGTACGTCGGTTCGGTCCTCCATTCAGTTTTACCTGAACTTCAACCTGCTCATGGCTAGATCACTCGGTTTCGGGTCTAATACTGCATACTAATTCGCCCTATTAAGACTCGCTTTCGCTTCGGCTCCGTATCTTCTACTTAACCTCGCATGCAACATTAACTCGCCGGTTCATTCTGCAAAAGGCACGCCATCACCCATTAACGGGCTCTGACTTTTTGTAAGCACATGGTTTCAGTATTCTATTTCACTCCCCTTCAGGGGTTCTTTTCACCTTTCCCTCACGGTACTTGTTCACTATCGGTCACTAGAGAGTATTTAGCCTTACGGGATGGTCCCCGTGGATTCCGACAAGGTTTCACGTGCCCCGCCGTACTCAGGATACTCCAGAGAGATGAAAGTATTTCGTATACAGGGCTATCACCTACTATGGCCACACTTTCCAATGTGTTCTACTATACAATCATTTTCTTACTCTCATACAGGAGTCCTACAACCCCAGTCAAGCTGGTTTGGGCTGTTCCCCTTTCGCTCGCCACTACTAAGGGAATCGATTTTTTCTTTCTCTTCCTCCGGCTACTTAGATGTTTCAGTTCACCGGGTTGCTCTCTCTAACACTATGTATTCATGTTAGGATAACAGTGAATTACCACTGCTGGGTTCCCCCATTCGGAAATCTCCGGATCAAAGCGTACATACAGCTCCCCGAAGCATATCGTTGTTCGTCACGTCCTTCATCAGCTTCTAGTGCCAAGGCATCCGCCATGCGCCCTTACTAATTTAACCACCATTTGTTGATATTACTATCCTAATTTGATGAGATTTAAATAACTATACACTTAATAAATATAGTTACTTGTTATATTAAATGCTCGTGATTTAATATAACCACAATATCTAGTTTTCAAAGAACTATTTCTTGAGAGAAAATATTCTCTCAAAACCAAGCAAAACTTGTCAATTCGTTATCGGTTAAGGAAATATACTCCTTAGAAAGGAGGTGATCCATCCCCACCTTCCGGTAGGGATACCTTGTTACGACTTCACCCCAGTCGCCGATCCTACCTTCGATGGCCCCCTCCTAAAAGGTTAGGCTACCAGCTTCGGGTATTATCGACTCCCATGGCGTGACGGGCGGTGTGTACAACACCCGGGAACGTATTCACCCCGACATTCTGATTCGGGATTACTAGCGATTCCAACTTCATGGAGTCGAGTTGCAGACTCCAATCCGGACTGGGACTGGCTTTGGAGATTTGCTCCACCTCGCGGTATTGCGTCTTATTATACCAGCCATTGTAGCACGCCTGTAGCCCTAGACGTAAGGGGCATGATGATTTGACGTCATCCCCACCTTCCTCCGGTTTGTCACCGGCAGTCTCTTTAAGGTTCTCAACTGAATGTTAGCAATTAAAGATAAGGGTTGCGCTCGTTGCGGGACTTAACCCAACATCTCACGACACGAGCTGACGACAACCATGCACCACCTGTCACCGCTGTCCCCGAAGGGAAAACTCTATTTCTAGAGCGGTCAGCGGGATGTCAAGTCTAGGTAAGGTTCTTCGCGTAGCATCGAATTAAACAGCATGCTCCACCGCTTGTGCGGGTGCCCGTCAATTCCTTTGAGTTTCAGCCTTGCGACCGTACTACTCAGGTGGGATACTTAATGTGTTAACTTCAGCACCGAATAACTCCGACACTTAGTATCCATCGTTTACGGCGTGGACTACTAGGGTATCTAATCCTATTTGCTCCCCACGCTTTCGTGTCTCAGCGTCAGTGATGGCCCAGCAAGCCGCCTTCGCCACTGGTGTTCCTTCTAATATCTACGCATTCCACCGCTACACTAGAAATTCCACTTGCCTCTACCATACTCAAGTAACTCAGTTTCAGTAGCGAACTGGAGTTAAGCTCCAGGCTTAGACTACTGACTTAAGAAACCGCCTACACACGCTTTACACCCAATGAATCCGGATAACGCTCGCTCCCTACGTATTACCGCGGCTGCTGGCACGTAGTTAGCCGGAGCTTTCTTGAAAGGTACCGTCAGGCCTAAGTCATTTCCTACTTAGGTTGTTCGTTCCTAACAACAGAAGTTTACAATCCAAAGGACCGTCATCCTTCACGCGGCATTGCTCGTTCAGAGTTTCCTCCATTGACGAATATTCCTAACTGCTGTCTCCCGTAGGAGTCTGGGCCGTGTCTCAGTCCCAGTGTGGCCGATCACCCTCTCAGGTCGGCTACGCATCGTCGCCTTGGTAAGCCATTACCTCACCAACAAGCTAATACGGCGCAGGCTCATCTTCAAGCGAAGCTTTAAAGGCTCCTTTTAATATATAAGGACGTATCCAAATATATATCATCCGGCATTAGCAATCATTTCTAACTGTTATTCCAGACTCGAAGGCAGATAACCCACGTGTTACTCACCCTTTCGCCACTAAGTGGGAATCCAAATCCAAATCTGTGCAAGCACTTCATCTTCATTGGGCCACTTCGTTCGACTTGCATGTCTTAGGCATGCCGCCAGCGTTCATCCTGAGCCAGGATCAAACTCTCAATAAAAATATTTAAAAGTTTAATTATTATAATTTAATCCCGACAACTCAAATATGACGTTTTGCTTAGTTTTCAAAGAACATTTTTGCTTTTTCTCAAGCTGCGTTTTTAATATACCAAATTCTTTTTGATTTGTCAACACTTTTTTAATTTTTTTATCGACTTTTTTCTTCGGTATATTTGACACTGACAATTAATGTCAACGCTCCTCCACTATATCAATTTAAAACATTTTTGTCAACTACTTTTTTAACTTTTTTCAAGTTTTTTTGTTGTCAATCAGCTCTAAATTTCAGTGACGTTTTCTAATATATCAGAGCTACTTCTAACTGTCAACACTTTTTTTAACTTTTTTTCAATTTTTTTTATTAACAATTAGCTCTGAATTTCAGTGACGTTTTCTAATATATCAGAGCCACTTCTAACTGTCAACATTTTTTTTATTTTTTTTGTTATTTTCTAAATATAGGTAATATTTGACCCAGTTTTCAATGTCTTGATTGTTAAAATAATTGCTTTTTGTTCTTATCTCATTTATTAAATCATTTAACTGTTTTTTTATAATATAATCTATTTCTTTAGGATAACTAAATTTCTTTTTATGATAATTATATTCGTTTTTATCTACAACTTTAAATGCGCCACTAGAAAAGACTTTTACATCTAAATCATAGTCAATATATTTTATAGTATTTTCTTCTATTATTATGGGGCTTGCCATATTACAATAATAACATATGCCTCTTCCTTTATATTGACCAATGATATTGTACCACTTATGTAAGAAGAAAAATAATATAGCAGGTTCCTTTGTCTTCCATGTATGGCCATCTTTTTCCGTTACTGTGGTGCAATTATTAGCAAAGACTAAAACTCCTTTTTTAAAATCGTAATTTAGGAGAGTTGCTTCGTCCCAGGCTTTATAGATTTGGCCATTATGTTTATAACTGTGGATTTGATATTTATGACCTATTTTTAATTTTTCCACATTTTACCATCTCCTAACTAAAAGAAAGCAAGTTTATTTTACTTACTCCTTTCCAAAATATCTGATTGCCCAACACCCTATTAAAAAAAGTACTATTGCAAGAATAACCCAAAAAGCTGGTTCACTTGTATATTTGCTTAAAAAATCGTTAATTTTATCTCCCAAGTCATTTAGAAAATCTTTTAAATTAAACAACAATAACATTATTTATCATCTTCCCTATCTACTTCTTTTACTACTTTGGCAGTATTAGTCCTTTTACTCTTGCCCTCTTTTCTATCAGTGCTTATTTCAACACTAATATTACTACTCTTTCTTAAAATAAAACTATTAATTATATCTAAGACTGCATAAATTATCATTAAAAGGCCAATAATTTGTGTCACTACCACGGCACTTGTAAATGGATTAAATAATATTACAACTCCACAAACTAAACATACTATAGCCATAATTAAGGATGGTAAGAAATATTTGTTATCTAAATTTTTCAATACAAGAGCTTGTTGTACTTTAAAAGAACTACTTATAATAACAGCAATACCAACAACAATTGGAATAATACTACCAATAAACTCAGGTACTGTTACTAAAAATATTCCTGCTACTATGCTTACTATACCATATACTATATTTAACTGTACAAAAATATCCCTGGAGCTGTTTCTTAAAAAGTTTATTATAGCAATGACTCCTAAAGCGATTAGGACTCCTCCTACTAAATAGGAAATTCCTACTAGTGTTTCACTAGATTTTAAGAATAGTAAAAGACCTAATAGTAACAAAAATATTGAACTTAATAACGATGGCCAAATTACTTTTTTAATCTCTACTTTCATCTTTAACCTCCTCTTTGTTACATTGTACCACACTTTTAGTATCTTGACTAGGTTCGTTTTTAGCATCAGATTTTAAATCGTCCATATAGTAAACTGTACTAATGTTTTCTGTTTTAGTTAGTCTTTCATATATTAGAGGTTTCTTACGGCCAAAGAATTTTAAGAATATTTCAAAATAAGCATAGATTAAAAAGAGAATATAAAATAACATTACAAGACCATTAATATGATTATTATAATTTATTACTATAGGTGGGCCAAAGACAATTAAGAAGTAAAGAATAATTTGTCTTAGAAAGATAGATAAATGTTTATATTTATTTTTACTATCTAATTTTATTTTTACAAGATATTTACCAAAGGTATAGCAAGTTATGGTAGGTAATATTATATAGTAGATTACAATGGAGATAACTAAAGGTATTATAAAGTCGTGAAAATTAGTAATAACTAGGACTACAAACATTAAGGTAGCAAAAACAAAGAGGTCTATTAGAAAAGCAAGAGAGCGTCTATAGATAGAGACAACTTTACCTTTTTTATAAGATATTTTATCTATTTCATCTCTATTAGGTAAAAATATTGTAATAATTGGGGTAATTAAGTAACCTATAAAGCCTCCTAAGGTGTTAACCATTAAATCATCAACATCAAAAAGACGGTATGCTTTAGGATAGAGACCATATAATCCCGTTAATTGGGTTAGTTCGAAAAAGAGGCTTAAAAGAAAAGTATAAATTATAGTAGTATACCATTTTTTCTTAAAATAATATCTTAAATAAATACCAAATGGTATGGTAATAGCAATATTAAAGAGGGTTGTATAGACAATTGGTGATTTAAGAAAAGTAATAACACCACTAGCAGATTTAAAAGCATCTATAAAGTCTCCTAGGAAAGCAAAAGGAATAAGCTGGGGGACTTTTGTAGGCATGGCTAAGACTTGTTCTTTACTAGGTAAGGGCAATATTACTAAAAAATAGGCTGTTAATAAGTAAAGGATAAAGGTATAGACAATACTACTTCTTATTAAAGGTACTGAACCATATTTATGATACTCTATTAAAAGATAAGGTAATGTGATTAAGAAAGCTAGTAAGGGAAAGATAAGAAAAGCAGTTTTTATTGATTCTAAATATACTTCCATAAATACTCCTAGAATAGTTCTAATACTTCATCAAGAGAAACTTTGCCGTTAAAGTAGTCGGTTAGTTTTTCCAAAAACTCTGATGTTTGATTATTCTTTTCTAATAGTTTTGTTAAAGAGTTAATAGCAATACTTCCTTCAACAGTATAATGTTTTTTATAAACATCTGCTTCTTCTTTATTAGTATATAAAAGGACTCCATAACTATAATTACGACTAGTTTTACTATTACAAGTTAATAAAATATCCCCTAAAGCTCCATAACACGTTGCTGTTTTACTATCTCCTCCTAGTTTAGTTACTAAGTCTTTAGCAAAATTATAAACTTTAGTTAAATAATAAGCATTAGTAGAGTCTCCTCTATATTTACTACTGATACTTCCCATAAGTATTGCTAAAACATTTTTAATGACACCATATAACTCTAGTCCAATATAATCATCTATTACTTCTATTTCGACATTAGTATCTTTAAATAACTCTAACATTAACTCTTTAGTTTTTTCATCTTTTGTGCCAAGTGTTAAGCCGGCTTTACTATTAACGATAAGTTCTTTAGCAAAAGTAGGTCCTGCTAGATAAGAAACATGGCCCTTTAAATTTAATTCATCATAGATTTCTGTCATTAAGAAGTCAGTATTTTTTTCAAGACCTTTAGATACTAATATTACTCTACTATTATCTGTTAAATAACCTTTTATTCTAGTTAATACTTCTCTTACATGATTACATGGAATAGCCACTATGATTAAATCAGAGTTATTTAAGGCTTTTTCTAAATCCATTGTCACATCTAAATCACTCGCAAGTTCTATTCCTGTTAGAACCCTATCATAAGTATTATTATTAGTTATTTCTAGATATTCTTCTTCAAAAGCAGTCCAGAAAATAATATCGGCATTACTTCTTTCATGTAATAAATTACCAAGAGCAAGTCCAAATGCTCCTGTTCCTAAAATTGTTACTTGCATATAATCACCTTCATATTAATGATACTAATAACTTTACTTTTTGACAAGAAAAATAATCTTACTAATTTGTAAGACTACTTAATTTCTGTTCCTCCAAAAATAGAAATACCATTAATTGTTAAAGTATTACTTTTCTTTTTATCAGAGGAAAGTGTTTTATTCTCATTACCTCCAAATAGAGCGAATGAGTTAAGTTTTACATTTAAGTTATCATTTACAAAGATACTAGTACCACCAAAGATAGAATAAGCATTAATTGTTATATCCCCTTTTGACTCTAAATTTCTTAAATCTAGGTCTACTCCTCCAAAAATACTATAAACATTAGCACCTTTAAAACTAGAGTCAGTTACTCTTTCTTCTAAGCCACTAAAGATACCATAATAGTTTTTTAAGTTATCATCTTTTCTTTTAAATACTTTTTTTACTTTTAAGCTCTCTATAATTATAAATATACCAATAATTATTAAAATTAACGGGAAGAAGGCATTACTAAATTCTCCTCTTATAATATTTAGTTCATCTAATAGAAACCAAATTCCTAAATATAAAACAATAGTGTTTGCAAGAGTGAACTTTCTACCTTTTATAATATAGTATAGAGATGCTGCTATTAGTATTAAGGGAAAAATATAAGAAAAATTAATACTAAATTCGGGAGCAATTATTGAAATTAAAAACAATGCTCCAATTAAAATAAATATTAAACCTATAACCATAATTACAACTCCTTGCCTTAATTATATAGAATTTAAATTTTATTATCAACTATTATGTATAATTTGTAAGTATTAGTAAATAATATTATTAGTCATATAACCAGTAGCTGTTTAGCCAAGCAGTTGTTAAAATTAATTTGAGGGCGATAAAATGAATAAAGATGGTATTGAGGTTAAAATTGGCGATAGTGCTTTTTACTTTAAACTTGGTAATTTACTTGATAAGAAGAAAATAAGTAAAAATAAACTTAGCCAAGATACAGAGACAGATTATAAAGTTGTTACCAGATATATTAATGGTGATTTAACAAGATTAGATATCAATATCTTAGAGCGACTTTGTAATTATTTAGACTGTGATATCTCTGATATTGTCGAACTTAAAAAGAATGTTTTTAAGTAAAAAAAGGGGCTGTTGGGAAATTAAGTAATTGATTTCTTGACAGTTTCTTTTTTTGCTTTACATATGTAAAAGTCTCTTTATGTAAATTATTAGGTGTATTCCAACAGTTATCTTTAAATTTGCTATCTTCAAAAGAATCAAGTAATCTTCTTATATTAACACCTAAACACATAAGCATTACTTCACAAGAAACATTTTCTAAACCACGTCTTCTTATTCTTTCATAATTCATATTGTTCTTAATTTGACCAAATGTTCCTTCTACTTGAATACTTCTATTTATTCTTATTTCAATCCCCTTTGGGCTTAATAAGTTATTCCTTGCCTGTTCTTTCAATAACTCATAGTCAGGGTTTAACTCAGCTTTTCTAAAATTCTCATCTTTATTTTTTATGTTTTTCTTGCATACATATGAATAGTTACATTTATTGCAACCTTCAAATATATAGAGTTTTGTATCTTTGGCTCTTTGATGAGTGGTATTGGTTTTAAATGATATTTCTTTTCCAATATTAGCATTTAAACACATTATACCATCATCAAATGTATAAAAAAGTTGAGGCCTTTTTGCCACTAGATTCACCACTCCATTGTTGAAACTTTAAATAGTTACCTATGTTGTGCTCCCTAAGATATTTATAATTGGTATAAAATACCATAACCAGAATCTCCAACTGCATTTTTTGGATAAGTTCCATAATATTTATAATAATTATCGTATAAAGGTGTAAATGTATAATAATCTGTTCTATCTTGATATACCCCATACATTACAATTAGTAGATTAGATACTAATACTTGAACATTATATGCTGCATGAAAATCATGACTAAGTTTAGAATAATAATCCTCTTTTAACATCATTGCAGTTGCATCTTTATCTGTTTTAAAATATGAATTTCTATTTTCTCCACAGATACGTTCTTTCTCTTCATACTCTAATAGCTTAATTAAATATTGATATGCAAGTTTATAATTTTTAATTTCTTTAGTAGTTCTAATGCCTTTACCACTTGGTAATTTATAGATATCAATATTATTCTTATATACATAATCTTTTAATATTGAATTAAATTTATCAGTTTTAATTAAATCTTTATTATTAGCTTCATCAATATATCCCATTTCTCCTAATAGAGTTTTTATTTTTATATCTAATTTTTGATGGAATTTAGTAGGCTTCCAAACAAATTTATATTTATTAGCATTGGCTTCTATTTTGCTTCCATCAATATAAGCATCTGTAATAATTAAATTAAATCTTTTGATTATATGTTTAACAATAGTTGTAAATATTTCGTATTGATATGGGACTATATAATTATTGATGAAGTCACCAATAGTTGAATAGTCAGGAATTTCTCCTTCCATAATATATTAATACCCTTATATCAAATATGCATTTATCTTCTATATCTCTTAAAGATGCTTTAAACTTTGCAAAACAATATATAATTGCGGCGAATAGTTTATAGGGATCATAACCTTTTCGTCCTTTACACATACTTCTTTTTAACTTTACACTTTTTATTATTTTCCAGACACCTGATTCTTCTAAAAAAATTAAAAATTTATCAATTTTTTCAAATTCCTCATTACATTTATCTGAGGGCACTAGAAAAATAGGCCTTTTTGTAGTAAAATATTCCATGTGATACAACTCCTTGAACAAGATTATTGTATCACAAAATGCCTTGAAAGCTTATACTTTCAAGGTTTTTGCTTTTTTTCAAAAAAAAAAGAAACTGCTAAGAAATCAATTACTTAATTTCCCAACAGCCCCTTTTTTCTTGGAATAAAATGCTCTATTCCTTTATATTTATCACGATGTTTAATATAGAAATAACCTAGAATAGAAAAGAATAAGGCTCCTATAAAGTTAACTATTAAATCTTCCATAGTATCTATTAGACCTATATCTAGGTAACCATCAGGAATAGTTATAGTATCATTACCATAGTAAATAGTAGTTTTATTTATATCTTTAATTATCTTAGGGTCAAAAGCATTTGTGTTTGTTAAATTAACAGAAGATATCTTGTTTATAATAGTGTCTTTTTGCATATCAGTACTTAAAAGAGAATCAGCAGTGTATTCGAAGAACTCCCATACTACTCCAACGGTCATGGAAAAACAAAAGGCAACTAAAGCGACAAAGATAGGACTTAACGCAATATGAACTTTATCAGTTCTATTTAAAATATCAATTAGAGAAAAAGCCTATTGCAGCGGCTAAGAAACCATTAATTGTGTGAAGAATTGTATCCCAGTTAGGAATAATATTATAGAAGTTTTGGATTTCTCCTAATATTTCTGCAGAGAAAATGAATAAAAGTATTATTATTTCTAAAGCATTAGGAATAGTTACTTGAAACTTATCTTCTATAAAGAATGGGATGACAAATAAAACTAAAGTTAAAAGACATAAGAAAACGTTATGATAATTACCAATAAATATTTCTCTTATTAGACAAAGGATAACTAAAAATCTTAAAACTGTATAAAAAATAGCGACTTTCTTATTTTCTTCTTCTTTATAATATTCTACTAGTCTCTTTTTAAATTCTTTTGCTTTCTTAAACATAATGTCACCTTTATATAATTATAGAAGATATTTAATTTTGTGTAAAGATATGATACAATATGTGAAAAGAAAGGAGATGGGACTTATGAAGTTACCAATTGTAGCGATTGTTGGAAGACCTAATGTTGGAAAAAGTACTTTATTTAATAAGATAGCTGGGTCTCGTATTGCTATTATAGAAGATGTTCCAGGGGGTTACTCGTGATAGACTATATGAAGAAGTAAGTTATATGAATAAGCCTTTTTATTTAGTTGATACGGGAGGAATTGACCCTTGCTAATGAAAAGTTTAATGATGAGATAAAGATGCAAGCAGAGATTGCAATTAATGAAGCCGGACGAAGTTATCTTTGTTGTGGATGCAAAAGAAGGTATTACTAGCAATGATTTAGTGGTTAGGGATATTTTAAGACGTAGTAATAAAAAAATAGTTGTAGCGATTAATAAAATGGATAATAAAGATAGTTATGATAATATATATGACTTTTATGAGCTTGGTTTTGATAATTATATTCCTATAAGTGCTATTCATAATACGGGTTATATTGAACTTATGGATGAAGTAACAATGGATTTTAAAACAAAAGAAGAAACTGACGAAGATACACGTTTAAAAATTGCTATCATCGGAAGACCTAATGTGGGTAAGAGTTCTTTAACTAATGCTATTTTAAATGAAGAAAGAGTCGTTGTTAGTGATGTGGCGGGAACAACAAGAGACTCTATTAATACGGTTTTTAAATATCATGATGAAGAGTTTGTTTTGATTGATACAGCAGGAATGAGAAAAAAAGGTAAAGTTTATGAAAGTGTTGAGAAGTATAGTTTATTTAGGTCAATGAATTCTATTGATAAAAAGTGATATATGTCTTTTAGTTATTGATGCAGAAGATGGTATTAAAGAACATGATAAACATATTGCAGGTTATGCAATAGAACGTGGTAAAGGTTTAATTATCGTTGTTAATAAATGGGATGCAGTTAATGATGCTAACATATCTGAGTTTAAAAAACTTGTTAGAAGTGAATTTCAATTTGCTACTTATGCTCCTGTTGTGTTCTTATCAGCTTTGACTAAAAAGAGAATTCATACTTTAATGCCTGAAGTATTAAAGGTTAAAGAAAATATTAAGCGAGAGATTAAGACTAGTGTTTTAAATGAAGTTATTGAAGATGCTTATAGTTTAAACCCTGCTCCTAGTTATAAAGGGAAAAGACTTAAGATTTATTTTGTTAGTCAAACAGGAATTAAGCCTCCTAAGTTTACTTTTAGAGTTAATAGTAAAGGTTTAGTACATTTTTCATATGAAAGATATTTAGAAAATAAATTAAGAGAGAATTTTGAACTAGAAGGTACTCCTATTGTCCTTCAGTTTAAAAATAGAAATGGAGAGTAATTATGTTATTTAAAAGAGTTGACCCTAAGACTGAGTTAGAAGGAATTGATAGAGCGGTGGAGATTTTAAACGATAGATTTCAAAAGAAACTAATTAGTCTAGAAGAATTTAATAAGAAGTCACTTGAGTTTGGGAAAAGAAAAGCTAAGTGTCTTAAAAAGTTAGAAAAAGGTAACAAAAAATATTAAAACCTCATACTATAGAAGTAGGAGGTTTTCTATGTTTGGAGATAGTTTTTTTAAGAAAGTTGAACAAAAGACTAATGTTAATAAAGATACCATTTTATCTTTAGCAACGCAGCGCTCGACTG
>CAWVIV010000019.1:0-122665 GCA_963929435.1 uncultured Bacilli bacterium
ACAGTCGAGCGCTGCGTCTAAAGAATTAATCTCTATGGAGATGGGCTTTTCTATTGCTAGAGGTTATAGTTACTCTCTTGCTAAAGAATTTGCTCTAAAAGTTATGGAAACATGTTTAGTTCCAGTTATTCCATATAAAGCTAGTGAATTCTGCCATGGACCACTTGCCTCAACCAGTCCTAAAACTCCAGTAGTTTTATTTGCAGTAGATGATAAAACTAACGAAGATATTAAAAGAGTTATTACTTATTTAAAAGATACAAAAGCTAAGACTTATGTAGTTACTAATAATAAGGAAATTGCAAATATAGCAGATATGGCTATTATGATAGATGAGTCTGAAAGTATCTATGCTTTCTATCAAGCTGCTATTGTAATGCAATTATTATCATGTGAGATGGCCTTTACTAAAGGAACATATCAAGACCATGTACCTGTATTAAAAGGACGTACTAATACATTTTAGATATATTAAAAGTGAAGAAAACTTAATCTTCACTTTTTTATTGTCATTAATTTTCTACTTTTGTTTTTGCTCATTCAATTGTTGTAGTTTATTAAAGTATCTATTAGCTAAATCATCAATGAAAACTGGAGTTAATACTTCACTTAATTTTTTATTATTAAATAGCATATATTCAGAAATCTTGTATGTAGAACTATATTCAATGTTATCACCATCTTGTTTTACAAAATTAAGAAATTTAAATTTTTCTTCCCAACCATCTGTTAATTTAACATATATTTCTTCTTGACTTTTATAAAAACTACAACTAACAGTACTTGCTTTCATATTATCTACTATTTCACCTAACTCATCATAACCAGAATATTGTCTTTCTATGAATTGCAATATCATTAATGTTCCTTGACCTAGTGTTAAATAATAATTATTGTATACATCTTCCCTCTTACGTTTATCATCATAAAAATGGCCGCCAGAACTAGTCCCTATTAAATATTCACTAGAATCTAAAAGACTAATAAATTCCTCCATCCCCTCACGAGAAATGTTTTGATTATAAATTATAGTGTTATAACCTAAAGTAGAATTTTGAACAGATTTCAAACTATCTATTATTTCAAGTACTTCTTTTTGTTTTTTTGCAGTCATTAATCTATCTTGTAAACTGCTTATTTGAATGTGCAATTCCTTTTTTATTAATTCCATTTCATCCATTGTTAAACATCTCCTTTAAATTGCCAATACTATATCATAAACAAATAAATATATCAAGTCTTAAAACTTAAAGGAGATATAATAACTAAATTTCTTCATATCTTGTATGTTTTCCTGTATGCTTTCTTATATCTTTTATTAAATATTTATGTTACTAAAAACTTTGTTTTCACTATAATATAAGTCTAATTCTTTAAACTCCTTTGTTTTTTCTAAGTCACTAACTGACATAGCAAGATTATCATAATATATTTGATTATGATTATGAACAAAAAGTTTGTCACCAACAAGTCTTTCTTCTAATAGTTTTTTTAATTCAATTTTACTATCTAACACATAATAAAGTTGTGGAGGCATAAAATTAGGAATTTTTTCTCTAATCTCATCTAAAGTAATTGGCTTTTTAAACAATGATAGAGCCTTTATTGGAATAGCATTTATATCTCCTGTTGAAATATAATTATCTACTCTCTTTAAAGTATCGCTATACTCTAAATAATTATTCCTAGTTAAATCTAAACGTATGGGCTTACCCAATTCTAATATTCCTACAACACATCTTGCTTTACCGCTTAAATAAAGATAAGCTTTTGTTTCCTCATTACAAAACCTCTTTCTATATTCATATTTTTTTATTCCATATAATAAAGGTTTAAAATACTCTGGTCTAAAGCTTAAAAATATTTCTTTCATCCTTAAATTCCTTCACTAGGTTCTTCTTTATCTTTTTCTATTACTTTTTCTAAAGGTATAACTGATTTAATAGAAGCTTCCTTACAAGATGTTTTTAATTCTTTTATACTCATCTTATCTAACTTCATAGAAGTATCTATTAAACCTCCTAAGTTAATACCTGTTACTACTTCATAACTATCTTTAGTAAAAGCAAGTTTAGATGCTACTTTAAATGGAGTTCCTCCCATTAAATCACAGACAAATAAAATCTCACTATCTTTATTATCACTAATTATTTTATTAAATTTATCTTCTAGTGTATTATCATTATCACTACTTAAAAAGTCTACTGCATAAACATTATCTTTAACTCCTGCTATCATAGTTAGAGAACTTAAAATTCCACTAGCAAAGTTATTATGTCCTGTTATTATTATAATCTGTTTCATTATCTCACTACCTTTCAAAAAAATTATACCATTATTAAGCCAAAAGAAAAAGCCTTAATAGGCTTTTTACTAAAGTATTCCAAAGAATGAGAATACAATTGACACTATGATAATACCTACTATTAATACTGTAGTATTTACTTTTTTTCTTAATAAGAAATAGATTAAGAAAGTAAATGCAAATGGTAATAAATTAGGCATAATCTTATCAAAGAAATCTGTTTGTAAGCTTACAGTAGCATCATGTCCAATATCAATAGTTGTTTTAACTGTTAAAGTTACATAACTTGCAATTAATCCACCTAATATTGTTACACCTAATACTGAAGCAGCATTACTAACTCTTTTCGTATTCTCTTGTAATTTATCTAAGGCTTTAGTACCTGTTTTATAACCCATTCTTGCAAGTGGAAAACGAAGTAAGAAAGCAGCAAAGAATACTAAGAAGAATACTATTGGTCCTAAAACATTTCCTTGGTCAGAAAGTGATGCACAAATTCCTGCTGTAATTGGAAGTAATGTAAACCAGAATAAGGCATCTCCTATACCTGCTAAAGGTCCAAATAAAGATATTTTAATCTTTTTAACAGTCTCAGGATCTTCTCCACCTTCATAAAGAGATAACATTAATCCTTGTAAGTAAGGTAATAATGTATTATGAGTATTAATGAACTCTAAGTTATCATGTAAAACTTTTGATAAAGTCTTAGGGTCATTCTTATATATCTTCTTTAATGCTGGACCCATTCCTGCAGTAAAACCAATACTTTGCATTCTTTCATAGTTAAAGCATGATTGATTTAAGACAGAAAGTAAAGCCAAATCGTTTAAATCAGCATCAGTTACAACTCTTTTACGTTTTTTCTCTTTAGATGCCACTCTTCTCACTCTCCTTTCCACTTGCTAAAGCAACTTCTTTATCACCACTTCTATAGAACTCCATCATAGCAAAAGCAAGTCCCATAATAGCAACTGGTAAAACGTTGTCTATTTGGATAAATGTTGCGAATAGGAATCCTGCAAGTAAATAAGGTATATATCTTGCTTTTAAAGTTACACGTAGTAACATAGCAAATCCAACAGCAGGAAGTAATCCTCCAGCTACTTGGAAACCATTAATTAGCCAATCAGGCATTGCTTGTACTAGATTTCTTAATGGTTCTTGAGCAGCATATACTGATAAGAATGTTAAAATACCAGTAGCAATACTTGTAATAACTATTCCATAAAAGCATAGTTTAAATAATCCTTTAATATTTCCTTCTTTAGCATATCTTTCAGCAGGACCATTGAAAGAAACAAAAGCTGTATTTCTAACAGTCCATAAGAATTGTAATAATACTCCAAATGGATATGCTAATGCTAAACTAGTCGCTACATTATTTCCTGTAATGTGAGCGAATACAACAGTCATAACACTAGTAAGTAAGGCTTCTGGAACACTTGCTCCTCCAATACCTGCTATACCTGCAAAAGCAAGTTCTACCATACCACCTGCTACAAGTCCTGTATTTAAGTCACCTAGAATCGCTCCAACTATTGGACAAACAATAATTGGTCTAAAGATGAATAATGCTTCTAGGTGTCTATCAATAACAAGAACCATAACTACCAGTGTTATAATTATTCCTTGTAATAATGTTATTTCCATAATTTAAATCTTCCTCCCTTAAAATTCTTCTTTTGGTGAATCAGGTGTATCTTGAATATAAATTTTATCAACATGTTTTTTGATATAATTTAAATCATCAAGATCTTCTTTACTAGCAGAAACTTTATCTGTTAGCTTCTTTTCACCTTCATCATAATACATATTACCAATATCTACCTCCTTTATCTTTACACCTCCTTCAATTACTCTCCTTAAATCTTTAGGAGTTTGACATATTAATAAAATGTGTTGGTCATCTGATGCTTTATCTATAATATCAATAGTCTTCTGTATTGTAAAAAATCTTGTATCATAGCCAAGTGATGATGCGGCCATCTTCATAACACTTTGTTCTATTTCATTTTCCGCCGTCTCATCATCTGCTACAACAATTAGATTTGCTCCTACTGCCCCTGCCCATAGACATACTATTTGACCATGAATTAATCTATTATCAATTCTTGCTAATAAAATATTATTATCTTTTGCCATTATTTCATCCTCCTTTTAATAATATTTACCATATATTTTTTTAGCTTCTCCATCTAAATAAGCTTCTACTTCTTTAGCAGTTTTTAAAGTCAAGACTTTGTTAGCGATAAGCACAGCCTTCTTACTATCTATCATAGATATTAGTTTTTTTACCTTTAAGACCATACTAGCATTTACACTAAACTCTTGTAGTCCTAAACCAACAAGAAGAATAATTGCAAGTGGGTCTGCAGCCATCTCTCCACACATACCAACAAACTTATCCTTTTTATCTTTAGCTGAGTCTATTGTCTTTTTAATAAGTCTAATAACTCCAGGATTATAGAAACTATAAAGGTTACTAACAGTTGGATTTAATCTATCTACTGCAACTGTATACTGGATTAAATCATTAGTACCAATACTAAAGAAGTCAACTTCATCTATTAACATATCAGCCATAACTGCGGTACTAGGGACTTCTACCATGATACCTACTTTGATATTTTCATCAAATGGTATATTTTTACTAGCAAGTTCTCTTTTCGCTTCATCTAATATCTCATTAGCTTTATAGATTTCTTCTAATGATGATATCATTGGATACATTATCATGACATTACCATAATGACTTGCTCTTAAAATCGCTCTTAAACTTACTTTAAAGAACTCTTTATTATCTAAACAGTATCTTATCGCTCTATATCCTAAGAATGGATTTTGTTCATCTTTAATATCGATATAAGGACATTTCTTATCGCCACCGATATCAAGAGTTCTAATAATTAACTGTTTGCCATTAAGCTTTTCTGCAAAAGTCTTGTAGACATTAAATAAATAATCTTCTTCAGGCTCTACACTTCTATTTAAGAATAAGAACTCTGTTCTAAATAATCCAATACCATCAGAATTAACTTCAAGTAATTTATCAAGTTCTGATAAATCCCCGGCATTTGCAGTTATAAGTAGAGATTTATTATCTTTAGTTAATGAAGGTTTATCTTTCATATCAACTAATGAGGCTTTAAGTAATTCTTCTTTTTTTATCTTTTCTTTAATCTCACTGATTTTAGTATCTGTTAAATTATTCTCAATATAGCCTTCATTACCATTAACATAGATTAACTCTCCATCTGTTAAGGTTTTACTAACTTCTTTTATACCAAAAACTGAGGGAATTCCAAGGGTTGATGCCAGTATTGCCACATGACTTGTCTTACCACCAATTTCTGCAACTATTCCTTTAACATAACCTAAGTTATTAGAAAGTAAAACTGATGGTGGAATAGACTCTGCTACTAAAATAGTATCTTCAGTCAATTTACTTAAGTCTATCTCTTTAATACCTAAAGCTTTTCTAAGAAGTTTATTAGTAACATCTTCTATATCTTTACTTCTTTCTTTTAAATAAGCATTATCGACTAATGATAACTCTTCTGCTTTTCTTTTCATTACTTTAGTAATAGCGGTTAACTTATCACATTTTTCTTCATCTATTACTTCTTCCATAGAGGTTATTAAAGAATTAGAACTTAAAAGTATTTTATAAAAGTTACATAACTCTCGTATATCATCAGAAGTTGCTTCTCTTTCTAACTCTTCATAATCTTTACATACACTTTCTACAATAGTCTTTAAGTCTTCTTTTTCTTTAGTAATCTCATCATCTGTTGTTAGTTTAATCTCTTTTAGTTCTGGAATTTTAGCATCTATTATATATACTTTTCCAAGAGCTAGACCATTACCTACTTTATTACCTAAGTATTTCATCTACTCTTCACCCTTTTCTATATATTCACATATTGCATCAAGGGCTTTTTCTTCATCATCACCATTAACTTCAACTGTTAATTTATCTCCACAGTTAATATTCCCCATCATAACTTCTAGTATTTCTTTAGCATTAATACTACTACCATTATGAATAAGTTTTATATCAGAGTTAAATGTAAGAGCAAGTTCTACTAAGGCACTACCTGGTCTTGCATGTAATCCTGATACACTTTTTACTACAACATCTTTTTTTACCATATAACCACGTCCTCCATCCTGTATTTTATCTTATAAAGTAATAATAGCATAGATAGTTTTAATTTACAAATTATTTTAAAAATCTAAAGTAAAATTAAGTAAAGGAAAAGATTAACTAAAATAGTAGTTAATCTTATAATCTTTATAATATGCATAATTTAAAATGAACACATTTGAACAGAAGTGAACAGCTCTGAACAGAAGTGAACAGCTCTGAACAGAAGTGAACAGCTCTGAACAGAAGTGAACAGCTCTGAACAGAAGTGAACAGCTCTGAACAGAAGTGAACAGCTCTGAACAGAAGTGAACAGCTCTGAACAGAAGTGAACAGCTCGACATTATTAAATAGTTATATAACTATTTAATAATGTACCTACCATAACTATCTTTTTTTGTAGTACCTGTCCAAACTATCAAATCATAATCAACTAATCTATTAAGCAACTTAACAGCAGTTGTTTTTCCCCTTTTAATTATGTCTGCAACTTCTGCCGAAGTAATTTCTCCTTTATCATATATCGCCTGCAATACTTGTTTTTCTTGATAATTTAATTGTTCCCATTTCTGTTCTATCTCTCTATTTTTTAACATTGTCTCAGTTTTTCTTTTACTTCTCATAACTATATTATTATCAAGAACTAACAAAACTGAATGATGATCAGGTTCAGAATAAATAGGGTCTTTTAAATAAAATCTTTGCATTTCACTATATATTCTTTTTACACCTTCATTTAATTCTCTAACAATACCAAATTCAGTTAAAACTCTTGCTATCTGGGGATTTCTTGAATAACGCTTTGTTTTCATATTTTCCAAAGTTACAAACCCACTAAGTTTACCAGGGCTTAATATTTCTAATCTATCATCAAATAATTTCACTGTAATATATTCGCCTGTATTAGAATAGTCTCTATGAGTTACAGCATTAACTAATCCCTCATACCATGCAAATTCTGGATATTCTGGAACTGTTTCAAATATACCTTTCTGATTCAGATGAGTAAACTCTCTTAACTGAGAATTAATAAAATCTCTTGCTTCTTCCAAAGTTTTATATAAACACTTATCAAAAGTTCTATCTTTAACTATATTCATTTCTGTTCCTACTTGAAAATTAGTTCCTTCAAATTTTAATACTCTTACTCTGGCACTAGGTAAATATACTGAAGGATTTTTGCCAAATAAAAGTATACCTGCCTTTGTAAAGCATAATTTTCCATTATCTTCAACTAAAAAACCTCTTGCTTTTAATACTTGTTCATTAGATATTTCTGTTGCCCCTATTTTGTTTTTATAAATATCCATAACTTCTAAATCAATATCATCAATACTAGACATTTTTAAAACTTCTGATTCAAAATTTCTTTCACCTTTTTCATATTCTAAGCTTCGTACTTGTTCGTTATTTAATTTTATAGAAGAATCTCCTTGTCTTAAATAAACTTCATCTTTATTATTTCTAACAATGAAGTTTAATGCAGGTTCAATATGAAATAATAGAATATTATCTTTTTCATTTTTAATATTCTTTATTTCTATTAACTCAGCTTTATAATTAGGTGTGGGACTTAAATAGTTAGTAATAACTTTTTGAAAGTCATTTAACTTATTAATTCCATAATCATTAAAACCTTCTATTTTTCCATCATCAGTTATTCCTACTGCTATTACTCCACCATTGGCATTGGCAAAAGATGCTATCTCATTGGCTAAATCTTGCAAACTAACCTTCGCTCTTTTTCTCTCAAAATATAAATTTTCTTTAGCTGTCTTTAAATAATCTTCTGTAATAATTGAATTCATTTTAGATAATGTCACTCTTCTCACCTCACTAATTTTATTACTTATAGTATACCATTATTTTAGTTATTTATATATTAAATTTAAAAAACTAACCTAAAAAGATTAGTTTATACAAAGTTCATATTGCCAACTATCATATCTGTTAAAGTTTTTCCTAATAGTTCTAGAAAATTAAGTTTATCAACATTTTCTGTTACAGTTAAGCCTTCTTCTTTAATCTTATTATTATCACTATCTTTAACTATAATCTTACCTACTTCATCTCCTTTTTTTAAAGGTAGATTATTATTGGTTATTTTTATATCATAAGTATATTTTTTATTATCTGCACTTTTCTTAGAAAGTATGGCAATATCATTCATTGGCACTAAACTAATTTTAGGACTAGTCGCTTTATCTAAACTTATTTCTTTTACAATATCATCTGTTGTCTTAAGTATCTCTATTTTATAGTTATTAAATCCATAATCAAGTAGACTCATAGTTTCACTATTTCTAATTTGGCTATTATCTTCTCCTAAAACTATGGCAATAAGTCTTAAATCATCTCTTTTAGCCGTTGCTGCTAGACAGTATTTAGCAGCATCTGTATGTCCTGTTTTTAGGCCATCAGCACCTTCGTAAAATCTTACTAATTTATTAGTATTAACTAACCAGAACTTATTATCAGTATCTTCTCTTAAATAATCTTCATAAACTGATGAGAATTCTAATATCTTCTCATGCTTTAAAAGTTCTCTTGCAATTACAGCCATATCATAAGCACTTGAATAGTGTCCTTCTTCATCAAGTCCTGTACAGTTTTTAAAGAAAGTATTTTTAAGACCTAGCTCTTTTACTTTTTTATTCATCATATCTACAAACTCTACTTCACTTCCGGCAATAAACTCAGCCATTGCAACAGTTGCATCCCTCGCTGTTACTAAAAAGCAGTAAAAAGTCGTTTAAATTTAAGCTACTGTTATCGTAGCCTACTATATTTAATTTAAAATGTAACATTACTTTATGATTATCATCGTCTTCCGATTCGAGTCTTTCAACTAATATGGTATCTATTATAGAACCGAAAATTCTAAATACACTCTCATCATCTTCAAATATTATATCGTGTACTTTTTTAAAGAAAGAATTAATATTTGACTTATAGTCAATTTCTGTATTTTTTGATAAATAATTTTGTTTCTGTTTTTCCAAAATAACCAAATCATTATTGTATTTTTCTCTCATTTCATTATACTCATCACCTTCAATTTCTTTTCTTGCTCTCATATTTATTAATTCTGATCTAGCATTTTTAATTTCATTAATTTTTTTATCCAATTCATTTAATTCTCTTGAATAATCTGATTTATTTTCAGTTTCACGAACTAAACTATATATTTCTTTCATCATATCATTTTCACTGTTTAAAATATTTTCCGCTACCTTTTTAAATATATCTAATAGTTCTTCGTAATGAATTATTGGTGTTTTGCAACCATTAAGTTTTTCTTTACCATATTTTCTATAATTAGAACACCCCCAATATTTACTTTCAACACCTGTTCGTTTATTTTTGTAAGCTCCCTTTATAAATGTTGCACCATCATGATAACATTTTATTTTGCCTGACAAAGCATATTTCATATTAGTTCTAGTTTTAGTTTGATAATTTTTTGAATTTTTATTTAATATTTTATTACATTTATCCCAAAGTTCCTCCGAAACTATTGGTGGACACGTTTTATTATCTTTATACACTATCCACTCATCAGGTTTAAATCTAATTCTTTTTCTTGAATGATAATCAACTGTAGTTTCTTTATGAGCACAAAAATAACCTTTATATTTTGGATTTCTAATTATTCTACCAATTACAGTTCCAGCAAGTGGTTTCCCAGTCTTGCTAACAATATTATATTCACTATATAGGTAATGACCCAATCTTTGAGTCCCCATTTCTCCTTTTGAATACTCATTAAAAATTAATCTAATAAGTTTTGCCTCTTCTTCTACAATCACTAATTTACCTTTATTTTTTTTATAACCATAAAAATTGTCATTTCCAGGAACAATACCCTTTTCTATACTTCTTTTATAACCAAATCTAACTCTCTCTGATAATTTTCTAATCTCATCTTGAGCTATGCTGGACATGATAGTTAAACGAAGCTCTGAATCCGAATCAAAAGTATTTATATTATCATTTAAAAAATATACACCCACACCATAAGATAACAATTCTTGAGTGTACTGAATACTATCAACTGTATTTCTAGAAAATCTCGAAATTTCTTTTGTTAATATTAAATTAAACATACCTTTTTTAGCATCATTTATCATTTTTAAAAAATTATCTCTTTTATTGACACTTGTACCACTTATTCCCTCATCAACATAACCATTCACAAATATCCAATTTGTTTGTGATTTAATATAATTTTCAAAATACATAACTTGATTTTCTAATGAATTTAACTGTTCATCACGATCTGTTGATACACGAGCATAAAATGTAACACGAAGTGGTAGGTCAATAAGCTTTTTCCCCTGTGCTAAAATATTTCTTATTGAATACAAATTCAGTAACATCGTTTTTCCTCCTTATATTTATAGTGGAATTTTAACTACCATATTCCCATTATCTTCTTTTTTTTCCAACTTATTTTCAAATTTCATGATATCTTCATCTAACTTTTTAACGATACTATTACATTGACAAAAATCTATTACACCTTTTTTACAAAGCTCATTGATAATTGCTTTTTGTAATTCTTTTTTAGCTATATCAACGGAAATATCGTTCTTCAAAGTGTTCCCTCCTCATTTAAACATATTTGAATAAATGAAAAAAAGAACTCAAATATTGAGTTCCAGTAATAATTTAAAAACTCAATATTTGTTAATGAAGATAGAATTAATCATAAAACACTATCTAAAATATTAAGTTTTCAAATAACATTCTATGAATTAAAATTAACTTTTAAATTTTTTAATCATTTTAGCAATATTAAATCCATCTAACTTTGTACCAAATGACAAAACTAAAATTTTTTCATCAAAGTAAGTTTCATTATCATATCTAATAATAATTTCACTAAACACATCTAGTTTCTCATTATAATTCAATTTTTCAAATTGTGATGCAATATTTTTATCTTCATTGCTATACATAATACCCATAATAGTTCCATTATCTTCATAAGCATCTTTACTATTAGACATACCATTATAAATCATAGCAAAATATTGTAATAAAATCGTACAAGCATTGGGTGAAAACCCAATCGCCTCTAAATTAAATATTTTTAAATTATCATCTTCCAGTAAATCTGGATTAGGCTCATTCCTATCATTAATCTGATTATTGTTTAATAAATTAAAAATATAAATAAGAAATTTTAATTTACAGATATCATTTTTTCCTTCTAATTCCTCAACTAATTTTCTTACATCTTCTGTTGTATTAGTAATATACATATTATCAATCCTCCCTTTAAATATTGCATATACTATATAATCAATTTAAAGCCATTTTAAGCGACTTTAATTTTTTATACTTATAACTATTTAAGCCAGCATACTAAAGTCAGTAGCGAATGAATTAAATACATTTAATGGCTCTTTTTGTTCGTTCTATTTATCACTTAAAAAAAGAAATTTTGCAAGAGATTTTTAACAAAAAAATCATCTTTCCATTTGTTCAAGATTATTTCTTTCTTCTACTAACATTAAATCATTATCTTTAATATCATCTATAACACTTTCATTTGCAGTAAACATCTTTTCAAATGCTTTCTTTCTAGGAATTTCATATTCATATTTGGCAAAATTATGATATTTACTACTTTGATTAATAAAGTTTTTCAATGCCTCATAAGAAGCATCACTATTACATCTAATATACAATCTTTGTTCAGCTGGCTCAAAATACTCATATCCATCTTCAAAATAACTATCATTTTTGCTATTATAAACACACACTACGTTATCTTTATCGCAAAATATTATTGCTTTATGATGATATGATTCACTATTATCAAACTCAGCATCTAATATTTCTCCAATATCAATTAATCCTGTTTTACATTTACTTGGTAAAAGTTTTACAGTAGTGCAATCAGTTGTCATAAAAGCTCCCTTTACTTCTCCTTTGAAACTACACGATAATATTCTGTCATACTCGGGGGCTTTACGTTTGTTAAAACTATTGGAAAAAAATTTTGACAATTCATCTTTTAAATTCATTTCTATCTCTCCATTTCATCTTCATTAGTTTTTTCGACACTCCTAGTGTTTTCTTGTTTATCTAAATCAAGTTCACTATCAATTCTTGCTTTCTCTTTTTGCAATTCTCTAATTCTCTCTTGCTGTGTAAACGGTTTATCAAGTTCTTCTTTGCAATCTATAAGTTGTTTTTCGGTATAAGCAATTTGGTCTTTTACAGTACCAATTTTATTATCAAAACTTTTTAGCATATTTTCTAACTTTAAGATATTACCTATTTCATCAGTATTATTAATTTCAACTTTATATTTTCCTGCACCTTTTATATAAATAACTGGCTTATACCACAATTCATCTTTAGTACCAACAATATCAAAACCACTTATTTCGCCGAGTTTAGTTTCCTCTCTCGGTTTTAAAAGAGAAAAACTTTCATAAAATTTTGTGCTAGCATCTTTTCTAGAATCATAAATTTTATCTCTAATAGTAATTACAAAATTATCAGCAGACAAGTCTTTTACATTTTTTATATCTTCTTCAAGACCACTTAAATATTGCTTTTTATATTTTAGTTCTCTTGGTAATTCAGTATTATATTTTGCCTCAAGTTCAATATGTGATTTATCATATCTACTTTTAGATAAATATAATTGTTTTAATTCGTTTTCTACTTTAAACTTTTCAAGAATTAATGGATTACCACTAGCAAGTGCTTTAACCTCTGCATAAGTAAGTGTATCTCTATCTAAATCTTCGGCAGTTCTTCCACCACCACTACTATTAGACATTATTTGATTAATGAAAGTTGCTTTTGTTTGGATTAATTGATAAGAGTAAGCATCAAAACTGCCTTCAGTAACATAACGATATATTTCTACTTCATCATTTTGATTACCTTGTCTTAAAATTCTTCCTTCACGTTGTTCAATATCAGATGGTCGCCATGGACAATCTAAATGATGTAAAGCAATTAACTTGTCTTGAACATTCATTCCTGCTCCCATTTTAGAAGTTGATCCTACCAAAATTCTTTTCGTTCCATTTCGCATATCTTCAAAAAGTTTTAATTTTTGAGGATTAGTTTTTGCATTATGAATATACTCGATTTCATCTGCTGGTACTCCTCTAGCAATAAGTTTATTTTTAATATCATCATATACATTAAAAGAACCATCATTTTTAGGAGTAGATAAATCACAAAAGACAAGTTGTGTTAACTTGTCCTCTTTGTTTTCTAACCATATTCTATAAATATTTTCTACTGCCATATTTATTTTTGAATTAGGTAAATCTGGCATACTAGAATCTATCATTCTTAAATCGAGTGCTGCTTTTCTACCATCATTAGTTACTAAAAGCATATTATCTTCTCTTGGATCACAACCATTCCTAATAATTTCACTACGTTCTGCTAATTTATTAACATATTCAGCAAGTTCTTCACTCTTTGGAGCAACTACTGTTTTATAATCTCCTCCTTTTAATTTAGGTACTGGTAAATCCAACATTTTAGATGTTTGAATATCAGCTATTTCTTTAAATAATGTCATTAGTTCAGGAATATTAAAAAATTGAGCAAATCTTGCTTTTGTTCTAAAACCACTACCATCTGGAGCAATTTCAAAACTATTAACAATTTCTCCAAAAGTTGATGCCCACTCATCAAAATGTTCAAGTCCCATTTCTCGCAATCTATCAAGTTGCAAATATTTTTGCATTACAAATAATTCACCCATAGAGTTAGAAATAGGAGTACCTGTTGCAAAAACTGCACCTTTACCACCATTATTTTCTAATACATAACTTATCTTCATAAATAAATCTGTTGCTTTTTTAGATTCACTATTATTTATTCCAGCAACATTTCTTATTTTAGAAAACATAGGTAAGTTTTTAAACAAGTGTGCCTCATCAACAATTAATTCATCGACACCTAATTCTTCAAATGTTACTACATCATCTTTTGGTCTATCAATTAACGATTTTAGTTTGGTATCCATGCTAGTTTTAATTTGTTCTAGTTTCTTTACACTTAAACTATCATTAGTTTCTGCTTTTATTCTTTCAATCGCATTAACTACTTCTTCTATTTGTCCTTCCATGTGTTTTTGTTCGTATTCTTTACTCATAGGAATTAATCCAAAACTAGAGTGAGCAATTAAAACTGCATCCCATTCTCCTGTCGCTATTTTTCCCATAAGTTTTTTTCTTCTTGTTTTTTCAAAATCTTTTTGTGTTGCAACTAATATATTCGCAGTAGGATATAATTTTAAAATTTCATTAGCCCATTGACCTAACAAATGATTCGGCACAACAAACATTGGCTTACTAACTATACCTAATCTCTTTAATTCCATTGCACTAGCAATACATTCATAAGTTTTACCAGCACCAACTGCATGAGCAAGTAAAGTATTACCACCATATAAAACACGAGCAA
Organism: uncultured Bacilli bacterium; assembly: GCA_963929435.1. GTDB lineage: Bacteria > Bacillota_I > Bacilli_A > RF39 > UBA660 > Onthousia. The sequence goes on from CAWVIV010000019.1 coordinate 14,907, forward strand.
CTGCATTTTTTTGATGTGGTCGAAGTTCTATATTTGGATTCATACCATCAAAAGTTAAATGACTACCATCATATTCTCTTTCTTTCATACAATTAAATTGTTCATTGTATAATTTTACAAGTCTATTTCTTCTATCTTCATCTTTCCAAATCCATTCTTTAAACTCTTGCTTTATTGCCTCTTGTTTTTCTCTAGCATTAGCAGTTTCTACTGGATTTACAACTCGCCTTTCATCTTCTAACTTATCATAAACAGTTACACTTTGTAGATTTAAAGAGTTTTTAATTAAAGATAAAGCATCTGCTCTATCTGTTCCCCAAGTGCTTGTATTTTTTACTCCATATCCATATAAGCCACTAGCTTGAAATAACCAAGTATTGACCTCTTTTGCATATTTAATCTTTAGTTGACTCTTATTCCAACTAGGAATATCTAAAAGTTCACAGCAAAACTCATGATATACATCTTCTGGTATCCAAGTAGAGCCTAATTTAATACTTATTTCATCATATTCAAGTGGTCTAGGTTGTACTCTTTCAAGTGCCTCTATATTCCTATCAAACTTATTATCCTCATTAACTGTTTTAGCATAATTTAATTTTTGTTTTACATTACCACTTAAATATTCACTGGCTATTACCCAACCATAATTAAAATCATTTATCTTTTCAGGATCTTGATAAATTAAATTATCAAGTTCATCAATGATTTCACTTTCCTCTTTTGGATATAATGTTTTCATATATTCAAAATCAACACACCCACGATTGTTAAGTGAATACCTTAATGCTTCTTCAGCATTTTCTGCACTTGTTATCTTTTTACTTTTTCTGATAGTTCTCTTTGTAAATACATCTCCTTTTCCATATTTAGGTTTATCATTTTCTTCATCATCTTTACTAATTTTATTTTCAATAGATGTAAGTAAATAATAATCTGGATCACTATCAAAGGCTCTTGCATTTACACTATCGTTTATATAGCCATACTTTTTATAAAATTCATCATACTCTTTACTTAATTTTTCTTGTGCTAAAGATAATTCTTCATCACTACCATCATTAAGTTGTATGTCAAAAACCTCTCTTAAAGCATTCTTTACTTTACAAAGACCAATTATTCTTTTTGCTACCATTCCCTCTTGAATAGAATAAGGAACTAAACTAGAAAAAGACCTTTGATAAATTATATCTTTACCATCATGATTTATAATAACAAAAGCATTATTCTTAACACTATCATCAGCATCAAGTACCTCGTAGTCATTATCTTCATTTTGAATAAAGGTATTTTGTTCATAGATATTATTTGGTAACTTTTCTAATGCCTTATTCATTAAAACATTAATATCTTCATCTACTGGACTTAATGTATTGTCAAAACCATAAGCAGTTGAATGTAATTCCATTTTACCAAGCATCATATCAGGATTATCAATATAATAATTATTAATTGTTATTCCATCATCATATTCACTTGTATAAATCCAATTTTCATCACTTACATCATGTTTTAAGTCATCACGTTTTTTTAGGAAAATAATATCCGATGTAACTTTAGCATTGGCATTACCTGTAAACATATTATTTGGTAATCTTAATGCTCCTAAAAACTCTGCCCTTTTTGCAATATATTCTCTTACCTTCGTATCTTTTTTATCAAGAGTTCCATCAGTAGTTATAAAAGCAATTATTCCTCCATCTCTAACTTTATCTAATGTCTTTTGGAAGAAATAATCATGAATTAAAAACTTATCTTTATATCTTCTATCATAAACTGTATTACTACCAAAAGGGACATTGCCAACTGCCACATCAAATAAGTCATCACTAACTTTAGATTCCTCATAACCACTTATTTCTATTTTTGCATTAGGATAAAGTTTTTTAGCAATTCTACCACTTATACTATCTAACTCTATTCCATATAATTTAGAGTTTGCAAATTCATTAGGTAATCTACCAAAGAAATTTCCAATACCACAACTAGGCTCTAAAATATTACCTTTTTCAAAACCAAATTGTTTTAAGGCTTTATATATTCCATCTATCGCAACATTTGGAGTATAAAAAGAAGATAATGTAGAATGAGATGCTGATTTATATTCTTCATCACTTAAAAGTAATTTTAACCTTTCTCTCTCACTCTTCCAATTTTCTTTTCTCTCATCAAAAGCATCAGAGATTCCACCCCAGCCAACATATCGTGCTAAAACATCTTGTTCTTCTTTTGTTGCATTCCTATTTTCGGTTTCTAACTTTTTTAATAGTTCTATTGCTTTTACATTATCTTCAAATCTCGATTTTGCACCAAAACTTGTATCAGTTTTATCATCAGCAATGTGATAATTAACTTTAGGATATTCTTCTATTTCTTCTCCAACAGTATTATAAGTATGTTTTTCTATAACATTCGTTTTAATACCATCATGAGTAGGTATTATTTCAGCTGTTGTTACTTTATAATCAATTTCTTTATCGTTATTAATTGCAGATATTTCATCATCAATTTTTTCTAACTCTTGATTATCTATCTCACTTTGATCTACTAGTTTTGTACTAGGAATATTCATATCAAAAGTTTTATCATCAAAGTTATGCCAAAATATATGAATCATACTAGGAGTAAATAATATTGAAAAATCTTTATCTTTATATAATTCTTGTAAAAAATAATTATTTGCAATACTATTATTTAACTTTATTTCATCAGTTTTATCACTATTAAAATAAGTAAAACTATTATCTCTATCTGCAAACTCTCCTATCAAAGAACTTGTTAAAATAATAGATAAATTTCTCTTTTTACTTTTAATATGTTCCCACTTTTGTAATTCCACATTATTAATTTCAAATGTATTTTGGTATTTTGTATCAAAAGAATTGAAAATATCACATATTTTATTTGCGAGTTCTTCTTCTCTAGGTGCAAATAATGACATTTGTTCTCTAACATTTTCTTCATCACTTATTGAAGATGTATCAGTATTAATCTCCTCACTATCATCAACTTTAGTTTCTTTAATACTTTCTACATTGCTTTCAGTAGTTATTTCATCTACAATATTATTTACCATTTTCTTAAAAGCACGTTCATATCTAGTAACATATCCATTATAGATATTTTCAATATGCTCACTATTAAAGAATGAATTTCGTTCTATTGATGATATAAAGTTCTGCTTTTGTTCTTCACTTATAAATGTATCTTCTTTAAATTGATTAAGTACATTTTCCCGAATAACATTTTGTATGGAAATAAGATTATCAGTTTTCTCTATAAAATCATTATATATGTTTGCAGTTTCTTTATTGGCTATCTGCATACACTTTAAAATATCATCAGTTTCCATATTTTCCAGCATTTCATAAACTGTTGGAAGATTATTTATATTAAAATTAGATTTTGCTAAAAAAAGTGAAGTCATTGTTTTAGCAACGAACTCCACTTCATCTGATGACATTGTTTTATAATTATTCATTATTTGATTTAATGATATTTCATAAAACGTATCATAAAAATTTTCATATAATGTTTTACTATCATCATTTTCAATATTATAACTATCTTGATAATAATTTAAAATGTCTTTATCAATATAGTGATTATAATTCCAAGTCCTATATTCTTTACCATAAGTTTGTCTAATATCAAATACATATATTTTTGCATCATTAACAATTATTGAGATTCCTCTACTTTTAGGTTTTATTCTTCTACCAATTTCCTCACTATTCCAATCATCAAAGGTCTTAAAAACTCTACCACTAGAATTGTAAGAATATAAGTTAAGAATATTATCAATGCTATAATCATCTAGTATTTTAGACCAGTAGATAATAAAGCGATTCCAATTATAAGAATTATCTTGAATATCTTTTAAAGTTTCATCTCTTATATTAAAAAAATCATTTACAAACTCTTTATTCACTTTTAACCCTCCTAACTATTCAAATATTTATTAAGTATTTTTTCTTCTAAAATTTTTCTAATATATTTATTAGTTCTATTTTCATATTCATAAGACTTTATTGTATCTATCAATAATTTCTTATCATCAGTTTGATTAAATTGTTGGTGTAAATAAGATAAAATTTTATCATATTCATTTATTTTACCTATGATATTTTTATAAGTGCTTTTTAATTCATCATCAGAAATATTATTATAATAATTCATTAAAATATTGTTATTAGGATTATAAGTTGCACCTAATTGCATAACATAAAGACAATCTTCATAAGCAATATCTAAATATCTACATAATGTTTTTATTAATGATAATTTCGGATTTTTGATTTTACCAGATTCTATTTTATATATTGTGGCATTATCTAATCCACTTAATCTAGCCAGTTTTCTCATAGAATAGCCTTTATCTATTCTTGCTTTTGCAATATAATCTCCAATATTAGTCATTCCTACACCTTCTTTCACATTTCTTTTTCTTTATTAACTAAAAAAACCTCAATTAATGAGTTTCTATTTTTACGATTAACTTTTCCTTTATCTGATATAGCATTATAGAAAAAATCTAATTTACTACTTAATTCTTCTAACTCTTTTAGATCGTTAGTTGATAATGGTGGTGCTAGATACAACTGGGCTATGATGTTATTATCATCTTTAACGTATTCAACATTAAAATCAATCTTGCCAAAGACTTTTAATACCTCATTTATTATCGATACTAACTTTGTCTTAATTTTAGATTCAGCAGTATCAAGTTTAGGCTCTTGATTACTTTCTTTATCATTAGCCTTTAATTGTTCTACTGTATAGTATGTATTTGCTAGTCTTTCAAGTGGTCTTATTTTTCTATCAATAAAGCCTTTTTTATAACAACTAAATTTTTGATAGATTACAGTATCACGAAAAATTGGATAACCTATTGTTGGAAATATAATAGTTTTATAATGTAATTGCTTTATTTCATCAGCAGTTAATAATCTTCTTGAAATTAGGCTTGTACCTTTACTACCATTATTATTAAGCAAACTCATTGAATAATTTAATGATGTAGTTTCTACTCCATGTGTTCCAAGTCTTGAACTAATTGCCTCTGCTGTTTCTTGTGTATTTGTTTTTAAATAAGCAAGCCCACAGTTATCTTGTATTATTTGGCTAACCTCTTTACCATATAAATTATCAAGTTGAGCAAAACTTTGTAAGAAAAACTGAAAATACATTCCTCTACTTCGAGCTACTGATACGATTGTTTCAATGTCCTGTAAAGGTGGTGTATTTGCAAATTCATCAAGTAAAAATACAAGTTCGATTGGTAACTTTTTATTAGGTTGTTGATTACATAACAATACCAATCTTTTATAGATTAAAGATACTACTACTGATACTAAAGTGTAATATATTTTAGATTCATCAGGTATGCAACAATACAATACTGTTGGCTCTTTTCCTAATATATCAAAATCAAAGTCAGAATTTGATGTTATATTTTCTACATTTACATCATCAAACAGAGTCATTCTTTCATTGAATATTGATGTTATACTTTTATAAGTGTTTTCACTAGTAGAAATAATTGGTATCAATTTATCTTTACTTTTAAATCCATAAGGCTTTGCCTCTACATATTTTCTTAATGATTTTATGTTTTTGTCAGTCATGGAACTATTTTGAAATTTTTTCATAGATGTTAATGTTATTTGCTCTCTTTTAATTTTTCCATCAGCATAATCTTCTAAAAACAAAAAAATAATACCATATAATAAATCACTTGCACTATTATTCCAAAAAGCCTCTTTTGCAGTCTTATCAGCCATAATCATAGTGCATATATCATTTACTATTTGATTACACCCTGCATAATGTGTTATTGCCTCATTTTTATATTTAATTTTTAGTTCTTCATTTTTTTCTTTATCACTTAATTTCTCGTTTTTATCAAAAAGTTCATATTCATTTATTGCAGTTTCAAGTAAATTAGAATGATTAGAATATTCTGGATTTCTAAAATCCAATGTAAATACATTATAACCATTATCTTTAAACATCTTACTTGTTGTAGAAAAGATTTCTCCCTTTGGGTCAGTAATAAAAACACTCTTTTTATTTTTAGCAGTTGCTATAAAACTACATTCTGGAATAACAGCAGTAGCACTTTTACCACTACCAGTTGATCCTAGATAAATCCAATGGGGTGTTGTCATATCAAACCATACATATTTATTATCTTTTGAATAATAAACTGGAAAACCACTTTCAACAATATTGCTTATTTTTTCTTTTCTAAAGTTCTTTTTTATTTCTTGAAAAGTTGACCACCTAGCACTACCATGTTCATTATTATCTTTAATTTTCTGCCTAGTTATAAGTGGTTCAATAAAATATAAAAAGATAATTATTAATACAACTATAACTAAAATGATAATATAAGGAATTGGCATACTTATCTTTCCATTTCTTCATCTAATTCATTCATAACATCATCTAGCATATCTTCATCAATTACTTTATAATCTTTTACTTTCTCTACTCCAGTTTGTAAATCAACTAACCTATCTATAATATCTTTTCTTACATCTGGATCACATTTATCTAAAAAGAAACCTATTGTTGTTAAAATAGGCTTATCAATGTTTGGGTTATCAAAATCATATACTTTTAGGTTTTCGGTATGACCAAGTTTTTCATTTACATCTACAATAATATCTGGTAAATCTTCATATCTAGCAACAATTTCCTCACTACCATTATCTATAAAAACCAATCTTTCTTTACTATTAAGTATTTGCTTTACTTCTTCTTCATTATACATTTTTAGTATTCCCTGATTCTCGTTCATTAGTTTTTTCCTCCTTTACTAAACTTTCTAAAAATTCAGTTTCACATTTAATTGATGTTATATATAAATGTGCTAAATCTTTCTCTAATTTATTTTTTGTATTTTTCATTTTCGTTTCGTATTTACTGACAGTCCTTAAATTATCTTTAATCCTCATATTAATCAAAGTAATTATTTTGTTATAATCTTCGACTGTCTTTTGCATATTAGCAAATTCTAAATTTAATTTTGAAAAATCCATGTTATTTTCCCTCCTTTATTTCCTTAACATATATTTTTCTATGATATATAAGTAATTCTTTAGTTAAAGTTTCATCTTCATATATCCAATATCTACTACCCCAAAAATTTCTCCATAATATCTTAAACTTTTTAAACATAATTATCTTTCCATTTCATATTGATAAAAATCATAATTATCATTATCAACTGCTTGTAAAATGTCAGAGTAATCCATATCAGCAACTTTATCCATAAAAGAATTATCTTTTGCATAGCACTCTGTTAAGAAAAAAGCAATTTGAGGTGCAGATAAATTCATGTATTCATCATCAAGATATAAGTCATAAGCTAGTTCTTTAATATCAGTAACTATATCATCACTTATATTAATATCTTCATTTTTTGCAACATCATAAATGCTGTCATAAATACTATAAATTGTTAAATTAGATTTATCTTCATTTGATAACATTTTGTATCTTTCTAAACTGTTCATCTTTTTCCTCCTCTCTTGAACACTTGCTTGATATAACACAAGCACAATATAAAAAAAGCAATAAGAACACTCCTATTGCAATTAAAATAATCTTTATCATAATTCTTCCTTTCTTTCACAACAAAAAAGACCAACTAACTAAAGTTGATCTGCTCGATAAATTGTAATTTTAGTGAATAGTAACTTAATTTTCTTTTTTATTAAACATATGGCGTACTTTATCTATTCGATTATTTGGTCTACGTGATTGAATAACTGGTTCACAAGTAGCAATTTGATAATCTTTTAATTCTGTCAAAAAAACTGCTTGCCCATTTGTATATAGAGTTAAAGTATTACGATATTCATTAATACAACGTACAGGAATATGTCCTGTAAAAATAACTTCATCATTTTTTGATTGACTTGTTTCAATTATTGCACAATGTTTTTGTGCATCTTTATATGCACGAGAAAAGTATCCCTCTGGTGTAAAAAGTATAAACGAAAGATATGGCTCTAATAATTGCGTTCCCGCTTTTTTCAATGTTTGTTCAAGTACAATTGGGGCAAGAAAGCGAAAATCCGAGGGAGTACTAACAGGGCTATAATAAACACCATATTCAAAACATATTTTACAATCTGTCACTTTCCAACCATACAATCCTTGCTCCAGTCCATAATTAATACCTTCTCTTACTGCATTTTGAAAACTTTGATTTAAATAACCGAGTGAAACTTTGCTTTCGTACTGTATTCCAGTGCCAATTGGAAGTGGAGTTATTGATAATCCAATTGATGCCCAAAATGGATTTGGTGGTACTTCAATATGAATAGTATAATCTGCCTTTTGTAATGGCTTTTCCAAATAAATTACGGTTGGATCTTCGATTCTTATGTTTATGTGATATTTTTCAATCAACAGAGAACAGATAACTTCTAACTGCACTGTTCCTAAAAAAGAAATGATGATTTCATGTGTTATCGTATCAACATAATAACGTAAAAGAGGATCAGTATCTGCAATTTCTGTAAGAGCATCCAATAATTTTTCTCTCTCTTCTATTTTTATCGGTTCAATTCTTGTTCGTAGTATTGGTACAGTCTTGTCATTCCATACATTGCATGGCAAAATCTTTTCATTTCCTATAATATCGTTCAATCTTAATGTATTGTTAGGTATAATAAAAATATCTCCAGAACAAACTATTTTTGTCTGTATCATTTCCCCATTTGAAGGAATATATATTTCTGTAAGTTTCATTTTCTTTTTTTCTGGCAACATAATTGTATCTCGTAAGTGTAATGTTCCACTATAAAGACGCAAATAAACTAATCTTTGCTTATGGTCTGTATATTCAATTTTAAAAACTCTTCCACATAGTTCTGAATCATTCTCATTCATTTCAGAACAAAAAAGATTTGAAATAGCTTCGATAAGTTGTTGAGTCCCTATATTATTTCTAGCACTTCCATGGTATATAGGAAACAACGAACCTTTTTTAACACACCTATATTCTTCATACATTAATTCTTGTATAGTCAATTTTTCTCCTACAATATATTTTTCTAAAAGTTTATCATTTTTGGAAATTACAGGATCCCAATCATCTAAATCAATGATATTTTTAATTGATATTTCTGGAGTTAATGTTACATTTTGCATAACAATAATATCATTTGAAAGTTTTTCTTTGATATTTTGATAAATATTATTTAAGTTAATTCCATCCTGATCTATTTTATTTATAAAAATAATTGTTGGTATATTCATTTTTTGAAGTGCATGGAATAGTATTCGGGTTTGTGCTTGTACACCATCTTTAGCAGAAATTACTAAAATTGCTCCATCAAGAACAGATAAGGAACGATACACTTCTGTTATAAAATCTGTATGTCCAGGAGTATCTACAATATTGATTTTGTAGTCATTCCAATTAAAAGAAGTAACTGCTGCCTGAATTGTGATTCCACGCTGACGTTCTAAAAACATAGTATCTGTCCTTGTTGTTCCCTTATCTACACTGCCTAATTCTAAAATTGCTCCACTTGTATAAAGCAGACTTTCCGTTAAGGTCGTCTTTCCTGCATCTACATGAGCAAGAATACCAATGTTGATTATTTTCATGGAATTTCCCTCCCTACAAATTTATCTTTTAACTTAAAATCAATATTTGCTAATTTTGTTCTTTTAAACTATTCTCAAAATCAATTATCCACTTTTCTAATGTTTCTACTAATGCTAATTGTTGTTTGAACATTTGTTTTCCAACATTAGGAATATGTTGTCTATGAGAACGTCTTTCATTTAGTAATTCTTTTAATTCTAATATCTTTGATTTTATATTAGAAACAAGAATCTGTTTTTGTTCATCATCTACTAAATCTAAATTCGTGATAATAACATTAAAATCCAAATATAGACTAACATCAGAATTTGAAATATCATTCATAAGTTTATTAAAATAATCATTACCTTTGTTAGTAATAGTATATATTGCTTTATCTGGCATATTTCCCTCTTTCTCTTTATGGCTAACAATATATTCTTTTGATTCTAATTGTAATACTTTCTTATAAATAGACTGTTCACTAATTTTTACCCATCTTGGTATATTACGATATTCTATATTTTTTTTAATATCATAAGCACTTTGTGATTTTTGTTTAATAAGTCCTAATAATACCAAATCTATATTTGACATAATCTCTACTCCTTACTTAATATAATCTGTAACGCCAAGTCTATTTCCAAATGGATCTTCAAACTCGACTGCATTACCAGTTCCAATTTTAAAAGGCTCACTCAAAAATTTTATATCATTATTCAACATTTCTTTATAGAAGATTGCAACATCTTCTACTTCAAACCATATTGTAGGCTTTAAATTCTCAAATTTATTTTTGTCTTTTAAAATTATTGCAGGTTCTTCATTTCCAATATTATAAGCAACCATTCCCTTATCAGAGAAATCAAATTTCTTTTTTAACCCCAATATTTCCTCATAGTATCTTTTTGCTTCTTCCATATTATCTACAGGAAGAAAATAATTGTCATAATTTTTCATATATTTAATGTCCTCCTTTCTACTATAAACTACACTACTATATTTTATAGTAGTTATCGTTAAAAGTCAATATATAATAAAAAAATAGATTAGTTGCACTGAACTAATTTATTTGTATAACTGCCTGTCGTAATCGAATAGAGTAAATTTTTAATAAATTTTACTTATTAATATGATACCCTTTCACACCACCGTACGTACCGTTCGGTATACGGCGGTTTAATTTGTAATAATATGTACTTTTAGGTAATAGTCTAGTGAATTTACTAGACCTCTTTTATTTAATCTCTCTTTAGATATTGCTTTTTCTAATACGCGTGTATGTGAAATATGATAATATCCACTTCTAGAGTTTGCCGTTACATATGCATCTCTATGAGTTATTTCTAACTTCCTAAGACACGCATATCTTTTCTTTATCTTTTTCCATTGTTTCCAAATAATTACACGTAATTTTCTTCTTATGTTGCCATCAATGTCTCTTAACAATATTGTCATATCTGCAATTCTAAAATAGTTTACCCATCCATATATTAATTGTTTTAGTCTAAGCAGTCTATCATCTAAACTAATGCTTCTACTTCTGACAAGTATATCGCATAGTTTAGTCTTAAACTTTTGTACTGATTTAATATGTGGCTTAGGTCTCCATTCGTTTTGGTTAATTTTCTTGTAAAAGCCAAAACCTAAATATTTAATATCGTCAGGTCTCGCAATTTTACTTTTCTCTACATTTACTTTTAATCCTAGTTTCTTAGTAATAAATTTAGTAATACTTTCCATAACTCTATTGGCTGCTTTTTCACTCTTTACCAGGATTAGACAGTCATCTGCATATCTAACGAAGTGTAATCTTCTTGCTTCTAATTCCTTATCAAGTTCGTTAAGCATTATATTGGATAATAGTGGACTTAGGTTACCTCCTTGTGGTGTTCCTTTCTTGGTTGGTTGAAGTACTCCATTTTCCATTACCCCACTTTGTAAGAATTTTCTGATTAATGAGACTAAATCTCCATCTTTTATAGTTCTTCTTATTATTCCAATAAGCTTATCTTGATTTACTTCGTCGAAGAATGATCGTAGGTCTATGTCTACTATCCAGTCATATCCATCATTAAAGTACTCTAAGGCTTGAACTACTGCCATTTCACAGGAGCGTTTAGGTCTAAAACCATAAGAATGATTAGAGAATTGTTCCTCATAGATTGGCGTTAGTACTTGTACTATCGCCTGCTGTACTACTCTATCTATGACACTTGGTATTCCTAATTTTCTCATTTTTCCATTATCTTTTGGTATTAGTACTCTTCTTACTGGTTGTGGTTTGTATTTACGATTTCTTATTTTCCATAGTATTTCCCCTTTGTGTTCTTTGATGTATGAAAATAGTTCATCTACTGTTACTCCATCAACTCCACTTGCTCCTTTGTTTTTGTAAACTTGCTTATAAGCTTTGTTCAAGTTATCTTTGGAAAGCACCTCTTCTAAAAGCTCCATATCTGTTTCCACCTTTCTAATTTCGCACATAAGCTAACATCTTTTATAGGATTCATTTATTAGATACGCTAACTTTTACCTATGTATTTATTCTGATTATAGCCTAATTCAATTTCAGTAGTTGAAACTACAAATTATTCAGTCCTTCCTAGTTTCCTAGTACTACGACCTCTGCTGACTTCTTACGACAAACCTTTTTCGACCAGTTTTCTTAATAGGGTTCTCCTTAACTGTCCGTAAGACCTCCCGTGGTAAGCCATATATCTTTCCTCGATTAGCTACTTACTTTACTGCATAAAGTTACGAGTATCTTTTGGACTTTAGTTTGTTTGGCAACCTTATCCGTTTATACAGCCTTATAGTAAGTTTCTGTTCGTTAGCCCTCGATTTTGTTTCACACTTCCTTTAGCCCCGAGCCTCACGACCGATGCTTTGTGCTTCTCTAACACTTCGTCGATACTTACGCGTGTATTGGACTTTCACCAACTAGATATATAGCATGCACGGCACACCAAAAAAGACTGTCATTACTGACAATCTTTTTGGTAAATTACTATTTATCTAACTATTATTTCCTATTTTCTTATTTTCAAATAATAAAAGTACACTAAATATTATTTCTATTACTATCATCATCATTGCAAGAATATAACTTGCAAAATTCAAACCAACTATTAGAGATAATATTGGAATAATTATTGACAATGCCATATATGATTTTGAATTATATAACCAACCATAAGGTAATAAATGAGCTCCAAAAATCATAGCAATAACCATTAACATTTTATCTGGCAATGTAGGATAAACCCACATTGCTATTAAAAGATATATCATTTGATTTGCAGAAAATAATATACCTAAATTATTTAATGGATTACTTTTATCTTGAAATTGTATTTTCAATATTTTGGATATTAAAAACGATATTGGAAATAATGGTGCTGTACAACAAAATGTTAATAGATTTTTTGTTAATATAGGAAAACTTGTTAATTGTACCATTAAAACCATAGTCCATATTACTATTGACGCAAGAATAAAATGGATACCTTTCTTTTGTTTTTTTATGCAATCTTTTTTTAATTGTTCTAAATTCATTTTCTAATCCTCTCTACAAATTACTGTTTATCTTTTTTAATTAAAGATCCTATTCCTAAACCAACACATAAACCTATACTTATTCCAAAACATATACATATAGGGATATTATCGGCGAACACTCCTATAATCACTCCTAATGATGTTCCAATGCACATTCCAATTGACATTCCTTCTAACATATATGTTTTTGTTTCATCTTTAATATCTTGTTTGTTGACTTTTTTGTTTTTCATGATTTTTTCTCACTTTCAAATTGTAATTTATATGTCTTGTTTTTTTATGCTTTTATTTATATAAATTGCATAAACTAATGGTACTATTGTTAAAAATATAGGTGCTACATATAATGATATAGTGTTTTCAACATTAAATATAGAAAGCGAATTTACTAAACAATGAGTTATGATACAAGGAATAAGAGATTTACTTTTATAAAATATTATAACAAATAAATACCCTACTGAAATTGCATAACATACTTGCATTAAAGTTGGAATTAAATTCGCACCATTTAACAAATTAATAATATGACCTATACCAAAAGTAAAGGCACTTATAATTATCGCTCTGTTAACATTGTCTTTTTCCATCATTTTAAATAAAAAACCTCTAAAGATAACTTCTTCTAAAAAGCCAACATTAATCATTGTTAAAATATAAAATATTATTTCGTTTGGTGTATTATTGATGTTAATACCATTCCATAGATTAACTGATATAATCAATAATAATGGTATAAAATATAAATATCTTTTTAAATTGCTTACTTTTGCTAGTCCATAATAAGAAACTCTTTTTAGTTTTACTATCACAAAAATTAACACTAACGAAAATATTGTATTTATGATTGTACTTCTATAATCTTCTATTCCAAAATTTTGTATGCAATATGAATTTACTATTATATAGAATACTATTAACAATATACAAAATAATGTTTCGTGCTTTTCAAATATTTTTTTCATAACTATCTCACTTTCAAATTACTATTTATCTGTCTGATAATATTATACCATAGGTTATTTAGTTTTATCATCATAATTGAATAACTTACTAAATTCTTGTGATGCTTTTTCCATTTCATAATTAATGTTCTTAATGGCTTTTTCTATTTTATGCTTACTAGGAAATTTAGAAATATAACTATCGCCTTTAAAATAATTATCTAATACTTGCTTTCTTCTTTGCTTATCATTAAATTTATTTCGTTTACTATTTTGATAAGCAACTTCTTGTATTAAATCATCAATAGTGATTTTATCAGCATTATTCTTATTTTTTACATACATAGAAATATGGTTATATTTATATAAGGCATGATTTACTATTGAATTATAAATATAGTTATCAATATATTCTTCTTTTTTATTAACAATACTATTATCTGCTACTAATTCTTTAATATTATTATTTTTATTTAACGTATCAAAATAATCATTAAGTTTTTCTAAATCTTTTTTTATATCTTTCCTACTAGCATATAAAATAGATGTTTCATCATTAAAAAGATATGATTTAATTCTTTTAGTCAAAGATTTGATTTCTTTACCTAGTTCATTATCTTTAATGGAGTTATATTTTACTTTTTTAGATGTTTGACTATTTTGCTCTCGATATTTCCTTATTAACTCGCCTAGTTTTAAAATATCTTCTTCAACATAAATCTCACTTACATTTCTTAATGCAAAATTCTTTTCATTTGGATTAAAATATGATTTTAAATAATCAATATCTTCATTAGTCTTCTTGAGTAATGGGGTATAATATTTTTCTCTTTCAATAGCAAGTTCCACTAATCTTTTTAAGTACCTTTGCTCATCAAGACTAATTTTTCCTTTTCTTCTATAATTAACTTTATTATCGCAATATAAGTAATTTGGTTTTTTTTCAATAAAAGCAAAATGAATATGTGGCTGGTGTTTTCTATTAGTATGTACTGCAAAAACAAAACTCATATCTTTTATATCTTTAAAACCACAATACTTTAGAAATTGAGGCATTACCTCTTTAGCTATCTTTTGTTCTAATGTTTTTATATCTATATTTTCATCAAGATATTCTCTTTTAAAACTTAAAATACCTTTCCAAAGATTTGAGTTTTCAATATATTTTTTATAATTAGTTTTAATTTTTGCTATATCTTGTTTAGTAGCATAAGATCCATCTTCCATTACAAGATTATATTTTTCTTTTCTTGTATGCCCCATATAATATTCAAACATTCCGACTGTTTTTTTCTTTTCATCAGAATAATAATCAATCATGTCATCAACATCTTTTAATCTTTCTTCTTTATAATTTAATGATTTGTTTTTATTATCTCTACAAGTAAGTGCTAGACTGTATCTACTTTTAAATACAACATTAGGACTTTTTTTACTCATTGAAAGAGTCCTTACTATTTAATATTTCATTAAGACATTTATCTTCTTTTATATCAGCATTTGATAAGTAGCCAAAGTTAGCAAAGTGTTGTTGAGATAATTTAAAATGCTTATATTGTCTTTTAGAAATTTTTTCTAACTTATCATCTATATTCTTTAATTTTTCATCTATTTCTTTTAAATAATTAATTTCTCTTGGCTCGTTAATATATTTTTCTAAAATAGATGCAACAACTTTATTTACTGATGTGGTATTATCATTTGCTACAAGATAAAGTCTATCATAAATATAATCTTCTAATCTAACTGTTAGTTTTTTCATCTTCAATACTCACTAAATTAGTTATACGAAGATTATTTTTTTCATCTCTATCAATTATGAATGCTACAAACTTTGGATTATGTACTGCTTTTCTAACATAATTTACAAAGTTATGTTCTGCTTTATCTTTATCAAAAATTGTTCCTTTTGTTTGATAATGAGATTTAGAATCAGAAAAATAATCTTCTCCAAATATTTTATATTTCTTCATCCATGAGTTTAACCTTTTTTGTGGAGTTCTATCATCTAACATATTTACATCAAACTTACCTTCAGTAAATATTTCTTTTGCAGTCTTTTCGCCATGAGATAATTTTTCTTTAACAGCCCAAAGTTTAAAACTATTTTTATAAAGTATCTGACTTTTATTTCTAATTCTAACAACATTAGGATTACTTAATAAAACTTTTATTTCTTCATCAGTATAAATTCTAGTCTTGTTCATCTTCTTCCTCTCTTTCAATTTTTTTATTTTGCATTTCATAATATTTATCAAACTTTTCTATGTAAGAATTATAGCCAAGTTCTATTAGATAAGTTAGCATTTTATTGAAACTTAAATTATTCTTAATTGATAAAAGTTCTATTCTAGTTTTTAAATTATTATCAATTCTTAATGTAGTTCTAACTAAACCTTTTACCATTTTACAAACTCCTTTCTTTAATTTATGGGTAGCCACTTTCTACTTTTTTAAGGTATTTTTTTTAATAAAAATATTGCATATTTTTAATGGGCATAAGAAGAACGACACCACAAATCCTTTTATTCCTTATGGCATAAAGGGAAAATAGTGGCGTCTTACTATTTTTGCACTTGCAAAAATGACTACTTTTAATAACAAAAGTGGCTACCCTATATAAAAAATACCTTTAATATCAACAAATATTGTGGCTACCTTTGTCTTTAAAAGTGGCTACCATCATAAAATAGCCATTATAAATGTGCTTCCTTTAATTTTCAAGTGGTGGTCTAAAACCAGTATTAGGATTTTTAAAGTCATTAAAGTCTGATGAACTACTTAATGTAAAATCAATTAACTGCATTCCATCAACTAATTCTCTATTTTCATTTTCTACTTGATAATGTAAATGATTACCAGTTGAATATCCAGTAGTTCCTGCTGATGCAACTTGTGTCCAATGACTTACTGTATCTCCTGCTTTAACTTTCGCACTATTAGGATAAAGATGAGCGAATATTACATAATAAGTTTCATCATAATCGCTATCACATTTTAAAGTAATAGTATTACCAACACTATTACCACTTTGGTCATAAGGAAGATTAGAGTCTTGAGTAAAATTTACATTTTCAACTACTCCATCACATACTGAATAAACTGGTGTTTGAGCTGGAACTGCTAAATCCCAACCATTGTGAGTATTACTTTCGCCATAAACTGTTCTTTGTTCATTAAAAAAACTTGTTACAGTAAACTCACTTTTTAATGGAAAATTGAAATGTCCTGTACTTACTACAAGATAGTCTTTATTTTCTTCTATATTAGCATTAGTGCAAGCAGTCATATTTTTTACCCTTTGATCTTCACAAACACTTTCTATTTCTCTAGCAGTTTTTGCCTCTTTATTTTGATTCATTGTATATAGAATATCTAGCGTCAATGTTGAATCTTCCAAATAAAAATACAATAGTCTTTGTAGTGGAACGTATCCATCTTTTAGATATGTATTAAGTGCAGTCTTATAAGCATCTGCATATTCTTCATTGTGTTGAACTTTTTCTTTTGTAAGTTTTGTTCCAAAAAAATCAAAAATCATTAGCACACAAATTAAAATAACCATTACAAAAGCTACAGACAAAATGGTACTACCACCAATAATTTTTAGAATAATGTTTTTCTTTTTATTCTTATTCATTATTTGTATTTACTAAAAACAGAGGAATAATAATGTTCCCCTTTTGAAATAATTTCTATTAATATTTTCTTTGGAATTAAGTCTAATAAGAAATCCATAAAAGATTCATTTGGATCATCAAACTCATCAAAGTATATCTTCTTAAACTCTTTTCTTAACTGCCGACCACTTAATTGTTTCATACTTTAACTTCTTCTCCCATCAGTTCAACTTCAAGTGGTGTAGCAACAATTTTAACTCTTATTCTATTCTTTGAATTAATCGTAAGTAAAAACTCTCCCATCTCTGCTTGCATTAAAAACTCTTTTTGTGTGTCGGTTAATGGGTTTTGATAGAATAATTTTAAATAAGTTGTTAAGTCATCTTCTTTTAGCATTCCAACTAATTGATACTGACAATTATTAAAGATTGCTGTAGCACTCCTAACTGAATCATCATCTCCTAAAAAGTCATGAATACTTTGAGTTGCTGGAATAAATGCTCCGTGATACTTTCTAATTCTTCTTGCAATTTGTTCAAAGGTAAGCAATACCTCACTATCAGTATTCTTTAAATATAAGTGAAACTCATCTACTACTACTGCAATATTTTTAATTCTTTTTTTATCTTTTTCTTTATCGTTTACTATCTTATTTCTTACGATAATATTATTTAGATAAGTAAGTAAATTTACTAATTGAGTAGTTATAATTCTTTTGTTTTTACTATATAGCAAGTCCTTTACATTAAATGCAATTAAATTAGCATCAAGATTTACTGATGTATAACCATTAAATAACATTGCATCAGTTCCAACTTTAAATCTATCTAACAATATCTCTAACTTATCAACTATTTTTAATTGTTCTGGGTTAGTAATCATATTACGATAATCTGGTAGAAATTCTATCAAGTCGGAAAATATTGGATAATCAGTATTTTCTAATTTCTCTAACCTAGATATTTTTGTATTTTTAGTTATACCAAACCTTTTATATAGTTTTTCAATCATATCTAGCATAACTACTACTTCACTTTCTTTTATTTCTTCAAAGGCACATTTAATAAATGTTTCTAGTGATCCTAGATGTTTAGCAAGAGGACAATCTTCATAATTAATTGAATTTATATCGCCATCTTCTTTTTCTTCTTTATCACTAGGAAGAAATCTTACTTGTAGTGGATTAATGATACCGCCACTAGAAGAATACATATCAATATACTCTCCTTTATTTTTCCTAACTAATTTTTCATACTCGCCCTCTGCATCAAACAAAAAGCAAGAATTACCACGATTAATTTCATTAATAATCATTTTCTTTAATGTAAAACTTTTACCACCACCAGTTGATGCAATTATGGCTAAATTACTTGATGGTCGTGTTGCATCTTTATGAAATAAATCAAATATTGTTGGTAAAGCTGTATGAATATCTGATCCTAAAATATAACCTGTTTCATCATTAAAATGAGTAATCGTAAGTGGGAATGATGCTGATAAAGTTAAACTAGGAAGATAGTTATGATAATCTTCAAAACCATTTTTAGTTATATCGAATGCTTGCCAACCTTCCATTTGCCTCATTCTAGGAACATCTAATTTAATTTGAAATACATCAGCAATTTTTCTTAACTCTTTTAACTTTTCTTCACGTTGTTTTTTATTACCATTTATTACAATAATGAAATCAACTTCTTTGATTTTTTCATCGCCATTTTTAATTTGTGTCATTAATGCTTGAAAGTTCTCTCTTTCAGTATCCATTTGAGTAGCATCTGATAATTTTCTAGTAGTGCTTCTTTCGGAAACTAAAAATTCATAATTACTATCTAATCTTCTAACCAGTTCTTCAGTTGGTATTGTATCTTTAATATGAATACAACATCTTGTATCTGGAACATTAAATAGTTCTTCAAAAAATAACTCATCTATAAATGGTGGTAATCTTTTAATTGTTACAACTTGTATTTCTGTATCATCTGATTTTATATAACCTACTGTTTCATTAATAAAAAAAGGAGTGATTAGTTCTACTAAATCGCTCCACATTAATTGTTCTATATTAGCATTCGATAAATATAAGTTTATCAAAAACTGATATATCTCTAGTTTATTTGTAATCATTTGAATATGTAATCTAGGTGTCATATTGTAACAATGCATTTCTAGTTCTTCTGATGTATGTTCTAATGCTTTATCATTATCACTAATTAATACAAAATAATATCTACTTGTAGTAGTAAGATTTTGTTCTTCTAATATTTCTAATCTATCATATCTTTCTTTTAAAAATGTTAGTTTTTCTTCATCATTAGCAAATTCTTCCATTAGTCTATTGTAGTAATCTTTATTAGCATTTAGATCTATCTTATCATCTAACTTGTATATTCTTAAATTTAATCCTTTTAATTGATAAAGAAATTTTAATTGATTAAAAAAGTTTTGCTTTTGATTATTTGATGTTAGTGATAAATCAATAGCATCAACTGAAAAAACTCTTGCAAAACTATTATCACGAAGTTTTATAATTCCATTATCATTTACTACTTCTGCATTGGTAAAACTTTGAGCATTTTTAAACTTTCTTTTTAAAACACTTTTAGTTATGTATTTTTGTTTTGAATTATCTTTCTTCTTAACAAACTTTTCTATAACTTTATGTTCTTTCTTTTTCTTTTTTTCATCTTTAGTTACTTGCTTTTTCAAAGTTATCCACCTCTCCTTTCCTTTGATATACATATATCTTATTTCTAAATAAATATCTAAAAATTAAACCTATTACTTTATACATTCTATTTTTCTTACTAACATTAATAGGTAATAAACAAAAAATTCCAATCATTAATCCAACAATAGAAGGTATTTTGAGTGGTGTAAAGCAAAATAAGACTATAAATAAGATTAATATTGGTAAAGCAATAATAATATCAGATACCTCGATACCTTTAAAACCTAAATTTCTTTTTATTGATTTTACTGTAATATACATAAATTCATTCCTCCTATATCATGTTTTTTCTTCGGTAATAAGATGTATTATAACTCGCTCGTGGCATTACTCTTCTTACAGTATTATGCAAACTACTTGCTCCTGCATTTACAAAGGCATCACTTGCACTAAACTTATTGCCACTAGGTTTACTTCCCATTTTTTGACCAGCCATATACATTCTTGTTCCCATAGCACTAGCAAATCTCTGCATTCTATTTGGTGTTTGTCCACTAGATGGATCAACTGCACCCATTACTCCTAAAGCAAGTCCTGCTTGAGATAAAGCATGAGAGCCTACTGCTTTTCCACCTTTCATAGCAACACCAGTACCTAAAAGAGCTCCACCAAGTGTTGCTCCTGCTCCAATAGTTGCTCCAATTCCAGCCATTTTGCCATAACCCATTAATGACATTAATTGTTCTCTACCACTCGCTGCACTTACATTTGAGCCAATAAATCTGTTAATCACTTGACTACCTGTCATGATGAATGTCGCACATCCAAGATATAATAATGCTTTAGTTGTAATATTCATAAACGAATTACTAAAGAATGTCGTAACACTTATTTCTTGCATTACCATTACTGTTAGACTGACTATTAGCATTACAACTGCACTTTGGAGTGCGAGCGATACTAATTGTTCAATAACTGCACCTCGCCTTTGCTTATTACAAACACTTGTTGCAAATATTATTGGTGCTATTGAAAATAGAAATAAAAATTCTATTTGCCTTCTTCCTAACATAATTCCAGCAAAGAATAAACTATATAGGAAAAAGCCACCACTTAATACTGCCATAATCCAATTTATTTCGTATTTATAATCTTTTTCATCAGATAATATTACTCTTGATTTAGTTACATATTTTGACAAATATAATTCATCATTATCAAATGAGCCACTACTTACTAATTCTGATATACTTTTGCTTTCATCAAACTTTTCGCTATTCTTATAACCATCTCTATAAGAAATAAACATTGTAAGCATTGAATCACTCATTTTTGAATTGCTGGTCGTTTCAAAAATATTTCCTGTATAATTAGATAAGGTAATTGAAAAGTTAGATACTTGCACAAATAAAAATGTAGATAGCATAATAAGCGTTCCACATTTTACTGCCTCCATGATAATCATTTTAAACGTTGTTTCTTCATCTGGATCTAACAATTTATTTACAAATCTCCATACTATAAATAATGCAAACAATGTTACTGCTATTGCCATAGCACCATTATAAAAATTTATGAATGTTTGATTGCTTGATAATGAGTTAATTATATCAAACGCATTAAGTTCTTTTATAATCTGCAAAAGTCCATCAATTAAATCATAAATAAAACTTGTTAAATACCAACCTAGACTACGTAATAAATCAAAAACTTTTGTCATCATAAAGCATTACACCTATGTAAATAATTTTATAATAATATTAACTAATGAGATGGCTAAAATTATTCCGAATATTCCAAGTAATGTCTGTAAAATTCTTGTTTTTACTCTAGGCTTTTGGTCGACATCTACTACTGCATACATAATGAAACTTACAACTAATGCAATACCAGCAAGGGATATTCCTACTGCTAATGCCCAGTCAGTTATTTGTTTAATTACATTTAAAACAGTATCTATTGTATAAGTTCCACCCTCTAATTGTTGAATTGCTAACGTACTTAAAAAATTTTTCATTATATTCACCCTTTCCTTTATTCATATACAAAAAAATAACTGTGCAACTATTACCCAATAATTGCACAGTTTTATATTTTATTTTGACATATCTTTGTTGTTATTCTCTAATCTATCCGATAGTGTGTCATTCATATAAGAATTAACTAATTCTTTATTACAAATAACATCTTCAATATCAACTCTATCATCATTACCTGCTACAAAGTGTTTACCATCAAACGAATTATCTTTATCACTAAAGTTTCTTTCAAATATTAATGGTACTGTACTCTCACAATTGGAATGATAGATTGCAAAAAAGCCTTTTTGTTTAGCTTTTAATTCGGCATCTAAATAAATATTATTATCAACGATAAAACCGATAACCTCATAATACTGATTAAACTCTTTACTATATGCTTGTCCTCTTACTAATGGACCTATCTCAGTAGGTCTTAATTCAAATTCTTTTGTATTTGAGTTTTTAATAATGTCCAAGCATCTTTTTATTTTTTCTTCCATAGTAGAATTATCTAATTCTTTCATTGACTGATAATACCATGTACTATTTTCAATTATCTCTGATTTTTCATCTAAAACCTCTTTAATAAAAATATTGCTTTTAGTCATATAACTTTGTTCTTTATCAGTCCATAAATCTAAATTAGTAAAGAATATTTGATCATCATAGTCAAATCCTAGAAAATAATATTTTTTATCATCAACACCTATAAATGCTTGTCCTTTTTTTAATTCATCTTTCAAGTTCATCATGCTCCTTTACTCTATCATCATTAAAGCAACATTGTAAACCACCATAACCACATATCATATACTCGCCATCATCTAGTGTTATATAACTATGTAGATTGTATTTATCAATTTCCTTTTTTAGAGTATTAATATCTTCATCAATAAATTCTTCATCTTCTTTTAATTCTTCCCAATCGTTATAATCAATATGACACATATCAGCATCACTTTCACAAACATAATCATATACGTATTTAAGTAATGGACTTGCCTCACTTACTTTTGGTAAATTAAATTCTAATCCATTGTTTTCTTTGATTAGTTCTGTTAATGAATCTATAATATCCTCTACTGAAGATGAATTATAATCACAACTAAGATCAGAGGTATTGTAATATTCTATTGCATTGACTGTATTTTTAGTTTCGGTATCTTCTACAATGTAATTGACATATAAATCATCTGCATTGTTCCAATAACTTAATATTTTATATTGATACTTACTCATACTTATCTTTCCATTTCATCTTTTGATTTATCTTTTAATTCTTGAACTTGACCATCAGAAGTATAAACTTTATTATTTTTTCTATCAGTAATTTCAAATCCTAAAATATCTATTGCTTTATCTTTATATGTTTTTCCATCTTTTTCAACATCTTTAGTATAAGTAGATATTCTACCTTTAACAGAGATCCAGTCTCCTTTTTGGATTTCAATACCATAAGTATTTACTAATTCTCCCCTTAAAACAATAGGGACATATTGAGTATTACCATTATTATTTTGTGCTAAATCGAATCTTAACATTTTCTTACCATTTTGATTGGTATAAATGTTATTTATATTAGCAACATTCCCTTCTAATTCAAAACTATTTTTAGAGTTTCTTACTTCTCTTTCTTTTTCATTATTCATCTTTCTTTTTCCTCCTTCATTTTATTAAATCTTTCATATATTTTTTATATAAAGTTAAATCAGTTCCATCCATGCTTTCTATTTTGCAGTCATTATCTTCTAAAAATTGCAAAAATTCCATATTATGAACTGTATTTCTTGATAATTGTGTTATATCTTTAATTATCACTTTGGAGTATTCTCCATTTTCAATATCTTCTTTTAAGTCATTTAATTCTTTTCTATCTAAATCTAACCTATTTTTTACTTTATCAAAGTAAAGAGTATAATCGTAATTATTCATAAGACACCAATCGGCTACTCGGTTTAGAAAAAAATCAATCGACTTTCTACTTTGGTCTTTAAAACTAGCATATACTGCAACTTTTTCCATTTGATTTTCCTACCTTTCCAAGTCATCTTGTACTTTTTCTGTTTCCTTGTTAAAGCTAGATAAAGCACTATCTAAATCATGTCCAAAGTAATGACCATGTAACCAACTACCTGTTTCTTTATCTAAATCAGAAACAACAATGAATTGTTTACTTTGAATAGCATAGACTAATGTATATTGGGTATTGCTTTCTTTTAAAATAACACATCTACCCATTCCACTATTTTCAAATTCCATATTAATAATTCTCCTTCTCTATTAATTTGCCAACAAAGACAACTTGTTTATTTGTACCACTAATACAAGTAATTAAAGTAATATCAGAGCCAGTTGTTTGCCTTAAACTTACAGTTCCAGTTTTTTCAACCTCATATCTATCAGTTATCTCATAAATATATTTAATGTTTTCATAATATAAACAAACTTTATCTTCCATTTCTAAATTATTTAATTTTCTAAAATAAGCATGATAACCACTACCAGAATGAGATGCTAAAATAACATGACTATTAGTTTGTTCATTTGGAAATATTGATTCTTTTAAGGTATATATATTTATATCAACATCATTATATTTACTGTTTTTATCAACTAAACCTCGTTTTAAACTGATTTTTGGGATTTCTAAAACTGCTATATAGTTTATAACACTTTCCTTTTTACTTTCTTCTTCAACTTGCTCTTCAGTTGTTTCTTGTTCTATTTGTGGTATTTCTTGAAAAAATATTTCGATACTTTTTTCTTCTTGCTTGTGATTTTCATATAAACCATAGTATTTATAGACAAGCAAAAAAATACTACCAAGAATAAGAAAAGCACTTATTATAATCAACAAGTGCTTATTTTCTATTTTTGCTTTTCTTTTTAGCATAAATAATAATTCCTATACCTGATAATAAAAGTGTTGCTGAAATAATTTCAATAAGAATGTCTTTTTCTTGTGATGTATTAGGAACTTCAACAATCTTTTCATTAGTCATATCTGCTTTAACAATTTCTCCGTTTTCAGTAATAGAAAACCACATTTTCTCCTCGTTTAAAATATAACCATCTGGTGCATCTGATTCTAAAATAAAGTATTTGCCAACTGGTAAATCAGTAATAATGATTTTTCCATTCTCATCAGTTCTTCCCTCAAAAACTTTAACTCCATTTTCTGTAAAGATTTCAATTTTCGTATCAGGTAGTGGATCTCCAGTTACTAAATCAGTTTTAGTAAATTCAAGTTCGCCTTTTGGATACTTATTATCAAGAGTAAATGTTTTATATACCACTTCAGTATATTGATCTTCATAAACAAGTTCAAACTCGTATGTATTTGGATCAAGAACATTGTTATTAGCAGACTTGATTTCCTTTAGTGTATATTTTCCTAAAGGTAAGTTATCTATACTTGCATAACCATCTTTGTCAGTAACTAAAATAGTAACTAATTCGCCTTTCTTATAATAAGTTTTTCCTCCAACAATTATATCTTCATTTGCACGAAGTTCAAATTCTGCTCCTTCAAGTTTAATTTTTTCATAATGATAAGAGTCATCCTCAATGATAAGTTCTTCTCCAGTTTTATTGATTTCTACTTTTCCTTTAACTTGAGTATTTTCAAATTCCACTTCAACAATAGCACCAAATACATCATCATTAATTAAAGTAGAATCATCTCCAATAGCAAATGTTAAGGCTTCTTCATTCCATAAATAACCATCTAACTTTTGGTCTTGTTCTTCTAAACGATAAGTTCCACTTTCTAATGGTAATGGTGTAAGTAAAATTCCCTCATCATTAGTTTCAAAAACACATTGTTCTTTGTCTGTAACTTGACATACATATTCGTTATTTTCAACATCAAAAATTTTAAATTTAATTCCTGCTACTGGAATAGTATTTCCAGTTTCTGAATCAATTTTTATAACTTTTAATCTAGCAGTAATTTCTGCATTTGCAAGCAACTTGTAAATTGGATCTTCTGAATATTCATTTACGACTATTTCAAAATCTTCTACCATTTCATGATCTTCAGTTGAACTTACTTGCCTAACTGTATAAGTTCCGTATGGTAAAGTTGCTGTTGCATAACCGTTTTCATCAGTAGTAATACTTGTTACTTTTTCGCCAGTTGACTTTAAATATATATCAAAAGTTACATTAGGCTCCCCAGTTAAGAATCCTGTTTCATCACTAGCATAAACTTTAAATATTTTTAAATCACGTTCAATAACTTTCTCTGTAACATCTACCTCTGGATACAAGTCATCTTTCGTAATATTAAAAAAATACTTGGTTTCGTTAAGTTCGTATCCAGTTGAGGATTTTTCTTCTTTTAGAAAAAACGTACCTAAAGATGGCAAATAATCACTTGTTACATATTCTCCACCTTTTGAAATAACTTCGCCTACTCTATTTCCTTCTAAATCATAAATACCATATACTGCACCATCTAAAGTTGCATCTCCTTGAGCAATGCCCAAGCCAGTATCCATGTCAACTTTTTTTACTGATACCTTACCACCTACGATTTCAATTTTTAAATTTACATCAATCGGATCGTAAGCTCCTCTCATCATTAAATCTTGTGATGTAGGATGATAATAAATAATCGCAGGATGTGAGTAATTTTTATCTCTTTTACTGATAGTAACACTACCATCGCCAACATCATTTGCAGTGATACTTAATGTGTTTCCACTAATAGAAGCACTAACATTATCAGTATCAACAACTTCAAACTTATTTAATACATTGTTAGAATCAGTTAATTCTACTGTATCTCCAATAACCATATCAATAGTATCATTAGTTATATTAGGGCTAATATTATGTTCTTCTACCAAACGATTTAACTCATTAATTTCATTTGTGTATTTAGTAATTCGATTTCCATTAAGTGAATCAGTAAAATAAATGTCATAACCATGAGGTACTGTTTGCCATATTAAATATTGAGTTACTGTATACCAATGTATGTCAGTATGGTTTCCATATCCGTAACCATAATATGCAAGCAAAGTAATTCTTCTCCATTGCTCTTGTGTCATCTGTCCTACATAGGATTGGTCAAAATCTTGTCCTGGATAAACAGCTCCATCTGAAACTGGAGTACCAGGTTCAATACAGTAAACGAAACTTCCATCGGAATTTCTAGTAATTACTGTCATCTGTTGGTATTTTCTTGTACTTCCTTTTACCTTTAAGATATAATCTCCACTTATCCATTGAGATTTATCATTAAAAGTTTCATTATATGTTGATGCATTTACTGTTGGCACACATGAAATTCCAATCAACAATAACATCAAACCATTAATTATCTTATTTTTTATCTTCTTCATAAATTCCTCCTATTTTTACCAAAAGAAAAAAGCCTATCAAGGCTTGGGAATATCTGGATAAGCAATATAGTTATTATTTCCATCAAACATTGTCAACATATAGTACATAACACCACAGTCATCAGTAGTATAATCGCAAAAATATCCGTAATACCCGTATTCTTTTTTATAAAGTTCTCCAACTCTATTACATTCTGCCATAGAATCAAAGTCTGCTCTAAAAACTGTATAAAATTTTTTAGGTGTGCAACTAGGTTCTTCTACTACTGGTGGAGTTATCGTTTGTGGTGGAGTTGGTGTTGTTGTTTGCTGGTTATTAGTGTTAGTATCATTTTTAGGAGTTGTATATGTTTCATTTGTATTAGCCTCACTTTGTGGCATTTCTTCCTTTGGTTTTTCTTCTATTTGTTCTTCTTTATTTTCAGTTTCAAGTTTTTCTTCATTATCATCTTCTTCTTTTTCTTCGGTTATACTTTCTGTTTTTAAATCAGAATTTAATCGTGTTTTTGATGATTGTTCTTTTGAAACATCTCTATTATTTATAATACCTATACCTATTACAGTACCAAAAAGAAATAATGATACTATAATTACCAAAATAACTCTTTTAAGCATCTTTCTTTTAGTGGTCATATAATTATTCAACTCCTAACTCCAAAATCGTTATATTGCCTTTTAATGCACTTTGACAACGGATATAACATATTCTATTTATCACTCTAAAAAAGAAATTTTGCAAGAGTTTTTTTGATTTTTTCTAAAAATTACGGTATTTTCTGTCGTTTATTGAAAATGTGCATTTTCATCACTCCTTTCAAAGTTAGTTTTTTGACAATGAGATCCCTATAAACTCATAAAATTAATGCAAAAAAAAAGAGTCCAAAAAGGCTCCTACGGTTACTTTTCAATTTATTATTTATAAACAATTATATTAAATACGATACCAAATCTAACGATTGCACTATTCTTAATAGTATTAAATGCTTCTCTGCCTAAATCAAATTTAGTCCTTAATGATGCCTCTGATTTACCACATAATAAGCAATCATTAATATATGCATTTTCCTCTTTAGACATTATAGAGTATAATTTGTTAAGTTGAATATTAAACTCATTATAGGCTTGCTCACTATCAAGTTTATATTCAACTGCTTTACCAACAGGGTCAGAAACATTATTAGAGAATTGTTCTAATCTTGGTCTATAATTAGCAGTTAATCTAACATGATAGCCATTAATAAACTTATTTCTAGCTATTTTTAGTTCTCTTAACTTTTCTATAACTTTTTCATAAGTCGCTAGTATATCATAGCCTACCATTTCTTCTTTTGTTAATGTAAAATTGTCTGCATATTCTTCTTCGTAACATTGTTCATAATTTGTATTCAAAGTAACCACCCTTTCAATATAAAATAAAAGAGAGAAAATTAGAGGGTCAAAATCCCTTAACTTTCTCTCTTAATAATTCTTAATACGTTATTTTTAGAGACTTTAAAAATACTCGCATTATTATAGCAACTATTTACACTCAAACAGCCAGCTGAAGAACATCCTTTTTTACTAGAAATCATCTTATAACCTCATTTCATAAAAAAGGGGCGAAAAAGTCAGTAACTGTTCTCAAAATAGAAATGATACTGCTTCTTCTACCCTAACAACTCTAAATTTTACTAATAATGAGCATCAGCCATTACATCAACAAATAAATTGCCTTATATTCTAACGGTTTTAGAAATAAGTGTCAATAGTTTTTATTAAAAAAATAAACAAAAAGCAAAGAAATAATCTCTCTCTTTGCATAATTTGTTTATTTTACATTATTATACCACTTGACAAGATGGAGTCAAGTTTATTTCATGTCTATTTCATGTCGTTTTATGCTTTTTTTATGTCGCTTTTAAAATAACCACTTTTTTAACAATTTAACTCTTTTAAAATGTTTTTTTCAATAGCATCTA
This sequence comes from uncultured Bacilli bacterium, assembly GCA_963929435.1. Lineage (GTDB taxonomy): Bacteria > Bacillota_I > Bacilli_A > RF39 > UBA660 > Onthousia. The sequence continues at coordinate 44,640 of CAWVIV010000019.1, forward strand.
AAAGTTTTTCTTCAGACATCATATTTATATATTGTCTTAATTGATTGTATTTATTTATTGCAGTTTCTTTATCTTCCTCAATACCACCAAATACTCCAGAAATATCTAAATCATAATTGCCAACTGGGAACGATACAACTGCACCGTACTCAAATAATAATCTCTTATTTAAAGGTAACGGCTGATAATCTTTATCTAAAGCAATAGGATCGGTGTGTTCATAATTTATTAAGTATAACCCAAAGGAGATATTACCTTTATTAATATCATCTTTAAATATATAAACATCTTTCAAATCCCTATTACTATGATTTTGTGAAAAATCATCTGAATTAACTTCATTATCTATTTTTGATATTACTTCGTGTAATTCCTTATGTTGCTTATCTTGTAATTCTTTCATCAAGTTGAATATATTTTTTCTTTTTTCTTCTAGCATACTAAATCCTCTTTTCACTACACAAATACTAATTTGGACTTATGTAAATAATTGTACCACATAAATATGATATTTATAACCCATTTCATAAATTTGTCATAAATTCCCAAACAATAGTATAGATTTTTGTCATTTTAATTTTAGTAAATAAGTAATAAATAACTCCAAATTCAAAAACACTCAATAAAAATATCATATTATTAGCAAACCCCATACTCATAACTGATATTGCTAAATCTCTCGGAATATCACATGAATCACAAACAAAATAAGAAAAATCTATATTAGTTTTTATTAAGAAACAAATTTCAAGAAAAATGGGAACTATTATTAATGATGCAAGTAAGGATTTTAATACAATTCGAACGTAATCTTTAAAATCTAAATAATACACTATATCCTTCCTTTCTGTTCTTATTATATCACGTTTTTAGGTAATACACCGACACTTTTTAAATATTTCTATTTTAAATGGGAAAATTATATTAGAGGTGTCGTTATATGATATATGAAAGAATGAAAGACATAAGAACTTACTTTGGGAATACACAGAAAGAACTTGCTGGTATTTTAGGTGTAAGTAGATCAACTTATGCTGGATGGGAAAATGGGCTTGATGCTATTATTCTCCCAAAACTAAATGATTTTTGCAATTATTATGGTGTGAGTTTAGATTATATTTGTGGGCTTACTAATACCAAAAAATATGATGTTATCAATGATAAAATTGATAAAAGTGTTTTAGGTAATAATTTAAAGGAAATAAGAACTAAAAATAAGCATACTCAAGAAAAGGTTGCAAATATCATCAATGTAGATCAATCAAACTACTCTAAATGTGAATTAGGTAAAATGTATATTCATACCTATGCTTTAATTGAATTTGCGAAACATTATAAAGTATCTATTGATTGGCTTTGTGGCAAAACAAAAGACTCGGAAATTAAATAACCGAGTCTTCATTACTCTTCTTTATTTTTATATATCTTATAAGAAATTTTATAACTTATAAAATACATTAAACATGATAGCAAAATAAGTGCAACTAAGCCGAAATTATTTAATATATTTTCTAACTTTTCAATATCTACACTTAATCCTGCTTGCTTTAAAAGAAATCCTGCAATTGCTCCAATTATAACTAGAACAAATAATACTATAAACATTTGTATTCTACCTTTTTCAGCACCCCATTTAAAGATACTAGGAATTTGAATTGACTGAATTAAAGAAATGCCAAACATTCCTCCAACAGATGTAGCAAGTAATGTTTCAATGTTTATATCTATCAAATTATCTGGTCTTAAATAATTCATAACATTACCAACTAATAATGTTACTATAAACCCAAGTATCCCACCTAAGATAGTTGCTCCAATAGCCAAAACATATTTTTCTAAAACAATTTCTTTTCTAGTAACTGGTAAAGTTAAAATATATTTATTAGATTTTGACATTTCATCATAGCTAAATGTTGATAAAGAAATCATACCAACTATAATTCCAATCACTACTGAACCCCAGTATATTGCATCAGTACCGATTATCGCAATACCACAAAACAATACAACAATAATTAATGTGGTTTTATAACTTGCTAAATTGTATAAGTCCTTTTTTAATAATCCTTTTATCATAACTATCTTTCTCCTCTTATATAAAATAACATTATATCTTCAATAGATGGCTTATCTATTGAACTAATATTATATTTCTTTTTAATCTTATTCTTATCCGATGTAAGTACCTCATATTGATATTTACTTTTTCTATAACTGATATAATCATCTTCAGAAATCTTTGCAAACTCTTCTTTACTACATTTAATAATACCATAATTTTCTAACAATTCATTTGTTGGAACATTTAAAATTGTTTTACCTCTATCAATAAAAATTATATAATCAGAAATATGTTCTAAATCAGTAGTGATGTGTGAAGATAATAAAATTGATCTTGTTTCATCTTCTTCAATATATTTTCTAAATATATCAAGTATTTCATTTCTAACAACAGGATCTAATCCACTTGTAGGCTCATCTAGTATTAAAAGTTTTGGATTATGTGAAATAGCTGTTGCAATTTTTAATTTCATCTTCATACCACTTGAAAAATCTTTAATTAATTTGTCACTTGGTAAACCAAATTGCTTTAACAATTTATTGTATTTTTCTTCATCCCAGTTTTTATAAAACTCTTTCATAACTGAATTTATATATTTAGGTGTTAGATAAGTAGATAAGAAACTATCATCTAATACTACACCAATATTTTGTTTTATTTCTTTTTCATTTTGATTAATATCTTTATTAAATATTTTTACAGTACCTTCTGATTTTATAATATTTAATATTGACTTAATTGTTGTCGTTTTACCAGCACCGTTTTCCCCAATTAAACCTACAATAGAGCCAGCTGGAACATCAAAACTTATTTTGTCTAATAAAAATCCATCATACTTTTTAGTAACATTTTTAATTTCAATATTATTCATCTACAATTCCTCCTCAAAAATCATTTTAAATAATTCACTAATTTCCTCTTTAGAAATATTAGAAAGTTTAGATACTTCATAAATCTTTTCTATATAATCCTGAACTTCTTTTAATTTCTCTTCTTTGATTAAATCCAAATTTTTAGGTGATACATAGCTTCCTTTTCCTTGCACTGTTTTAATAAAACCTGCTTTTTCTAATTCATCATAAGCACGTTTAACAGTCAAAAAACTTATTTTCAAATCATTGGCTAAACTTCTTACAGATGGTAACATTTCTCCTTCTTTAAGTTCGTTAGAAAAAATTGCTTCTTTTATGGCATTCTCTATTTGTTCAAATATTGGAATACCACTACTATTAGTAATAATAATATTCATTTTTTCACCTCACTGTTTCATCTGTTATGTTCTAATTATAACACTTTATAACAGTTTGTCAATACCATACAATATAGAAATTAAAAAAACTACTAAATTAGTAGCTTTAATCCATTTTATTAAAATTACTTTTCGGATAAATAATTTCAACTTTAGTCCCTTCTTTGTACTTTGAATATATATTGATTTCAAGTCCTAACTTATTACAAATCTTTTTTGCTAGATATAAACCCATACCTGTTGATCTACTTTTCTTTCTATCACTTCCAGTAAATCCTTTTTCAAATACTCTTCTTAAATCACTTTCTTTAATTCCACAGCCATTGTCCTTTATAGATAATATCACATTATCTTTATTTTCACTTGCATTTATCTCAATCCTTTTATCTTTCTTATTCATATATTTAATTGAATTTTGAATGACTTGTGAAACAATAAATATTAACCATTTCTCATCACTATATATTTTCTTTTCTAAATGATTCACTTGTACTGATATTTTTTCATCCAGTATATATACCCTATATTTTAATAAAACTTTATGAATAACATCAGATAAGTTTAGTTCTTTTATAAAATAATCTTTTTCTGGATTCTCACTTCGTGCATAATATAAAATCTGATCTACATACATATCAATTTTATTTAATTCTTTTTTTGATATTTTATCTTTACTATTATCAAATGATAAAGATAATGCCGAAATTGGTGTTTTAATTTCATGAGCAAAACTTTCTATATATTCTCGATAATCTAAATTTTCTTGTTCCAATTTACTTATCTTATCATTCATTGATTTTGTTGCTTGTTTTAAAGCATAGATATATGCCTTATTTTCTACATTACTACTTTTAGGAATTATCTCTGATATAAAATACTTTTCATCTAAAGCATCAACTAAATCAGTAATTTGCAAATATTTTTTCTTTTGGAAATGATAATCACAAAATAAATAACTAATTAGTAGAACTAATAAAATAATATCAATTAAAGCAATATAAAATAATGGTATTTCAGCAAAACCTAATAAAACTGATAATACAATGATGGTTGATATTTGAAATAGAATATAAAATATTTTATTCTCTAAATAACTCGACAATTTCATAGTTTATATCCCTTTCCTCTTATGTTTGTTAAAAAGTCAGTAATTCCTATCTCTTTTGCTTTATTTCTTAAACGATTAATATTTACTGATAAAATATTATCATCTAAATAATACTTATCATTCCAAAGTTTTTCTAATAATTCATCTTTAGTAATAAGTCTTCCTGAATTAGTGAAGAAATAATAAAGAATACGAAACTCGTTACGTGTTAATTCTATTTCTTTATCTTGATATTTCAAAATGGATAAATGCAAGTCCAAAGTATAACCGTTTTTAGTTAGTTCTCTAAAATTAATAGGATTATTTAATTTTAATGCTCTTTTAATTTTCTCAAGTAAAACGATTTTATTATATGGTTTAGTTATAAAGTCAACACCACCTACCCTAATGCTTTTAATTTCATCTTCTGTTGTATCACGGCTTGTAACAAAGATAATTGGTATATTTGATTTTTCTTTTATCTTTTTACATATATCATAACCATCCATATAAGGTAAATTAATATCTAGTAAAATCAAATTAGCATCTATTTCTAACAAATTATCTACGACATTTTCAAAATTTTCTATTAATGTAGTTTTATAACCAACATCTTGCAAAAGTATAGATAGTTTTTCTCTGATAATTGGATTATCTTCAACAATTACAATATTCATAACATCACCACATTTCTATTAATATTATACTATAAAAAGAGTTAGATTACATTACCCTCTAACTCTTATCAATATTTCTTTTAAATCCAAAATAAGTTGCAATAAAGTAAATTACATATATCATTATAAATATCAAGATACTTACACCAAAACAACTTAAATAAAATGTTGGACTTGGTAATATTGCTTTATATACTCTATTTAATAAGTACACTATAACAAAACTAATTATAATTGGATAAATTGCTGGTACACCAAATAAAACATATAACTGTTTTCTAATAGTTTTATAAAGTTTTTCATCTTTTACTCCAAGTCGTTTTAATACTGTGTAACGATAATTATATTTTGTAGAATCACTTAATGTTTGTATTGCAAGTATTGTTCCAACTATTGCTGAAAAGATAAAGGACATGTAAACACAAATTGCTGTTACAATGGCAGACATTACATTTGATTCTTCTAAAGTAGTTCCCCTTATATTAATACGATAAGTTGAACAAAACTCATGACCTTCTTCATCTACTTCACATAAATCAGATCTAAGTGCTTCTACAAGTTTTTTCTCTAATTCAGCTGATGTATCTTCTTTTGTATCAATAGCCATAAAATATTGGTAAATTCCTAATCCATTTATCGCATCATCTGGTACAACAACTGCATACCCTGCATTTGTAAGTCCTGCAAATTCAAGTTCTGTTGTTGTGCTTTTTTGATTAAGTGTTATTCCATTTGATAATGTAATCGTTTTAATTGAACTATCTTCTGCTAGAAATGAATCTGACTTATCATAAACGAGGATATATTCATCATTATTCAAAGTTACTTGATTTTTCCCTTTTATCTTTAATAAATGATTATAATCACTTAATCTGATAATTTTATCATAAGGTTCACTAGTATAAGAATATGCTGGTAACAGTTTCTCAATATTTGAATTAGTATTCAAATACACATTATATCTAACACAATCTACAATCGGGTAATTCTCATCTACAACATCATAAACTTTTGAAAGAGGTTCTTCTGTATCAAAGAACGCTGATACATCAAAAGGTGAAGTCGTTTCATTTATATAATCATAAGATGCTTTATTTAAACTAGAAAAATTTAAAAACAATAAAGTGAACATAATCAAAACACCGAGTGTTCCAAATGTCATTCCCATTGTTCTTGCTTTGGATGAGAATGTTCTAGCCACAAATAAATTATCTTTACTATACTTGATTTTTCTATTTTTCAAAACAATAGAAAGTATGAAATCAGATAAACTAAACATTACACCATAAATACTTATAATAAATAATAGAACACCAACCATCATATAGGTTAAAAATGAAGTATCCATCATAACATCATTAGTTAAAGTAGAATGCAAGAAAATATAAGAGCCAATTCCAATTAACACACTAATAACAAATAATAAATTACGATTCTTTTTTTTCTTAATAACTTTTTCTTCATTTTGTTTTTCCAAATATAGTAAATTGTAAATATTTATCTTTTTGATTCTTCTACGAGCTAAAAATAATACAAACAAATAAATAAAGAAAAAGTAAAGTAATAATAGTATAACAGACATAAAATTAAATTCAATAAAAATTGCTTGTGGTAATTCCATAACTTTTACAATAAATAAGGATATAAATTGACTAAATACAAACCCTATCGGAATAGAAAGTATAAGAGCAATAAAACCAAATAATATATTTTCTAAAAGAAATAATCTTGAAATTTTTTTCTTTTTTATTCCTAAAAGCATATATGTTCCAAACTCTTTACTTCGCTTTTCAAACATGAACTTCGTTGTATAATTAATTAAAAAGCATATAACAAAAACAACTATTACATTTATAAATATAACTACATTTTTAAATGTATCATTCATATTGTCATAAAGATCTACAACAGCATCTGACCATGACACCAAATTCATAGCAAACATAAGTGAAAATGCTATTGTTATGGTAATTAGATAAATAATGTAATCACGACTACTACGTTTTACATTTCTAATTGCTAATTTACTTAACATTTCCTACATCTCCTCCAAGAAGTGTTAGGACATCAATTATTTCATCAAAAAACTCTTTTCTTGATTTATTACCACGAACTATCTCATTGAAAATTTTACCATCTTTTAGGAATAGTACCCTTTTACAGAAAGATGCACTAAATGAATCATGAGTTACCATAAGAATAGTTGCTTTTAATTTATCATTCATATCATCCATTGTTTCTAAAAGCATTCTTGAAGATTTAGAATCTAATGCACCAGTTGGTTCATCTGCTAAAATTAATTTTGGGTGATTAATTAAAGCTCTTGCACAAGCACATCTTTGTTTTTGACCACCTGATACTTCGTAAGGAAACTTCTTTAAAACATCTGCAATTCCTAATTTAGATGCAATATCTTTTACCTTTTTATCAACCTCGTTTGGATCTTCATTGTTGATAATTAAAGATAAAGAAATATTTTCTTCTATACTTAAAGTATCTAATAAATTGAAATCTTGGAAAATAAAGCCTAAATTTTCTTTTCTAAAATCTGCCATATCATCTTCTTTGATTTCGGTAATATCTTTACCACCAACATAGATATGTCCAGCAGTAACATTATCAATAGTAGAAATACAATTTAACAAAGTAGTTTTACCAGAGCCACTTGCTCCCATGATAGCGACAAATTCACCTTCATCTACATTAAATGAAATTCCATCTACTGCTTTTGTAATATTCGTATTAACACCATAATACTTTTTTACATTTTCTAATTTTAAAACTTCCATATAAATTTCTCCTCTCTGATAATATTATAAAATATATTAATAAGATATAAAATTACAGTTTTGTAAGTAAAAGAAAAAGATTACCATTTTTAACTTGATAATCTTATTATGGACTAAATTAATTTTTTTAAAATATAATAGTAATTATTAACTTATTGTTCTTCTTATCAGCCTTTATTTTTCCTTTTAATTGTTCTACAAATTCTTTTGCAATGGCAAGTCCTAAACCAGTATTTCCTTTTGTCCTAGATATATCAACTGTATAAAACTCATCAAAAACTCTATCTACATCTAAATCTTTATATAGTAAATCATTAATAAATTTTATTTTAACTTTCTCATCAGTCTGATTGATTTCTATATCTAAATTTCCGTTACTATGTTTATAAGCATTTCTAATTAAATTATCAAAAACCCTAATAAGCATTACTTCATTAGATTTTATTTTGATTTTTCTTTTATTTGTTTTAAAGTCTATCATTCGATTATCTTTAGAAAAATCTTCATAATGATTAGAAATAGCTTTTTCTATCACAGCAACTAAATTGATTTCATCTAATTCTATAATCTGATCATTAGAAAATATTTTAGAAAATTCAAAGAAAGAATCAATTAATTCTGATAATCGTTTTAACCTTTCTTCCACTATTTTAAGATTCTTAATTTTTTCTTGTTCTGTTACATCAGATTCTAACATTAAACTAACATATCCCAAAGAAGACGTTAACGGAGTACGTAAATCATGAGATATATTTCTAATCATCTTAACAAAATTAGCATTCTTTCTTTCTAACTTACTCTCCTTACTTTTTATTTCAGTTAAATGAGTATTAATACATTCTATCAAATCATGAATTTCTTTTGATGTAAATTCAGTATGAACTAATCCATTTGTTTTCCTCGATAAAACTAAATCTAATTCTTTTTTTATCCTTCTTAATTCCATTTTCACAAAAAAAAGATAGCAAACTAGAAATAAAATAATAATAACAAAAATTACTAATATTATTTCCATACGCTCACTACCTTTCTACTTTATTTCTGTTTTTCTAAATACTCTATATCCAATTACATTAAATGTTATAATATAGAATACAGCCAAAACTAAGGTTTTAAGTATATATGTATTACTTGGATTTGATACTAAATTACCTATAATATATTGAAATTCATAATTTAAAATATTATTTGCATCAAAGTGGAATAATGTTGCCACTCCCATAATAACTAATTGTATCACCATAATTAATGGTATTGTAATACTATTAAATGTTCCTGTTTTTCTAAAACAAAAACCAATACATACTAACATACTAATTATACCATATAAAATTGGTAATTGTAGTATTGTTAGCTTCGTTATCTCTAAAAGTCCTGCTGAAAATTCCTGTCCATTCATTATTAAATTTATAATATAACTACCATAATTATTAATTAAAACTAAGAATGTACCTAAACCTATACAGGTAATTAATTTAGACATATAATACTTTTTTCTTGAAATTGCTGATGATAATGTATTTTTAGCTATAGAATTAGATAAGTCTGTAACTAACACAATCACAACAACAATGATAAAAAAGTAATAAAGATTAGCATTTGCACCTAATTGTTCTTTATCTAATGGATATGCCCCATATTCTTTCATAAGTTCTCTTGTTTCCAAGATAGAATCTGTTTCATATACTTTGTTTAATATTTCCTCATCTTCAACTAATTGTTGTTCTTCTGATGAACTAGTAATTCCAATATGTCCTGGACTCATGGAAAAACAACTAACTGCTGCTAAAAAAAGTATAAATATTATAGCAATATAAATTGCCTTTCCTCTAAATACTCTATATAAATCTGATTTAATGATATTTAACATTATTTAGCACCTTCCTTTATTAAAGAATCGAAATAATCTTCTAATGAAATTCCAGATTCATAAATCCCCATTATCTCAATATCATTTGATAATAATGTTTTATTTACTTTGGCAGAGTTTTCTAAATAATCATAAAGCCTTATTTCTGTATTATCAATGACTTTATAATTTGTAGTAGATAATTCTTTTTCCAATACAACAGTTGCTTTCTTAACATCTTTAGTTCTTATTACAATACATTTACTACATTCTAAATCAAGCTCTTCTTTTGATATATCTTTTATAATTCTGCCTTTATCTATAAAACAAAAATGGTTAGCAATTAAATATAGTTCTGATAAAATATGACTAGATATTAAAATAGTAATTTTTTCTTCTTCATTTAATCTTTTTAATGTATCCCTTATTTCTTTAATACCAATCGGATCAAGTCCATTAATAGGTTCATCTAAAATGATAAAATCTGGATTATCTAATATAGCAAAAGCAATACCTAATCTTTGCTTCATACCCAAAGAAAACTTTTTAAATTTTTTATTTCTTTCTTTATACAAATCTACTGTTTTTAAAACTTTATCAATTTGTTTTTCATCTACAATTCCTTTTTGAATGGAATAATATTTTAAGTTTTGATAAGCAGTAAGATTATCAAAAAATGCAGGACTTTCAATTAAGCATCCTATCCTTCTTTTTGATTCTGTTAGTTCTTCTTCTTTTCCAAATAAAGAAAAACTTCCACCAGATTTTGTAGTTAAAGTAGTAACTAGTTTCATAAGAGTTGTTTTACCAGCACCATTTCTACCAATAAGACCATATATATCACCTTTATGAATCGTAATACTAGCACTATCTAAAGCAACAAAATCTTTATATTTTTTAGTTAAATTATTTGTTTGCAACACTATTTCTTGCATATACATCTCCCTTTCTTTAACCATTATACAAAAAAAGTGTTAAAAAACTCTTAACACAATCCTTAAATTTTCCTTAATTTTTAAATTTATATCCGATACTCCATATTGTTTCGATATATTCCTCACTTGGATTTGCTTTTTTTAATTTATTCCTTATTTTGCTTATATGAACATTTAAGGTGTTTTCATCAGCAGAATCCACAGTATCCCAGACTTTATCAAAAAGTACACTTTTTGTAACGACCTGATTACAATTTTGCATAAGTAGTTTTAATATTTCAAATTCTATTTTTGATAAATTAATATCTTTACCATTACAACTAACTTTAAAACCATTAGAATCTAATAAAATGTCTTTAATCTTCAATATACTGCTATCACTATTTGTATTATTTTTTAAATGAACTTTAATTCTAGCAAGTAATTCATCATTGTTAAAAGGTTTGGTAACATAATCATTTGCACCTAGCTTAAATAAATCTAATTTTGTATCCATATCTGTAATAGCACTTGTAACAATAACTGGTACATCTTTTATATCTTTTAATTCTTTAATTATTTCTTCCCCACTCTTGCCAGGCAACATTAAATCTAAAATTATTAAATCAATTTTATCATTATGAATTAGTAATGCTTCTGTTCCTGAATAAGCATATTTAACATCATAACCAGCTTGTTTTAATAATTCTTGTAGCATTTCATTTATATCTTTATCATCTTCTATGATTAAAATTGTTTTCAATATAATCACTTCCTAACATCTACATAATTATATCATGAAAAAAGCAAATCTTCTATATTACATGATTTGCCTCATAAATTGTAATTTATAATTTGCTTATTACTTTTTTCTGTCAACTTCTTTGTTTACACTATTGCTAATAATATAGAAATTGGAAATATAGCTACTGGATAAAATTCTTATTTTCAATTTTTCAATTTAAAAATTTTCTTTTGGCGCTTAGTTTCAAATTTCCAATAACCATGATTACGATTTCGATGTTTTTTTTGAATCTTGTTTTGATTGTTTTTCATGGCTTGTTCAGCATTTAATATAATAGCTTTTTTTTTCGTTGGAAACAAATTTAAGAAAAACATCATATAGGTATAGCCATCCATCGTATGAGATCTCAGTAAGCGTTGACTCTAATTTGATTTTTAAAAACTTGCAAATGCGTTTTTGTTGCTCATAAGTAAACAATTTTTTTGTTTTATCTTTGAAAGTATTTCCAGACGCTAAAAATATATATGATAAAAAATTTCTATAGTCTGTCGCATCCTCAACATCTGCTGATGTTTTTCTTTGAAAGTGAGCAAAACATATTCGTGCATTTGGCACAGGATAAAAATCTGATGGTTTAAACTCATAAATCAATTCAGCGGAAAACCAAGGTTTGTATAAAAGAGACCTCAAACTTTCGTTATAAAAAGGCTGTCCAGAATACCTTAGAAAAGCTTCATACTGCATTATGAAATATATATCTTCAGGAGGATTATCATCTTCAAATACTTTTTTCATAATATCAGCAGTTATGTTAAATGGAATATTTGCACATACTTTATATGGTTCTTTTACTGATATTTTATATTTTAAAAAATCCATCTCTATTATTTGAACTTTTTTAGATTCTTTATACCTTTCAGATAAAGTTTTCGCTAATTTTGCATCAAACTCTATTGCTATAACTTTCTTGCTTTTTTTTGCAAGTTCATTGGTAATAATTCCTTTTCCAGGACCTATCTCAATTACAATATCGTCGTTACAAATATTACTCTTTGATAACAAGGTCGCTACAAGTTGTTTACTATGTAAATAATTTTGCGAATGTTCTATTCCCATAAATACCTCCTTTACAAATTACTATTTGTTGTTTAGATAATTATACCATAAAAAAAGCAGATCTAAAATAGTATTAGATCCACCTTATAATTTATTCATATTTTTCTTTTACTTTATCTGGTAATTCATCAAATTGTACTTCTTGCCAAGATTTAACACCTCTTGTAAGCATTACTTCAAGTTCAAGATATGCATCTTCTTTTAGCTCTCTACTTGTTTTAAAAGTTACTTCTTTTTCTTTTCCATTTTTATTATAAGCATCTAAAGTATATTCATATCTCATATCACCAGAATCTAATATTTCTACTTTAGTATTATCTATCTTTGTATAGTATGTTGTATTTTGATAAAAAAGTAACCAATATACTAAACAGAAAACTAAAATAACTAATATTATTCCAACTCCAGCAAATACTTTGCCTTTAATATTTTCCATAATCAATTTCCTCCTATTCTGATATAATTTCTACATTTCCAGTAAAATTCATAACTTTAATTTTTAAATAATAACTTTTTTCTTTAACATTAACCGTTTTTTCAATTTCTCCAGTATCATTTATCAAGATTACACTTGTTGTTCCTTCATTGCTGATAATTTCTATATTACCTTTTTTCTTTTTTACTTTTATTTTTAATTTTACTGAATTTCCTTCTTTTCTATTTAAAGTTGTTCCTCCAAATATTGTTTCTTCTTTTGTGTCATCTACATAATTAGCGATATATTTACCAACATATTTATCAATTCCAAATTCCCTTTTTCCTTTTAATTTACTATCTTTTGTAAGTCCGTTAGGTGCAATATCTTGTAAGAAGTTATTATAGTTATTTACCGTATCATTTTTTAATATATTGTTATTATTAAAAACACTTGTAAAAAACACACCACTTGCAATTATAATTCCTACAATAAATAATAAAATAAATTTAAAAATTTCAAACATTATTTATTTCTCCCTTTTTCCTTTACTTCATTTATAGTGCTTGAATATGTAATTTTGAGCATCTTATCATAATAAATTCTATTGTTTTTTAAAATTAGTATTATATTGATTAAATAAAATATAAACATGATTATAAAACAAATAAGATATGTCCAAATTGCTCCTACTGAAGAAATATCTGCATTATTTACAATTATCATTCCTACACTAAGTACACATATCGGTAAGATAAAATAATAAAAGTACTGAAATATTGTTCTAACCATTAATCTAATAAAGGTCATGTTCGGAAAACTTACCTTTACATTCAAGAAGTTTCCAGCAAGTGTTTTTCCTTTCCAAAAATATGGTATTACTGCATAATAGATAACAAACATAATTAACATCATTTTAAAGTTTGTAAATAATGCTAATATTGTACTCAAAAAGAAACATACAAATCCATCTAAAAAGAATAAAGTTATTCTTCTAAAGCCTGATACTTTTTTACCTTCTTCTAATGTTTCTTCATCTATTTTCTCTCTTGTTGGTAAAAAATCATCTACTATTCCCATTAAAAGGTAACCAATCGTTCCTCCTAAAGTATTTGTTATTAAATCATCCACATCACATAATCTATAAGGTCTAGGATACATTCCATAAAGTCCTGTAAGTTGTGTAAGTTCAAAAAATAATGAGAGAAAGAAAGTGAGAATAATAGTCTTTTTCAAACTACATTTATAGTAATATCTTAAATACATTCCAAAAGGAATAGTCATAATAATATTAAAAAGCATTGTATAAAGACTAGGATTTGTTATGGTAGAAATATAGGTAGATGGATATAATATATTAAAATTAGTTTCCCTTGCAATATCTCCTATAAATGAAAATGGTATTAATTGTATCGTTCTACCAGTCATATTTTCTACTTCTTCTATGCTCGGAAGTGGGAGTATTACTAGAAAATAAATTGTTATTAAATATAAAACAAATGAATAAATAATTAAAACTCGTAATTTATTAATAGAGCCATATTTATGGTACTGATACAAAATAAAAGGAATGGTAAAAAGAAAGGCAATAATTGGGAATATAATAATTGCTGTTTTTATTGCTTCTAAATAACTCATATTTAGAAAAGATTAATTCTTAATCTTTCCTCCTTCTACTTATAATATCTTCTATTAAATTACTAAAGTTAGATACTACAAACATTTTTACCTTTCCTTTATAATATTTTTACTACATAAATATGTAATTATAAAATATCCACCATATACAAAGACAATAATTCCAGCTGTCATAATAATTGATTTTAATAATTCACCTTTACCAAATGTTTCCAATATATAAAGACAGAATTTAATACCAAATATAGAATGAATAATTGCAATAATTAATGGGAACAAGAAGAATATTCCAATTTGTCTAAATAGAGCTTTATTAAGCATTTTTTCATCAGTTCCTATTTTTCTTAACATTCTAAATCTTTCTTTATTATCTGTTGATTCTGATAATTCTTTTAGTGCTAAAATGGCTGCACTAGCAATTAAGAAGATAATTCCAAGATATAAACCAATAAATGTGATCATAGCTCCAAGTCCAATACTACCTTCGTATATTGCAAGTTTGGTACTCGCACCTATATCTGTGTTTGATGCGTAAGGACTGTTATCTAAATCTATAATCATATTTTCTATTTCTTGTTTTTCTTTATCATCATTTGCATTGTAATTAGCAACTAACATTCCTGTTTCTCTAACGTAACCGTTTAAAACTTCATCTGGTACTACAAATATCCCCATGTTTACATGACTACTTGTCATATTAATAAACCCATTAATACATTCATCATATTTAGGTGTTAAAGTATAACCATTTATCATAATTGGTGTATCTAATTCTAACCCTTGATTTCTAATATCTATCCACGAATCAAAATCAGCAATTATTGCATATTCATTATTACTTAAATGAATTTCAGCTAAATTATATAATTTAGCAAGTTTATTATAATCACTCACTTTAATAAATTGTTCAGCAGTATCATATTTTAAATATGGAAATTCTTGAGATATTTTTTCATAAGCATCTCCAAGTGTATTTTTAACTAATATATCATTACTTGCATATACATAAAATTCTACAACATCTTTGAAATACTTATCAGCATCAAAACCTAATCTATCCAATGTTTCACTTACAGAAATTTTAGAATCTTCTATAACTTCCTTTGAATATCCTGAATCTAGTGGTAAGTCCATTTTCTTATTAATTTCTATATCGGCTGGAGCAAGTTCCTTAATATTCGCCGTCATTGAATTTCTAATTGAAATAGCACTTGATAAAACACATATTGTAAAAAATAACATCAAACATATAATAGTCATTGAAAATACAGTCGTGTTTATTTTGCTACTAAACTGTCTTAACGTAAAACTATTTAGTCCCTTATAATAAACGTTTTTCATACTCATAAATATTTTGAGTAATAAACCAGATAAAGACCAAAAAATAAAGAATGTTGATAATGCTCCAAGAGCGATAGGAATAAGTATTTTATCAGCAGTTTGCATATCTGTTACTCCACCTGTAACACAGTAGTATGCATAACCTAATGCTATTACAGAAATAATAAATACAATTACACAAATCCAAGGATTTTTTAATTTTATTTTTTCTGATTTTTTGTTCGCATTAAGTAAATCAATTAACTTACAACGACTTACATTATATGTGTTAAATATCATTACTAGAATATACATAACACTAAAGTAAATAAGTGTTTTGATACAAGCAGATGATGAGAAAACAAACTCAAATTCTGTCATTTTGGCTTCAAACATATTTGCTACAAACAAACTCATAAGTTGTGATAAACCAGTACCAAGTATTAATCCTATGGCAAGTGATATAACGCCGACTATTAATGTTTCAAAGAATAAGATAAGTGATATTTTTCTTTTACTCATACCAAGAGTTAAATAAATACCAAATTCCTTATGTCTTCTTTTCATTAAAAATCTATTTGCATATATAATCAAAAAACCTAATATAAATGCCACGAAAACACTTACACCAGAAAGCATACTTGTCATTAAATCAATAATCTCATAAGTAGATTCTGATACTTGCATCATAACTGTTTGACTATCGATTGCATTAAATATATAAAATATTGCAACACCTAATATTAAAGTAAAAAAGTAGATGGCGTAGTCTTTTATACTTCTCGCAATATTTTTAAGGGATAACTTAAAGAGCATCATTTAAATCCCCACCTAGAAGGGTTACAACATCTATAATTTTATCAAAAAATTCTTTCCTAGAATCACTACCTCTATGTAGTTCATTAAAGATTTTACCATCCTTGATAAATATTACACGACTTGCATAACTTGCTGTAAAAGCATCATGTGTAACCATAAGAATTGTTGCCATTAATTCTTTGTTTAAATATGTAAATCTTTCAAGTAACATTTTTGCTGATTTAGAATCTAATGCTCCTGTTGGCTCATCTGCTAAAACAAGTTTTGGATTTGTAATTATTGCTCTAGCTGATGCTACTCTTTGCTTTTGTCCTCCACTCATTTGATACGGATATTTCTTTAAAACATCCTTAATATCAAGTTCCTTTGCAACTTTATCAATTCTTTTTGCAATGTCACTAGCACTTACATTTTGAATAGAAAGAGCTAAAGCAATATTCTCATAAGCAGTCAGAGTATCAAGTAAATTAAAGTCTTGAAAAATAAAACCTAATTCTTCTCTTCTAAATTTATTTAATTTATTACCCTTTAATTTTGTAATGTCTTCTCCATCTACATAGATGTGTCCACTTGTTACTCTATCTATTGTAGATATACAATTTAAAAGAGTTGTTTTTCCTGATCCACTTGCACCCATGATAGCAACAAACTCACCCTTATCTACTTCAAATGAGATATTGTCAATTGCTTTGGTAAGACTAGATCTACTACCGTAATATTTTTCAACTTTATCAATCTTTAAAATATTTTCCATAAAAATTCTCCTTTCTGCTAATAATTTTATGACAAAAAAGGGACTTTGTCGTTATTCTAATATTACAGAACATTACAATTTCGTAATACTAAAAATACTTATTAATCCCCTATCTTATAAAAATCATTTTTTGCAAAAGATATAACAACCTTTGTATATTCTCCCTCTTTAGATTCAATCCTAACTTTATGACCTAATTTTCTACATAATTTTTTTACGAGATAAAGCCTCATACCAGTTGATTTAGAAGTAGCTCTACCATTTTCTCCTGTAAATGTTTTTTCAAATACTCTTTTAATATCTTTCTCTGGTATTCCAATACCATTATCATAAATAATTAAATCTACTTGTTTTGAAGTTTCCACAGCACTAATTTTAATAATGCTATTATTATCTTTAGTATATTTCATACTATTACTAACAACTTGATTCACGATAAATTCTAGCCATTTTGAATCTGTTAATACTTTTATATCAGATAGTTCTACTTCAAAACTAATATTTCTTTCTAATAAATCATTTTTGTTTTTCATGGCTACTGAATTAATTACTTTTTTCAAACTGGTGTCTTTAATTAAATAATCTTTTTCAGCATTCTCACTTCTAACAAAATAAAGGATTTGATCCACATAATCATCTATTCTTCTTATTTGCTCATCATATTTTTTGTCTACATTTGTTTTATGATTATGATTCATTAAAACTAAACTAGAAATAGGAAGTTTAATTTCATGTATCCAAAGTTCCACATATTCTTTAAAATCATTCAAACTTATTTCTAAATCTTTGACATTTTCATTCATTGATTTATTAATTTCATATAATACTTGGTATAGTATTTTTCCATCATAAAAAGATGGCTCATTTAACATTTCTAAAACAAGATACTTTTTATCAAGTTTATCTACATTATTTATTAAATTAGTGTAAAATCTTCTTCTTTTAATATACCCAGTTAAAATTATCATAATGAAAAATAACAAAAATACTACTGTTATTCCTATAATAACTTCTTTTGAAATTTTAAAAGCAAATAGCATCATTAGAACAATGAAATATCCGAATAAAGCAAATAATATCTCTAACCATTTATCAAAAACATATTTACTAAATTTCATAACAACTTATATCCTAGTCCCTTTCTTGTTTCAATTGCATTTTCTATTCCAAAAGATTCTAGTTTTGCTCTTAATCTGCTTATATTTACGGTCAAAGCATTTTCGTTAATATATTCTTCATTATTCCATAGTTCTGTCATTAATTCATCACGAGTTACTATATTGGAGCGATTATTTAATAAATAAGAAAATATAATCATTTCATTTTTAGTTAAATCTAATATTTCTTCGCCCTTCATTAAAATTCCTTTACTTTGATATACTTTTATATCATCATAGGTAAGAAAGTCTGCACTTTTTTCCATTCTTTTGAAAATATTAGATATTCTTAATAATAAAATTGTTGGATTATAAGGTTTTGTTATATAATCATCTGCACCATAACTCATAGACAATACTTCATCAGTTTCTCCTACTCTACTTGTTACCATAATTACTGGGATATTAGACTGCTTTCTAAACTCTTTTAATAAAGTTTCGCCATTCATTTTAGGTAAATTTATATCTAATAGAAGCAAATCAAATTTACTCTTTAATATATCCTCTAAAGTATTATCAAATCGTTCCAATAAGATAACCTTATATCCAGATGTTTCTAAAAGTGTTTTAAGTTCATCTCTTATTGATTTTTCATCTTCGACTATCATGATTGTTTTCAAAATAACCACCACATTTCATATATAATTATACCATGTTTTACACTTACTTTATATTACATTAATGTAATGATTTAAAATTTGTTGAAATAGTTAATAATATATACTAATATTAAATAGTCAGATGACACAAAAGCAGTATGCAGTATCGTGTTTATCTGATACAGTCGAAGTTTGGCTGTGTAGTAGATCGTCTGCTAGTATAGAGACGATTTTTTTATGAAAAAAATAAGTATTAAAATAATACCTATTTAATAGTTTAGGGTGGTACTGCTAATTTACTACTTCTATATTATTTTCTTCGTTATACTTATTTTTCCAGTTATTATATTTTAGATATTGTAAGGTTGCAATATATCTTAATGCTATCCACATAAGAGCATCATAAAATTGCTCTTTTTTTATTTCTGTGGAAAAACAATATTTTTCAATAATAGAAACATCTACTGGTAATTCAAGTTTTCTATCTTTATGTCCCATAACTTTATATAAAATATCATCAGCTATCATATCGCATTCCTCAATTATTGATTCAAAGTCATCTTTCTTACTTTTATAATAATCTGTAACATCATCAACATATCTAATAACTTTAGAATATTCTGCAATATCTAATTTTTCTTGTAATTCTTTTAGTGAGTCATTAATTAATATACTCATTACATCAATTCTACTTTTTTCTGGTAAATTATTCACATTAGAAATAACTTCATTAAAATCAAAATCCAAAACTTCCATTATTTTAAATAAATCTGCTTCTATTGTATTTGTAATATTTTGGGCTATTTTTTTAGAATTGAATTTCTCTATTTCTTTTTTCATAAATCTGCTCCTTCTCTATTACCCTAAACTACTTTAATAATTATAACACCCTTTTATAAAATAACCCAGCATTTTATTAATACTTATCATTTTAATGGGAAAATTATTATTGGTGATAAGCTATGTTGATAATGAATAATTTAAAGTATTGTCGTGAAGAATTAGAAATAACACAAGAAGAACTAGGTAATGTTTTAGGGGTATCAAGAAAAACTGTTACTGGTTGGGAAAATAATCACGATACCATGCCATTACCTAAACTAATTAGATTTTGTAATTTATATAAATTTTCTGCAAATTATGTTACAGGTTTATCTAAAACAAATAACTACATTGAATTAGAAAAAGCAAACAAAACCAAAATTGGTAATAGACTTAAAACTATCAGAACTAAATTAAATATTACTCAACAAGATATTGCTGATGAATGTATGATTTCTCAAGCAACTTATAGTGGCTATGAAAATGGTAAATTTTTGATAACTACAATGACTCTATTTACAATTTGTTATAACCATAAAATATCTATGGATGAAATATTAAAAAAATAATTATTTTTCTAAATCCAATAAATCATCATAACTCCATAAGTCATCAATATCTAAATTTAACTTTTTAATATTCCAAGTTATTGAGTTTTTAAAGTAACCAAATTTATTTTTTATTGGATTCCCATCTTCATCTTTAAATTTTTTATTTATTACTCTAGGTACAATGTAATGAATTATTTGAATTAAATCTTTATATGAATTTTCTTCAAGAAGATTATTAAATAAATCATCATAATAAAAAATTTGAATATCATTCTCGTCTATATAGCCACTATCAATTAGTTCAAGAGTTAATCTGTTGTGTTCTTCTGGCACAAAAAAAGATGATATTTCCGTTTTATCATCTTTATCTATTTGTTTTTTAGTATTTATTATATTAGTATTTATTTGTGTAGGCGTTTCCACATCTGGATTATCCAGGTGTGGATTTTCCGTATCTGGATAATTTTTATCATTATCAAGTTCTATAAAATGAGGTACTTCATAAATCAAATAATTATATTCAAAATACCCTTTATCTCCTCTTACTTTTTCTATTTCTAAATAATGGTGTTCTTGCAATTCCTTTAGGATAGATCTTATACCATCTCTACCTTCTTTACTAATTGAACATAACCCTGCTAATGAATAGTCCCAGTCTTCAGGCAAACTAAGCATAAATGATAACAATCCTTTTGCTTTGTATGATAAATTATGATCTCTTAAATGATAATTAGACATAACTGTATAATTACTATTTTTCTCTATTTTAAAAACTGACATTTTTACACCTCCACAAGAAAAATGAAAAATAAATATTTTTCATAAGAATTCCTGACGGAATTCCTTTTTTTATGTTATTTAATGCTATCATCATAATAGTGATGTAGTATGTCTAGAGACAATAATATAATTGAAATAGATAAACCATGTATATCTGAACAAGAATTTATAGAATTCATGTTAGATCGTGACTATAATGAGAATATGTTTAATAAAGATGGAACTCTTAATAAAAATTATAATTCTTCTAAAGTTACTGGCCTTATTTCTACTATCTTAGAAGATTACTCTGATGAATTCTTTAATAAATATGGTGATCAGATAAATAAATATAGACCTAATGCTTATATTGAAATCAAAAAAGTAATTGATTGTAATAATAAAAACTTAGGTTGTTCCCTATACCAATGTCCTAACTGTGGTGATATTGTTTTTATTGGACATACTTGTAAATCTCGTCTCTGTACTTCTTGCGGTTACAAATATAAAAACGAAAGAGTTGAAAACATCTTAGAAACTGCTTATGCTTGTAATCATAGACAAATTGTTTTTACTATTCCTAAAGAATTAAGACCTATTTTCTATTATCCATATGAAGAAAGAATTGATATTTTATTTGAGGCTGTTAAAGATACTATTTATTCTATTTTTAATTTATCTTATAAGAAAACTAAAGATGGTAAAACTAAAGAATATAAAAGTAAAACTAAATGGATTCCAGGTTTCTTCGCTTTTCTTCATACATTTGGTAGAGACTTGAAATGGAATCCTCATATTCATGTTTTAATAGCAGAACTCAAAATATCAGGTGATAAGGTATGTAAATGTAATTATTTTGATTATGATGCTTTATCTAAAAGATTTCAAAAAATATTACTTGACTTACTCAGTAAAAGATTAGATAAAAATATTTTTTCTAATGACTTTAAAAAAGAACTTTTCTTAAATCATAAAAATGGTTTATATGTCTATGCTGAACCAAAAAAATTTAAGTCTTTAAAAGATGGAGTTGAATATGTTACTAGATATTGTGGTAGACCTGCCATTAGTGAAAATAGAATTATTAATTATGATGGTGAAAATGTTACTTTTTCCTATAATGCTCATGAAGATGAATCTTATCATGAAGTTACTATTTCTGCTCTAGAATTTATCAAACTTTTAATTAGACATCTTGTTCCTTATCAATTTAAGACTATAAGATACTATGGTTTCTATAGAAAGAAACCTAGTTGTTTTGATAAGATTAATAAACTTATTAATAAAGAAAAGTATACAATTAGAAAAACTCTTCTTAAATATAGGCTTTCTATTATGAATGCTTTTAATAGAGATCCTTACACTTGTCCTAGATGTGGATATATGTTAAATTATCTTTTAGAAATGACTGGAGGTTAACTATGTTTGATTTTGATAATTTTCCAATTAAGCTTAGTGGAAAAACAGTTGATTACATCTGTCCAAAATGTAAATATAAATTTGAGGCTCCTATTGAAGCCGTTTTAGAATTTGAACAAGAAGATGAGTGGAATGGTTTACCTATTTCTACTCCACCTTATATTATCTGTGGAAAGTGTAAGTATGATAAATGTGTTCCTTTAGATTATCGCTCTAAAAGAGGATATCATCACATTTATAAAGAAGATTAATTTTATTTTAGATATGTTATTGATACGAGATTATTATCTCGGTTTTTGTGGTTATGTAATTCCTTTTTGAACTTTTATTCGTGACAACACTTTAAGTATAACTTTCCTATTATAAAATAAAAAAAGAATGAAATAAATTTCATTCACCAACCGCTTTGCGGTTGTTTTCTTTTGTACTACAATATTATTATGGTGGTAATATGATAATATGTACAGAAAAAGATAGGGAATTTGAACAATACAGAGATAAAGTTAAAAATAAAAAGGTAATATTTACAATTAAAGAAATTTTTAAAGATTGGTGGTATAAATTTCTAGAAACATATCCTAAACTTAATATTAGAGATGTTGTATTTTCTAATGTTGAAAGAATGTTAAAATGTAAAACTTGGGATTTAGGTTATGCCGTTTATAAATGTCCTAATTGTGGTGAAGAAAAAATAGTTCCTCATACCTGTAAATCTCGTCTTTGTTCTTCTTGTGGAAACAAATATAATAAACAAAGAGAATCTTCTATCTTTTCTAAACTATTTAGATGTAAACATCGCCATGTTGTTTTTACTATTCCAGATGAATTAAGAGTATATTTTAGAGAAGATAGAAAAAGACTTAATTATCTTTTTAAAGCCGCTTCTATTACTGTTAATTCTTGGTTTGAAAACAAGTACAAAAAGAAAGAGCTTATTCCTGCTTATATTTCTATTCTTCATACTTTTGGCAGAAGTCTTATTTTTAATCCTCATATTCATATGATCTTAATGGATGGTGGTATATCTAATAAATGTAAAGAATTTGTTAAAGTTGATTACTTTGCTTATCCATCATTTCGTAAACGATTTATGAAAGTACTTTTGGATTTATTAGAAGAAGATATTGGTAAAGATGAATTTAGAAAAATTAAAAATAAAATGTATTTTGAACACAAAGATGGTTTCTATGTTTATGCGCCTCCTTCTAAGTTTAAATCTTATATTGATTTAATTAAATATGCTTGCAGATATGTCGCACGCCCTGTTATGGCTGAATCTAGAATTATTGATTATGATGGTACCTTTGTTATCTTTTGGTATCAAAGACATAATGATGATTTAATCGTTATCGAAAAAGTACATGCTTATGAGTTTATTTCTAGAATCATTATCCATATTCCAGATTATAATTTTAAACAAATTAGATTTTATGGTGCTTATCATAATTCAACTAAAATAGATATTGAAGTTACAAAAATTATTTCTAAGGAAAAGAAAGAATTCTTTAGTAAACTTACTTCTTGGCGTACTCTTATTATAACTAATTTTGAAATAGATCCACTTACTTGTCCTATTTGTAATAATATAATGTTATACTATAATAGTATCTATACTTAAGAAAGGATTATTATAGTATGAAAAATGAAAACAAAGAAATAGAAAAATTATTAAATAGTGCCAAAAATTATTTTGGTAAAGATGAAAAAATATATATTTTCAAATGTAAGAAATGTGGCAAGTTAGATCCTGTTCCTGAGTTTATCGTTAACGAACAGATTGGATTTTTAAAATTTATCAAAAAGAAAGACATTCCTAAAATGGAATGTCCTTACTGCGGTTCTACTATGGAACAAATTAAAATTTAAAGTTTTTGCTTTATTCTTTTTGTCGTGATACCAAATTACATTGGTATCACTTTTGTTTTGAACGCTTTTAAACGCACTTTCCTTATATATAAAAAAGCCATATACATGGCTTAAATATAAAGCTTATAATAATACTTTAAAACATAAGGTTTAAAAGTAGTTATATTATTATTTCTTCGCTTATAACTAGCGACTGCTTTTTGGTTACTGCCACATCATTAGCACTAGCCATCGATATACCTTTCATCATATCTTCAACAGTCATTTCTTCTCCTGTTGTTAAATAGATTTGACTTCCTCCCATTCCAGATGCATTTGCACTTGCCATTACTTTATCACTCCATTTAATTTTGCCCGCTTCAATTTGTTCCAATATAATAATCTGAGCGACCATTTTAGTCATAGATGCAACTGCTACTTGTTCATCTTTATTTTTTTCAAAGATTATCTCTCCTGTAGTAGCATCCATTAAAACACCGGCAGTAGCATTAGGTATAAGTGAGGTATCAGTTGTATTATCATTATTTGTATTTTCTTTATTCGTATCAGTATTTTCAGTAGTAGTATTCTCATCATTTAGAGTGTCATTTTCTTTATCATTAGTATTATATTCTTTATTATTAGACTCTTCATTAGTAGTAGATTCATCTGTTTCTGCAATGTTTTCCTCTTTATTATCAACTTCTTCTGCTTTTACATAACATGGTATTAAAAGAATAGATAACATAAGTAATAGAATTACCTTTTTCATTAAATCAACTCCTAATAAAAGCTATGCTATCTTTCTTTAAATATGATTATCTAATTATTCATTAATACAAAATACTGCATATAAAGGTATAGATTTTATATTATTTTCAAAACCAAAATTCTTAGTTGAAATTCTAATACTATATTTAGGATTATATTTTTTAATATATTCATTTAAACTTTTACTATTTGTTCTTCTTCCACTTTTTACTTCTATTGGAATAATATCACCATCTATCTTTATTAAAAAGTCTATTTCATATTTACTAAAAGTATAATAATAAAGTTCTCTAAACTTAGTATATAATTCACATGCAACATAGTTTTCTGTTAATACACCTTTATACATCTCATTTTTATCTAATAATATTTCAGTATAATCTATATTAGATAAAGACCTTAACAAACCTGTATCACTTAAATATATTTTAAATTTATCATTATTAACAAATGCTTTTAATGGAGATTCATTTTTCTCAGTTAAATCACATTTTAAAATCATATTACTTGCAAGCAACCAATCTAGGCTACTCTCATATCTTATTTTTCTAGCATCTTTATCAACTATACTATATTTAAAATTATTATTTTCTCTTGCTAATTCTTTAGGTATAGCATTATATATTTTACTATTTTTAATGCCCTCTGTATTATCAGTATATTTATTCATATCGGCAAGATAATTTGTAATAATATAGTCTTGTAATTCAAAATCAACATTAGCAATATTCAAATCATTTTCTATAAAATTTTCTATTACTTTAGGCATACCACCAAGTATTAAATATTTTTTATATAAATCAAGAGCTTTTTCATGAATAGAATCAAGTACTTTTTCATTACTATTATAATGTTTTCTGATTTCTTCTATTAACTTATCTTCACCAAGAGCCATTAAATATTCTTCAAAATCCATTGGAAATAAATATTTAGTAACTACTTTACCCACTGGAAAGGATGACTTAAATCTATTAATTTTAACACCAAGTAAAGAACCTGCTGTAACTATTTTATATGGTTTATTACTTTCGCAAAAGTATTTCAAAGAAGTTATCGCTCTTTCACTAGTTTGTATTTCATCTAAAAAAATAATTGTACTGTCTGGATTAAAATTAACTTTTCTTAATATTTGTATTTTCTCTATAATTTTTTCCGGATCAAGTGTTGCATCAAATATTTCTCTTATATCTTCTTCTTTTTCTAAATTAATATAAATATAATTTTCAAAATTTGTTTTACAAAATTCTTCAAGTATATATGTTTTACCTGTCTGTCTCGCTCCAATTAACATAAGTGGCATTTTAAAATCTTTTTTCCACTCTAATAAATCGTTCTCAATTTTTCTATACATAATATCATCTCCTACTTCAATTTTACCATTTTTCGTACAAAAAGTACATATTTTATACTTTTTTTCGTACATTTTGTACTTTTTTTGCTATATAAAATTTATTATATATATGATATCATGGTATTAATAAAGGTTAAATGTAATAAAATTAAGTAAGGTGTTGTTAATGAAAAAGATTATTATTATTTTAAGTAGTATTATTGTTGTTATCTTTATTATTCTTATGGTTTTCTTATTTAATACTAATAGTAAAGATAAAGATATTGATAATGTTAAAGATAATGAATCTACAGAAAAAGTTAAAGAAAAAGAAGATAATGAATTTAGCAAGTTATCTTATTATAAGGAAGAAAATCTTGACAGATATAAATCTTACGAAACTAATAATCCTAATCTTTCTATAGAAGATATCGTTACAAGAGTTAATTTAAATTTAGATAAAGAAATATATACTGATACTAGGCCTTCTACTAATTTAAATACTAACTACTTACTTGTTAATAAGTTTAATTACTTAGATAGCAATTATATTCCAGAAAATCTGGAACTACTTGATAATAGTTATGCTAAAAGTGGCATTTATCTAGTTAAGGAAGCGAAAGATAATATTGAAAAATTAATAAGTGATGCCAAAAATGATGGTATGAATATTAGAGTAATCTCTGCTTATAGGTCTTATTCATATCAAGAAAACTTATATAATAATTATGTTAAAAATGATGGTGTAGAAAATGCTGATACCTACTCTGCTAGGCCAGGATATTCTGAACATCAAACAGGATTAGTTGTTGATGTAACAAGAGCATTTGATGACTTTAATAATTTTGAGAATACTAATGAATATAACTGGATGTTAGAAAATGCTCATAACTATGGATTTATCTTAAGATATCCTAAAGATAAAGAAGATATTACTACTTATAGTTTTGAAGCTTGGCATTATCGCTATGTAGGTGTAGAACTTGCACAAAAAATAAAGGCTAGCAACCTAACCTTTGATGAATATTATGTAAGATATTTAGAAAGTGACAATAATTAATATAAAATCATCTAAGCACTTGCATAAAAGTTACTTATGTGATAAGATGTATATGTAAGAAAAAATTTCATACACTATAAAAGGAACACTTAATATTGCTGTGTTGAGTGTGCCTCTAATTAATTGTTTTTTATTAGAACCACCTAAACATCGCTTAAGTTAGGTGGATTCTTCTATTTTAAGGTGCAAATAACACAAGAGAAAAAGTAATAAAAAAGTTAAGAATTTTCGTAATAATAACACTAATGTAAATATACTAACTTTTCATAAAATATAAATTAAATTTTTGTAATTCTTGTTTAACCCATTTTATATCTTTACATTCAATGGCTTGATTAATTAAGTATATAAATTGATAAATAAATATTCTATCATCTGTGAACTTATTGGCAAATAATTCTTTATAGTTTGCTCTAAATATTTGATAAATGTTTTTATATTCGCTATCAATAATATTTTCTTCATCTTCTTCATTAGCAAACTTGCTAGGATTTTCACACATGGTTTTAAAAATCATCATATCATAATCAAGTGATGTAATAATTGTTCTATCAAAATCTATTAAATAAAGTTTTTCTCCATCATATATAACATTATCAAAATGTAAATCGTTATAAACTAATCCAATTTTAATATCACAAAATAATTTATCAAAAGACTTGTTTAATATATCTTGCA
Source organism: uncultured Bacilli bacterium (assembly GCA_963929435.1). Taxonomy (GTDB): domain Bacteria; phylum Bacillota_I; class Bacilli_A; order RF39; family UBA660; genus Onthousia. Next base: position 73,065 of record CAWVIV010000019.1, read on the forward strand.
AACATTTTACATTTAAATTTAACTTTTGTAATTTTTCTATTATTTTTAATAGTTCGTTTTTTATATGTTTTCTAAAAGAAGTAGCGTTGTAGCCTGTTAAAAAATCTCCATTTATTTGATGAAATGATTTTATTATTTTAGCAATTTCAATAATTATATTTGTTCTTTCTTTTTCTGATAAAGTATGCCATATTGAATATAGACTTTTACCATTTATTTTTGTAATTATTAGATATTTGTAATCATTATAGTTTCCACTGGCTATATATTTTGGAATATAAGATAAATCCAAATTTTTATATATTGTTATTTCTTTTTCCAATTTTTCTTTTATATTTTCATCATTAGAAAACTTAATAACATAACAATTATCTATAAAATACACATTATTAGTAAATCCTGATTTTGATTTAGTTAAGCTAGAATAGCTAATATCACATTTTTTTAATATTTCTTTAATAATATCATTTTGCATTATCATTACCATCTTTCAACTTTTTATTTCTAAATATCAAACTTTCAAAAGTTTTTTTAATACTTCTTTTGATTATTTCTATTACTTTCATAATTTATTATCTTCTTTTTGATTACTATAATATCAGAAGAAAAAAGAAAAGACAACTTACTTTTCTTTCTTTAAAGCTTCCTCTATATCATTTTTATTAAGTCTTAATGTCTCTTGTATTACTCCTGTAGCATTAAAACACATACCAAGGGTAAAGATATAAGCTAGGATATAGACCCAGATTAATAGTACTAAAATATTAGACATCGCTCCATAAAAGACGTTATAGTTGGCAAAATAATCTACATAAAAGGCATATATTTTAGAACTTATCAACCACATAATTGTTGTAAACAAAGCCCCTGGTATTGTACTTCTACTACTTATCTTTGTATCTGGGGCAATTGTATATAGTAGTTTTAAATTATAATATATTAAGAATAATGAAATAGGATATTCCAAAATGCGATAGGTATTTTCAACTAAACCTGTTAAACTATCACTATGAATAGAAGTAGTTATTATCTTTATCAAGACATCTCCAAAAGCTGGTACTAATATCAAGAATAGAAATAGTACTACTAATATCAAAGTCATAAGTACAGCTTTTGCTCTTCTTCTTAACTCACTACTATCTTTAACTTTATATATTTCATTAGAGGTATTAATTATTGAATATGTTCCATTACTTGCTAGGATAAAAGCAGCGAAAAAGAATATTATCATATTAAAGTTTACTATGTTGCTGTTATTTCCAGTTGGAATTAAATAATTAATAACTCCACTAGGTACAAAAGACTCTAATATTTCTTTAATACTTGTAGAAGGTAAATTAAATTCACTACCAATGGCTCCTACTAAAGCGATTAAAGGGATAATTGAAATAACAAGAAAAAAAGCAAGCTGACCGGGAAGAATTCTCATTTCTGGTAGTTTAATTATTGAAATAACTTTTCTTAAAAATATTTTCATTTTCCTACTTTTTTTCATTATTCTCTCCTACTTTAATCCTTGCTTTTTCGTCATCATTTCAAGTGTTGCTTCATTAATAGCATCATCTAGTGTCTTAATGTCATCTAAAATCATACTATATCCTACACTTGCTCCAAAGTCATGTGGTAAACTCTTCATTTCTTTTTCTAGTTTTTTAGCATATGTCTCTACTTGTCTTTCACTATAACCTACTAAGTAAACTAAGAATTCATTACCATCTGTTCTAATTATTTCACTGTTTTCTAACTGCGTATTAACTAGGGTTGATGCTGCAGTTACAATTAATTTATCTCCTTCTTCATGTCCATAGTTATCATTAACATATTTAACATTATTTAAGTCAATTATAACTACGGCTTGTGGGAACACTTTACTAGCTTCCCAATCAGGAGCTTTCTTATTTAAGTAGTTTCTATTCTTTAGTGATGTTAAAAGGTCTGTATATTTATGTCTATCTTCCTTCTTAACTTTCTTTATCTTATGTCTACGTTTAAAGTATAGATAAAGAAATGCTAAAGCGATTAAAGGAACAGAAACTATTATTAAGATAATTAAGAATAAGCCCATAAAACTACTTCTTTCAACTATAGACCTACTAATATCGGCTAGTCCATTATTCCTATAGTTATAATAAGAATTAGTTGTAATGATATAGTTAAATAAGTTATAGAATGTATTGTTATTATTCTTAACCATAAACTTATAATCATTCATCATCGTATCTTGATATAAGACATCATAATCTTCAAAAGTTGTATTCTTATAAAGATTATAGACTTCTTTATCTACTACTAACATCTTATCATTAGCATTTTTAACTAAATCATTGTTATTATCATAGGTTGTTATATCACTTCTACTATTATTTTCAAAGTAATTATATAAAGAAGTATTATCTAACATGGCAATTTTTTCATCTTTTAAGCTTTCAAAAGAATTAACAACATGATTATCACTTCTTCTACCTAATACAACATAATCTTCTATGAATGTTGAAATAGTCTCTTTATAATCATCATTAACATTATTAAAATTATAATAATCAAAGTAAATATCTACATCGCCTTTTTCTATCGCTTTTCTCAAGGCTTCAATACTTCCATATTTCTTATAAGAGAAACTTATATCAGTAAGACGACTCATTCTTTTTAAGTATTCTCCAGCGATACCAGAGACATCTCCATCTACATCAACTTCATATGGATAGTTTTCTACATAACCATAAACATAGTTTTTCTTAACTAAATCTGTAGAGTCTTTAGAACTTACATTATTCTCTGTTATATAGTAATTAAAATAAACGTCATTATATTCATCTACATAATTATCAGTTTTCCACTTTTCAAAGTATTTTCTAATAATTGTATTAAGTCTAGCATTAGATTTATCACTACTTAAAGTTAAAACTATTTTTTTAGACATTTCTGTAAAGTAATAGTTTATATAGTAACTATTATTTTCAATAGTCTTATCTAAGTACATTATATTAGGTATTATAATCATACCTACTTCATCATTATCTAAAGCTTGAAATAACTCATCTATTGTGTCATATGATTTAAAGGCAAGATTAGTTCCTGTTTTTAAATAATAACTAATCTCGGCTACATCAGAATTAAAAACACCAAAGGTAATATTAGACATATCACTTACTCTATTAATTCTTCTATATTCTTTACCAATAGCGATATAACCATCTGTGGCAATTAATAAATCATTATTAGATAATTCATCTTCATTGTTTAAGATTCTAAAACTATAAGCTTTATTTTTTTCTAAGTCATCATTTTTAGAATAAGCTATTTTATTGAATTCTAAACCAACATTTTTCTCAAAATCATCTAAGAAATTAAAGAATACTCCTTCCCCATTAAGACCATATAAGGGATAATCATTGATAACATTAATATCAATCATTGTTGTACTGTTTTCTAGGGCCCATTTCTTTTCATTGACAGTTAAAGAAGTTTTAGCATCTTCTCTATTATAATAGAAAAAGACACCTACAAATACAATTACTACAACTAAAAGAGGAAGAATGATTAGTAATTTTTTCTTCATAATTCCTCCTATCTATCTTTAGTCCATGAAAATTCATCTTTATCTTGATGTTTGTATCCTATAATAGGAAATCTTGTATCATCATTATCTTTACTTATAAATACTTGAATATCATAAAATGATGTTTGGTCTTTTTTTAGATTATCAATAACAGATGAAGTTAAAGCTTTAGCAGGGTCTAGTTCTACATCATCATTAACAGTAATAAGAACATTTAAAGTACGTCCCTTTATATCAGTATCAGCACTTTTTACTTCATCTTTATCTTCTAAAGATTTAATAATGTCCTTTTGTTGTTTATCTGTTATTTCTACTTTTTCTATACCATCAAGTCTATCTCCATAGATAGCAGTTCCTTCATTTGGAAAGAAGGTTAATTTGATAGCAAAAACTAAAACTACAAAGATTACACAGATAATAAAAGCAACTACGGTAACCTTATTATTTTTAATAAAATTCTTCACATTTATCACTTCCTAGTATAATTATTATATAATATTATTTAAAGTATAGCAATTATTTATTTAATTCTTTAACTAACATGTCACTAGCTTTTTTAGGATTAACAGCACCCTTAGTCTCTTTCATTACTTGTCCCATCAAGTATTTTAAAGCTCTATCATGACCAGATTTATAGTCATTTACACTTTCACTATTATTTTCTATTACTTTGGTAATGATATCTTTAATGAAGCTATCATCTGTAATATTTTTAATGTTAAATTCTTTTTTTAACTCATCAAGAGTCAAATCTCTTTCCATTAGTGAATCTATTAAGTCTTTAACATTTTTATTAGATAACTCTCCTTTTTCTAGAGCATCAACAACACTAACTAGTTTTTCATATGAAAGATGGGTATCAGTTATTACTTTATTATGTTTATTTAAGTATGATGAGATATCTGAAAGTAATAGATTAACGGCTGTTACATAGTTAGTTTTAAATTCTAGTAGTCCTAAGAAATAATCGTTTAAGGGTCTATTATTGATTAGTTTTTCTATTTGTAGAGAACTAAGTCCAATCTCACTATATTTTTTTCTTAGTTCATCTGGAAGTAAAGGTAGAGTTTTCAAAGAATCATTAATAAACTCATCAGTAAGTTCTAGATAAGGAATATCTGGTTCGATGAAGTAACGATAGTCATTTCCTGTTTCTTTAACACGCATTAGGATAGTTTCGCCTAACTTATCATCAAAACGCCTTGTTTCTTCTCTAATAATGCCACCTGTTTCAAGAACTTTTTCTTGTCTTTCTATCTCTTTTTCAATAGCAAGTCCAACATTATGAATAGAACCAATATTTTTAGTCTCTGTTCTTACACCAAGCTACATCACTCTTACTAATAGAAACATTAGCATCACATCTCATGCTTCCTTCTTCCATTTTACAGTCACTAATATTAGCATAAAATAACATCTCTTTTAATTTAGTAAGATAGGCCATCGCCTCTTTACCATTACTAATACTAGGAGTTGTTACTATTTCTATTAAAGGTACCCCTGCTCTATTAAAGTCTAAAAGACTTACACTACCACGATGGGCACTCTTACAAGTATCTTCTTCGATATGAATATCAGAAATACCTATTTTTTTCTTAACTCCATCTACTTCTATTTCAACATAACCATTAGTACCAATAGGAGTTCTATTCTGAGTAATCTGATAGTTCTTAGAGTTATCTGGATAAAAGTAATTTTTTCTATCAAAGTGCATTTTCCTAGTAATATCACAGTTTAAGACTTTACAGGCTCTAAGTGCTTGTCTTATTACTTCTTTATTGAGTGTAGGTAATGTTCCAGGATAGCCTAAGTCAATTACATTAACAGAAGTATTAGTAGCCATACCATAGGCATTGGCACTATCAGAAAAAAGTTTACTTTTACTTTTTATTTCGACATGTACTTCAAGACCAATAGTTGGAATATAGTTACTCATTTAAAACACCTCCTCAAGAAAACTAGCAAGTTTATAAATAGTCGCTTCATCAAAGGCTTTGCCAATTATATGTAATCCAATAGGCATACCTTCACTATTTTTTCCTACAGGAATGTTTAAGCCAGGAAGTCCTGCCATATTAACAGGTATTACTAAAACATCATCCATAAAGGCTTTATGAGGGTCATCTTTGGAATTACCAAGAAGTGGAGCGACTCTTGTTGTAGTTGGTCCAATAATTAAATCATATTCTTTGAAGATACGATTAAACTCTTTAGTTATATCATCACGTACCATTAAGGCTTTATCATAATATGTTTTAGCATTCTCACCACTTAGGATGTATGAACCTACCATAATTCTTCTTTTAACTTCATCACCAAAGCCTTCACCACGTGTTTTTCCATACATTTCATCAACACTATTTACATCACTTGCTCTAAATCCATAACGAACACCATCAAAACGTGCTAAGTTACTACTAGCTTCAGCCATAGCGATTATCTGATAAAGGTTAACAGCTGTATCTAAGTATTTCATATCAACAATATCAACAACTGCACTGTTTTTATCACAAAAAGAAATGACTTCTTTTATTCTCTTACTAATCTCTTCATCAACAATATCACTAACAAAGTATTTAGGTAAGGCTATCTTCATACCTTTAATATCTTCTCCAATTAGTCTTGTAAAGTCTTCTTTTTCTTTTTTGACACTAGTAAGGTCTCTATCATCTTCACCTACTAAGACATTTAGTAAACTAGCATTTTCATAGACAGTTCTAGTCATTGGTCCAATTTGGTCTAAGCTTGATGCGAATGCGACTAATCCATAACGTGATACTCTTCCATAAGTTGGTTTCATACCAACTATTCCTGTGTAACTAGCAGGTTGTCTAATACTTCCCCCGGTATCACTTCCAAGTGCTAGAGGAATAAGGCCTCCTGATACAGCACTGGCACTACCACCTGAACTACCTCCACTAACACGTTTTTTATCATGAGGGTTTAGGGGTGAACCAAAGTAACTTGTCTCACTAGTAGAACCCATAGCAAACTCATCCATATTAGTTTTACCAATAATTAACATTTTATTTTCTCTAATTTTCTCTACAACTGTAGCATCATATATTGGTATAAAGTTTTCTAAGATATGAGAGGCACAGGTTGTCTTTAAATCTTTAGTAACAATATTATCTTTAACAGCGATAGGAATACCAAAGAAAAGATTATCAGGGTCTACTTCACCTAATTCACTTGCTTCTTCTCTTACTTTATCATTAATAGTAATAAAGGCATTTAAGTCTTTATTTTCTTCTATTCTACTTAAGGCTTCATCTACTAAATCAAGAGGAGTTATTTCTTTATTTACTAATAACTCATGTATTTTTCTTATATCTAAATCTAAATATTTACTCATTAATCATCACCGGCACTTCTATAAAACTTCCATTCTTTTTAGGAGCATTTATTGTCGCTGCACTTGCACTTAACATCTTTCCTACAACATCTTCTCTTAATCTAGTATTATCTTCTATTGGTGTATACATCATCTCATCATCATAGTCTTTAACCTCTTTTATCTTATCTATATCATCCATTAGTACTTTAAGTTGTACTCTAAACTTCTCTATTTCTTCTTCAGTTAAAGAAATACGAGCTAGATAGGCAACATGTAGTACTTCTTCTCTACTTAATCTATCCATAGTTCCTCCTTTTCTTACTAGCTTAGTATACCACATAATAAAAACAAAAAAAAGTAATAGTGCTGATATTATAAGCTTCTATTACCTAATTTTAAAACTCTCTCATTCGCTTTCGCCATTTCTTCTTTTCTTTGATACTCTTCCTCTATCTGTTTTTCAAGGAAATACTTATTACTAAATAGATTACTAAAATCACTCTCTAAATAACTAATGTTATATAAACTCAAAACTCCTTTATTAGGCAAATAAAATTCTTTTTTAACTTTCATAATTAACTATTAGAAGAATTAAACAATTCTATCCTTTCTTTTTCTTTATCTGATAATTCTTTAAGCCATGAAGCTAAAGCAGTTATATCTTTACTTCTTAATAGTTCAAAATATTTTGTTCTTTCTTCTTTAGGGATAACAATTGGTGGAATATTATTTTTTAATAGTTCAAAATTAATAAGGAGTCTCCCTGTTCTTCCGTTGCCATCTTCAAAAGGGGGAATATGTTCAAACTCTATATGAAAGCCTGCAATTTTTTCGAATATATCTTTAGTCTCATTATGATTATAATTATAGACAAAATACATCATTAAATTATTAAGTTGTTCTGGTTTAGGAGGAATATCATCACTTCCTTTAATCATAACACTTACTTTTCTATAGCCTTTTGTATCTCTTATATCTTGATTTATTGTCTCATTAATTTTTTTTATAAATTCTTCATTAAGTTCTAAATCATCACTTTTTAACTTTTCAAATAAAACATTCATGGCTTTCTTATGATTTATCGCTTCATATATTTCTCTAGGCTCTCTACCACTTATCTTAAAACTATTATCATTAAAAAGAATAGCATATGTTTCTGCATAGGTAAGAGTACTACCTTCAATTGCATTAGAATGATAGGTGCTTCTAGTTATAAAATCTTCTAAATAATTATTGTTACTCATAATAAAATCTATAATTTTCACAACTTATTACCTCCTTTAGTTATTTATATTGTAGCACATATAACTATTTAAAACTATTTTAACTTTTAGAAAAATAGATATTAGAATAATTAAACTCTTTCTCATCTAAGTTAAGACTATAACTAGAGTTAATATGAGTACATCTTCCATCAAAGTAAGTTGTAAATTTATCATTTTTTACATTAACTAAAGTATAAGGAGTATCCTTATCTATATTTAAGATATTACCTTTAATTAACATTACTTCTACATAGCCTTTAGTTTTAACTATTAATGGAATATTACCAAATCTTTTTCTAATAGACTCTATTAAATCTTTTAACTCTATATTATTAAGCTCTACTGATAAAGTAATGGCTTTATACCCTAACTTATAAAGATAATAGGCAGTATATGAGTTAAAGACGTTAAGATGGTATGAGGCGATTACATCAGTAGTTGGTCTAAATAAATTACTAACAATACTTTTATCTTTTAAGACATCTTTAAGGTAAAAAGGATTTCTATCTATTTCTTTATAATTATCTAAGTCTATTATCTCTTTAGTATTTATTTTATCAAAAGTTACTTCTTTAATAATAGGTTCTTTATAATCATTAAGTCTTTCTCCTATTAATCTTTCTGATAAAGTTCTTCTTGCAATATTTAAATCACCTATTCTAATAAAGATATCTTTATCCATATCTATATTTATATGTTTAGTAATAAATGGTGTATTACCTAACTTTTCTAACTGAGTAATTAATCTATCTTTAGATATAGGATTATTAATAGATTTCTCTACTATGCTACCTCTATAAGTAACTGTATGTTTTAAATCACTAAAAGTTAGAACAAACTCTTCTCCTACTTTGGCTTTTACATCTATATTAATAGGAACTTTTCTTGTAATGGTAAAATCTGTTATTTCAAGACTTTTATCAGTAGTCTTTCTAACTTCATCTAGACTAGTTAACTTAACTTTATTATCGACTTCAACTATTTGTTTAGAGTTACCTTTATTAATTAAATTATCTTTCATGTCATAGAGATAATTAACAATCATACCTTTATTACTTTCCCTAAATCTAATACCATCTCCTTGTAATAAAGTTTTATCTAATTCTATTCTAATTCTCTCATCATTGACATCTATAACTTTACCTAAATGGCTTCCTAAATGATTAGGACTTTTTTTATTAATTAAGTCTTCATCATTAAATAAATGTCCTTTCGTAAAACCTCTATAAAACATACTCTTTAAGTCTTCTAAATCTTTAGTAGAAAGTTCTTTCCCATCAAGTATTTTACGATAATACTTAGTAATAAAACCTACATAAGATGGGCTTTTCATTCTTCCTTCTATTTTAAGACTAGTAACATTACTAGGTAATTTTTTAATATCAACTGAAGTATTTAACTCTTTCATAGATAAGAGATATCCTTCATCAATTAGAGTTTTATCTTCATATAATTTATAAGGAAGTCTACAACTACCAACACATTCTCCTCTATTACCACTTCTTCCTCCTAACATCGAACTAAAAAGACAGTTACCAGAATAACTTACACATAAGGCTCCATGAATAAAGACTTCTAATTCTATAGGTATATCTATTTGTCTTATCTCATCTATACTCATTTCTCTTGGAAGTACTACTCTTTTTACTCCCATTTCGTATAGAAGTTTAATAGTCTCATAACTACTACTATTAACTTGAGTAGAAGCATGGATTACTAGATTAGGATACTTTTCTAGACATAAAGATATCATACCAAAGTCTTGCATTAAAATAGCATCTACTCCTAGATTATATAAGAACTCTACTTCTTTAAGAAAATCTTCCACTTCATTTTCTTTTACTAAAGTGTTCATCGTTACATATATCTTAACGCCATATATTTTACCTAGTTTTAAGACTGTTTTTAACTCATCCTCTGTAAAGTTTTTAGCATAACTCCTTGCTCCAAACATTTTACCTGATAAATAGACTGCATCTGCCCCATTATTAAGTGCCGCATAAAATGAATTTATATCTCCTGCTGGTACTAATAACTCCATAAACATCACCTTTTATATAATAATTTTATAAATAATCAATTTAATTAATAGTACAATACCAATAATTATTAATAATTCATTATTGTATTCCCTCTTTTTGGGAAGAATTATCATTATAATCATAGTTATAATAATATTACTTAATAATAATTTAAATTCTAAAGCATTAGTAAAAATAAAATCTATTATTAAATTTATAATAAATAAAAATATAGTATTAGTTAATATTTTCTTACTAATATAAAACAAATATTTCTTTTTGCCAAGTCTTGTAATAATACTATTTCTATTTAGAACATAGTAATAATACTTATCTAGATATACTTTGAAGAAAAGAAAAGAAAAAATAATGCTATACATAATATCAATTGCTCTAAAAGTAGTAATATATTTTACATAAAAATAATAAGAGGAATCTTTAAATAAATAATGTAATATAAAAGAAAGAACTATTATTAAAATATAACTGATATTTTTACTTACTAGTTTCATCATAAATTTTGCAATCCTTTATTATTAGTTTTCTATTATAATTTAATTTATCCATTAAATCATGAGAAGCGATAATTATTATTTTATCTTTTTTCTTAGCAAGATTATTAATAATTTTAAAAAACTCCTCTATTGCTTCTTGGTCTAACCCTCTTATAGGTTCATCTAAAAGTATTATATCTTGTTCTTCCATAATAGCTTGTATAATTGCAACTTTTTGACGCATTCCTAAAGAATAATTTTTTAGTTTTTCCTTACTGTATAAATCTAAATTAAATTCTTTACATAATTTTTCAATTTTTTCTTGTACTTCGTCATTCCAAGAATTAAGAAGTGTATATAAATATTTTAGGTTATAAAGAATAGTCTCATTTTCAATAAAACCAGGATTTTCAATAACTGCACCTACTCTTTTATTTTTATCAATGGTGATTGTACCACTATCAGGTTCTAAGATACCTGCTATTAATTTAAATAAAGTGGATTTTCCACTTCCATTTATACCATATAAGTGAACTAAATCTCCATTTTCTAATGACAAATTTACTTTATCAAAAATAACATGATGTTTAAATTTTTTACATAAATTTTCAATTTTTAACATATTATACGACCTCCATTATCTTTATTAAAAAAGGAATAAAATAATAATAAAATACTAAATTCATTATAACTGGAATAACTATATATTTGTTTCCCTTTTTAGTTAAAAATATTAACATAGAAAATAATTCTTGTATTAAAAAATTAATAAAATTGAGAAATAGGAAAATTATAAAAAAATTCATTAATTTTATATTTATTCCTAATTTTAAATATATTGTTAGATAAGTAATAAAAAGAAAAACTAAAATATCAATTATACTATTTAATATATATTTACAGAAAAACTTTTTCTTACCAATTCTACATATAATTTTATCATAAATACTTTTTACTTTTTTAGCTTTTTTAAACATATAAAATATATAGATATTATTTAATATTAAAGTAATATAATTAGTGGATGTTAAACTTGATATTAAATCAATTTTAGGGCTTTTAGGAGATAGTAAAAAAATAGCGCAAAATATATTAGTAACAATAAAAATTAATAAAAATTGTAATCTATCTTTTTTTAATAATTTAATCATATTTTCTCTCTTTTCTATATCTAATTAATATTAAAATTAAACTTATTAATAAATATCCCAAACAACTTACAAAAAAGTATATATTCGTTGTAAGTATTGAGGGTCGATATATTAAGGTATCTATACCAGGTGACAATAAATTGCCACTATAAATTAAATATAGTAAACCTATTCCTAAAGAATTATAATTATTAGAAATTGATAAGTATAAATTACCTAAGAAAGCTGGTAGAAAAACACCTATTATTGACATAATAATGCCACTAACTTTATATACATAAAAATTTCTTATATAATATATTAAACTATAAATAAATAATGAGAAAACACTGAAACCAATACTTGAATAAATAATAAATAAAATGAAAGATAAAAAACAGTTAGATGATAAAGCAAAAAAACCATCTGGATAATATGAAGGGTCTTTGTAAAAAGAAAAATTTATTTCTACAAAAAATGTATTTATTATAAAAAAGACCAAAATATGTAATAATATTCTAAATATAAAAGAATATATTAATACTTTTTTTATTTCATATTTAGTTCTTACTTTATTAGTTACTCTAGTAATAATAAATTTTTGAAATTTACTATATTTATTTTTATAGTACTGACTAGGAATAAAATTAGTAGCTAAAAATCCTAAATATATATAAAATGGTAAAAAGTTACTAAAGCTATTTATTGTGTAAAACATAGATAATCCATATGTACTGCTATTAGATTTATAAAAGCCATCAGCATAAAAATTGTAACATAAAAAAACTATAAAATATGTTATTAAGATAGTTGCTATTATAAATTTTCTTTTATTCTTAACCTCAGTCATATTTACTCCTTATAATAATTCGTTCTATTATATTTTTATTTTACTATTTATATTTATATAAATCAAGATAAAGAAAAAAAGTACTAAGAGTTACCTTAATACTTTACTTCTACCTTTATCAGCATAGTTTATTAAATCTATTGCAGATGTTCCATTTTTTACATCTAAAATATTCATATCTGACACTTTAGTTATATCTTCTTTATTTTCAACAAAGTACTTTAATTTTCTCATCTCTTGTACATCAAGGTCAGCATAAAGAAGATGCCATGCTTCTTGAAGTATAGCTCCAATTGTACCTAGAGTAACAGAAACAGGGAAAATAGATAAACATTCATATAACATACTTAATATATTACTATCATCTAAGTTAAGATTTATTCCAAACACATTATTTGCTACAGAAATACTTACAGGAATTGCAAATGTTACTACACCAGAAATAGTTCCTTTTACTAATGCTTTTTTAAATGTTTCTTTTTCATAGACTTTTAAATCTGTAACCCTTACCTCTTCTTCTAATTCTCTTATTTTTTCTTCTTTAGTTTTCATTAATATTCTCCTCCATTAAATATGTAACTTGTTATTATCTAATTTATTATCTTTTCCTAGTAATAAGTTTTCAAAAAACATAACTAAGTAACTTTTATCTTCTTTAATACCTTTATTATAATTTATATAATTCGCTCTTACTAAAGCATTTCTAAAATATAGAGAATTATCTTTAAATAGTTCATTATTAACATTAAAGCCCATACTTATTAAATATTTTTGAATAAAGATAGCAGTTGTTCTGGTATTACCTTCACTGAATGGATGTACTTGCCAAATTCTTGAGGTAAACTCTGCTATTCTATTAACCAATTCACTTTCACTCATATTAATATAATCTATATTTTTCTCTTCTTCAAAATCATATTTTAAAGACTCTTCTATTAAATCATAAGACTGGTAACTTACTGTATCATTATCTAATATTTCTTCATCTTTAGTAATGTTATAGGTTCTAAATTCTCCAGGATGATATATGTCTTTATCAAGGTTTTGAAATAATCTTTTATGATAGTTCTTATAAGTTAGGTAATCAAATCTAAAAGCTTTATCACTTAATATCTCATAGATAGCAAGTGATACTTCATCAGCTTCTTTTTCACTATTATATACACTGGTATCTTTAGAATAGTATGATGTTATATCATCTTTAACTTCTTTATATGTTTTTTTACCATCAATATGTTCATTAGTTAAATCTACCATATATTTAGATGGTTTTAATCTATCAACATCTTGTAATCCAAAGGCAATATTCCAATATAATTGTTTAACTTTAGGACTTTTTTCATCAAGTACCTCATTATAAGTTTTTTCGTTCATGGTACCACTTCCCTATATCAATTATTAAATATAGAATATCATAACCTAAACAAATATTCCAGTTATTTTATTTGTTTTTAAAAGAAAAAGTACTAAGAATTATCTTAATACTTTGCTTTTTCCTCTATTAGCATAGTCTTCTAATTGTTCTTTACTAAAATCCTCTACATCTAGTATAGTTATATCATTTAAACCTGCATTAATATCATCTTTGTTATCCATATAATATTTTTGCTTTCTTACTTTATTTAATTTTATATGAGACTCTAACAATGCCCCAGTTAAAGCAGAGAAAATACCAGTTGCACTTATACCAATAGCAGAAGACCAATTTGTTGTAACCTGATAAAAGTCATTAACAAAATCTCCTATAAAACTAGTGTCATTAATTTGAAAATCCACACCAAAAACATTTCTTAGAACAGATAAGCTAAGAGGAATAGCACTTAAAGCCAATCCTACTACTACACCAGTTTTTAAAGAGTTTCTAAATACAGTATCTTCATAAACTTTTAAGTTTGTAATTTTACCTATTTTTTCTTCTTTTTCTTTTATTTGTTCTTCTTTAGTCATCTAATCTCCCCCCTTTACTAAAGTAACCATATTATAACATAAAAAAGAAAAAGCTATAGAAATTGTTTTAACTTTTCTATCGCTTCTTCTTGCATCGTAACATATTCTTTAGTTAGTCTTGTTATATTAGAGTCTGTTTCTTTATGATTTAAAAGTTTTCTTCCTTCAATTATTCCCATATTAGTTCCCTGTACTAATAGTTCTGCTATTTTAGAAGTACTATCATCTGTTAAAGTCTTCATATTAACTCCATACCAAGTCATTACTTTATTCATAGCATTAGTCTCATGTGGTTTTTTATCACTATATTCTGGATATAGTTCACATATTTCCTCAGATATCTTCTTATACTTTTCATACTGTCTATTTAACTCAGTACGAAGATTATCATCTTTAACTTTCTCTAATACAAAATGAATAGCATCCATGCCCATACAAGCACCTTTATTAAGTTCATCTAATACATTAACTTCATTTTCATCGTCCATAAAAATCCCTCCATAAATATTATGAAGGATTTATCTTTTTTTATACTAGATTATTTCTTGGTCATCTTTAATTATTTGCATTTCTTTATTTAATTCTAACATCTTCTGGTCAAGGGCATGAATATCCTCAGCACATTTATGCATACCTTCTTTTATCTCTTCTGGTATTTCTCCTTTAAATTTATAAGTAATTTTATGGTCTAAACTAGCCCAAAAGTCCATAGCAACTGTTCTTATCTGTATTTCTGCTTCCACTAAGGTAACTCCATCTATTAAATAAACGGGAACATAAACACTTAAATGATAACTAGAATAACCTGTTTCTTTAGGACTTGCTATATAATCTTCTTTATCATGAACAGTTATTTGGTCACTATTTTCTATTAACTCTACTATTTTATAAACATCTGATAAGAAAGAACATACTATTCTTATACCTACCATATCATGAACATGTTCTTCGATATTTTTAGTTGTTACTTCATAACCTCTAGATATTAATTTCTTACTAGCACTTTCATATGTTTTTAATCTTGATTTTATATGCTCTACGGGATTATAGTTATTTTCAAGTTCATAATCTTGTAATAAAATACTAATTTCTGTTTCTAAGGTCTTTAAGGCAGCGGAATATTTTAAGATTAATCTTTCAAGCTCTTTTTCTTCTTTCATAATCCTCCTTTCTTAGAAGAATAACACTAGACTATTTATCTTCTAAGTCTAGTGTTTCTATTTCTTCTACTACAGCCATTTGTTGTTCTACTATGATTTTTAACTTGCGTTTAAATATTTTGACATTTTTCTCTAGTGTATCCGCCTCTTGTTCTATCTTTCTAGCTTTTAATAATGACTCTCCCACTATCCTTGAAGCATTATGTTTAGCATCACTAACTATAATATCAGCTTCTTCTCTTGCTAGTCTCTTAACATTATCAGCAGTCTTTTCAGCATTAATTAAAGATTGTTTTAAAGTGTTCTCTAAATCCTCATAGTGACTTAGTTTATCTTTAAGGTCTCTTATTTCTTTTTTCTGGTCTTTACACTTTTTTATTATACCTTCTGTCTCTTTAATTACATCTGTTACAAATTTATTAACTTCAGCACGATTATAACCATTCGCTTCATAGTTAAATTTGTCCATTAATATCACATCCCTTAGTCCGGGTTATTACCAATCAAATTCGTCGTCTTCTTGTTTCTTAGATTTTCTAGGTGGCTTTGGTGGAGCATCATCACTAATTTCTCCTTCTACATTAACATTATTCGGAGTACATAAAAATATTCCTCCACCTAACTTTTGTAAGTCTCCTCCTATAGCATATAAAGTACCACTTAAAAAGTCTACTATTCTTTTCGCTTGGTCTGGGGTTACACGTTTTAAATTAACAACTACAGCATTTCTTTCTTTTAAATAATCTGCTATTTGTTGACTTTCAGAATAAGCACGTGGTTCTAATAACATCATTTTACTGCCGGCTACACCGTTTTCGTCCATATATTCTTCTTTACTCACTTTATAATACTCCTCCTCTTTAATCTCTTCTTCAAAATCGCCATCATCGCTACCTATTAATTTTTTTAATTTATCTAAAGCCATATCTTATCCTCCTATTAACTATATATTATACTATCATATTTTTTTGAATTAGAAAAGTGTTTAATTAGTTTTATACCAAATATTTTTAATATCAACGTTATTAGACAAAGGTTCAGGGTCTGCTTTTTGAAATTGCATATTAATTGGTACTTTGAAAGCACTACCAAAGGCAATGGCATTACCCGGTTTTAGACTTTTTAGTTGATTTGCAACTTCCATAGTTATCGATGGTACCATATCTTTGATATATGCTAAATCTTTAGGATGCAAGGTTCTTAAAATAACAAAGTTTGAACACTGGGATATTGCAGTATCAGAAAGTTCACTAGGTCTTTGGGTAATTAAGCCTAATAAAACTCCATATTTACGTCCTTCTTTAGTTATACGGTCAAAGATATTATAACCAAGTATCTCTGTATCAGTATCTTTTTGAACGTATCTATGTGCTTCTTCTATTATTATATGATATGGAACACTACCACGATTTTCATTAGTAACTGCGGTATCAAATATTAATTTTGATATTATTTTAGTTATAACTTTGGCAAGTCTATCTTCTATATAACTTATATTAAAGTTTACTATTTGACAACGCTCTCCATTCATATTAGTAAATAGTCTATCTAAATATGTATCTTTAGAAATATAAGAAGTTGAATCAAAGAATACATGATTAGGACTATTAGCAAGGGTATGTAATCTAACGCTTAAAACATTAGCATAGTCATAGACTTTATCACTCTTTAGTATTCCTTCACTGATAAGGGCAAAGTCCATTGCTGTTTCTAAGTCTTTTAGAGTATAGGCAATAAACTTCTCTGGTCTATCTTCTAAGTTAAAGTCATCCATGATGAATTGTTTAACAAAGTTAACTACTAACTCCATTTCCATTAATTTACCAGTTTTATCTATATATAAACATTGTTTAAAGGTTCTAACATAACCAGGTTGAACTATTTTAGCATCAAGGCTTAGGTCTTTAGTATTAAATTTAGTTAAGACGGCTATTACTTGGTCTCTTATCTTAGTAGACTGATGGCCACTTAATAAGATATCAAGGACTGCTCTTGCAATTATATCATTTTTATATTTAATAACATCAGGGTCATCTCCTGTTAGGATATTAACAAGTGATAAAGCTTTTTCAATTATCGGTATTTGATTAGGTGTTGTAACGTCAAGAAGTAAAGCTAAATCATCTACTCCTAGTAACCATAAAGGAATATTTAAAACTTCACTATTTGGGTTATCAGGATTAGTTGTATAAGTTTTATAATGCATATTAGGATTTACTTTATCAATATTACCTAAAGCTCTTGTATATTCACCATAGGCATCAAACATTATGACGTGAGCCCCAACAGGACTTTTTTTAGGGTCGGCAAAAACATTTTGTAAGATACGACTAACAGAAAATGATTTACCTGCACCAGAGTTACCTAATATGGCAAAATGATTACTGAAGAAGCCATTTATATCTACATTAATTTTATAGTTTTGATAAATATTAGAATAACCGAAAGTAACTTCTTTATCAGTTGGTTCCATTGGTCCTAATATTAAAGCAAGTTCATCCATTGTTACTATTCTAGTAGTAGATTTAAATGAGGGTTTAGCACTAATACCAGGTAAAAATCTATTATCTTTTATTTCTCCTACGATATTTATTTTTAAAGTTGTTTTAGTACTATTAACAATCTCTCCTACTATTTTTGTGCCATTATCTTCAAAGATAACATGTAAATTCAATAAATTAGCTTGCTTAGTTATATCTATAGTTAAATCTAAAATAACATTATTATCTACTATTTCTCTAATTGTACCTAACACGTTAACACCTTCTTATTCTATAGAAATTATACTATAAATTTTTATTATGAACAAGTGTCTTTTAAAAGAAAAAGACACCTAACTTCTTCCTAGAAGTATGGTGTCGACCACAATTGTGGAGATACATCTAACAGGCAAGATTAGAATATATCTCTTTTTTATTTTATACAAATTTCTTTGACATATTCATAATATCACATTTTATGATACTTATCAAAGATATTAATAACGATATTCTATAAAAATAATTACATTGTTATGCTACTAGTTTTTCTTTTCTTCTCTCTTTATATTTCTTTGAAATTTTTGCTAAAGCTTCTGTATTAATTATATTATACACTTCATTGTATACTGACATTAACTCTTCTTCTGGAAGTTTAGCAATCTTTCTATCAAATTGAGCTTTTTCTATTTTTATTGGCATTTCTATTCTGATATATGACTTTTTCGCTAAACCTATTTTTCGCCAATCTTTTATTAGTTTTCTTTTATATCTATCATATTGTGTAGTTAATTTTAAAACATGAAAGTTTCTATTATCTTCTTCTACAATTAATCCACGTCCATCATCTAAAATAAGACATGGTCTTCGTTGTAATTTAACATTAATATCATTATTTTTGTCAATTTCTAATATTGGAATTGTTACTAACCAAATTTCACCGATTTCTGCGTTCATACTACAATACCCTCCTGCGTTTTAAATCTTTTTCTGATAGTCCTAGACTTTTTAATATTGAATTATCATATTTTCTACTTGTATCACTTTTTTTATTATAATCGTGGACTTTTATATTTTTTAAGCTCTTTCTGTATTCTTTGAGAGTAAGTCCTAACATAGATGCACAATCTTTTTCTTCTTCAATAAATTGTTTTTTATCTAACATAAAACTCACTCCTTTCTTTATTTAAAAATGATTTAAATCAATTGAATTTACATTAAATGGCGTCCCCAGAGGGAATCGAACCTTCATCTAAGCCTTAGGAGGGCCTTGTTCTATCCGTTGAACTATGGGGACATATTAAAAAGATAAATATATTTTAGCATATCTTTTTATATTTGTTAAGCCATAGTAGGATTTAAAATTATATTTAAATTACCATTAATCTCTTCATTATCATCAGTCCACATAGTAATAGTATAAGTCTTAGTCTCATTATTACCTAGGTTATTTTCTAGAATATAACCATCAAGTGATAGGTTTCTTATATCAGTTTGATATCCTTCATTATCAGTTAAAATGTAATTAATATAGTTATTTTTATCATTAGTTATGTTATTAAAGTTAATAATAAAGCTTATTTCTTTATCACTATCATTAGAAACAGTTAAGTCTTTAGTAACTTTATTAGAAGAGATATCTATATAATCAAAACCTGTATAAGCGATATCTTTATTAAATTCAATATTGTTTGCCATTAAAGATTCTTTAATCCTTACTTTATGTTGATAAGGACCAAACCAAAACCAAGTAAGTAATGAGATAACTACTACTACGAAAACTATATCTATAATATATTTTCTAATTAATAAATCTCTTGTATTAGTCATAATAGAACCCCCTTTAATTAAGGCATATTATAGCATATTTTCTCCAATTAGACAAGACTATCTATAATCTTATCTAACTCCTCTTGTTCTTCTTCATTAGTATTATCAGTATCTAATTCTTTACCAAACCAATCAGGTAATATCTCTTCTTTAGATAGTTTTTTAGAAACAGTTTTACTCTTAGTGGTATTAGTAGCAACTTTCTTCATCTTTTTATATTCTTTTTCGGTTAGTCTCATCGCTTCTTCAACTGTTTCAATATTAAGACGTTTCCACTGTCCTGCAATTGTTTCTAAGTAGTTACGATTTAACTTCTGATTATTTATCTTCAAAGCATAAGAAATAAGAACATTAACTACTCCGGCACTGAGCTTTTGGTCTATCATCAAATCTTCTATTAAGTTTAAATCCCTTTTAGTAGGTTCTGCTCCTTTCATTTTACTTTTTAAATAGTCATAAGGACTAGTATTTTCAAAAGTATAAGCCATTTTAGCCCATTTAGAAGTATCACCTTCTGGTTTCTTTAAATAGTCTGGTTGTGTTTGATAAACAAGAGTTGGAAGATTTCCTACGTTTTCAAAAGAATAATAGTTACGGCAATTTTTTCTTAAAAGTGTTTTATCTATTAGACCCTTCTCATTTAAAGAAGTCCTAACAAGGCCACTCATTCTCTCGGTATCAATATTATAGACTAAAGCAAGATTATTAATTAGTTTTTTAGTCTCTTTATCAAAACATCTATTACTAACAAGGCCACTAGGAATTGATGATATTAAAAGATTAAAGTCTATCATATCATCTAAGACTATAGAAGATGTTTCTTTTTTTTCTATATCTTCTATTACTTCAAATGGTTTTAGGTTACTACTTTTAAATACTTCATTAAATTTATGAGAAATATCTTCATAGTCAGTTAATCTAACTCTTGGTACTTTAAACATCTCTAAACGTTTATCATATTCTTTTTTACCAATATTATTGTATAGAACAATATTTAATATGGGATGATTAAAGAACTCATTAGCACTTATCGGAGAATATAAAAGATAAACATAGTTATTGACACTTCCCTTTTTTAAATAAGTTTTTAAAAGTCCAACTGCCTCTAACTTTTCTCTTGCTATCATAATATCTTCAAGTCTAAGTTGCATTATACTCATTAAATGATGATGATTTAAATCATCGCTAAGACGATTAAACTCATCTAAGTCATCTATTAAAGTAAAGTAAAGACTAACAGCAGTATAACCTATTATAGGTTGATAAAGCATAGTTAAAAGACGTCTATCATCTTCATCGAAGGACAGTTTTATTAACAACTACATAGGTATCTGCAGGTAAAATAGGTAATATTCTTCATCGTCTTCACTTCCTAGAGAAATAGTATAGAGGATTATAGAAAAAATTTCTACAAAAAATTAAAAGAGCTTAGAACTTTTTCTAATCTCAAATACTACTTCTTCTTCTTATCAATTGGAACTATCTTAACAGTATAACCAACTAGGTTCTAATATTTTGATTAAGAGTATTAATTTGTGGAGAAGTAATAAAATTCTCAATTCTTGTAATAGTTAATCTAATAACACCAGATTGATTAGCCAGAGCTTCTTGAGTTAAGTGATTATCCTTTCTTAATTTAATAAAATCTTCCACAAACTCATACTTTCTAACTCATCTACTTTAGCTTATCTCTCTTCCATAGCTTTAATTCGATCCATAAGTCTCCCTCCCGCTAATAATGTAGCACAGGGTATACGGATTAATCAATAGCTTTTTGAAAAAAATTACGAAATTTCGTAAATTTTGTTGATATATCGGGCTAGATCAAGGGTGAAAGGCGATTATTTTTAGTACCATCACCCCCATGTTATTAGTGACGTTAGATTTTAGAGTTTAGAGCAGGAACGAACACCAGACAGATTAGCCCTGATTCCGGATCACTTGAAGCACGCCTCGCCGCTGCTACCTACGTAACGCACGCGAGACGTACATTATACGGTGTTAAGAGTCCAATAACTTACATTATTTTCACTAACTTATCAAATTGCCCGGCCATTAATTCTCCTAAACGGAGTACAATCCAACTTTAGCATTCTGTGCTTGCAGCATATTCTGACATACTGAGCATCTATATATTTAGCTAACCTATAATTGAGGCACCACTCGCCTGCACTGTTCCTAAGGTACCAAGTACTACTATCTTCTATCATATTCACTTCTTCACTTGTTACATATTCTCCATCACTTGTTAAATATTCTCCATTAAGAAAACGTTCCTATAGTATTAGTGCTAGAATGAAAATGCCACACTATCTCCAAAAGTCACTAGTTATAATATGATCCATGAGTCTCTTAATGGTTCAGCACTAACTATCTTTGTTAGTCCTGTACCAGTTTCGTGACTAACTATTCGATACAAATTATTTTCATCCAGTTCCAAAACGAATATATTCACCACTATATCTTGTGTTCAGTAGTGTGCCATGCATAGATTACTGTCGTTATCTCCCTCTAATCTGTAGGGATTATCTACTGTTCCATTACTCACTTGACTCCACCTTTACATTCAGACTTTAAATTTATAGATGGCCGCACACCATCTGCAAATAGTTCGGAACAGACAGCGAATTCGCACTTGACCAGTACGATTGACGTGCCACACACTTATTAATAGCACTATTATCGGGTGTCAATAGTCCACCAATAAAGTCCATTATTTAAATAGCTTTCAGAGCTTCCACTCATAGTATATTCATAAAGATTTAAAAGTCCCACTGCATCTTCTACAATAGTTCCGCCTTCTTCTTCACTTGGTAATTTACCATCACTCACCATACTTGCATTCCACTTACTATCCAATTTTATAAATTTCTCTGGACTTCTTAAATTACCTAAGAATCCATCTACTGTTGTATCATTTAACCAAGATTCCATATAACTATCTTCAAAATTAGTACTATCATTGTCATAGGAAATAGCACTTATATTCCATTGCGTCACTAACTTTACACTATTATCACTTGAATCAATACTTACTACTCTCCATAATTTTCCAGAGTACCATATATAATTATATGGATTACTACCCGTTACAAAAGTCTCTTCAGAGTCATCATAGTTTAATCTATTCATGATATCATCTTCTATTACTTCTTTTACTGTTCCTGTTGATGTTATCTTTCTTAGTAAATGTCCATTATCTGGTAATTCTAAATCATTATAATCTAGTCCGACACTCACTCCTAAAGTTATTGATATTTCATTACTTGTTCTATTAGATACTCTTACTACATATGTATTACTACTTCCTGTTGTATCTACTTTCTCTAAGTTTATTCCTGTACTAGATGGTGGGGTATTTACTCCTTCTTTTTCTATATACCCTATATCTACTCCATCAGGTAAACTTTCTTCATAATAAAAGTTAAATCTTCCTACTCTATTATTAGGGTTAGATAAAGTTACTATAAAATCTTTTCTACTATTAGATGGTACTGTTAAAGTATTTCCTTCTTCTCCATCTACTTCTAACTTATAAGTTAAATTACCTGTTACTATACTTATGGCATTGCTCTTCTCTTTTGTTACCGTAAACATAGCATAAGAAAAGTATCCTCCTAATATTAATAGAGTTATTATAATCATTACTATCATATTAAATTTTACTAAAGCTTGTTTCTAATAATATCTTCTTCATTAATTTTACTCCTTTCATTATTGCACACAAAAAAGAATAGAATTATCCTCTATTCTTTTAAGCCATAATGAAAGAAAGTAACTAAATTACTACTAAACTGCCCCCCCCCAGGTAACTTTTAGTAAACGGATGCTAGTATATATTTTTCTCATTTTTTCTACCTTCTTTCTTATCTTTGTTAACTTAATATTACCATAATTATAAGTTATATAGCAAGTAAATTGATTATTATTTTAATTTATCTAATAAATTATGTAAAATTTCTGCGTCTTCTATCTTAGTAATAGAAAAACACTTCTTACCCAAATCTTTAAAACTTGCTCCTGAATGATACAGAATTTCCTTATCTATAATAATAAATCTATCATGAAAAGAATTATTAATTATTAATGTTACATTACTATATTGTTCTTTATACTTTTCATAATCTTTATTGTTATATTTATTGGTAATTAAAGTAACTTGTTTATTAGTCTTAGATAATATATCTAATATATTCTTATCAATATAATTATCTATTATAATGATACTTTCTTTAGATTTATCAAATATGTTTAGCATAAGAGAATAAGCATCATAGATCTGGCCCTCAAAAAATAGATGATTATTTTTATCTTTAAAACTAGCAAAGGTCTCTTCTAATAAAGCTAAGTCTATTTTGCATCGATTAATACTAAGTCATTTATCTATTGTTGCCCCAGTAAATCACTTGAAATATATTTTCTCATTGCCACAAAGGCATCCATAATTCTAATACTTCGTTTCTATCGGCAATAGCGCTGTTCTAAGTATAGTCCAGCATAGCATGGCAACACCATGTTCTGTAAAGAGCATAAGGCAAATATCTAAGTACCACCACGAGCTATTGTCTTACTATTATTTTTTGCGGTCCCAAGTTGGGACCGCAAACTAATGCCCACTCCACATCAGTTAACTGAAACCAAAAATCTTTCGGGAAATCGCTCTTAATATGCCTTTTAACCGCTCTGATTAACTAGTCTTTAGTACTCATTTGTACATTCATAAAGTTCTAGCGATGATCACTGATCTAACATTACTTGTTTCCCCTCTTATTTCATAGATTATATTTTCTATTTTCTATATCTTCTTTTTCTACTAAAGCATTAATAATAATTACCTCCTTTTCTGATTTAAAAATACTTGTTTTAACTCTATCATAAGAAGATAATTAATGCAAAGAGACAATTTTTAAAATTCAAGGAAAAACGAGCTTCAATTTAGTAAATTCCTCTAGAGAAAATTAAAAATTGACCCCAAATTTAAGGCCAATTTACAAAATTAATACTTTTTTATTTTTTTAATCTAATTTCTGTTGTAGCTCTTTTAACTTAGATAAAAACTCATTAGTCTTTCTAATCTCTTCATCAAACTTTTCATAATTAGCAGTATTCTCAAGTTCTAATGTCGTGTTCTTCTTAACTGGTTCTTCTTCAATACCATAGATAGGACTAATAATAGGACTTGGATGATAAGTACTTTTCTTTTCAGTGTAAGCTTCATTTATACTTGGTACTTTTTCTTTAGCACTTAAGAAGTCATCAATAGAAAGTTTTGGTTTTTCAGTCTTAGGTTCTTCTTCTACTTCTAATACTTCTACTTGTTCTTTTTCTTTTCTATACCTTTCTTCTAGCTCTTGAATACTTATAGGTTCATTACCATCATCTTGATACTGTGTAACTTCATTTTGTTCTGTAATTGTTTTACCTTTAGCGATTAGTTCATCTAAACTAATAATAGCATTTTCTTCTTGTTCTTCTTCAAACTTAGTAAGTTCGATATTTTCTTCCTTATCTTCATTTTCAAGTTTCTTTAACTCTTCAGTAATTCTTTCAAGTTCTGCTTTCGCTTCACTTTCAGTATATACTTCATCTTTATATTTAATTACTTCTTCTTCATTCTTAGGACTTTCAACTGGGGTAATAACAGTAGGCTCTACTACTTCTACTTTTTCTTCAAACTTATCATTTAACATAATACTATCATTTGTATTAACA
This sequence comes from uncultured Bacilli bacterium, assembly GCA_963929435.1. Lineage (GTDB taxonomy): Bacteria > Bacillota_I > Bacilli_A > RF39 > UBA660 > Onthousia. The sequence continues at coordinate 98,847 of CAWVIV010000019.1, forward strand.
GGATTTTCCTTAACACTTACAACTACTGGTTCTACTTCTATAGGACTAGCGGCAACACTTTCAATAACAACATCAGGAGTAGGTTCTTTTATTTCTGCTTTTTCTTCCTTTACTTCTGGAACAACAGTAGGTGTAACTACAGTAGTGTTATTAACTAGAGGAACTTCTATCTTTTCTTCTTTAATCTCTTCTTTTTTAGGTTCTTCTTTAGTAATAGGAGTTACATTAGTTGCTTCTTCTTTTCTAGCTTTAGCAACTTCTTCCACTAACTTATTAAGTTGCATTGTATTATTTTGTAACTTCTTTTTCTCTTCATGCTTCTTCATAAATTCATGAAACCAAAGAATAAAATATACAAATAAAATAAGTCCAATAATCGCTAGAACTATTAAAACCTCCTTAGTTGCTAAAAAATCTATTACATTTTCCATTAATCGACACCTCTTTACTACGATTGATAATTCAAGTGTAGCATAGTCTTAAATATTAAAAAAGTAGTTACATAAAATTTTACAGAAAAAATACATTAATTTTACAGATGAGATTTACATAACTTTACGAACATATTTTTACATATTTTTTAAGTTTTACAGTCATATATTATAATTAGAGGTGGGTCTATGAGAAAAGAGACTTTTATAAAATCAACGATTATTTTAATAATTGGTGGCTTCTTAACTAAGGCTTTAGGCATGATTATAAAGATAGTTATGAGTAGATTAATGGGAAGTGAGGGTATTGGACTTTATATGTTAGTCCTACCTACTTTTTCTCTATTAATTGGTCTATGTCAATTTGGTATTCCTACGGCATTATCAAAGCTTATCGCGGAAGAGTCTAAAAATAATAAAAGGCTTCTTTTTTCTCTACTTCCTATTTCCTTAATAATTAATATTATAATAATTTCTTTTGTTATCGTCATTGCCCCTACTCTTGCTTTTAACTTTTTACATGAAAAAAGGGCTCTTTTACCTATTCTTGCAATATGTGTAGTATTACCTTTAACTAGTACTTCTAGTATTTTAAGAAGTTATTTCTTTGGTAAACAACAGATGCTTCCACACGTTACATCTAATGTCTTAGAAGATATTATAAGACTTATTTTAATTATTATAGGAGTTCCTATCTTTATTAGTAAGGGCTTAGAAGTGGCAGTTACTTTTGTTATTTTAACTAATATTATTAGTGAGTTATCATCTATTTTAGTTTTATTTTTCTTCTTACCTAAGAATTTAACAATTAAAAAGCAGGACCTTGCCTTTAATAAGGGATATGCAAAAGAAGCGATGAATATAAGTATACCATCAACTGCAAGTCGTCTTATTGGTTCTTTTGGTTATTTTCTAGAGCCTATAATATTAACAAATGCTTTAACCTATGTCGGATACAGTTCTAACTTTATTGTAACTGAGTATGGTGTTATCAGTGGCTTTGTTATGCCTCTTTTACTTCTACCCTCTTTCTTTACAATGGCAATAAGTCAAGCCTTGCTACCTATTATATCAAAAGCGACTAGTAGTAAGCATTATGATTATGCTAAGAAAAAGTTAAGGCAAGCGATTGGTATTTCTCTTTTAATAGGAGTTCCCGCATCTCTTCTTCTTGCTATTTTCCCAGAGTTCTTCCTAGGTTTAATTTATAATACTCATGAAGGAGTCGCCTATATGAGGTTTCTTGCCCCTATTTGTATTTTACAGTATATCCAGGCACCGCTTTCTGCTGTTTAGATGCCATGGGCTTAACTAAGTTAGGACTTAAGGCAACTATTATAGGTACTTTAATTAGAACTATCTTCCTTCTTATTTTTTCTCTCTTAAAAATAGGTATGTGGGGACTTATCTTCTCAACAAGTCTTAATGTAATATTTACAACTTTCTATAACTTATATCAAGTTAAAACTAGTCTAAAAAAATAAATTCACTTCACAAAAAATCATTTTAATATTTTTACTAAATAATAATTTATAAAGTATAAAAAAGTAGACTGCCTACTTCTTTAAATTTTTCTTATTTTATAATCCAAGACTTTGCACTTATCGTCTATTAAAAACTTACCTTCAAATAATTCATCTTTAAATAGATATGATGTAAATATTTTGTTTTGGTCAAATTGTTTTAACTTTTCTAAATCTTCAAACTTAATCCATTCTATAGTTCCTTCATCAGAATCATTTCTTAAATTACCTTTAAAATCTTCTGCAGTATATACAAATATAATCCCTTCTGTTTCATCTTTCCAATATGACATTCCCTGTAATCTAGGATTAATTAAAGTCAATCCTGTTTCTTCATTAAATTCTCTAATAATACCAATCTAAAGGACTTTCCCCACTTTCAAATTTACCACCTGGGAGGTGCATAAACATGGCCCCCATTTTTTAGTAAATTTAATCATCAAAACTTTATTATCTTTTTTCAAATAACATACAGTTGAATTAAGGTGAGCAATTCGTTTTTTTTGAATATTCTACTTCAGACATTTCAAAGACTCCTTTCTACATAAAAATATAACATACTTTGAATAAAAATCACAAATCTTTAATAAACTAATATTGACAGTCATTATTAAAAATGATATGATTGTCATATAAGAACTCTGTTCTATCCGAAGCTTCACGTTTAGTACGTTGAAAGGTTTATGTAGGAAGAATGGAGTTTTTATTTTTTTCTTTTTTGTTAACGATGAATCAAATATAGTATTTTTAGATTTAAAGCACCAATGTCTATATGGGTCTTTCCAATTATTTGTAAAATCACCTCTACAACTAGTTGATACACCAATATTAAAATTTGGATATATAGTTTTTTATATTTCTCAATATATTTTTTATATAATAGACCTGTTCGGCAAGGTTATTGAACAAAATAGCCAAAATATGATATCATTGATTCAAGAATATAAAAGTGGTGATGATAATGATATATATATATTAATATCACTTATAGGTGTAATAGTAGGTATGCTTATAATTATAATTTTTTAATGCAATCAATGAAAATGTAAAAGAAAAACAATATTTAAGGGAATATAAGGAAATCATTGAAGAATGTTTAAAAGATAATTCAACAACTGATAAACATGTTAAAAAAAAAGGAATCCAAATAAAATTAGAAAAAATGGTTACAAATTGAGGATGATAAAAAAATTTAAACTACATACTGGTGTAAAAAGAGAAGTATTTTTTAAAATGTTAGAAATACTAAAAGAAAAGTACAATCAAATACATGAAAAAGGAAGTTTTAAAGGAATTGGTCCAGGATGTAAACTAGTACTTGCTTTAACCTATTGGAGAGAATACAGAGCAATGAGACAAATGGGATTAGATTATGATCTTTCGCCATCAACAGTTTGTGATAGTATTAAATGGGTAGAAAATACATTATCAGAACATCCATTATTTTGTCTAGAAGATATAAAAAAGTGAAATAGCCAAATTAGAACAAGAAGGATATGAAGTTAAATATATTATAGGGGATGTTGAAGAACAAGGGTATTGAAAGACCTCAGATTAACCAAGAAGAAAACTATTCTGGGAAGAAAAAAAGACATACAACTAAAAAATCAAATTATAATAGACGAAAATACAACAAGGATTATTAATGTACATAATGAAAAAGGAAAAGTTCACGATTATCAAATGCTTAAAGATAGTGATATTATAGATATTCTAAATGAACTAGGTATTGGTGGTAAATTTGATAGTGGTTATCAAGGTGTTCAAAAAGAACTTGATAATGCAATAATTCCATATAAAAAGAGTAAGTATCATGAACTTACTAAAGAAGAAAAAGAACATAACAAAGTATTATCATCAGAACGTATTAAAATAGAACATACAAATAGAACTATTAAAATTTTTCGTATTATGAAAGAAACTTATAGAAATCATATGAATAGATATGAAAAAAGGTTAAGAATAATTTGTTGTTTATATAATCAAAATTTATAATTGAGCTTGCCGAACAGGTCTAATTTTTCTTTTGCAATAGTTCTTTTACCTCGTTTATTACTACCTGGTATTTTTTCTTTATCCATATTGTTCAATTTAAAATTCATAGCACCAAGTATAATGTCCATACATTGTAATATAACATGATTTTTAGAATCTACTTCTGCTATATCTTCATTATATATATGAACATTATTAATGCAAAAGAAATCATTCAGAGCATAAATATAACCTTTGAACTCTTTATTTTTCTTTTTTACATCTGGTAATTTATCAAAATATAATTTTAATACTACTTGATGTTTGTCTTTTGGATTACAGTAATCTATACCAAAAGCATGTTTAATAAATTGATAGTATAAAAGAAAATATTCTTTTTCCTCATGTTCTCTAGTTAAATTCTGAGGAACTTGAGCATTTTGTCTAAACATTATTCTAATTTTTATCTTATTAGACTTAATAAATTCAAAAAAATAATCAATTAGTTTTAAATATTTATCTAAATATTGTGCTGTTACCTTTGTCCATTTAACTTCTTGAAATAATCCAAGTTCTTTTTTCTTAGCATTTAATTTATTACTTATTTTTTCTAATTCATTATAATTTATTAATGCACCACCATAGAAATTACTAAAGTATTTACCTTTTCTATGTGATTCATCAGCATATATTAAATATTGTTTCTTCATCATTTCATCACCATTAAATAATATTCTAACATAACATTTTCTATTATCAAACAAAATTTTAGCTTTTTATTATATTCTTTTTATTTTATCAATGTTCTCTAACTTTTTCCCCTCTTTATGATTAGCATAAATAAATCTTGCCATTAAGACTCCATATATAAGACTAGTTGCATAGAATTCTTCCTTATTATTAAGAGAAATACCATTTTCTACTATACTTACATTATACAAAGTATTAACTGTATAGGCTCCACTTATTAGTCCTAAGACTGTACTATTAAACTTTATATTCTTTACTATACTTTTAATATTTTTCATTTAATCACCTTTTACTTATGATATAATATATGCCAAAGAGGTGATGACTTTGCAGAAAGTAAAGATTCTAATTGTCGATGATGAGAAAAATATTAGAGAAGTTATTAGAGAATATGCAACTTTAGATGGCTATGAAGTTATGGAAGCAGACTCTGGTGTTAAAGCATTAGAATTATTAAATAATAATAAGTTTGATTTAATGATTTTAGATATCATGATGCCTATTATGGATGGTTTTACTTTACTTAATAGTATTCCTAAAGAAAAAAAGATACCTACTATTATTCTTTCCGCTAGAGATGATGAAGTTGATAAACTAGAAGGCTTTGATAGAGGAATTGACGACTATTTATGTAAACCTTTCTCTCCAAGAGAATTAATGGCTAGAGTAAAAGCAATATTAAAGAGGACTAAAGGAGATGTTGATAGTTATTCTTATGATAAGTTAGTTGTTAATTTCCTAGAACATACTATTAGAATAGATGATAAAGAAGTTAATGTTACACCTAAAGAGTTTGAGATACTAAAATACTTTATTAATAATAAAAGAATTGCTATTTCAAGAGAACAACTATTAAATAAAATTTGGGGTTATGACTTTTATGGAGATGATAGAACTGTTGATACTCATATAAAGATGCTTAGAAATAATTTAGGTAGATATAGAGACTTAATTATTACTGTTAGAGGTATAGGATATAAATTTGATGATGAAAAATAGTCTTGCTACTAAAATATTTAAGTACTTAGCAATATTTTCTCTATTTATTTTAATATTTCTTTTCTTTTTCCAGGTTATCTTTATAAATACATTCTATGAATGGACTAAGACTAGAACTATTAAAAATCTAGCTCAAGATATTTTAGTAACTGAAAATGATACCTCTTTATATGAAAAACTTGATAGAGTCTCTTATAGTGAAAATGTTTGTATTGAATTAACTAATAGTAATGGAGATAATCTATACTCTACTTATAGTAGTAATTGTAATTTAAGAAGTAAAGCGATTAAGAGGAATTTTATTAATAGTAATAAAAAGACTAAGACTTATAATCTAGTTAATAATTTTACAAGAGAAAAAAGTATAATGAATGCCACTAGATTAAGTAATAATCTTTATATATTTATCTCTACTTCTCTAATTCCCCTTGACTCTACTATTAATATTATTGAACAGCAGTTAATAATTGTAAGTATTGTTGTATTACTTCTAAGTATTGTTGTTGCCTATTTTATCTCTAAAAGACTATCTAACCCTATTATTAGAATTTCTAAAGCTGCTAAATTAATCTCTAAAGGAAAACTTAAGACTAATTTTGATTCTGGTAGTGATATTAAAGAACTTATAGATTTAACTGATGCTTTAAATGATATGAAAGAAGAGTTATCTAAGACTGAGGAGTTACAAAAAGACTTAATGGCTAATGTCTCTCATGATTTAAAGACTCCTCTTACAATGATTAAAGCTTATGCTGAGTTAATTTTAGATATTAATATTGATGATAAAGAGAAGTGTAAAAGTAATTTAAATATTATTATTGAAGAAGTTAATCGTCTTAATGACTTAGTTAATGATATCCTAGCTTTAACTAAAGTAGAGAATGATTTAGATAAGCTTGATATTAGTAGTTTTGATTTAATTAAACTAATAAAAAGAATAGTTAAACAACATAATATCTATGTTATTAAAGATGGTTACAGTATAGAGTTTATTCATGATAATATAGATAAATTAATGATTAATGCTGATAAAAAGAAGCTTGAACAAGTAATATATAATTTACTTAATAATGCTTTAAACTATACAGGTGATGATAAAAAGGTTATTATTAAAGTAGTTGAAGATGATAAAGATTATACTATTATGGTAATAGATAGTGGTAAAGGTATTGATAAAAAAGAAATAGACCATATCTTTGATAGATATTATCGTAGTAAGAAAAACCATAAACGATATGTTTATGGAACTGGATTAGGTCTATCTATTGTTAAAAATATACTTTTATTACATAACTATGAATATGGAGTAAAATCTACTAAGAATAAAGGAACAACGTTTTATTTTAAAATAAAGAAAGATGACTAGTCTTTCTTTTTTAGTATTCTAATATATTTATCGCCATACTTCTTAGTCTTAATCTCTTCATAATAATCACTAAAGTCTAGCTTTTCTAAACTATCACTTTCTAAGACTACTATCCCCTTTAATAAATTTAACTCACTTATTTTCTTTAAAGCTTTACTTAGATAATCTGTTTTATAAGGTGGGTCTAAAAAGATAATATCAAACTGTTTAGGATAAAGCTTATCTAAGGCTTTTAAATAGTCCATAGTAAGAATAGTTGCATTTATATTAGTCCCTAACATATCTAAATTACTTTTAATAGTCTTACTAGCCATATACTCTTTATCTACCAATACTACTTCCCTTGCTCCCATACTTAAAGCTTCTATACCAAGATTACCACTTCCTGCGAAAAGGTCTAGACAAATACTATTATCTAGGTAATCATTAATAGTTGCAAATAAAGATTCTTTAACTCTATCCATAGTAGGTCTAGTTCCTTTAAGAGTATAACCTTTTAAGACTCTACCTTTATATTTACCACTAATTATTCTCATCTCTTTCACCTATTTCTTTAAATATCTTATTTAATTTCATTATTAAGAGATTAGTCTCATTCTCTAATCGTTTATATCTCATAAATTTCTCATTGTTATAGATTTCTTTTTTTATGGTTTCATTCCCTGTTTCTTTATATTTATTAATTAGACTAATTAAGTCTTTATCATTATAGATATCATTTAAAGATTTTCTTATATTAAAAGCTAGATTAGAGTTTTTTATATCTAATAATAACTCCTGATAGATTAAATTATAGTCCATACTCTTCCCTCTTTCTTTAATAATATATCACATTTTCCTTTTCATTTACATAAATAAAATATATAATAAAGTTAATTGGGGGAATAATGAATGAAAAGTTTAAGAGATAGAAATGATAAGATAGCATTTAATAGTATTAAATATAAGAGAGGTTTTAGTAATGAAGAACTTACTCTACTTGAGGATTTATTAATATTTAATCGTAGATATGAAGAAGTTTTTTTTAATACTAAAATAGATAACGATAAATTAGAACTTATTGATAGTGTTATAGATGATAAATTAAAAAGTATTAGTCCTACTTTAGCATTTAAGTTTCTTAATAGAATATGGACTATATATAATGAAGGCGATGGTACACTTGATGCTAAAATAATAAATGGTATTGACTTTGATTTAGCTGCTAATAGATTAACAATACAACTTCTTGATAGAGCGACTGATGATATAAGTTTCTTAAATAATTATAATACTAGAAGTAGAGGTTTAGGAATTTACTTAGATTATAATTTTTATAATAAAATTTATGGTTCAGGATTAAAAGCTAATAAGATGTTAGCACTTGACCATGTAGAACTTTTTCTTACTTTATTAAATGAATCTAAAAATATAGATAAACATTTAATAGATTATATAACTGATGTATATTTATTTTTATATAAAGATATTTATGATGAAGTCTTAAGAAACAATTTAACTAAAGATAGTGTAGTTATTTTAGCACAGAGATTTAATGGCTATGAAAAATATATAATAAATCATAAAACAGACATTAAAGAAAGAAATTTTTCTATTCAATTTGCATCTGAAGCAGTTTCTATGTTAACTTACAAAGATAAAGATTTAACAGAAAATGATTTAGAGTATTTAAAAGCAGGTAAAGTATATTTAGATAGCATTCTTATGTTATTAAAAGATTTTGAAATTGATAAAGTATTAAGTGTTTATCAAGAAAGTGAACAAAATGTAGATACAAGAGAATGTACTAAGTCATTATCTTATGTAAAGAAAAGTATTGCAGAAAGAGATGAGAAAACAAAAAGGGGCTGTTGGGAAATTAAGTAATTGATTTCTTAGCAGTTTCTTTTTTTTTGAAAAAAAGCAAAAACCTTGAAAGTATAAGCTTTCAAGGCATTTTGTGATACAATAATCTTGTTCAAGGAGTTGTATCACATGGAATATTTTACTACAAAAAGGCCTATTTTTCTAGTGCCCTCAGATAAATGTAATGAGGAATTTGAAAAAATTGATAAATTTTTAATTTTTTTAGAAGAATCAGGTGTCTGGAAAATAATAAAAAGTGTAAAGTTAAAAAGAAGTATGTGTAAAGGACGAAAAGGTTATGATCCCTATAAACTATTCGCCGCAATTATATATTGTTTTGCAAAGTTTAAAGCATCTTTAAGAGATATAGAAGATAAATGCATATTTGATATAAGGGTATTATATATTATGGAAGGAGAAATTCCTGACTATTCAACTATTGGTGACTTCATCAATAATTATATAGTCCCATATCAATACGAAATATTTACAACTATTGTTAAACATATAATCAAAAGATTTAATTTAATTATTACAGATGCTTATATTGATGGAAGCAAAATAGAAGCCAATGCTAATAAATATAAATTTGTTTGGAAGCCTACTAAATTCCATCAAAAATTAGATATAAAAATAAAAACTCTATTAGGAGAAATGGGATATATTGATGAAGCTAATAATAAAGATTTAATTAAAACTGATAAATTTAATTCAATATTAAAAGATTATGTATATAAGAATAATATTGATATCTATAAATTACCAAGTGGTAAAGGCATTAGAACTACTAAAGAAATTAAAAATTATAAACTTGCATATCAATATTTAATTAAGCTATTAGAGTATGAAGAGAAAGAACGTATCTGTGGAGAAAATAGAAATTCATATTTTAAAACAGATAAAGATGCAACTGCAATGATGTTAAAAGAGGATTATTATTCTAAACTTAGTCATGATTTTCATGCAGCATATAATGTTCAAGTATTAGTATCTAATCTACTAATTGTAATGTATGGGGTATATCAAGATAGAACAGATTATTATACATTTACACCTTTATACGATAATTATTATAAATATTATGGAACTTATCCAAAAAATGCAGTTGGAGATTCTGGTTATGGTATTTATACCAATTATAAATATCTTAGGGAGCACAACATAGGTAACTATTTAAAGTTTCAACAATGGAGTGGTGAATCTAGTGGCAAAAGGCCTCAACTTTTTTATACATTTGATGATGGTATAATGTGTTTAAATGCTAATATTGGAAAAGAAATATCATTTAAAACCAATACCACTCATCAAAGAGCCAAAGATACAAAACTCTATATATTTGAAGGTTGCAATAAATGTAACTATTCATATGTATGCAAGAAAAACATAAAAAATAAAGATGAGAATTTTAGAAAAGCTGAGTTAAACCCTGACTATGAGTTATTGAAAGAACAGGCAAGGAATAACTTATTAAGCCCAAAGGGGATTGAAATAAGAATAAATAGAAGTATTCAAGTAGAAGGAACATTTGGTCAAATTAAGAACAATATGAATTATGAAAGAATAAGAAGACGTGGTTTAGAAAATGTTTCTTGTGAAGTAATGCTTATGTGTTTAGGTGTTAATATAAGAAGATTACTTGATTCTTTTGAAGATAGCAAATTTAAAGATAACTGTTGGAATACACCTAATAATTTACATAAAGAGACTTTTACATATGTAAAGCAAAAAAAGAAACTGTCAAGAAATCAATTACTTAATTTCCCAACAGCCCCATGACTTCTAGAAATGATTTTATTAAGTTTAGACTATTAGAAATATTTTCTATTTTATCGCTTGGTCTTAAGCGATATTTTTCTTTCATTTCTTCTTCTAGCTGTTTTAGAAATATTGGACTTCTATTAAGATATTTATACCAATAAGAATTTTCTCTTAAATATCTATAAAGATTAGGATTACTTTTAATCTTTAATCTTGTTTCTACTTGCATTAGTCCTCATAATATTTATTAATTGGTCGCTCTTCATAATTTGGTATATATTCATCATTATTCTTAGGAACTATTTCACTAATTAGGCTTACGGCTTTCTGCAACCCATTAACACTTTTTTGAACAGTATCTAAGTCAATATTTCTAAATAAATTTGTTATTTCTTTAAATGAAGTAGAGGGACTCTCTTTTACTTCTTTTTTTGGTGTTAATAATTCATCAAAGACATTACTATCTTCTCCATACATATCATAGGCTTCATATAACTTTTGAAAAGTAGTTTTATTATTAAAGACAGCTTGGGCTAACTCTGGTCTTTTTTTAATAAACTCTTTAAAACTTTCTTTAGACATAAACATCACCTAATAAATAATATGCAAAAAAAAGACGACTTATTTCAAAAAGTCATCTATTGTCATTAATCTTTTATCAATATCTTCAAGAGAGACTTGGTCTTTCTTAGGAGTAGTATCTTCTTTTTCATTAGGCTTTTCTAATGTCTTATAAAGGAAGGCATTAGTAAGTCCTTTTTTATTAATAGTGCTACCTGTAGAATATCTATCTGTAATAGGTAGTTCTGTTGGTTTTATTAATGTAATATCACCATTTTTAAGTCCTATATGGTCTTTATTAGTAGGCATTAAGGCTTTAATAACATGATATGGATTAGTCTTAACATCTCTTATAGTCATTAAGCCACGTCTTGCCCTACTACTCTTTTCAAAGTCTTTTAATTTAACTCTTTTACCTGTACCTTTATCTGTAAGAATTGCAAGATAGTCACTTGTATTCTCATCAAAGTTAATGGTACTAACAACAGTATCATCTTTTAAGTTAATCGCTTTAACACCACTAGCTTTTATACCAACAATAGGTATTTCTTCTTTAGAAAACCATAGGCCATAACCAAGTGATGTGGCAATAAAGATATCAGGATTAGTATCAAGCATTACATCAACAACAGTATCACCATCTTTTAGTTTAATACAACTACTAGGCTTAGTTATTCTAGTTATCTTAAAGTCAGAAAGACTTGTTCTTTTAATCATACCGTTAGCAGTAGAGATTATGACATTAACATCTTTCTTAAAATCTTTAACAAGTAAACTAGATATGACTTCTTCTCCTTCTCCTAAAGGTACTAAATTACTAACGTGTTTACCAAGTTCTTTCCATTTTAAATCATAGATAGTATGAACTGGTATAAATAAGAAGTTACCTTGATTAGTAAAGACTAGTAAAGTATCTAAAGTAGATGCTTCATACATACCTATTAAATAATCATTTTCTTTTAAAGTAGTCTCTTCATCTTTACTTGCGCTATAACTCTTAAGACTAGTTCTTTTAATGTAGCCATCTTTACTTAATGTAACAATAACATCTTCTTTAGGTATCATTACAGTCGTATCTATTTTTATTTCTGTTATCTCATCTTTTATTTCTGTAAGACGAGGTAGTGCATATTCATTTCTTACTTTACGTAATTCATCTTTCATAACTTTCTTTAAGACTTCTTCATTTCCTAAAATTGCCGTTAACCCTTCTATTATTTTTCTTAAAGTAGCCATTCTTTCTTCAAGTTCTACGACATCAGTATTAGTTAGGCGATATAGTTGTAATGTTACTATAGCTTCTGCTTGAGCCATAGAAAAGTCAAACTCTTTAACTAAATTCTCTTTAGCATCAGCTTTATTCTTACTTGCTCTAATAACACGAATTACTTCATCTAAGATAGATAGACATTTAATAAGTCCTTCAACGATATGTAATTCACTCTTAGCATGGTCTAAATCAAACTGACTACGACGCGTAATAACTTCTTTTTGATGGTCAATAAAGGCATCAAGAGCCTGTTTTAAACCTAAAAGACGAGGGCGCTTTTTAACAATGGCAATCATATTAAAGTTATAACTAATTTGTAAATCAGTATTTTTTAATAAGTAATTAACTATTAATTCTCTATTTGCACTCTTCTTTAAATCTACAACAATTCTAACATCTTCAGCAGACTCATCTCTTACTTCAACAATACCATCTATCTTTTTATCAAGACGAATATCATCTATCTTCTTAACAAGAAGTGCTTTATTAACTTCAAAAGGTATCTCTGTAATTACTAAAGAGTTTCCTTCAAAAGCATATTTACTTCTAATAATAACTCTACCTTTACCTGTTTCATAAGCATCTCTTATTCCTTTAATACCTTCAACAATACCACCAGTTGGAAAGTCAGGTCCTTTAACATATTTCATTAAGGTATCTAAACCACAATTAGGATTATCAATTCTATGAATGGTAGCATCTATTACTTCTCCTAAGTTATGAGGAGGAATATTAGTAGCATATCCTGCAGAAATACCCATGGCACCATATACTAATAAAGCAGGAAACCTTGCTGGAAGTACTGTAGGTTCAAGAGTTGTATCATCAAAGTTAGGAGCCATTTCTACGGTATCTTTATTAATATCACGTAACATTTCATTAGCAATTTTAGATAGACGTGCTTCTGTATAACGATAGGCAGCGGGACTATCTCCATCGATAGAACCATTATTACCATGCATATCAATATAAGGAAGTCTAGTCTTCCAAGATTGACTCATACGAACCATGGCATCATAAATAGATGAATCACCATGTGGATGGTAATTACCAATAACATCTCCAACCGTCTTAGCACTTTTACGATATCCTTTATCATAAGTATTTTTCTCTTTATACATGGAATAAAGTATTCTTCTTTGTACAGGTTTTAATCCATCTCTTGCATCAGGGATAGCACGTTCTTGAATAATGTATTTAGAATAACTTCCAAAACGTTCCCCCATTATATCTTCAAGAGTATAATCCCAAATACGTTCTAATACTTCTTTAGTTTCTGTTTTCTTAGCCATCATTTCACCTCCTAAATCTTATAATCATCTTCCAAAGTAAACTCAACATTTTCATCTATCCACTCTTTACGAGGAGCGACATCATCTCCCATAAGGACAGAGACACGTTTTTCTGCTAGTTGAGCATCTTCTATTTTAACTCTAATTAAGGTACGAGTTCCTGGTTTCATAGTAGTCTCACATAACTGATCAGCATTCATTTCACCAAGACCTTTATATCTTTGAATTTCACACTTCTTACCTTTAGACTTTTCTTTCATTTCTTCTACAGTATAAGCATACTCTATATTTTTACCACTTTGGATTTTAAATAGTGGAGGAAGTGCGACATAAAGTCTACCATCTTCTATTAATGGTCGCATATAACGATAGAAGAATGTTAGAAGTAGGCACTGAATATGTCCACCATCTTCATCAGCATCGCTCATGATGATTACTTTATTATATTCACAATCATTTATATCAAAGTTAGCTCCATAACCTGCTCCTATGGTATAAATCATGGTATTTATTTCTTCATTCTTTAAGATATCTTCTACTTTAGCTTTTTCTGTATTTAAAACTTTACCACGTAAAGGAAGTATCGCTTGATATTTTCTATCTCTTCCTTGTTTTGCAGAACCACCTGCAGAGTCTCCCTCTACTAAGAATAGTTCTTTTTTAGTCTTATCTTTAGATTGGGCAGGAGTTAGTTTACCAGATAAGGCTCTTTCTTTTGGATTTTTACTCTTACCTTTTCTTGCTTCTTCTCTTGCCTTACGAGCCGCTTCTCTTGCTACTTTACTCTTTAATGATTTAGTAATTATCTCAGTTGCAATGGCTTTATTCTCTTCTAAATAAAATTGTAGTTTCTCACTAACAATAGAATCTACTACTGTTCTAGCTTGTGGTGTACCAAGTTTTCCTTTAGTTTGTCCTTCAAATTGTAACAAGTCTTCTGGTATTTTTAGGGAAATAACTGCTGTTAGTCCTTCTCTAACGTCACTACCTTCAAGGGCTTTCTCTTTACCTTTAATAAAACCATTCGCTTTAGCATAGTCGTTAAACACACGAGTCAAAGCAGTTTTAAATCCTACTTCATGAGTACCACCATCACTAGTCTTAACATTATTAACAAAGGATACGATATTCTCTTGATATGTATCAGTATATTGCATAGCGATTTCTACATCTATTTTATTTTTAACTCCTTCAAAGTCTAAAACATTATGTAGAGTAGTTTTATCTTCGTTTAAGTATTCAACGAAAGCGACTAGCCCTGTTTCATAGCAAAACTTAGCATGTCTATCGTCTTCTTCATCATGAACTTCAATAGTTAAGCCTTTAAGAAGAAAAGCAGACTCTTGCATTCTTTCACAGATTGTTGTATATGAAAAGTTTGTTGTTGAGAATATTTCAGGGTCAGGTAAAAATCTAACTGTTGTACCTGTTTTATTAGTAGTACCTATTTTCTTTAAAGGTTTATCTACTTTGCCTCCATCTTTAAAACGAATAAAATACTCTCCTTTATCTCTTCTTATTGTTACTTCCATCCATTTAGATAAGGCATTAACAACACTTGCACCAACACCGTGAAGTCCACCTGATACTTTATATCCTGCTTCTTCAAATTTACCTCCAGCATGGAGTACGGTATAAATAACTTCAGGAGTAGGTTTACCTGATGCATGCATTCCAACAGGTACACCTCTACCTTCATCACTTACACTGACACTTTTATCAGAATGAATTGTTATAACAATATGTTTTCCATATCCATTTATCGCTTCATCAATAGCATTATCAACAATTTCCCATACTAAATGGTGTAGACCTCTTTTATCGGTAGAACCAATATACATACCTGGTCTTTTTCTAACTGCTTCTAATCCTTCTAATATTTTTATTGAACTGTCATCATATTTTACTGCCATTATTTCACATCCTTCAAGATTTCAAAAAAAAGATACAAAAGCTTTATCTTTTGCCCTTATCTATTCTTTTCAAGGTTTATTTTATCAAAAAAAAGAAGCAAATTCAAGAAAACTTCTTTCTATTTACACATTTTTAAACATTACATTAATATTTTTGTATCTTTTTTGCTCATTCCAGTAGCTTTCATTATATCTTTTATAGGCATACCTATTTTAAGAAGATTCTTTACAATAGACTTTTTTCTCTTTAGCAAATTTGCTATGATACTCTATCTTTAAAGCTTCCTCTTCTTTTCTCCTTTTCTCAGGGTCATATAGTCCTATATTATCAATATTATCTGTTAATTCATATAATCTTAAAGCACAACCTTCCATTAATTTATCGTCTCATTACATTAGCATTGCTATTTGATTTTGAGATAGTCCTGTGTATTCACATATTTTAGAAATGGGTAATCCATCTTTAAGAAGATTCTTTGCAATAGAACTTTTTTCATTATTAGCACCTTGCTTAATTCCTTTTTCTTCAGCAATTTTACTATGATACTCTATCTTTAAAGCTTCCTCTTCCTTTATCCTTTTCTCGGGGTCATATAGCCCTATATTATCAATGTTATCTGTTAGTTCATATAATCTTTTTGCAACTTCCATAAGTTCCTCGTCTCCTTCCGCTATTTTTTTAATTTCTAGATAGTCATCTAACATTAATATTACTAATTCTTTATCTAATTTAGTTAACTCTTCTCCATTAAGATACTTATTATAACTTTTCATCATGTCTATATGGATTTTTTCACTTGTTTTAGTTTCTATTATATTTTCATTATTCTTCATATAAAATTTAGATATATTTTCTTTTCCTAGACATTTTTCAAAGTTATCAAAGATATCAAAATTAATCTGGATTACTTTTATTTTTTTACTATACTCTTCACCTTTACTTAATAATTCGCCTTTTAATTTTCCAAAGTAAGCATCATTTCTTTCTATCAGTCCATCCCAGTATCCGCGATTACATTCTAAGTTAATAATAAAGCCTGGTAATTTAAAGATAAAATCTGATACTTTTTTCTTTTCTAAAGCATTTGCTATTTTATATTCAACATTCTGTTCTTTAAAGTTTTCAATAATAAAATCTTTATCAAGTCCAGTTAGTTTAGATATTAAATCTCCTAAATATAAAAGACATCCACTCATAATAGCTTTAAAGACACTATCAAGTGTTCCTTCATAGACAAAGTTATTAGATATCATATATTCTCTAATCTTTTCATTAGAGACATTATTAGGAATTTTTCTTTCACGAAGTTTTTTCATACTTTCTCCTTTCTGCAGGTGTTATAACATAGTCTATAAATGATTGCAAAAAGGCAATTTTTAAAATTCCTAAAAAATCTGCTTTCAATTTAATATTTTCTCTAGGGGAATTTTAAATATTCATATCAAAAATCACTTCAATTTACAAAATTCACATAAATTTAATTTTTTTCATCACTCCTTATTTTTCCATCTTTTTTATAAGTCGCTCTTCTACTTATAAAGTATCATAATAGATAGATTGTGTCAAGATAAAAAAGAAGCAAACATGATAATATCATGAATGCTAACTTTTAAAAACATCTCAAAAAAGTTAATTACAAAAATTTAAACACTTTGTGTCAAATTTTACTATTAAGTGTATTTAGCCATTGGAAGTAATAGCAAGGCGAAATGAATGATCTGTAAAAGTGGAACCATTAACAGATGTTGTCATAATTGAAAATATTCCTGCAGTATTACCATTATTAGTTCTACCACCTCTTAATAACCAAACATTACTAAACTTATATAATGCACTATCGCTATACCAACTATTGTTTTCAAACCCATGTGATAAGCATATGTTCCCATTACACACATCACTCACTGTATTGCCTGTATATTTATCATAATACTTTGACTCTGGCATAATTTCAAAACCACTACTTCCTACTTCATCATTATAATTACCCATGACATATTCTAAAGAACCACCACTCATATCATAGACTCCATAGATGTTTCCTGTTGTACTTGCGCCTGTGCCATTTATATCTACATTATAATTATATTGGCAACCATAATCTGTATTTCCATTAGAAGGGCTACCATAACTGCAACCTGTTATATATTGATCTGATTTATTTTGATATATCTCTTTATTAGCACCAGTAAACTTAACATTACCTAACTTTCCATATTTAGACTGTGAAAGGTATGCAACAACTGCCCACTCACTATTTTTCATCATATGAGTATCAATGTTTTCAGTAAAACCATATCTATTTCCTTCATCATTCATTTTTAAACTTACATTAAAAGCATTACTTACATTTATATTCCTCCAACTCGTTACATTTGGTTTTATCATTGGATCTAGACTAGTAGTATTGCCTCCACCACTACTAAGAGAAGGATTACTACTACTTGTCTCAAACTTACCTACCCATATTCCAGAAAGCTCTTCATCACCAAACGTAAAGGCATCTGGAGTATACCAACTACTATTTTTTATTCCTTCGCTTACTAGGTATTTTGCAGTACCTCTATCTTTAGTATCTGTACTAACAAATTTAACATCTATCTCACCTGGTAATAATCTAGTTGGTATATTATCTAAATACTCTCCTTGTTTTCCATAATAATTTATATCATCTTCACTTCCTATAGAATAACTATATCTTGGTATCCATACCCACATTGTCTCTATATCATCCATATTTATTACTGTTCCAATATCTGCACTTAAATATTTTTCTCTTGTAGCACTACTAACTGTTACAGCATTAGCCCATTTTAATTCATCATAATTATACCAATTATTATCTTTATCTGTTTTTACCCAATTTGTTCCATTATATGTAACGGCTATCATATTATCATCAAGTTCTGGTTCATTAGGTTTTACTCTTTCTTGACTTGCTTCTACTCTTAATTTGCCACTAAAGACTTGGCCAGAGTAGTTTCCATCTACTTCATCTGTTATCCAAAGTTTTAAATTATATTTATTAGTAGAATCTCCTTCTATTGTTCCAGAATCTATTATTCTACTTGAATTGCTTTTTATACTTGTAAGCAAATATGCACCACTATCTAATCCATTCTTATTAAGATTATACTTTAAATATTTATCATCTATTCTAGTATCATTATCTCCTATAGTATTATCATCTAAATAAATCTTATAATCTATAGCCTTATTTCCATTATTCCTTAATTCAAAAGTAGAACCATCTAAAGATAAACCTTCACTATCACTTATACCTACGGCATTATCTAAACTTATCCCTTCACTTGTCTCATCTAATACTAAGTCTAATGTTCCTACTTTTACTATCTCTTCACTACCAAATAACTCTGTTCTAAAATATGCATAAGTTAATGCAAGTAGTAATATTATCACTATCAACATACTTACAATTATTATCATTACTTTTTTATTCTTATTTTTCATCTTTTACTCCTTTCATTATTACACACAAAAAAGAATAGAATTATCCTCTATTCTTTTAAGCCACAATGAAAGAAAGTAACTAAACTACCATTCTGGTAATTTAAGCACCCCCCCCCAGGTAACATGTTGTAAACGGGTGCTAGCCTTTATTTTTTTCATTTTTTTACCTTCTTTCTAACTTTCATTTCTCTCACATGTATAACCACTATTTTCTAGTCCTTGTTCAATAGTAGTAATACTCTCATTCAATTCGTATTCTGGATAAAATCCTTCAAACTCTGTAATATTATTAGTAATAAAATCCATATCAAGTTTTTCATAATTTATATTTTGGGTAGTAACTTGTACTGCCGCACTTACACTACAATCTGCTGTCATACCAATATCATTTTCATCTAAAACAGTCTTAAGAAACTCACATGAATTTTCTCTTTCTGTTAAAATACTATTATCAGTTGCAGTATCTGCTAATCTATTAGTTGTAGTCATTCTACTACTCTTTAGTCGATTCTTCTCATATTTAAAACTCAAATCATAGGTATAATCTAAACTATCAGTAGAGTTCCTAAAAGTACAACTCATAGTTCCACTTTTTAATTCGTTAACACCATTTTTTTCATTCATATAATCAGTTACATATTCCGTAATATCAGGTAGAAAATAAACAAATGCAAATAAAAATATTAATAGTAATACTAGAAATACAGGATGTCCTTTTTTCTTTTTACCAGTAGTATTTTCTTCTATTTTAGCAGAAGTTGGAACTGCATTATCTTGATTATTATCTGCGCTTTTCTCTTGACTTACCTCAGTAGTATTAGAAGCTTCTACTACTTTAGGTTCATTATTAACTGGAGTAGAATTTACAGTATTATCAGTTTCTGGTGTTACCACTTTAGGAGTTTCTTCATTAGTTTTATTATTATCATTTTTATTATCCATAGACTACACCCTTTCATTTATTCTTTATCTAATCTAAATAAATTATAACATTTTACTTTAAAAACGTAAACTATTTATTTGCTTTTGATAATCATCACTATTTGTTATATAATTACCACTTACTATAATATCAGTTAAATTATGGATTTTTTTGGCAACTATATCATTAACTCCACCATCAACGCTTACTCTAAATTTAAAGTCTTTATATTCTTTTTTTAGGACTTTTAATTCTTTTAATTTGTCTATTGTTTTATCAATAAACTTTTGTCCACCTTTACCTGGTATAACTCCCATTACTAATATTAAATCTATATATGGTAAATAAGGTATTAATTTTTCTACTTTATCATCTGGATTAAGAGCAAGTCCTGCTTTAATACCATAACTTTTAATTAGTTTTAGATTACTTAAAGTATCTTCTAGGGTATCTAAATGTATAGTTATATACTCTGTATTTAGACTAGCATAGTCACTAATATAAATACTAGGAGATGCAACCATTAAATGAACATCTAATCTTTTATCAGTAAATTTATAGATATGTCTCATCTCTTTAAATGGTAATGATTTATTCTCTACATACTTACCATCCATAACATCTACATGAATAAAGTCTACATCTGTATCGTTTAACTTTGTTAAAGTATTTGGTATATCTTTACTAGTTAAAAAAGATGCACTAATCATTTAATCGCCTCCTCATAGAACTTTAAATAACTATCATATCTACTTTTAAGAATTTCTCCATCTTCCACTGCTTTTTTTATCACACATTCTTTTTCTTTAGTATGGGAACAATCTCTAAAAGGACAGGCGTAATTAGAGAACTCTCTAAAAGCATATTTAATATCTTCTTTTTTATAAATAGAAAGGTCTAAAGCTGAAAAGCCTGGGGTATCAAGGACTTTACCATCTAAAAAGTCATATAATTCTACATTTCTTGTTGTATGTCTTCCTCTACCAAGAGCAAGAGAGACTTCTCCTGTCTTTAAATTCCAATTAGGATTTAACTTATTTAAAAGAGTACTCTTCCCTGCCCCTGTTTGCCCTATAAAGACAACTGTCTTATCTTTAATTAGTTCTTTTATTTTTTCAAGTTCTAAATTAGTAAGAACAGTATAGCCTATATTAGTATAATATACCATTATCTCTTTTATTTTATCATAAGTTTCCCTACTAACTAAATCAGTCTTAGTTAAGCAGATAACAACATCTACCTTATTAAGTTCCATATGAGCGATAAATTTATCTAATAAGCCTAAAGAAAAATCTGGATTAACAAGACTTGTTATAATGAAAGCTCTATCAATATTACTAACCATAGGTCTATTAAAGGTATTTTTTCTAGGTAATATTTCTTCTATTACTAAACTTTTCTCATTAAATCTAACATAATCCCCAACTTTAGGTATTAGTTTATCTTTTCTAAATTTACCTCTAGGTATTGTATTATAAGTTTTATTATTACTAGATACTATATGTCTATTACTACTTATTTTAATAATTTGTCCTTGCATTTTTTCTCCTAATCATTACTTTGAGAACTTGGATTTGATGAAGAATTGGAATTATTGTTATTGTTATTATTGCCATTATTTCCTTCTTGTTCTGTTGTAGTAGTATCATCATCCTTAGACTCTACTAATCTACCAATTGTAATAGTTACACTATCATTGTTTCTAACTGTAGAACCATTAGGACGTGATTGAGTAATAATCTTACCATCCATGTTTTTATCTGTTACATCTTGATATTCTGTTGTTACAGTTACACAGGCATTATTTGCCCAACTTGTTACTGCATCTGCTGTTTGTAAATACCAATCTGGGAAAGTAATGTCTTTTAGAACTGTTAATGTTATATCATCTCCTGATTTAACTTCACTGCCTTCATCAAGTGATTGAGAAATAACAAGGTTTTGTCCTATTACAGAACAAGTTGTAGAATCAGGTTCTATCTGTTGGATTTTAACTTCTAGTCCCATATCTTCTAGAGTCTTTCTTACTTCATTAACATCCATATTAACATAATTTTCAAGTTCATATGTCTTAACACCTGTTGATTTATAAAGAGTTACTCTTGTACCCTCTTTAACAGTACTACCACTTTTTGGGTCAGTTCTAATAATTCTATTTTTCTTAACATCTTCACTACTTACTTCTTCTATTTTACTATTAACAGTAAGTCCGGCATCTTCAAGGGTATCTTCCGCTTTACTAACTGTCATGCCACTAACATCTGGTACTTTGACATCTTTTTCGGCTGTTAAGGCAGGAATAATAAAGAACACTGATATTAATGCTACCACGATAACGCCAGCGATTATTGATAAAGCGATGATTAATTTATTAGATTTTTTTACCTTTTCATCAGTAATAGGTGTAGCGATACCTTCATTTTCATCACTAATTGGTTTCATTATTTTTGTCGTCTCATCCACTTCATTTTCAGGATATGGATAAACATAAGGTGGTTCATTTATTCTATCATCATTTAAAGCGGTTAATAAGTCATTATGCATACTCTTAGCATCATCATATCTATTTTTAGGATTTTTAGCAGTGGCTTTTAAGATAATATTTTCGATACTTTGAGGAATATCATTATTTAATTTATGAACATCAGGTAGAGGTTCTTTCATTTGTTTTAGGGCAATTTCAACAGCACTATCTCCTTTGAAAGGTAATTCTCCTGTTAATAATTCATAGAAAATAATTCCCATCGAATAAATATCACTCTTAATAGTTGCCCCTTTACCTGCTGCTTGTTCAGGTGGTAAATAGTGAACTGAACCCATTACTGAATTAGTTTGGGTTAATTGGGTAGAATTAAGAGCCATAGCAATACCGAAGTCTGTTATTTTAATTTGTCCATCATCTTGTATCATTATATTTTGTGGTTTTAAATCCCTATGAACGATATATGAGTCATGGGCATGAGCCATACCATCTGTTAATTGTAACATGATATCTATCGCTTCTGATAATGTTAGACTACCACGTTTTTTAAGTAATTGTTTTAAAGTCTTTCCTTCCACGTACTCCATAACAATATAATAAAGCCCATTATCTTCTCCTACATCATACATGGCAACAATATTAGGATGAGAAAGACTAGAAGCTGATAAAGCTTCACGTTGAAAACGTCTTACAAACTTCTCATCATTTGCAAGGTCACCCCTTAATACTTTTATCGCTACATTTCTATCAAGTATAGTATCATATGCAAGATAGACATTAGCCATACCACCTTCGCCTATTGATTTAATTATCTCATAACGACCATTAATTTTTTGCCCCTTTGTAACCATTATTCTTCACCTTCTCCTAAAATTAAGTATGCTACTGATATATTATCAGTACCCCCCTCGATTATTTGCTTTCCTAATTAATTTTATAACTTTATCTTCAATATCTCCTTCTCCAGTTAAGACTTTTTCAATAGACTCTTCATCTAACATATTAGTGAGTCCATCACTAGATAAAAGTATAGCATCTATTTCCATATCACAATCAAAGATATCTATATCTATTGGGTCATTTGCCCCAAGTGCTTTCATCAAAACATTTTTCTTAGGATGGTCCTTAGCTTCTTCTTCTGTTAATTCTCCAGCTGAGACTAATAAGTTTACTAATGTATGGTCATATGTTACTTTATGAAGTTTTATTATCTTTAATAACAAAGCCAGAAGAATCACCAATATTACCCAATCATAATATA
>CAWVIV010000020.1:0-70381 GCA_963929435.1 uncultured Bacilli bacterium
ACAGTCGAGCGCTGCGTAGGAGGAGGTACCCCTAGTAGTTTAAGTCTTAATGAATTAGAGAAGTTATTTAGTATTTTAAAGATGTTTAAGTTAAGTAAAGACTGTGAGATTACTATAGAAGCTAATCCTGATAGTTTAACATTGGATAAGATTAAATTATTGAAAAGCTATGGTGTTAATAGAGTTAGTCTTGGAGTTGAAACTATAAATAGTAAATTACAGGATGTGCTTGAAAGAAGAACTAGTAAAGATAGTGTTATTACTTGTATAAATAACTTAAAAAAAGAGGGTATTACTAATATAAATGTAGATTTAATTTATGCTATAAAAGGAGAGACTTTAAATGATTTAAAAGAAGATTTAAACTTTTTACTATCATTAGATGTTACTCATATATCAACATACTCTTTAATTATAGAAGATAATACTAAATTAAAAATAAATGGTGTTAAGAATATAGATAAATCTTTAGATAGAAAAATGTATGATATGATATCTTCTATACTTAAAGATAACTCTTATATTCATTATGAAATATCTAACTTTTCTAAAGAGGGGTACTCTTCAAAACATAATTTAAAATATTGGCATAATTTAGAATATTATGGCTTTGGAGTAGGAGCTAGTGGTTATATAGATAATATTAGATATACTAATACTAGAAGTATACTAACTATATTAATGGTAAAACTATTGTAGATAAAGAGATATTAACTATTAAAGATAAAATGTTTTATGAAGTTATGTTAAATCTAAGAACTAATATAGGAATAGATAAAGAGGTATTTAAAGATAAATATAAAATTAATATAGATGATATATTTAATTATAAAGAATTAGTTAACAGTAATATTTTAGAAGAAGATAATAGATATTTAAGAGTATATGAAGATTATTTTTATGTTTTAGATGAAATAATATTAAAATTCTAAGATACTTTACAAACAAATGTTTCTTTTGATATAATGGACTAGAAAGAGGTAATTATGAATAAAAAAGAGATATTTTATGATGAAATTAATTATATAAAAGATGAATCTTTAAGAAAAAGTCTTGGTGAGTTAATAGAACTTATTACCAGATTATTTCTTTAAAGAACCCGCTGCATCAACTGGTAAGTATCATCCTAGTTATGCTCAAGGGGAGGGAGGCCTACTTCGCCATACAAAAGCAGCAGTTAGAATAGGTTATGAATTATTGCAAGACTTATCTATTGGTAAGAAGTATACTTCTCAAGAGAAAAAGATTTAATGCTTATGGCACTTACTTATTACATGATGGTTTTAAAAAAGGCCTAATGTAGAGGAGAGATATACTCGTTTTGATCATCCTTTAATCGCTAGTAAAGTAATTCTTGATAATGCTAGTAAAGTAGGCCTGAGTAGTGAAGATGCTAAGTTTATAAGTGATGCTATTAAGACGCATATGGGAGATTATACTGCTGATTATAACGGTAATGAAGTCTTAGAGAAACCTCATACTAAATATCAAAATTTTGTCCATATGTGTGATTATTTGGCAAGCCGTAAATGCTTGTTAGTGCCATTTGACGAACATAATAATATAAATATATAGGAGGAGAGACATTATGGGCAAGATTATTGTTATTGAAGGAATAGAAGGTAGTGGAAAAGAGACACAAAGTAAACTATTAGTAGGGTCTTTAAATAGAATGGGGATAAAAGCCATAGAATTTTCGTTTCCTATGTATGATACTCCAACAGGTAAGAATCTTTAAAGACTGCCTTTTAAATAACAATAACTACTTCCCTGAAAGGAATCGATTCCTCTAGATCCAGAACTCGTTTGTTTATATACCGCTGCAGATAGAAAGTACAATATAAATAAAATTAAAGAATTATCTTGATAGATGACTATATCGTTGTTATTAACCGTTACACTAGTTCTAATATGGCTAACTCAAGGCAGTAAATATGAGAGACTCGTGATGAGATCGATTTTACATGTATCAGTGGATAGATAAACTAGAGTACTGGCTTTTAAAACTACCTAAGCCAGATTATACAATTCTACTTAATATGCCTTATAAATATAGCAATCAACTATCTTTTGATTTAACTAGAAGAAGACACTAAACAAGAATAGAGTATTACAAGCATATTTAGAACTTGCTGGCCTTTATAACTGGGATATAATAGATTGTATTGATGAAGATAAAGAGAAAACAATAGAAGAAATACATAAAGAAATAATAGAACTTTTAAAAAATAAAGGAATAATTTAAAAAGAGTTTTGGGAGACGTTATTAGTAGGTGATAATTATGGATTATTTGCTAATACTTTTAAAGACTCTTTTCTTTTATTTTGCCATCGTTATATTTTACCGCTTTATGGGTAAAAGAGAAGTTGGGTGAATTAGGAATAATAGACTTGATAGTCTCAGTCCTAATTGCAGAACTTGCAGCGATTAGTATTGAAAGATATGATAGTAGTGTATTTTTAATGCTCTTACCAATAGGAGTCTTAGTAATATTACAAATCGTACTTGCTAAAATCTCTTTAAAAAGTGATAAGGTTAGAAGTATGTTAGATGGAGATGCATCTGTTATTATAGATAATGGTAAAGTTAATTTTAAAGAGATGATTAAACAACGCTATAACTTAGAAGATTTACTTACTCAGTTACGTGCTAGAAATGTTAAAAGTATTGAAGAAGTAGAGTATGCAATTTTAGAGACTAGTGGTAAACTTTCTGTTTTTACTAAAGATGCTAATAATAGTGGACCATATCCTCTTCCTTTAATCCTTGATGGTAAAATACAGAAGATGACACTTAAGAAAATAAGAAGAAAAGAGAAATGGCTTAATGAGTTGCTTGCTAGTAAAAAAGTAAAGCTTGATGATGTGTTTTATGCTTTTATAAAGATAATCAGTTATTTATTATAAAAAATAGTGATTGCATCTCTTAATTAGACAATAAATTTATAGTTTTAATAATATGATAAGTGTATGAAAAGAGAATATTATTTAATACTTATCATTTTTTTATTAATTGTAATTTATATCTTCATACCTAAAGATACTTTAAAAAAGGAAGATAAATCTAAGATAGAGGAAGAGAAGCGAGCTGTGTTTATTTCTTATATTGAACTTGGTAATAATTTAAGAGGTAAAAGTAGTGAAGAGATGAAACGTACTATAAATGATATGCTTGATAATGCTAAGAATTTTGGTTTTAATATGATAATACTTCAAGTAAGGAGTTTTAGTGATGCTATATATAAATCATCTATTTATCCTAGTAGTAGAAGTGTTGTTAATACTGAAGGAGATGATTTACCTTTTGATATTTTAGATTATTTTGTAAAGAAAGCTCATAAGAAAAATTTAGAATTACATGCTTGGATTAATCCATATAGAATTAGTAATGATACAGATATTAGTGTAATCAGTAAAGATAATCCTGCTTATAGTATGTTAAACTCTACTAATATAGAAGTTACGGATAATGGGATCTACTATAATCCTGCTAGTAATAAAGTAGAAACATTAATTCTTGAGGGTATAGAAGAGATAATTAAAAACTATGATGTTGATGGAATACATTTTGATGATTATTTCTATCCTAAGAGTGATGATATAGATAAAAGGGAGTATGAAAAGTCTTTAAAAGATAATAAGTTTAACTTTACAGCAATTTAGATTAAATACTATTAGTTCTTTAATTAAAAAAACTTATAAACTTATAAAATCTTATGATAAGTCAATTCTTTTTGGTATCTCTCCTGATGGTAATATAGATAATAATTATAATAGTAATTATGTTGATACAAGGCTTTTTTGTACTGAAAAAGGGTATCTAGATTATATAATGCCTCAGGTCTATTATGGC
Organism: uncultured Bacilli bacterium; assembly: GCA_963929435.1. Classification (GTDB taxonomy): domain Bacteria; phylum Bacillota_I; class Bacilli_A; order RF39; family UBA660; genus Onthousia. The sequence goes on from CAWVIV010000020.1 coordinate 3,854, forward strand.
TTTTTTAATAGTACTAAACCTTTTGAAGATACTGTTAAGTCTTGGAATAATTTAATAACTAATAATATAGAATTAATTCCTGCTCTTGCTTTTTATAAGACTGGTAATGTAGATAATTATGCTAAAGATGGTTCTAATGAATGGATAGAATATAATAATATAATAGCTAGAGAAGTAATGCTTAGTCGTGAACTATCTAATTATAGTGGTTTTGCTATCTTTCGTTATGATTCACTTTTTGGTAATAACTTGACAGAAACTTCATTTTTAGAAAGAGAAAATTTAAAAAATATTTTATCTTGATAAAAAAAATGCTATAATATAGTAAAAGATAGGAAAGTGATGCGATGGATAGAAAAGGTTTTACAATAATAGAATTATTAGCGACTATTTTAATATTGGCACTTATTATGTTAATTGCAGTTCCTAATGTTATGAGTATAATTGACAGAAATAAACAGGATACGTATGTCTCTGATGCTAAGAAAATGATAACTTTAGCAGAATATGAAATTAGAAGCAATACTAGCATTGAGTTACCAACAGATGGCAATTGTATAGTTATATTATTAAGAACATTAGATACATCTGAATTTACAGAAGCTCCAGAAGGCGGTGATTATGATTTAGATAAATCATATGTAGTAGTTGCTAGATCAGGAAACTCTTATGAATATTTTTCTACAATTGTTGAAAATTATGACGGAAATACAAGAGGAATACCTCTGACTGCAAGAAGTGATTTAAATAAAGAAAATGCCAGAAATAAAGTTACAACTGGAAGTGATTTAGATATTGAAATTCCTGCAGTAGGAGGAGTGTTAAGTGGATATTCTATTACAAATATTTATTGACAGTTAAATAAATATTTGCTATGATGTAAAAGTAAGATATGGAGGTTATAGAAATGAAAAAAAGAATGAACAAGAAAGGATTTACTTTAATCGAATTGCTTGCAGTTATAATTATTTTAGCAATATTGATGACTCTTGCAATTACAGCTATGTCAGGTTATATTAGAGGAGCAAGACGTGATACTTTTGTAACTACTGCTCAACAATATGCAAATGCTGTAAGACTTAGCTTTGTAAATGGTGATTATGCTAGTGATTTAATGCCAAGTTATGGACAGTGTTTAGCAGTATCTACTAACACAGTAGCACTTGAAAGTGGTTCTCATGATAGTCCATTCAATTCTGCATATTCAGATGAAAGCTTTGTAATTATTTATAACAGCTCTACTGCTGGTGCAGATAGTTATCAATATTTTGTTCAAATGACTGATGATGCAAATAATGGTTTTGGTGTTCTAGATGAAAATGGCCTTGATGGAGATTTGGTTAAAGAAAAAGCAGTTACAAGTGAAGGTAATTATCAAACAATAAGTAGTAAAACAGCTGGAGATACTATCAATTTATATAGAGCAACAAGTAATACTGCTTATGAAGCTTATACACCAACTTCATGTACTATATCTGGTATAGTAAAATAAGTATTAGTTATTAAAATAAAAGGACATGAAAAATGTTCTTTTTCTATTGTCAAATTTTAAATTTTAGATATAATAAATATTAGGTTTTTTAGGGAGGAATATAAATGGCGAAGTTACCTATTTTAATTATTAATAATGCAATACTTTTTCCAGGAATGGAGTATCGTGGTGAGACAGTAGATTATTATGAACAAGGAATAGTTGATGCTGTCGATAAGACTGATAATAAAGAATTAGTCATTATCCACTCTATTGATAATATTAGTACTGATGATGTGACAGAGTTCCCTAAAATAGGACTTTTAGCAACCCTAACTTTAAAACTTAATATTCCAAACTCAAAAATGCGTTATATCTTTATAGGTTTAAAAAGAATAGAGATAAGTTCTTACGAAGAAGAAAATGGTGTTTATTATGCTAATTATAAAGAAATAGAAAATACTACTAATAATTCTTTAGAAGAAGATAAATACTTAAATATGTTATATCGTAATTATGAGAGATATGTTAGAGAAATATCTAGTGTTAGTAATGCGATGTTAGGTGAGATATCATCAATTAAAAGCTTAGATAAATTAACAGACTTTATAGTATCTTTTCTTAATCTTTCTCCTGATACTAAGAAAAGTTATTTGTATGAGTTAGATCCTATTAAAAGAGCGATTAATTTAGTAAGTCAGTTAAAAGAAGAGATAAATCTTGCTAAACTTGAAAAAGAAATAGAAGCGAAAGTTCATAAAAGAATAGATGAAGATCAAAGAAAATACTACTTATCTGAGAAATTAAAAATAATATCTAATGAACTTGGTACTGTTAGTAGTAAGAATATGGTTATAGATAATTATAATAAGAAGTTAAAGAAACTTAAGTGTTCTAATAAAGTAAGAAATAAGATTAAAGAAGAGATAGAACATTATAAGTCTATAAATGAAAATGTTCCTGAAGCTTCTATATTAAGAGAATATCTTGATTTAATGTTGAGTCTTCCTTGGGACTATAAAACAAAAGATGTTACAGATATTAAAGAAATAGAAAATACTTTAAATAATAGTCATTATGGTCTTACTAAAGTAAAGGAGAGAATTGTTGAGTACATTGCTGTTAAACAGAATTCTCCTAAAGAAAAGAGTCCTATTCTTTGTTTAATAGGACCACCTGGTGTCGGTAAGACTTCTCTTGCTAAAACTATTGCAAAAGCTCTTAATAGACGTCTTGTTAGTGTTTCTGTTGGGGGAGTTAATGATGAAGCAGAGATAGTGGGACATAGAAGGACTTATGTAGGGGCTCTACCTGGTAGAATAATTAGTGGGATAAGAAAGTGTGGTAGTTCTAACCCTGTCTTTATAATAGATGAGATAGATAAGATGACTAAGAATTACAGAGGAGATCCTGCTAGTAGCCTTTTAGAAGTCTTAGATAAAGAACAAAATAGTACTTTTTATGATCATTATCTAGAAGAAGAGTATGACTTATCAAGTGTCTTATTTATCGCTACTGCCAACTATGAAGATCAAATACCACCTGAACTTAGAGATAGATTAGAGATTATTTATTTAGACTCTTATACTGAGTATGAAAAGTTATCTATCGCTAAAAACTATTTAATACCTAAAGCTTTAGATGAACATGGCCTTACCTCTTTACAAGTTAATTTTAGTGATAAAGCCATACTTGATATTATTAATTACTATACTAAAGAAGCAGGGGTTAGGAATTTAGAAAGACTAATATCTAAGATACTTAGAAAGATAGTTAAGCAAGTATTGACTCTTAATGAGCCTGTCTTTTATGAAGTTACTAGTAAAGACTTAGAGAAGTACTTAGATAGGAAAATATATACTAATAGAGAAAATAAAGAGACTAAATTAAAAGGAGTTGTTAATGGTCTTGCTTATACCCCATATGGGGGAGATATCTTACCTATAGAAGTAAATCATTATAAAGGAAGTTCTAACTTAGTTTTAACGGGGTCCTTAGGCGATGTTATGCAAGAGTCTGCTAAGATTGCTTTAAGTTATATCAAAGCCAATGCTAAGAAGTTTAATTTACCTAAAAGTATCTTTGATGATGATATACATATCCATGTTCCTGAAGGTGCTATACCTAAAGAAGGACCAAGTGCTGGTATCGCTCTTACAACCGCTTTAATTAGTGCTTTTACAAACATTAAAATATCTACACATATCGCTATGACAGGAGAAATAACTCTTCAAGGAGATATTATCGAAATAGGAGGAGTTAAAGAAAAAGTATTAGGAGCCTATAGAGAAGGAGTAAAGACTATTTACTTGCCTTTAAAAAATAAAGCCGATGTTAAAGATGTACCTAAAGAGATAAGAGAAAAGCTAGAGTTTATTTATGTTTCTAATTATAAAGAGTTATATAAAAAGTTATTTGTTAGTGAGGAAGTATGCAGTTAAGAGATTTATCTATAGAAAATAGACGCTATGCTTTAAATATTAAAGCCGATATGACTGATGATGAGAGATTAGACGTTCTAAAAACAAATGATTATAATTCTACTATGAAAGGAATACATGCTCTACTTGTTAGTGAACCTAGTTTTTTCCTTGTCAACGAAGACTTTTTAGATACAGCATTAGAAATATCTACTATCTATAATGATAGATATGCTAAAGATAGATTAAGTAAGTTAAAAGAACTAGATGAAAGGGAAATAGAGAAAAGAGCAAGGGCATATATAGAAAGTGAATATTTGAAAAGAGACTTTATCTTTACTTATGAAGATTATTTAGAGCTATTAGAATTAGATGATTTACTATTAAGAGAGACTAACTATAACTATCTTTTAGGGAATCCTTATATTCTTCATTCTATAAGTTACATAAAGAAAGAGTTTAGTGATTATTATAGTGTTAATAGGAAAGCAGATAATTATTTACTTACAATATTAAATATCTTAGAGAAAAGAAATTATTATGATACTGAGGAAGTTGTTTCCATTCTAGAATTATTTCCTGATAGAGAAGATGAAAAGATTATTACTTTTGCAAAGAAGATATAGTAATAATCTTTTTTTCTTGTATCATTTCTTGTGTCATTTAATGTCTCATTTATTGTATCACTTATTGTGTCAATTATATTGTTTTCATTATTTACTATTGAAGATGTATGGCAAATGTGATAAAGTTTATATTGGTTGGTACTTAGGAAACTTTAGAAGCTTTGAGTCGTCAGGAGTTCGATGTAAGTTACATCGAACTCTTTTTGATATATAAGGAAAGTGCGTTTAAAAGCGTTCAAAACAAAAGTGATACCAATGTAATTTGGTATCACGACAAAAAGAATAAAGCAAAAACTTTAAATTTTAATTTGTTCCATAGTAGAACCGCAGTAAGGACATTCCATTTTAGGAATGTCTTTCTTTTTGATAAATTTTAAAAATCCAATCTGTTCGTTAACGATAAACTCAGGAACAGGATCTAACTTGCCACATTTCTTACATTTGAAAATATATATTTTTTCATCTTTACCAAAATAATTTTTGGCACTATTTAATAATTTTTCTATTTCTTTGTTTTCATTTTTCATACTATAATAATCCTTTCTTAAGTATAGATACTATTATAGTATAACATTATATTATTACAAATAGGACAAGTAAGTGGATCTATTTCAAAATTAGTTATAATAAGAGTACGCCAAGAAGTAAGTTTACTAAAGAATTCTTTCTTTTCCTTAGAAATAATTTTTGTAACTTCAATATCTATTTTAGTTGAATTATGATAAGCACCATAAAATCTAATTTGTTTAAAATTATAATCTGGAATATGGATAATGATTCTAGAAATAAACTCATAAGCATGTACTTTTTCGATAACGATTAAATCATCATTATGTCTTTGATACCAAAAGATAACAAAGGTACCATCATAATCAATAATTCTAGATTCAGCCATAACAGGGCGTGCGACATATCTGCAAGCATATTTAATTAAATCAATATAAGATTTAAACTTAGAAGGAGGCGCATAAACATAGAAACCATCTTTGTGTTCAAAATACATTTTATTTTTAATTTTTCTAAATTCATCTTTACCAATATCTTCTTCTAATAAATCCAAAAGTACTTTCATAAATCGTTTACGAAATGATGGATAAGCAAAGTAATCAACTTTAACAAATTCTTTACATTTATTAGATATACCACCATCCATTAAGATCATATGAATATGAGGATTAAAAATAAGACTTCTGCCAAAAGTATGAAGAATAGAAATATAAGCAGGAATAAGCTCTTTCTTTTTGTACTTGTTTTCAAACCAAGAATTAACAGTAATAGAAGCGGCTTTAAAAAGATAATTAAGTCTTTTTCTATCTTCTCTAAAATATACTCTTAATTCATCTGGAATAGTAAAAACAACATGGCGATGTTTACATCTAAATAGTTTAGAAAAGATAGAAGATTCTCTTTGTTTATTATATTTGTTTCCACAAGAAGAACAAAGACGAGATTTACAGGTATGAGGAACTATTTTTTCTTCACCACAATTAGGACATTTATAAACGGCATAACCTAAATCCCAAGTTTTACATTTTAACATTCTTTCAACATTAGAAAATACAACATCTCTAATATTAAGTTTAGGATATGTTTCTAGAAATTTATACCACCAATCTTTAAAAATTTCTTTAATTGTAAATATTACCTTTTTATTTTTAACTTTATCTCTGTATTGTTCAAATTCCCTATCTTTTTCTGTACATATTATCATATTACCACCATAATAATATTGTAGTACAAAAGAAAACAACCGCAAAGCGGTTGGTGAATGAAATTTATTTCATTCTTTTTTTATTTAAAGTTATGATATATATTATTTAAGAGAGATGAAAAGATTATTACTTTTGCAAAGAAGATATAGTAATAATCTTTTTTTCTTGTCATATATTAGAACTAAGGAAAGGAGATAATGTATGAAACAAATAGTAACTTTAGAAAAAGAGATAGCTTTTAAAACGATGGTGGGAGAAATTAGTAGTATCTCATTAGAACCTGATCTTGCTTTCATTAACGATAGTGAAATTGAAGGTAACTTAATAATTAGTGGTACTTATAAAATGACTGAAGCTAGTACAATAGAAGAAGAATTTAGTTATAAAGTTCCTGTAGAAATTATGCTTACTACAGCTTTAGAAGAAGAGACAAGAAAAGTAGATATTAATAACTTTACTTATGCGATTGTTAATGAAGAAGCTTTAAGTATTACAGTAGAACTTTTAATAGAAGGTTTAGAGAAAATAGAAGTAGAAGAAGAGGAGGAAGAAGTAGAAGAAGTTATAGAACCTAAAGAAGAAGTGAGTGCCGATGTAAGAGAGATTAAAGAAGAAAATATAAGAGAAAATGAGACTGTAGAAGATAATACTAAAGAAGAAATAGAAGTATTAACTACTGATGAAGAGAAAGAAGAAGAACCTGTAAGCTTGGAAGAGAAATTACCTAGTTTAGAAGAAGTACCTGTTATGAAGGAAGAAGAAAAAGTTACAGAACCTGCCATGAAAGAAGATACTAGTAATAAACAAGTAATGGACTCTATCTTTTCAGCTTTCGCTAATACCGAAGAGACTTATTCTACATATTCAGTTTATATATTAAGAGAAGATGATAACTTAGAAGAAGTAATCGCTAAATATAATACTAATAGAGAAGTGCTTTCGGAATATAATGACTTAGATAACTTAAAAGTAGGTTCTAAACTTATTATTCCTACCTCAGTAGAATCTAATGATTAATAAATATACTTACTTAAAAGATATTAAAGTAATAGATTATGATAAGATGAGAGTCTTAATTAAAAAAAAGAAAAAGTATGATATAGATAAAATATATAAATACTTAGATGATCATAATATTAATAACTATTTAAGACCCTTTAAAATAACAGATAAAGACTTATATTTTAATTACTTAGATAAAAAAGACTTAGATAATGATGAAGTTGCTAAACACTTAGTTTATGCTTTAGCAGATTTACAGAATAAAACTACTATATATAAAGAGATAGATAAAGATAAATTAAAAGAAGAGTATGATACCTTTAATAATAAAATAAACTACTTAGAAGAGTATTACTTTACTATGCAAGATATAATTGAAAATAAAGTATATATGTCACCATCTGAATATCTATTTATTAGAAATGTATCAATTATCTATAGTGCCTTAAACTACTCTAAACATTTAGTAGAGTCCTGGTATAAAATAATGAAAGAAAAAAGACGTGAAAGATATGTTTATGCTCATGGTAAATGTGAGTTAAGTCATTTTATAACTTCAGATAATGATTATTTTATAAGTTTAGAGAAAGCTCATTTAGAAAGACCTCCCTATGATTTTATTTACTTCTTTAAGAAAAACTATGATGATACTGATATGTTAAGTAATTTTAGGCTTTATCAACATAGATATCATTATAAAGAAGAAGAATATCTTTATTTACTTATAAATATAACAATACCAGATAAAATAGATATTTATCCATCTAGTTTAAGTAAATGTATAGAATTAAATAAGTTTTTTGATAGATTAAAAGTAACTAGTGAGTTCATTTCAAAAAATGAGAAAGACAAGAAGCACTATGAAAAGCACTAATTCTATTAATAATAATAGAGCATGTATTCTGGTTACTAGAAATAATAAAAGTACGGCCTGGTAACATATGATAACTGCAAGGGCAAGTAAAGAACCTAAATAGAAGATACTACTTCTTCTTTTTTGTTTACAAAAATTACATCTACAGAATGGACTATGTTTATTTCCTTTAAAACGCATAAACATCACCTGTAATAGTTTATGAAATAGTAAAAAAGATGTTAAAAATCTAAAAATAATGATAGAATGGAAATAGGGAAGTGGTAGTAATGATATACGATATAGATGAGATTGATAAAATATCAAGAAAAGTTATGGGGTTTAGTAGAGATGATGTTCTTGATTATAATGAAGTTGTTTTAAAGTATGCTTCATTACTGTCTATGTATGCTACTAATTTGCCTGTTAATGAATTTTTAAATTTAGATTATTTTGAAACTTTAAATTATAGCTTTAATCATTGTACAGGGTTTGTTTTAGAAGATTATATCGATACAAATGAAATTTATATTAAGGAAGGAACAAAAAATAATCCTCGTTCTAATGCTGTCTTAAATGCTGGTAAGAAGGTCGTAGAACGCTTTAATCTTTATGGTTTAGAAGAAATAGGTAGTAATATGGCAATGGATTTTGTTATTATTGGTAATGCTATAAATGATTATGAAAAGTCTTTAGAAAATGATAATATTAAAATACTTAGTTAGGAAGTGAAATTATGAGAAAGGTAAATACATTAGTTAAAAAAATCGATGTTACTAAGTTAAAGAGTTATTATGGGGAAGCTTTAGGTAATAAAGATTTTAAAGATTATGTAGATAATCTTGATGTAAGTAGTGATGTTTTAATTAAATATACTACTAGTATTGAAGATGCTGTTAAAGAAAAAAATAATTGTAAAGCTTGTCCTGGACTTAAGAATTGCCCTAATACTTTAAAAGGACATGTTTATACTGCTATTAAAGATGGAAATAATTTAAACTTTAGTTATATACCTTGTGATAAATTAATTAAAGAAGAGAATACTTATGCTTATAAGAAGAATATTACTTGTTTTGATTTACCTAAAGAGATAAGTGAAGCGAGCTTTTCTAAGGCTTATAGAGATGATAAAAAACGTCTTCCCATCTTTAAATATTTTAAAGAGTTTATGGATAGTTATATAAAAGATAAGAAAGGTAAAGGCCTATACTTAAGTGGTTCTTTTGGAAGTGGTAAAACCTATTTAATAGCAGCATTATTTAATGAACTTGCTAAGAAAAATATATCTTCTGCCTTAGTGTATTATCCTGAACTTTTAAGAAGTCTAAAATCATCTTTTGGAAGTGATTATGAAGAGAAATTTGATTTTATTAAGACAGTACCTCTTTTACTCTTAGATGATATAGGAGCAGAGAATACAACATCTTGGAGTAGAGATGAAGTGTTAGGACCAATACTACAGTATCGTATGGAAGAAGAATTGCCTACATTTTTTACTTCTAACCTAACTTTAGATGAATTAGAGAGTACTTTAAGTAATACTAATAATGGTATTGAAAAGATAAAGGCAAAAAGAATAATAGAAAGAATTAAACAATTGACAGTTTCCTTAGAGTTAATTAGTAAAAATAGAAGAAATTAAGAGAAATATATGATAGTATAAAGAAAAGAAGTTTTGGAGGTATTTATGGATAATAAAATGAATAATATGTTAAAAGAATTTTTAGAAAATACTGATGCTAAAAATGAAGAGGAGTTAAATGAAGCTTTGGGTAAGTTTATTGAACAATACAATGAGGGAGAAATAGAGTATGAAAACACTCCTTTAGACGATGCTTATGAATTATTAGAAGAAGCAGAAAATGCTAAGACTATAAAAGAAGCGAAAAGGCTTGCTAAAAAAGCCTTTGCAACAAGTAATGCTTGTTTTGATGCTAAACTATTTCTAGCAGACTTAGAAGAAAACTCTCTTAAATCTAATAAAATATTAAATGAAGGAATAGAATTTGAAAAGAAAAGACTAGAGCAAGAGGGCTATTTTGATAAAGAAAACATTGGCTCATTTTATGGTATTTTTGAAACAAGACCATATATTAGAGGACTTTATACTAAAGCTAAAAATCTAAGTAGTGAAGGTAAATATAAGAAAGCAATTGAAGTTTGTAAAGAAATACTTAGATTAAATGAAAATGATAATACAGGTGCTAGATATTTATTAATGGCATTATATGCTGTTATTGAAGATGAAAAAGATATGTTAGATTTATATAAAAAGTATAAACAAAACAGTGTAGAGATGCTATTTCCTTTATTTGTATTATATTATAAAAAAGAAGATGATAGTAAAGCTAAAAAATATTTGGATATGCTTAATAAATCTAATAAGCATTTTATTAAGTTTTTCAAAGGAACATTAAAATTAGAAGAAGATAGTATGCCTGGATATTATTCTATTGGTAATGCTAGCGAAGTAGTAATGTATATGAAAGAATATTTTTTCTTAGTTATAACTTTAAGTAGTATAAAAGATTATATTATCGAAAATAGTAAGAATAATAAAAAGTAGAATTTTAGATTATGCTAATTAAAAAGGAAATGTTGTTTAGTCATTTCCTTTTGTCATTATTCTTAACTTATCATAATTCTCTAATCCTTTAGAACTTCCTTCTGGAAGTAGATATATATAATAAGCTTTTAATCTTGGCCTTATAAAATTCTCTGTTCTAATAGATGGGTATATTGCTAGTATATTATTCTCTTTATCAGTAACAACAATATCTAACTTTTGACAGACAAAATAAGTGTTAATCATTTTCTTTTTAGGATAACATAATCCTTCTTTAATAGGATAAAGATAAAATCTAAAGCCTTTTAATCTATCTGTAAATTTTGTAACTGTCTTAAACTTAATTTTCTTATTACCATTCTTTATATATTTTTCCATGTAATTCACCTAGATGTATAATAACATTAATTTTAAGTTAAAGCTAGAATAAATGATATATTTGTGTTATTATAGTGAAGAAAGAAAGGGAGGTAATAAAAATGAGTGGACATTCAAAATGGGCTACTATTCATAGAAAGAAAGGATTAATAGATGCAGCACGTGGTAAAGTCTTTCAAAAACTTGCTAAAGAATTATATGTTGCTGCTAAGTCAGGTACACCAGACCCTGATAGTAATGCATCATTAAGACTTGTAGTTGAGAAAGCTAAAGCTGCTAATATGCCTAAAGATAATATCCAAAAAGCTATTGATAAAGCTAAAGGGGCTGGTAATGGTGAGAATTATGAAAGCATTCGTTATGAAGGTTATGGACCAGGTGGCGTTGCTATCATGGTAGATTGCCTTACTGATAATCGTAATAGAACAGCTTCAGCTGTACGTAGTACATTTTCTAAACGTGGTGGTAATTTAGGTACAGATGGTTCTGTTAGTTATATTTTTGAACGTAAGGGTATTATTGTTATTCCAAGTGATTATGATGAAGATGAAGTAATGTTAACTGCCTTAGATGCAGGAGCCTTAGATATGGAAAATAATGGAGATACTTATTTAATTACAACACCTAGTGATAAGTTTATCGCTGTTAAAGATGCCCTTGCTAACATCGGTGTTGCCGAATTCCTTACTAGTGAGGTTACATTTGTTCCAAACAATGAAGTTGAACTTGACGATGAAACTAAAGAAAAAGTATATAATCTAATAGAGGCTTTAGAAGATATCGATGATGTACAAGATGTTCATCATAATATGAAAGAGGACTAAGATGTATAGTTATATTATAGGAAAAGTAACAGAAGTTATGTCTAATGCCATTGTCTTAGAAAATAATGGTATAGGTTATCTTATCAATACACCTAATCCTTTTGCCTTTGAAGAAGGAAATGACTATAAAGTCTATTTATATCAACAAATAAAAGAAGATGAACATAGCCTATTTGGTTTTAAAACTAAAGAAGAAAAAGAATTATTCTTAAAACTTATTGGCGTTAAGGGTCTTGGACCTAAGATGGCTCTACCAATAATTGCCACAGGTTCTATTAATGGTATTAGTGATGCGATTAATAGAGAAAATATTCTTTATCTAAAGAAGTTCCCTAAGATAGGTGAGAAACTTGCTAAACAAATGATACTTGATTTAAAAGGAAAACTTGATGATTTAACTACGGGTGATGAAATCGTTAAAGATACAAGTGAAGAGTTAAGAGAAGCTTTACTTGGACTTGGTTATAAAGATAAAGAGATTAAGAGTATAATCTTGAAAGTAGATAATTCTTTAAGTATAGAAGACCAAATAAAAGAAGCCTTAAAATTATTATTGAAGTAGGTGATTAAATGGAACGTGTTGTAACTAGTGAAGAGTTAGAAGATGATGGTATTGTTGATAATACTATTAGACCTGAGGTATTAGATGAATATATAGGACAAAGTGAAGTTAAAGAAAATATTAGAGTCTTTATAGAAGCTAGTAAGATAAGAGGAGAAGTATTAGACCATGTTTTATTATATGGTCCTCCTGGACTAGGTAAAACTACACTTGCCTTTATTATTGCAAGAGAACTTGGTGTTAATATTAAAACTGCTAGTGGTCCATCAATTGAAAAAAGTGGAGATTTAGCAGCGATACTATCAACTCTTGAACCAGGAGATGTCTTATTTATAGATGAGATTCATAGAATGCCAAGATATATTGAAGAAATACTATATCCTGCTATGGAAGACTTTACTTTAGATATAATAATCGGTGGGGAAGGAAGTTCTCGTAGTATTAAAATAGACCTACCTCCATTTACCTTAGTTGGTGCGACAACAAGAGCAGGAGATTTATCGGCACCGCTTAGAGACCGTTTTGGTATTATTTCTAAATTAAAATTCTATACAACAGAAGAGTTAACAGAAATCATTAAAAGAACAAGTAGAGTCCTAGATATGCCAATAGATGATGAAGCAGCAGTTGAACTTGCTAAAAGAAGTAGAGGAACTCCTCGTATTGCTAATCGTCTCTTTAAAAGAGTACGTGACTTTGCTCTAGTAGATAAAAAAGAATCTATTGATTTAGAAGTAATGGAAAAAGCTTTAGAGAGACTAAAAGTCGGTAAGAGTGGACTAGATGAGACAGACCATCAACTATTAAGAGCTATTATTGAACGTTTTAATGGAGGCCCTGTAGGAATAGATGCTCTAGCTTCTTCAATTGGTGAAGAAACATCTACTATTGAAGATGTAATAGAGCCTTATCTTTTACAAGAAGGCTATTTAAAAAGAACAAAGTAGAGGTAGAATGGTAACAGAAAAAGCATATAAAGAGCTTAATATAAACTATCAAGGAGGTTTATTTAACCTAGATATAGAATAGGGGGATATTTATGAAGTTAGAAGAAATTTGATTATAATTTACCTGAAGAGTTAATCGCTCAAACACCAATAAACACAAAGAGATGCTTCAAGACTTATGGTTCTTGATAAGAAAACAGGAGAAATTGAACATAAACATTTTTATGATATTATAGATTGTCTTAATCCAGGGGACACTTTAGTTTTAAATGATACTAAAGTCTTGCCTGCTAGATTAATAGGTGAAAAGATGAGTACTAAAGCCGTTATAGAAGTTTTGTTACTAAAGAATGTTGAAGGTGATACTTGGGAGACTTTAGTTAAACCTGCTAGACGTATTCATGTAGGGGATGTTGTATCTTTTGGTGAAGGGTTATTAAAGTTAACATGTACTGAAGTTAAAGATGAAGGTATTAGAGTATTTGAGGCAAGTTATGAGGGAATATTCTATGAACTATTAGATAAACTTGGTACTATGCCACTACCTCCATATATTCATGAAAAGCTAGAAGATAAAGATAGATATCAGACAGTGTATGCTAAAGAAGTAGGTAGTGCTGCTGCTCCTACTGCAGGACTTCATTTTACAAAAGAGTTACTTAAAAAAATAAAAGAGAAAGGTATAAATATCGTATATCTAACTCTTCATGTTGGACTTGGTACGTTTTAGACCTGTTAAAGTAGAAGATGTTACGAAACATAAAATGCATAGTGAATTTTATTCTTTAAGTAAGAGCGTTGCCGATACTTTAAATAAAACAAGAGAAAATGGTAAAAGAATAATTGCTGTTGGAACAACTTCTACTAGAACATTAGAGACAGTTTATGGTAAGTTTGGAGAGTTTAGGGAAGACTCTGGCTTTACAGATATCTTTATTTATCCAGGTAAAGAGGTTAAGAGTATAGATGGACTTATTACTAATTTTCATTTACCTAAATCAACTCTTATTATGTTAGTATCTGCTATAGCAGGAAAAGATAATATCTTAAATGCATATAATGTAGCAGTTAAAGAAAAATATAGATTCTTCTCCTTTGGAGATGCAATGTTTATAAAATAGGAGGTTCACTATGGGAGAATTAAAAGAATATATAAAAACTGCAAGGATTTATTATAAGGTTGCAGGTAGTGATAAAGTACATACAATTACACCATTAAACTACAGCTTTTTAAAGAAAAAAAATTTTTGATGTATCACCTGGATTTAATACTGTATATTCTGTAAAAAAGGATATTAGTTATATTCATTTTTATAAGACTTTAGGTGATGATAACTTTTCTATAGAAGCTTCTTCTGATACAAAAGTTGATATTACTATGGACGATAAAGAAAAATATAGTTTTAGAGTTTATGCAAAAGATATAACTATAAGAAATGAGAAAGAAGATGAAGTTATATTCAGTGCAGAAATAAAGGATGCTTATAAGGTTAAATACTTTAAGGGAAATGATTTTACAGTTGAAAATGCTAAAGAAACAATTTTACAAGGTAACCCAGGTACTCTTATTCTAACAATTGAATCATCTTCTTTGAAAGTAAGTGATGTAAGTGAATATATTAGTCTTTTTACTCATTCAGGTGATGAGATAAAATTTAATAATATTAATTGTAATTTACTTGAATTTGAGACAGATGCTGAAAATATTGAGGTCCAAAATAGTAATATTAAAAACTCTTATTGTAGCTTTAATAACTGTGCTGAGCCTATTTTTGTAAATTCTTTTTGGAAAGTAAATAAACCTTTAAGATATGTAGATGGTACATTAGGTAATAGTGAAAATGGTATTACACTTACAGATGAAACCTTTAGTAAAGAAAGTATAGATTTAGGAAGAGCATATGCAACTTATGGACTTAGAGAATTTTTAAATAAAGTTGAAGCTAATAATGAGGCGGATATTAGTCCTAAACTTGAAGTGTTAGATGAAAGAAAAAGAGCTTTAAAAGAAGAGTATGATAGACTTCTTGCTACCTTAGAAGATAAAAAAGATGTCATAATAAATGGGCACCAGAAACGTAAAGTTAAAAATTTAGTAAAGAAAAAAGAAAACTAAGTAAGTTAGATATAATTAAAACCAGAGAAACTTTAGAAGTCTCTGGTTATTTTTTTATAATAAATGCAATTAAATGTTGACTTTTCTCAAAATGGGTATAAAATATAACATAAAAAAAGAAAAATGTATCATTTTTTTGAAAAAATGATATAATATAATTGAAGGTGATGAAAAAATGATAAGATATGTAAAACTAGAGAATTATAAGTCTCTTGTTAATTTAGAAGTTAATTTTATGAAGAAAAAAAATGAACCTAAAAATATTGTAGTTATTTATGGAGAAAATGGAATAGGTAAATCTAATTTTGCAAATTCATTTTATACACTTAATGAAACTATGAGTACTATGTCTTCAATAGAAATGTTAAAACAAATACTTGAAAAACCAAATGAAAATAATAAAGCTATGTATGACGATTTTACTACAAAATATATAAAAACAAGATTCAAAGATATTAAAATGATTATTAATGATTGTAAAACTATTGATTCCAAAGACAATATGATTCTTGAATTTGGATTTATGTATAATAATAAAAATGGAATATATCATATTGAAATGGATAATGAAGAGATAGTTAGAGAAAGACTAGAATATGTTGTCAATAAAAATCAAACATATTTCTTTGATATAAATAAAGATAATACTAAAGTAAATCCCAATATTTTTATAGATAAAGATTATTATAATGAGTTTTTAGACTTACTTGATAAATATTGGGGAAAACATTCCTTCTTATCAATTTTATCTTATGAGATAGAAGACAAGAAAAATGGCTATATAAACAAGAAAATATCTAAAAATCTTTATACTGTACTAGCATATTTGAAAACAATATGTACTAAAATTAAAGGCGGAAATCATACTGAATTTGGAATTATTGGTACTAAGCATAATTTAATCTATAACTTAGAAGAAGGTAAGATATCACTAAAACGTGAAAAAGAACTTAATAATAATGAGTATTTGCTAAATGAAATTTTTACTACATTATATTCTGATTTTAAAAAAGTTTATTATAAAAAAACAATTGAAGATAATTATATAACATATAAACTTTATAGTAAAAAAATGATATATGGTAAGATAATGGATGTAGATTTTTCATTAGAATCTACAGGTACTCAAAATATTTTAGCATTGATACCATATTTAATATCAGCTTGTGAAGGACAAACTGTAATTATAGATGAATTAGATACAGGTATACATGATTTGTTAGTTAAAAACTTGTTAGAATGTATTGTTAAATATGTCAAAGGACAATTGATTATTACAACTCATAATACAATGCTAATAGACTCCTCAATACCAAATGAAGATATATATGTTTTTAATGCCAATAGTAAAGCTTTTAAAGAATTAATTGCCATAACAGACTTTGATGGAAGAATTCATAAAAATAACAGTCCTAGAAAAAAATACCTTAGTGGATTATATGGTGGTATACCTATGTTTACAGATATTGATTTTGACGATATATTAGAGAATTTAAATAGAGGTAATTAATGAGAAAGTTAAATTATACAAAAGCACTTGTAATAGTTCATGGAAAGTCTGAAAAGCAAATATGTCAATATATAAAGAATAAACTTAGGTTGAAAATAGAAATTTATAGCGATAAGAATGGTGAGAAAGCTATACAAATAACTAGTTTAAAGAATACCCTTAATAATAAAATCTTTAAGTCGTATAGGAACTTCATTAATACTTTTGAAGATATAGAATTAATTGATAATAAAAATATAAATAAAGATTTTAAAATATTCATAATTATGGATACTGATGATTGTAGTGAGGAAGAAAAAAGAAAGTTTATTAATAAGGAGATGTTTAAAGGACACTGGGCATATGATTATATTGTTCCTATCTATAATATTCCGGAATTAGAAACAGTACTTACAGACGCGAAAGTTCCTTTTACAAAAACAGGGATAAAAAGGAAAAAAGAATATATTAAACTTTTTCCTACAGATCCAAAATATACTAAAACTGATGAAGTTCAAATTAAAGAATTACTTAATAAATTAAAGAAACAAAAGAATACAAATTTAAATGAATTTTTAGATTTTTGTTTAAAGGTTTCTGATTAATATGTAACTTCACAGTAACTATTTTGAAATTATAAATAAAAATGCTATAATGTAAATGACTAGGACTGATAGCTATTAATGGTACGTCAGTTATAATTAAGACCAGAGAAACTTTAGAAGCCTCTGGTTATTTATTGTCTATAAGGAAAATTACTACAATATTCTATAAGTTTAAAAAGTTTTTTAAATTTATTATTGCATTATTGTTGCATATAATTAAGAAAAAAATAATACAAATTTAAATAATTTTAGATTTTAGTTTAAAGAAGTTTGATTAAAAAATATAAATACAATTGCTATAGAAGCTTTAGAAGGCTTTCTATTTTTCACTTTTTATGGAAAAGTTAGGCATTTATTGTTGAAAAACTTGATTTTATCAGATATAATAAGAGACGTATTGGAGGAAATGTTTATGGAAAAGAAAGAAACTAAAAAAGAAACAAATAAGAAAAATTATCATAATATTGAAATAAAAGTTGAAGGAAAAGAGTGGACTGATGCTGTTGATAAGGCTTTTAAAGATAAAGTTAAAAAAGTTGAAGTAGACGGTTTTAGAAAAGGCAAATGTCCTAAAAATATCTATGATAAGAAATTTGGACAAGATTATTTACTAGATGCAGCAGACTTAGTGATTCAAGATGCTTATACTAAAGCTTTAAAAGATAATGATTTAGTACCAGTAGTACAACCTGAACCTAACTTAAAGAGTTTAGATGAAAATAGTGTTACATTTACATTTAAAATTATTACTAAACCAGAAGTTAAGATTAAAAAATATAGAGATTTAGGAGTTAAACCTAATGAAGTTAAAGTAACTAAAGAGGAAATCGATCATGAAATTGAACATTTACTTGAGAGATATGAAGAATTAGTTAATAAAGATGAAAATGGTAAAGTTGAAAACGGTGATGTTGCAGTTATTGACTTTGAAGGATTTAAAGATGGAGAGCCTTTTGAAGGTGGTAAAGGAGAAAACTATTCTCTAGAAATAGGAAGTGGTACTTTTATTCCTGGTTTTGAAGAACAATTAATTGGTATGAAGTCAGGTGATGAGAAAGATATTAAAGTAACATTCCCTGATGATTATATGGAAGAGTCTCTAAAGGGACAAGAAGTTACATTTAAAGTAAAAGTACATGAAATTAAAACTAAAGAAAAAAGAGAATTAGATGAAGACTTCTTCTTTGACCTAGGTATTGAAGGTGTTAATGATGAGATGAGTCTTAGAAAAGAAGTAGAAGCTAATATAAAAGCTAATAAAGATATGGAAGAAGAAAATAAATATATCGATAAACTACTTGAAGAAGTATCTAAGAATGTAGAAGTTGATATTCCTGAAGAAATGGTTAATGAAGAAGTAGATAGATTACTTAGAAGAACAGAACAACAAATGGCTATGCAAGGAATTAGTTTAGATTTATATTATCAAGTTACTAAATCTACTGAAAAAGATTTAAGAGATCAACTTGAAAAAGAAGCTTATCAAAACGTATTATATCGTTTAATGCTTGAAGAGATTATGAATATGGAGCATATTGAAGTAAGTGAAGATGAAGCTATGGAAGAAGCTAAACGTCTTGCTGAACGTTATAATATGGAACTAGATGACTTCTTAAATCAATTTGGTGGTATTGAAATGGTACAATATGACCAAGAAATGAGAAAAACTATTGAATTATTAAAAGAATTAAATAAATAGTTGATACTTTTTAAAATATTTGGTAAAATTACTAAAGAAAAAAGGAGGGATAACTTATGGCAAAAAAGCTTGGACATAGACAAAAGAAGACTTTTGTATGCTCAGTTTGCGGTAATGAGAATTATAGAGAAGAGAAAAATGTAAATAATACTCCAGGAAGAATGGAGATTAGTAAATATTGTAAATTCTGTGGTAAACACACAACTCATAAAGAGAAGAAATAATAATATAACAGTCATTTAATGACTGTTATATATTATAGAAAGGAGTAAGTAGAATGGTTAATTCAAATGATTTTAAACCAGGTATGACTATTCAATTTGAAGGCGGTATCTATACTATAATTGAAAGTCAACATGTTAAACCAGGTAAAGGTGCAGCGATAGTTAAAGCTAAGATGAAAAATTTAAGAACAGGTTCTATTGTAGAGAAAACATTTAATGCAGGTGTTAAAGTAGAAACAGCACATATCTCTAAGAAAACTATGCAATTCTTATATAGTATGGGAGATACTTATTATTTCATGAGTATGACTGACTATGAACAAATAGAACTTGATAAGAGTGTTATAGGGGAAGATGCTAAATACTTAAAAGAAAACTTAGAAGTTGAAATTACTTTCTTTGAAGGTGAGATGTTAGGATTATCATTACCTGATAAAGTAGTTATGAAAGTAGTTAAGACAGAAGATGCCGTTAAAGGAAATACTTCAAGCGGTGCAATGAAAAATGCCGAACTTGAGACAGGTATGACTATTCAAGTACCATTATTTATTAAGCAAGATGAAGATATCTTAGTTAGTACTAAGGATGGTAAATATGTATCTCGTGCATAATTTTAATAATTAAAATTGGTCTTAAATATTAGGATCAATTTTTATTTTTCTATATTAGAGTTAACTACTATAAAAATAAACACTTTACTTCCATATTTATTCATGGTAATATTAAGTTAACAAAGATAAAGAAAGGAAGTAATGAATATATGACTAATTCAATTTATCAGGGTAAAATAAATCGTCAATTCTGGGGTAAAATAATTCGTCATTTTTCTAAAATCTCAGGTTTACAATGTGTTACCTGGGGGGGGGGCGTTTAGACTACCACAATGGTAGTTTAAGTAACTTAGTTACTTTCTTTCATAGTGTAAAAAGAATAGAGTAGAGGAATATTCTATTCTTTTTATAATGTTATAATAATTGATATTTAGGATTTTATGTGTTAGTATTTAATTATAGTATAAAGAGTAGATAATAAGGGCAATATATGGAAAGGTGGAGAAAAATGAAAAAGAAAATAATAATATCATTGACTTTAGTAATAGTAATATTAACTACAGTATTTAGTGTATTTACAGATAATAAAAGTATTGTAAGTTATAAGCCTTATAAAGATGGTAATAATAGTAGTCAGATGTTAAGAAAGATACTAGCAGATAATACTTTACAACAAGAAAAAGAGAATATGTTTAATTATGCTAGTAATGGAAGTTATATTGCATCATTCACTGAAGAGGGATCCAAATATGGAAGTGAACCTAGTCAAATAACAAATGGGTTATTCAGTATGGAAGATGAAGATGGGACTAGTTATTATTTTAGAGGAAATGTAGATAATAATAATGTACAGTTTGGAGAATATGATAGTGATTATTATGTATATAGCTATAGCGGTATGTATTTCCAAAGTTTAGAAGCTTGCCAAGAATATAATTCAAGTTGTAGTGAGGCTAACAAAGTAAAACTTGCAAATGCTGGAGATAAAATGTACTGGAAGATAATAAGAGTAAATGGAGATGGAAGTTTAAGATTAATTTATAACGGAACAAGTATTGCTCATAATTATAGTGATTTAGATAATTCTTCTTTAGTAGGATATGTCCCATATAATTTAGAGTCTAATGATCCAAAATATACAGGTTATACCTATGATAATGGAAAAGATTCCTTTGTAAAGAAAGAAGTAGATACATGGTATGAGAATGCACTAGGGAGTACTGTATATGACAGTAAAGTAGTTGGAGGAAGATTTTGTAGTGATAGTAGTGGATATAAGAAAGATACAGAATATGGCTTTCCTGATTCTGGTATTGATGTTTTTTCGAGTCTTGATAGATTAGGACAAAGTCTTATTAATGATGCAAAATCTAATGCACCGGCATTAAAATGTCCAAGTACAACTGAGAGTTATGGAGGAAGTTATAGACTTAAAGCAGGGTTGATTACGGCGGATGAGATGGTTCTAGCAGGAGAAGCACTGATAGTAACAGGTAATAGTTACTTAGGAGGATTTCAAACGACAAGGTCGACGTCGACATATATTGAGCCTAACTTTTGGACAATGACTCCAACGGCATATTTGAAAATAAGCGGTTATGCTTCAACTATTCGATATAATATACTTGTTTGGACTTACAATATGTTTCTTATTTATAATGATGTATTAGATTCTCTTGGAGTAAGACCAGTAATTAATTTAGATAAAAACACAGTAATAAAGGGTACTGGAACAGAAGATGATCCATATGTAGTAACAGAACCTACAAAATATGAAGGCGTAATAACAACAGAAGAAGGAAGTAGTAGTAATACAGAAAATGCTTTTGATAATGTAACAATACCAAATGATGTAACATGGACAAGCCAAGATGATTCTATAGCAAGAATAGAGAATGGTAAGATATTAGGATTAAAAGAAGGAACTACAACAATAACAGGAGTAAGTAGTGATGGATTAACTACATATGAGATAAAAGTAACAGTAATAAAGAATCCTATTACTATGAGTAGTATCTATATAGTTATAGGAATGTTATTAATATTAATACTTGGAACAACTATAGTTTTATATTATAAGAAGAAATTTAGAG
The DNA here is from genome assembly GCA_963929435.1 of uncultured Bacilli bacterium. Classification (GTDB taxonomy): domain Bacteria; phylum Bacillota_I; class Bacilli_A; order RF39; family UBA660; genus Onthousia. Next base: position 25,992 of record CAWVIV010000020.1, read on the forward strand.
ATTTATAAGAGGTGTAGAAAATGAAAAAACGTGAAAACATAGTAATAATAGTAGTGTTAATAGTAATGGTAATTGCAATAGTAGGAGTAAGTTATGCAGCCTTTAACTATAGTAGAATAGGTAGTATAAATAGTATAACAACAGGAGCGATAACCATGACTTATGAAGAGACAAGTAATACTATAAGTTTAAATGGAGCCTTACCAACAACAGATAAAACAGGAATGGTGAGATTAAATCCAGGAGAATATTTCGATTTTAGTATAAGTAGTAAAATAACAGGAGATGTAAATATAAACTATGAGATAAGTGCTAAAGATATAACAGATAGTGGAGCGAAAAAGATAGATGGAAAGTATATTAAGTTATATTTAACAAAGTTAAATGGAGATAATGAAGAAGGTTTAATGACACCAGAGACATATAATGAAGAGCCAACTGCTAATGATTATACAGGAAGGCCAGAAGGAGAGATGAGTTTATATACAAGTAGTATGAACTCTAGCGAAAGTAATAACTATAGACTTAGAATGTATGTTGATGAAAGTTATAATCCACAAGGTGATGGAGGAGGATTAGTCTTTACAGTTCAAATAAATGTCTATGGAAAAGCAGGAGATAAATATGTACCTCTAACTACACAGAAGATACTAGAAGATAATGAGTTACAAGAAGAAAAAGAGAATATGTTTAATTATGCTAGTAATGGGAATTATATAGGTTCAAATTGGGAAGAACAGAATAACCCAGAATATATAACAAATGGACTATATTCTAGTGAAGATGAAGATGGTGTTAGTTACTATTTTAGAGGAAACATAGATAATAATAATGTTCAATTTGGTGAATATGCAAGTGATTATTATGTGTATGAAGATAATTATCTTGATTTTTAAACATTAGAGAGTTGTCAAGAATACAATTCAAAATACAATTCAAGTTGTAGTGAAAGTAATAGAGTAAAGCTTGCAAGTGCAGGAGATAAGATGTACTGGAAGATAGTAAGAGTAAATGGAGATGGAAGTTTAAGACTAATTTATAATGGAACAAGTGCAAATCCAGATAATAGTGATTTAGCTCATTCATATGCAGTAGGACAAACACCATATAATTTAGAGTATAATGATCCTAAATATACAGGATATACATATGATAATGGAACGGATTCTTTTATAAAGAAAGAAGTAGATACATGGTATAGTAATGCCTTAGGAAGTAGTAGTTATGATAGTAAAGTAAGTAGTGGAAGATTCTGTAGTGATAGTAGTGGTTATAGAGAAGAAACAATGATGGGAGGAAGTGTATTTGCAAGTTATGATAGGTTAGGCCAAAGTATGACAAACTATGCTAAATCTAATAGTCCATCCTTAAAGTGTCCTAGTACAAGTGAAAGTTATGGAGGAAGTTATAGATTAAAAGCCGGACTAATAACGGCAGATGAATTAGTTTTAGGAGGAGAAAATCCTGGAGTAACAACAGATAGTTATTTAAATCCTGGGGATTCTGAAATGGATTATTGGAGTATGACGCCGTCCGGTTTCCGTTATGGTCATGCTTATGTATGGTATAAGCTTGGATTTCTGACTGACAACAATGTGTATGGCTACCGCGCCGTCCGTCCAGTTATCAATGTGACCACTGACAACGGGTTTACGTCTGGAGATGGAACTGCTGAAAATCCTTACGTAATACACGCTGATTAATATTATTGATAATAAAAAAGTGTTGAAATTTATTCATCACTTTTATTTTCTTCTGTAATTCTACCAATTCTAAAACTATACTTATAATCATTATCATTATATTCTTTTAAACTAAATTCTAGTCCTTGATATTGAAAGAATTCTGAAGTTTTACTATCATCGTTAGTTGTGTTACCAAGTGTTTCAAATACTTTGTTATATATTAAATCTATAGTATCATTATCAATATCATCATTATTTGCTATTATCATATTACTTATTAATTCTTTTACTTTATTATTTTTATTATTGAAATTAATACTTACTATATTAATATTATTATCATCTTTTAAATTAAATATCAGCTCTATGTTATCGATTGTAATTTTGTTATTATTTATATCTTCTATATTAATATCTTCATCAGTAATTTCATTAAAGTTATTAATTAAATCTTGTAATGAAATGTTATCAATTGTATCTACTTCAATTAAATCTGAATAAGAATCTTCTTTTTTCCATTTTGCAACTGTTTTATGATCTATAATAGATTTAGTAATTTCTATAGTAATAAAATAGCATAGAATGCTTAAAATTATTGTAGCTATTATAAAAATAATTATTTGTTTTTTTGTTAATTTCTTTTTTTCTTTTTTTTTCAATTTAATCACCACTTTATTAATTATAACAAATATTTACACTATAGTCTTTTCTTTTTATATATTTTTTTAAAAAAAGTTGTTATACTAATAGTGGTGATAAAAAGATGAAATATTTAGCGATAGGACATGCATCCTATGATATAACATTTAGATTAGATGGTTACCCAGTTGAAAATACTAAACAAAGAGTAGGTAAACATATTGATTGTGGGGGTGGCCCTGCTAGTAATGCAGGTTATTTACTAGCACTTTGGGGAGAAAATGTTTCTTTTCAGGGAGTTGTAGGTAATGATTATTATGGTAATATGATAAAAGCTGAATTCAAAAGTGTTGGTGTTGACACTACTTATTTAGAACTTATAGATAAATACGACACAGATCTTAGTATTGTTTTAGCAAATGCAACTAATGCTAGTAGAACAATATTAACTAGTAAAGATACCACTTCTTTTAAGTGTAGTATGTCTAATGAGAATAAGTATGATGTAATATTAGTTGATGGCGAAGAAGAAGAGATGAGTAAAAAAATAATTCAAAATAATAAAGATGCTATTAAAATAATAGATGCTGGTAGTTATAGACCATCTACAGTTGCTTTATGTCCTTTAGTAGATTATTTAGTTTGTTCTAAAAACTTTGCTCTTGATTATACCAAAATGAATTATGATGGTAGTATAGAAAACTTAATAGAAATTCACAAAAAATTAACTGATGATTTTAATAATACAGTTGTTATTACTTTAGAAAGTAAAGGGTGTTTTACTAAGATAGGTGATGAATATAAATTAATACCTAGTATTAAAGTTGATTCAGTTGATACTACAGGTGCTGGTGATATCTTTCATGGTGCATTTACTTACTTTATTAGTCATAACTATTCTCTTGAAAATACATGTCGTCTTGCCAATTTAACAGGAGCTTTATCTACATTAAAGGTAGGGGGGAGATATTCTATGCCAAAGCTTTCTGCTATTTTAGAAAGAAAGAATTTAGTTGATATTATCTAGTTATCCTAAAATAGACTTGCATGGTATGGATAGAGAATATGCTATTTTTAAAGTAAGAGAGTTTATAGATGATTGTTACAAATTAAAATATGAATATGCTGTAATTATTCATGGTATAGGTAGTGGGGTTTTAAGAGATGCTGTAAAAAAACATTTACAAAAAGATACAAGAGTATTAGAATATAAATTGGATTTTATGAATCCCGGTTGCACAATAATTCGTTTAAAATTTGACAAATAGCAATAATTGTGTTATAATATGGCCAACTTATAGGAAAAGGGGGGACTTATATGTACACAGAGGAAAATGCAAGAGGACGTTTTCCACTTCGTGATATTTTACTGAAAGCAATTGTAGTTATTATTTTCTTGATTTTGATTATCTTTATAATAACTAAAATAACTACACCTAATAGTAATGTAAATAAAACAGATTCTAATTATGATAAAGTATTTAGTAAAAACTTAGAAACGATGGAAAATGTTGCTTATGAGTACTATACGGCTGATAGATTGCCAAAAGAAATAGGCGATGTTAATGAATTAACTTTAAGAGAGATGATTAATACTAATCTCTTAGAAGCATTCACTGATGCCAATGGTAAGGCTTGCGATGTTAATAAGAGTTATATTAGATTAACTAAAAATGATGATGATTATACATTGAGAGTAAGTTTGAAATGTGATGAGAAAGAAGATTATACTCTTACTAAAGTAGGAGAATATGATTATTGTGAACATGATATTTGTAAAAAAGATACTACAAAAGAAACAGAAGAAGAGACATCTAAAGAGGCTAGTGATGAAGTGAAAATTACTGAGCCTACTAATGATACTAGTGGTAATATTAGTAATAATACATCTGGTAGTAATAGCAATACAAATACTAATAATAATGGTAATACAAATAATCAAGGTTCACAGTCTGAGATAGTTCAAACGACACCTAAGGTCATGTATGAATATAGAAAGGTTAATAATCCAGTTTTATCAGGCTGGAGTTCATGGAGTAGTTGGAATTATAATAATGATAGATATAGTGCTATAAAATGTAGTGATACTGATGTAAATTGTTTAAGAGAAGTTCAGTTATATTCAAGAAGAGAAAAAGTAGGTACAGATGATACTGGTAAAGCAGTTTATGCAACAGTAAACTATTATAGTTATAGAACACGAACTTTAATAAGTAGTGGTTCTATAGATGTAAAATGGAGTTATTATAATGATACTAATCTATTAAATGAAGGGTATACCTATACAGGTAATACCAAATAAGGGAGGATTAAATATGTTATTTATTGATAAAAAAAATGAAAAAGGAAAAATTATTGTTGATGCACCAAATTATGAAATAGTAGATTATTATTCAAAGAAAACTAATAATGACAACTCAGATAATAATGGTACAGGTAGTGATGACAGAGGTAAAAATGATGACCATTATAATTATGGCACTGTTAGTGATGATTATGATGAAGATGACTATTATGATGAAGACGACGATTATGATGATGGTATCTCTTTTGTAGAACAAATTAAAAATTTCTTTGGCAAGTTTAAATATGAACGCAGATCAGATTATATAAAGAGAGAAAAAAAGCATTCCTCTTCAATAAAAGGTGTTTATGAATATAATGATTACGATAAAAATGGTAATCTAATAAAGATGTACTGTATTGTACGTACTACGTTGTTTGGTAGAATTCAATATGAGTTTACTGATAATTCTAAAATTGCAGATATAGCTATAGGACAATATTATACAGATATGGGTTTAGATTCAAACACAATAGATACACATATTGGCTATAATCTTAAGGAAAGTAAAGATGTATATGATTGGATAAAAAAGAACAATGATACTTATGGTGAAAACTTAGATATTAGTATGGAAGATTTTGCTACTGCTAAATTTGCATTTGAAAAGAAATATTATAAATCTACTTTAAAAACAGATAGCAAATTTGCTGAAGCAGAAGCTGAAGCTAGTGAAACTATGACTTCTGATAGTGATAGTGCAACTAAAATTGGTGATAGCAATAGCGAGGCTATGTCTTCTGATAACGATAGTGAAACTGAGTTTATTGATGATGATAATGATGAATACGAAACAAAAATGTTTTATGAAGATGATTTTGAAGATGAATTTGAAGATGAATTTGAAGATGAATTTGAAGATGAATTTGATGGCAAAAAAGTTAAAAGAATTGCTTTAAGAGCTGCTTTAGCATCTTTATGTGCATTTGTTGCTATAGGTGCAGTCTTTGCTGTTAAGAAATATCATGGCCCTACTTCTAATAGCAGTAAATATGCAACAACATTAGATAATACTGATGATAAAGATAGAGAAAAAGATAATACAATTCCTGATGAAGATGATAAGACTGAAGAGATAACTGAAGAACAAACAACTCCAACAGAAGAAGCAACTGTTGAAGATGAAGTTGTAGAAACTTCAGTTGTAACTGGTAGTGAATATGATGGTAATTATGTTAATACTAATACAACAGTTGCAGATAATAATTATAGTGATTATCAACAACCTGCTACTTCAGCTCCTATTACAACAGCACCAGGAAGTGTTAATGACTCTTATGTAGAATTTCAAGATCCTAATGCTACTATAAATGATTCTAAAGAAGATGCACAACCTTCTACAGATGAAGAAGATTATGATGGTCTTATAGAAGAAGAAACACCATCTATTGATGTTGGTGAAGACAATAGTAGTGAAGATGAAGATTACAGTGAAGAAATAGAAGTACCTGTTGGTGACAATACTGATGATGAGTTAGATAATAGCGAAGAGCCACAATTACCTGATTCAGAAGAAACACCTAGTGATGAAATTATTTTTGATGATGAATATCAAAATAATCAAGGAGCTATTGATGAAGATTATGGTTATGATGAAGAGCTAGGTACTAGTGAGAATCCACAGTTACCTGATCCTAATGAAACGGCTAGTGATGGTGATTATGTTAGTACTGATACTGACTTTGAACAACCTTCAATAGATGTTGAAGAACCAAATCAAGATATAGAAACAGTTCCTGTTGAACAAGTCGTAGATGCAGCTATAGAAGCCATGGAAAACGGGGAAGATGTAACTATTTCTGTAAATGAAGATAATATAGTAAGTGTAGAGCAAGTTCCTGTTGAACAAACATATGAAGCAAATGGTATGACAAGATAGTTTTACTATTTGCTTTTTCTATGCTATAATTTAAATATAGATAGAATAATAAGGGTGATATTATTATGGGTAGTAGTAAAAAAATTGAATTATTGAAACCAATAGATAACAACATTGATGATTTGAAAAAGTTTATTAATAATACTAATGATACTTTAATAAAAGAAGAGATTGCCTCTAAGGAGACAATAATCAATCAATTATTAGGGCATTATAATCAACTTTTAGTTAGAATACAAGATATTATTAATAAAGATGAATTAAATAATTTTATTATAAAGCGGAATCTTTATACAACAAAACAAAAAGATTTAGATAAAGAAATTGATCCCATAAAAAAAATCACTTTACTTAATCAGTTATATGAAGAGATGGAAAAAGATTATAATTTACTTATAAGTAAAGCTAAGAACAATTTAATAGATAATAATATATTTATAGAGTATAATAGTTTAATTGCTAAAGCTAATGAAAATATTGTAAAGATAAATAGTCTAAATGTTTCTGATGAAATAATTGATTCATTAAATAAAATTTATAATAATATAACTGATGTAACAGCTATTTCTAAATTGCAACAATTTATTAATGAAACCAATACTTTATTATTAAATATGGATGCTACTGACAATAAAGAAGGATCCTTTAGTGATAGAATTTTTAATCTATTTGCTAAAATAAATGATCAAGTAGTCGCTTCATCCTTTGTAAATAAAGGTAATTATATATATGCCTTATATACGCTTGAAGATAATAGTAAATATTATGCTATAGTAAAAAAGGAATCTGAGGTGAAAATTATAGATCAAAGTTTTACATTTTTACCTAATTTAGTGTTAACTAAAGATAATATAATTAATACTTGTGAAATCATTATAAGAAATGCTAGTATTTATTATGATTTAAATGAGTTTATGCGCTATATTGAGATGAGTTATAAAGCAAAAATGACTAAAGAAATAGATGAGTTAATAGTAAATTATAAAAAAAGATTAACTTATCTTGAAGAAAATATTAAAATGCAACTTGATTTTATAGATTCAATCGCTTTATTAGTAAATCATTTACCATGTGATAAGTATCCAAATATTACATATAATGATGTTCCGAAAGAAGAATATTTTTTACAATATGAAAATGATACAAATAGTATTAGTAAAGAGATTAAACGAATCATTATATCTATCTTTTTAAATCCTAAAGAAAAAAGTATTATAGATACTAAAAGTATTTTAAAAACAATGTATGATTCAAAAATATTAAATGATTTGTTGAATACTAACTATCAAGTGGGTAATGAAATGCCATTAGTTGATACTACTGATACTGTTGCTAATAATATAGAAACTACTGGTAATATAATTACAAATTATGAAAAGATTAATGAATACTTAAATAATAGAGTTAAAGAATTAGAACTTTTAGCTAGTAGTAATAAAATTAATGTAACTATAACTAGAGAAGATAATTCTATATATAAAGATATTAATACAGTCTTAGATATAAATACAGCGGTGGTAATTTGCGATAAAGTCTATAAGAAGGGACAAGGTATTTATGCTATCTTAGATTATTTGAAGACTGGTAATACTTTGAAGTTTACATCTAAATATAAAGCTAGAGAATTAGTTAATAGTGTTAATAAAGATGAATATTTAAAACTACTATTAGAAAATATAATTAAAAGATATATTTATGAAAAATATAACAACATTAATAGTAAGATTGTAGTCTTGTTAAGTCCATTATTAGAAAAAAATAATATAACTATTAAAGAAATTGTCTTTCAAATATTAAATAATGATAATCTTATAGAAGATGGTGTTACTAATTATAACTATGAATTCTTAGATCCTTTATCAAATAAAAGTAAAGAAGTAAATATTTTATTAGAAAATAATAATTTAATAAATATCAGTAATATTTTACAGAATATAAAGAAAAATAATATTATATTTAATGGCGAGGATAAATAAAATGAATAGTACAATTACATATACTAGAGTTTTCTTATTGTTATCTTCGCTTGCTAAAAATCTTTTGGGAACATTTAATTGTATATATCTTTATAAACAAGGATTTTCTGTTTTAGAAGTTGCTATATGGCAATTAATAGCATATCTTGGGTATATTATTTTTCAACCACCTGTATTTAGGTATAATTATAAATTAGTAATAAGACTCTAATGCTTATCTCTACTTTTTTCTTTATTTGTACTTATGTAGACTTAATCTTTTTTGTAGATGGGGTAGGTAGTTTAATAGTTAATGTATTTTTCTTTGCTCTTTATTCTAATATATATTGGAATGTAAGACATAATTTGGAATTTATTACTCTAAACGATAAAAAGCTTGGGTGTAAAGTAGGAATAATATCACAAATATCTGAAATAACGGCAGGGATAATATCTGCTTTTATATTAGATAATTTTAGTATTGTTCCTTTAGTTATTGCATCAAGTATTTTGATGTTAATCTCATTAATTAGTGTTTTTCTTATGGATGAAAAAAGGAAGACAAAACCTAAGGATTCTCTTATTAAATATTTTAAAATAGTTCCTAAAACAACACTATTTCATTTAGCATTAAGAGAAGCATCAACAGTAATGACGGCATTCTTTCCACTTTATTTATATATTTATGTATCTAATACTTATTCCTTTGCAGGACTTGCTAATTTCTTTTTAGGTTTAGTAAGTATAATATTTACATATTTTCTATCTAAAAGAATAGATGATAAACGTGAAAGTTATTTATTGTTATGTACTGTTTTAATTTGTTTAATTTATTTATCTAATAGTAAAGTTATACTGAAAAATCGAAAAGATGTATTGACAAACATATCTTCTACATAGTACACTTAAGCTACTAAAGGAGGTGTTCGGATTATGAAAGTATATAAAGCTTATAAATTTAGGTTATATCCAACAGAAGAACAAAGAATATTAATTAATAAAACTTTAGGATGTAAAAGATTTGTATATAATTATTATCTTAATTATTTAAAAGATAATAATGGTATAAATAGATTTGATTTACATAAAGATTTACCTAAATTAAAAGAAGAAAATGAGTTTTTAAAAGAAGTAGATTCAACTGTATTATGTTCTGCTATAGATGATTTATGTAAAGCTTTTAATGATTATTATGCTAAAAGAAAAGGTTATCCTAAATTTAAAAATAGATTTAGTAAACAATCTTATAGAACTAGTTGTATAAGAAGTGCTTATAAAGAAAAAGAATATAGTAATATAGAAGTAGATTTACTAACTAGAAATATAAAATTACCTAAACTAGGTAAAGTTAAAATAAGAGGATTTAGAAAGAAAGATAAAATAGAAGGTAAAATATTAAATGCAACTATATCAAGAGAATCTACAGGTAAATACTATGTAAGTGTAATTGTAGTAGAAGATATCTTAATAGAGAAAGTAACACCTACTAGTATAGTGGGAATAGACTTAGGTATAAAAGATTTAGTAGTAACAAGTGATGGTATTAAATATAGTAATGAGAAAGTCTTAATGAAGTATGAAAAGAGATTACAAAGATTACAAAGAAAGTTATCAAGACAAGTTAAAGGAAGTAAAAACTATTTAAAGACAAAAGAAAAGATAGCAAGAGTACATACTAAGATTAAAAATTATAGAAAACATTATTTAAACGATATTGCAAATGAAATAGTTAATGAACATGATATTATAGTAACAGAGAGTTTGTTAGTAAAAGATATGTTTAAAGATAAGAGAAAAGCGTTTAATAAAAGTCTATCAGATGCATGTGTTAGTACATTACGTTCTCTAATAGAATGGAAATGTAAGATTAAAGGAAAGATTTATTATAAGATAAATACCTATTATCCAAGTAGTCAGATATGTAATCATTGTGGATATAAGAATAGTAAGTTAAAAGATTTAAGTATAAGAGAATATGAATGTCCAGAATGTGGAATACATAATGATAGAGATATAAATGCTAGTTTAAACATATTATTAGAAGGGTTAAAGTTACACTATAATTTAGTTAGTTTAGTATAGATAATGTTTTAGATAAATAAAGATTAATAACAATTAAATAATATTCTAGTACGGTGGCGACCATCGGAATTTAAGCCTATGGAGAATAAGGGTTACCTTATTTATAAAGTAGGAATCCTTGAAGGCAACGACAAGGTAAAAACAAAATTTATTTTGTTTTATTTGTTCTATAGGATTATTAGTTTTATCAGGATTTATTCCTTTTATAATAAAAAAAATAATAATAAATTTTCGTTGATATTAAAGGGTTTGAAGGCATTTACGAAAACTCGTACTTGTAACTTTTGAAGTTTTATTATATATTTGTATTAGGAAAGAAATTTCCTAAGTCATCTGACTCTCTTTACCATCTTATTTTGTTTTATAGTCGCCCAAAATAAACAAAAAAAGAAGAGTTTAGGTGACTTCTTTTATTTTGTCTTAAACTACACTATTAGTTTTTCTATATATCTTTATCACTTTTCAAACATAACTTTTTCTTCATCTTCTAAAGTATCTATTAATACATCGAAATAAGGCTTAGAACTATCACAACTAAGGTAACTGTATAAAAGATTAAAAATCTCTTTGTTATCTTTAAATAGACTAAATAAACTATTAACATCAGTAGTTCTATCTTTTATTACTTCTTCAAAATTAATTCCATAAATAATTGAGAGATTTGTTAAAGCTTGTTTTAATTTTATCAGTATTATAATTTGGTCTTAGCATTTTTACCGTTTAAGGTTAATTCATAATGACTTTCTGTTTTCTTAGGACTTCTTTTAGTAGCAGAATCAAAGTCTATTAAGTGGCCTCCATCTTTATCAATAAGACTATTAGATAAAGCGATATCATTTAAAAAGAAACCTTTATTATGTAACTCTTTTAACTGTCTAGTACAATCAATTGAAGCTTTTAATCTTTCCTTATGTGTAAACATATCTCTATTAAACAATATAATCAAAAGTATGAGAAATGAGGATAGTAAGGGCATGATAAAACCTTGTAATTTTATTATTAACTTTATATTCATCAATAGGATATCCACTACCTTGAAATTTTCTTCTCACCAATTAATTCTCTTATAGTAAATTCTTTTTCTTTTGTTAAATTATTTATAACTTTAATAACTGTCCCATTAGGAAGAGTCTTATGAGTTGGCAAGATACCCAAATGAACCTTCCATATTAGGGAGCTTCTTAATAAAACAAGATTCTCTAAAACTTATATTCATATTATAGCCCCTTTCTAAAAGTAATATATAAAATACCACAAAATTAAAGAAAAATCAAGGTTATGCTTTCCTTAAGGAGAATTTTACTGTATAATAAAAGCTTAGAAAGAAAGGGATTAATATGATTAGTAAACCAAAAGGAACAGTTGATTTAATTGATAAGAAGGCAAGAACTTGGAAATATGTAGAAGAAGTAATTAGATTCTGTAATGGAAAAATATAACTATAATTATATTAGAACTCCTATATTTGAATCTACTGAATTATTTCATAGAGGAATAGGAGATTCTACTGATATAGTTACTAAAGAAACATATGACTTTAAAGATAGAGGAGATAGGTCTATTTACCTTAAGACCAGAAGGAACGGCAGGAGTAGTTAGAAGTTATATAGAAAATAAAATGTATGGTACTCATAACTTACCGGTTAAAGTTTATTATAATGGAACAATGTATCGTTATGAAAGACCACAAAAGGGAAGATATAGAGAACTTAGTCAATATGGAGTTAGAGGTTCTAGGTAGTAGGTGACCCTATGATGGATGCTGAAGTTATCTCTCTTGCTTACAATATTAATAAAATGTTAGGACTAACAGATACTGTAGTACATATTAATAGCATAGGAGATAAAGAGTCTCGTGATAAATATAGAGAAGCCTTAAAAAAACTATTTTAAGCCTCATTTAGACGACTTATGTGATGATTGTAAGGAAAGGTTTGATAAGAACCCTTTAAGGATTATAGACTGTAAAGTAGATAGTAATAAAGACTACTTTAAAGATGCTCCTAATATATTAGATTATCTTAGTGTTGAAAGTAAGGAACACTTTGATAAGGTGTGTGAATATCTTGACTTATTAGAAGTTAAATATGAAATAGACCCTAAGATAGTTAGAGGACTTGGACTATTATAATCATACTGTTTTTGAACTAATGACGGAAAACAACAATCTTGCTCTAGGTGGTGGAGGCAGATATGATAACTTAAGTTAGTATGCTAGGTGGACCAGAAACACCATGTGTAGGTTATGCTGTTGGACTTGATAGATTAGTTGAAGAGATAATAGAAAGAGATATAGAAAACGTTAGAGATGATATAGATGCTTTCATTATGTATGTTAATGAAGATGAAAAGAAAAATGCTATCTACCCTTGCTAACGAACTTAGAATGTCAGGTTTTGTGGTAGAAACAGAGTATACAGGAAGAAGTTTAAAGAGTCAGTTTAAAAGAGCAGATTAACTTTAATAGTAAATATTTAATACTACTTAACAGTGATGACTTAAACGAAGGCTTAATTACTATTAAGAATAATAAGACTAAAGAAGAAGAAAAGATTATGATGGAATATATCATCTATTACTTTGATGAACATATAAGTGATGATAATTTGCCTATAGATATAGATGAAAAAATGTACTTGCCAATGACCATGATCATGACGAACGAATAGACCCATTTATAGAATTAAAAGAGGGGCTTAATCCTTATGGAAAACCATATTTATTTATATTAAGACAAGAAGATGCTAAAGTACAGATTATTTCATCTTATGATAGAGAGTTTTATAAAGAATTTATGAACTTAAAATATGATTACATTAATGATGTAATAGAATGTTCTAAAGAAACAAAAGAACTATTAGAGAAAGATGTATCTTATCTTTTAGATAATTACCGTTTTGATGAAGAAATGCTTAAAGAAGGTAAAGACTTATATAGATATGAAGAGTTTATGAAAATAGAAAAAGATACTAAATTCATAAGAGAAAATACTTTATATGATTGGTCATTATTTAAAGATGAATATAGTTATCGTGAAAATTATATAGGCTGTATAAATTCTCTTACTGATGAATGTGATAAGTTATTTTTAAGTATTATAAGAATAGATAGTGATGGTATGAAGATATGTACTAATACTTGGTTAAAGCCTGAATATAAAGTTTACTTTGAAGTTAATTCTTATATTACATCTTTATATTTTAAAAAAATTAATAAAATAATTAATTATTTTATTATTAAACAAGGTAAAGAAGATTTGATTGGAGACGAAGACAGCATAACATTAAAAGCAAAGGATTTTAAACCAAAAATTATAAAAGTTAGTAGGCATTTACTATTACCATATGATGAAATGATAAGGTTGGTAGAAAAAAAGCAATACTAGTGATTTTTATGAGTTATTAGATTATATAGAGGATAAGATAAATGGCTATTATCCCAAGGGAAGAGATAAAGAAACATTTATTAGATTGCATATTTGTAAAAGAGTATGAAGAAAAGCATAAAGAAGGAGTGAAAACATATGAAAAAAAATTTATTTCAAAGATTTAGAAAATTATTTTGATAAAGAAATAGAACTTAGTGGTTTTGTTGAAAATATTAGAAATATTAAATGGGTACAGTTCTTAGTACTTAGAGACTCTACTGGGAAGATTCAAGTAACTATTGAAAAGAGTGATGAAAATAATGCTGAGATGGTAGAGTTAGTTAATAATTTAACAGTTGAATCTACTATTAAAGTAACAGGTACTCTAAAGAAAAATGAAAATGTTAGATTAAGAGGAATGGAGTTTATTCCTACAAAAATAGAAGTTACAAGTAAAAGTGATGCAGAACTTCCTATTAACATTCATGATAAAGATGCTCAATTACTTGACCAAAGACTAGATTATCGTTGGTTAGACCTTAGAAATGAATATAACTTTAATATCTTTAAGATTCAAAGTGATATGGTTAAATATATGCGTGAGTTTATGTATTCTCATGACTTTACAGAAATCCATACCCCTAAACTAATAGGAGCGGCCAGTGAAAGTGGGGCAGATGTCTTTGAAGTAAAATACTTTGATAGAAAAGCATATCTTGCCCAGTCACCTCAATTTTATAAACAAATGGCTATCGCTAGTGGTTATGATAGAGTCTTTGAAGTTGCCCCTGTTTTTCGTGCTGAAAACTCTAATACTTCAAGACACACAACAGAGTTTACTGGTTTCGACGTAGAGTTTGCCTATATTGATTCTTACCGTGATGTTATGGACTTTGAAGAAGAACTATTAACTTATACATTAGAGAAGTTAAATGAAAAGTATGGAGAATTAGTTAAAAATCTTTATGGAAAAGAAATAGTTGTTCCTAAAGAGAAGTTCCCAAGAGTAAAATTAGCAGATTTATATGATGAACTTGAAAAAAGATATGATTATAAAGTAGATGAATCTGAGAAAAATGATTTAACTACTGAAGCAGAGAGACTAAGTTATCGTTATGCAATGGATGAGTTTAACTCAGAGTTTATCTTTGTTACAGATTATCCTAAAGAAAAACGTGCTTTCTATCATATGCGTAAAGATGGCATTCCTGAAGGTTATGATTTAATTTATCGTGGTGTTGAAATAACTACAGGAGCAGAACGTGAGCATAGATATGATGTTTTAGCTAAACAAGCCAAAGAAAAAGGCCTTGATAAAGATGTAGAGTTCTATCTAGAATTCTTCAAATATGGATGCCCTCCTCATGGTGGCTTTGGACTAGGAGTAGATAGACTTACTATGTTAGTATTAGGATTACCTAGTGTTAAAGAGTCAATGATGATATTTAGAGGCCCTAATAGATTAAATCCATAAGACGTGTAAATTTACATGTCTTTTTTCTTTTTTTATAGAATATTTTTTATTCTTCCCTTATACTCTAAGTAAGAAAGGAAGCTAAGCTTATGGAAAATGCAAGAAGAGTAGGGATGTTATTTATTGCTTTAATAACCCTCATAATAGTAGCATCCATCATATTTATAGTTAATATTAATCTAAAAGGAGAAAGTAGGGAAACATTTAATGAAGATAGTAGTAGTCTTTCTACTAAAGAAGTGGCATCTTTATTAGAATTAGTTAATATTTATGACAGTTATATAATAACTTTTGATGGTACTAAAGATTTAAGTACTTTAACAGATAAAGAAAAGATTAACTTTATAGATAGATTACCTATTGATGTAAAAAATGACCTTAATTTAAATTTTGATGCTGGAGTTAGTCTAGATAAAGTAAAAAGAGTCTTAAAGAAATATTTTGGTCCTAAAACAGCGTTTAACCCTGTTAATTCTACATGTTTTCTAGATGATGGAGATTATTTAATCTATGATAGTACTACTAATATGTATAAAGCAGATAATGATTATCATGCCCATAGTGCTTATACTCCTTTATCTATAGAAAACTATTATGTAGAAGGAAAAAGAATTGTAGATGGAGATAAATTAATCTATTCTATAACCTTAAAGAAAGCTTTCGCTTATCCTAATACTTCATCTTATTTTGGTAGTTATACTGATTTAGTAAATAATAAAAACTTAGTAGTAGATTTATATGAAGATGATAATGATTATGAATCTAGTGATATTAATACTTTAATAGAACCATATAAAGATAAGTTAACTAGTTACACTTATATCTTTGAAACAAAAGATAGTATAGAAAATAGTTATTTAATAGAACTTGCAAAACTTAATAGGGGGAGTGAATTTTAAAAGACCTTAACTCTTTTTAGTTAAAGTCTTTCTTTTGGTATATCCTTCACTATAATCTATCGCTTCTTCAAACTTTTCTATTGTCTTATCATAACTTTCATCGGTACTGCTTTCTCTATATTCTAAGAAAGCTTCTTCATATTCTTTAACTGTTTGATAATGGGCACTAAATTGATTAATATTTTCTTTAATAAAGTTATCTTTAGTTATATTAAGACCATTTCTTAAATCATTAACTAAAGTAATACCATTATTGATAAGAGCATTATAAATAATTAAGTTACCAATAACATTATCTTTAGCATTTTTAAACTCTTCTTCTAAATAAGTTATATTTCTATAAGAAGATTCTAAGAATCTGTTTTGTTCTTTTTCAGTTAACTCTCTTTCAAGTGATATCCTTAATAGTTTAAAGAATGTACTATTATCTTTTAACACTTTTCTTTCCTTAATAAGTTCTAACATAAAATCCCCCATTTCTAATAGAACCTATTATACCACGAGATAATTTAAAGTCAAAAAGTATTTACTAAACATTGTTACGATACAATAAAGATGTATTAAATTAAAGAGATTTCATATATATAAAAGTAAGTATAAATTTACTTATAATAAATATGAAATAAAATTAAAACAGTAGAATAAACCTTTAAATAAAAGAAAATTTTACTGTTTTTTTATTAGAAACGTGATTTTGAGTTAATTTGCGGTACCCTTATTATATAAATAGGGATAAAAATGGTTAGATAAGTAAAAAAGATTTAAATTAAGTATTAGAAAAATTAAATTATATAAAAAACAATTAGGTATACTAAGATAGAAGACGTTGATAAAGCAATAATGAAAAACTTAAAAGAAAAATTAACTGATAAAGTAAAGTCATTAAATGTTTTAAATGCTTATTCAAATAGATATGGAATTTGTTTAGCAAGTGAGCAAATAGATGATAAAACAAATGAAATAACAACAATGATTTAATTTTATATTTTGATAGAAAAAAATGGAAAAAGTTAAATAGTATAGACTTAATAAAGAAGGCAATAGAAACTTTACAAGAAACAAAAGTAGAATATAGATATTATATATCAAGTTTATTTCTTAATATTGAACTTTTTTCTAAGGCTATAAGAAATCATTGGTCAGTAGAAAATAAATTACATTGGCATTTAGATTTTACATTTAAACAAGATAATAATACTACAGTAAATAAGAAGGCATTAATGAATTTAGAATTAGTTAAGAAACTTTGTCTAGGAATACTAAATAAAGTAAAACCATTTTATAATAATATAAGTCTAAGGAGAATAAGAAAAATATTATCTTATAATTTTGAGAAGGGATTAGTAGATATAATGTGTTATTTATCTTTGGCTCAAAAATCAAATTTTCAGTAAAAAAATAGCAGTAAAGACTTTTAATATATGACTTTATCTGCTATTCATAATTTATTTCATGTTTTTATCCTGTAATTGATTTAGAATGTGTTTATTTCTTAATTAAAATATGCTAAAATATATAGCGAGGGGCGATGTCTATGGAAGAACATGTTATAGATATGAATGAGAAAAATACTCTAGCGATGAAGCTTCTTCATTACTTTATTACAGAAAAAGGTTATACTCCTATAATATTACAAGGAGCTGAAGATGAGATTTGGCTTGAAAACCTAGATGAAGATTATAAAGTCGTTAGATTAGTAATGAGATATATTCATAATGATGAACAATATAAATTTGATATATTTAAGACTAATAGAATCTTAAGAAAAATAAAGAAAAAGACTTTATCATTTAAATTAAATACCCTTAGTATTTTCTTAGATTTAGGAGGAGCGGTTAATTTAGATGATTTTAAGTCTGATAATATAACAGCAGTGGAAGTACATAAAGATGCTGATGTTAAGAAGAATAAATTATTAAAGTCTATTTTTCCTGATTTATCTCGTAAGCTTAAATTTAGTGAAGAGGGAATAGATTTATTTATTAAAGTAACTAATGATATTAATAAACACAATCAGAAGGACCAAGAAAGGGTTGCTGATGTTTTTGCACCTAAGAAACCAATTATTACTTATGCTTTAATTATAATTAATATATTAGTTTTCTTTGTTCCTATGCTTTTAGGTAATTCTGATATAGCAGTAGCATATTTAGGTAGTTATGGACCATTTGTTAAGATGGGAGAATATTATAGATTAATAACAGCAGCTTTTGTACATGCTAATATTGCCCATCTCTTATTCAATATGTATGCTTTATGGATTATAGGAATGCAGTTAGAAAGCTTTATTGGTAAATGGAGATTCTTAGTAGTTTATCTGTTTAGTGCTATCTGTGGTTCCTTATTATCAGTAGTAGTAACACCTGATGCTTTAAGTGTAGGAGCTAGTGGAGCGATATTTGGTTTACTTGGAGCCTTACTTTACTTTGGATATCATTATCGCATCTATTTAGGTACTGTTATTAAGAGTCAAATTATTCCATTAATTGTTATTAACCTTTTACTTGGCTTTATGGTGCCAGGTATTGATAATGCCGCTCATATAGGTGGTTTAATTGGTGGAGCGTTAATGATGATAGGCGTTGGGGTTAAATATAAGAGTAGTAACTTTGAGAAGATTAATGGACTTATTGTTAGTTTAATATTCTTTGGTTTCTTAGTATATATGGCTTTATTTGCATAAGCCTTTTTCTTTCATTTTGGATACGAACTAAAGTTTTAGGAGGTGTTACTTTGGTAGTAGGTGTATTAGTAGAGATAACTAGTAAAAGTGTAGATAGAATCTTTGACTATAGTGTTCCTAAAAGTTTAGAACCTTTAATAGAAGTAGGTAAAAGAGTAAAGGTTCCTTTTGGTAATAGAACTTTAGTAGGGTTTATTTTAGAAAAAGATAAAAAAAGTGATGTAGATAACTTAAAAGAAATAGAAGAAGTTTTAGATGAAGAAGTAATACTTACGGAAGAGTTATTAGAACTTGGTAAATATTTAAAAGAGACAACTTTAGCATCTTTAATTAGCTGTTATCAAGTTATGCTTCCTAAAGGGTTTAAAGCTAGTATTAAGGGTAAGGTTAATAAGAAATATCAAAAAGTATATTATTTAAATGCTTATGATAAGAAATTAACGGATAAACAACAAGAGGTTGTAGAGAAGTTTAATGGTAAAGAGAAGTTAAGTAGAGAAGAGTTAAAAGATGTCTCTATATCTATTCTTAATACCTTAGTTAAAAACAATATTTTAAGAGTAGAAGAGGAAGAAGTTTATAGATTAGATTATGAGAAAAGTGAAAGAAAAGTAAGAAAGTTAACTTCTTTACAAGAGGAAGCAGTTAATAATATTTTAAATACTGAAAATACTGTATCTTTGTTATATGGTGTTACTGGTAGTGGTAAGACGGAAGTATATATGGAGTTAATTGATAAGTATTTAAAGAAAGGTTTAAAAAGTATTGTTTTAGTACCAGAAATATCCCTAACTCCTCAGTTAATTAAACGCTTTGAAGAAAGATTTGGAAGTAATATAGCACTTTTACATAGTGCCTTATCAGATGGTGAGAAGTATGATGAATATAGAAGAATTGTAAAAGGTGAAGTAGATATTGTAATAGGTGCTAGAAGTGCTGTCTTCGCTCCTTTAAAAAATCTGGGACTTATTATTATAGATGAGTGTCATAGTGATTCTTATAAACAAGATAATAATCCTAGATATAATGCTAAAGATGTGGCGATTAAAAGAGCGAAAGATTTAGGAGCAAAAGTAGTACTTGGTAGTGCCACACCTATGTTAGAAGAGTATGCTAGAGGACTAAAAAATGTCTTTAATCTAGTAACATTAGAAAAAAGAGTCAACGGTAAAGAGTTACCTAAAGTAGAGTTAATAGATATGAATAAAGAAGTAGGTAAAGCTAAGGGACATTTCTCACTACCTTTAATAGATGAAATTAATAAGACTATCGAAAAAGGTGAACAAGTAATACTTTTATTAAATAGACGTGGTTATTCTTCATTTGTTACTTGTTCTAATTGTGGCGAGTCTGTTAAATGCCCTAACTGTGATATAACTTTAACATATCATAAGAGTAGTAACATCTTAAGATGCCATTACTGCGGTTATGCAACTAAGTATGAAGTTACATGTCCTAAGTGTCATGAGAAGTCGCTAAAAGATTTAGGTGTTGGAACAGAAAAGGTAGAAGAAGAGATAAAAAGTATTTTCCCTAAGGCAAGAGTCCTTAGAATGGATGTTGATACTACTAGTAGGAAAGGGGCTCATAAAAAAATAGTTGATGCTTTTGCAAGAGGGGAAGCCGATATCTTACTAGGTACTCAGATGGTTGCTAAAGGCCTTGACTTTCCTAATGTTACTTTAGTAGGAGTAATAAATGCTGATACCTCACTTATGCTTCCTGACTTTAGAAGTAGTGAGAAAACATTTGATTTACTTAGTCAAGTAGCAGGAAGAGCTGGTAGAAGTGATAAATCTGGTAAAGTTATATTCCAGACCTTCAATGAAGATAATTATGCTATTAAGTGTGCTAAGGAAAATGATTATAAGTCCTTTTATAAAGAAGAGATGAAAGTAAGAAAATTAATGAAATATCCCCCTTACTATTATCTTGTATCTTTAAATATCTCTAGTAAAGATAGTAAACAAGCTTTAATAGAAGCGAAAAAGTGCGAGAAAGTTTGTCAAAAGTATTTAGATAAAACTGTTATTTTAGGACCTAGTCCTGCCTCTATCTTTAAAAAGCAGAACATTTATTACTATCAATTAATATTAAAATATCAGTATCAAGATAATATTCACGAAGTCTTAGAAAAACTAGTAGATTATTATGCTACGATAAATAAAGTTAACTTAGATGTTGACTTTAATCCAATACATTTGTAAAATAAAAAAATATGAAAGAAGGAATTGTTATGGAGAATTTGCCTAAGAAAATAGTTAGTATTAAAGCTAATGATGTGTTTATTGAAAAAAAACATAAGAAAGTTTGGTTATACCTTGAATGAAAGAACTAATGAGGAAATTTATGTTCCTATAGCATTACCAAGATGGACTAGACCAGAAAAATCTTTTGATATTATTGATGATAGTAGAGACTTTGTTAATGGTTTTAAAGTAGTACAAACAGCTAATAAAGAATATGCTTATGTAAGAGAAGAAGATAATGAATTATTACCATATAGATATGATATTGCCGCAGACTTTAATGAATATGGTTATGCTATGGTTGGTAAGGATTCCAAAGTTTCTTGGATAGATAGAAATTTTAGATATTTTGACGCTAATAAAGAAAAGTTTTTAGATGAAGAGAAAGGTGAATATATTAGATTTAATGGTTTCTTAAGTGTTGGTGAATTTAGTAAAGTAGAGTACCCTTTATCTAAAGTGTGTCGCCTTGGGTATGGTAATACAGTTAGTTATTTGGGTATTGATGGTAAATTTAAGGAATTTTCTAAATACGATGGAGAAAAGATATGTGAAAATAATTCTAATAAAATCTTTTCATATTGGAGTACAGATTTTAATGATAAGGGATATGCTAATGCAAATGGGGGTAGTCTAATTCTACTATCTAGTGGTCATTATTTAACTGCTAAAGATTTAATAAGAATTTGTGAAGAGAAAGGATTTTTAGATACTATAGGTAGCAGAATAGAAAAACAAGAACAAGAATATTATAAATTCTTAAAAAATGTAAAAGAAAAAACTACAACTATTGCCGATGATTTATCTAAACGTAATAATTTAATTGCAGAATTTGGTATAGGTAGTATAGAACTTAAGAAAGAAAAATTAATTTCTAGTTATGGTAAAGATGTTTATTTAAGAGCATTAACTAATAATTCTTTAGTATGCTTAATTGTTAGAGAAGAAATGCCTGCAGATATAGTAGATTTAGAATTGTTTCAAAGTGCTCTTGCTAGAAGAGGGATATCTTCATATATAGATGATGAAGAAAAAATCTTTTATTATAATACTCATAAACATGTAAAAGTAAAAAAATAAGAATATAATCTATAATAATTTTTATATTTATCTTTTTATTATATTATTCTTTCAAGAAAGGAGTTATTGTTTATGGAAGTAAAAGAAAATGAATTATTACGAAAAAAGATGGTTCACAAATTTGGAAATTTGCCACTTGAATTTGATTTTTCTTTGTCTTTAGAAGATTTAGATCTTGTTATTACTGATACTGTATTAGAGTGGGTATTGAAATCTTTGATATCTAATATAACTGTTTATTGTTCTAGATATCTTGATTGTAAAGTTAAACTAGAAAAACCTATAGATTATGAAAGTACTCGTACGACTATAGAGGAATATAAAAAAAGTCTGAGTGGGACGATTAAAACAGAATATCAAATTTATAGTGTCTTTGAAAAACTTAGCTTAAAGAGAGAAAATAATTTAGAAGTAATTAATAATTTCGAAAATAATATCAAAGTAATCTTACTAGAAAATAATTTGTTGCCTCAAGAAAAATTTTCCATAGGTGAGAAAGAAGATGGGTGTATTAAGTCTAGTAAAAAAATGGTCAGAAAATAAGACTATAACACAATAGATGTTTTGATCTATGTGTAGTAAAATATTTGTAAGTAACAAGATAATAGGAGCTTAGATATTCTAACTCCTTTTTTTTGACATATTATTTATTAGGTGATAATTTATGTTGTTTAATTTATTTGATAGTCTAAGAGGTTTCTTTACTTTTACAGCAAGTTATTCTAATCAAGTCTTTAAAGAACCGTTATCAAAAGAAGAGGAAGAAGAATGTATTAAAAAAATGGGTGAAGGAGATAAGGAAGCTCGTAATAGTTTAATAGAGCATAACCTTAGATTAGTCGCTCATATTGTTAAGAAGTTTGATTATAAAAATATTGACCAAGATGACCTTATTAGTGTTGGTACAATTGGCCTTATTAAAGGGGTAGATACCTTTGTTCCTAATAAAGGTAATCGGTTAACTACATACTGTGCTAAATGTATTCAAAATGAAATACTAATGTATTTTCGTGCTAATAACAAAAATAATAAAAATATTTCCTTAAATGAACCCGTTGGTTTTGATAAAGAAGGTAATGAAATATCAATACTTGATGTTATAAAAGCCCCAAGACCTGACTTTATCGAAGAGATTAATTTAAAAGATAATGTTAAACTACTTAACTCTTATTTAAAAGTCTTAAGTAAAAGAGAACGAGAGATTATTGTTAAAAGATATGGCTTAGAAGGTAATGATTTATGGACACAAAAACAAATTGCCGATAAATTAAATATCTCTAGAAGTTATGTATCTCGAATTGAAAAAAGAGCTTTAACTAAGATACTTAGAGAGTTTATTAAGAATAATAAGTATAATGATGTAGATTTCAGCTAAAAATATTAGTGTATTGTGTTATACTAATATTAGGAGCTGAGATTATGAAAAGTAAGAAAATAAAGAAAAGAAGAGTATCAAAAAGTGAATATTTTATTAATATTAGTGTTACTTTAGTACTTGTTCTTTTTGGTGTTTTCTTTTTATTTGTTCCTAAAGTATCATTGAATGCTCCTTTAAAAGAAATAGTTAATATTAATTCTCATTATACTGATAAAGGGATAACTATAAGCGATTTATTAGGAAATAAAACGATTGTAAAACCTCTTGATGATATTAATACTAATAAAGATAGAGAATATAATATAAATTATACTTATAAAGATAATATTTTTACTTATCATATACCTAAAGAAGTAGTTGTTAAAGATATAGAAAAACCTAAGATTAAATTAAATGGTAACAAAAGAGAATATTACTGTCCTAATGGGGAGTATAAAGAACTTGGATATACCGCTTATGATAATGTAGATAAAGATATTACTGATAAAGTTAAAGTAGAGAGATTAAAAGATAAAATCATTTATAGAGTAGAAGATAGTAGTGGTAATAAGAGTGAAGTTGTAAGAAAAATTATTGCTAAAGATGTAGAGAAACCTATTATTACCTTAAATGGAGATAGTAGTACCTTTTTGAACTTAAATGAGAATTATCAAGAAGAAGGAGCGGTTATTACTGATAATTGTGATGGAGATTTATCTAGTAAAGTAGAGATTACTAACAATATAGATACTACTAAAGTAGGAGATTATAGAGTGATTTATAAAGTTAAAGATAATAGTAATAATAAGAGTAAACTTATAAGAGATGTTAGAGTAAGAGAGGCTTTAAAACCTAACACTATCTACCTTACTTTTGATGATGGTCCAAGAGATGGTACTACTGATGTAATTTTAGATATCTTAAAAGAAAAAGGGGTTAAAGCGACATTCTTTGTTACTATGAATGGAAGTGATTCTTTGATTAAGAGAATTGTAGATGAAGGACATTCTATTGGTATACATACCGCTAGTCATAGATATGACCTTATCTATGCATCAGTTGATAATTACTTTAATGATTTAGAGCAAGTTAGAGATAGAATCTATAATATAACAGGAGTTGATACTAAATTAATTAGATTCCCAGGTGGTTCTAGTAATACAATTTCTAAAAAATATAAAGAAGGAATAATGACTACTTTAGTTAATGATACCTTAAATAAAGGTTATCAATACTATGATTGGAATATAGATAGTGGAGATGCTTCTTTTGCAACTAATCCTACTAAACTATATAATAGTGTTATTAATAGCTTATCTCATGATAAGTATAATGTTATTCTAATGCATGATACTAAGACTTATACAAGAGATGCTTTAAGTAAGATAATTGATTATTGTTTAAGTAATGGTTATAGCTTTGAATCAATAAACATAAATACTATGCCTGTAAGACAGAGACTAAATAACTAGCTTTACAAGCTTTACATCTTTACTAGCATTAAATGTAATTTTGGTATATACTAAATATATGAGGAGTATGACTATGAAATATTTACCTGATATTTATAAGAAAAATATCTTTGATATTAATTATGATAAGTTAAAGAAAAAAGATATTAAATGTTTAATCTTTGATTTAGATAATACCCTAGCTTTCATCGACTCTACTAAAGTAGAAGATAAAGTTAAAGAGTTAATTACTAAATTAAAGAAAGACTTTTTAGTAATTATAGTTTCTAATAGTCCTAAAAAAAGGGTATCTACCTTTGGTGAAGACTTAGGAGTAGATTACTATTCCTTTGCTTTAAAACCTACTATTAGAACACTTAAAAAAATTAAATCTAAATATAATTTAGAGTCTAAATCTATCGCTATCATAGGGGACCAATTTATGACAGATATGGGTTATGGTTATAAAGGTCATATTACTAAGATATTTGTAGACCCTTTAGCAGTTAAAGATTTAAAGATTACTAATATTAATAGATATTTAGAAGAGAAGATTATGAAGAAATATAGTAAGAATAATCTTTTCAAGAAAGGAAAGTATTATGAATAGTGAGAAGTATTGTCTTGGATGTGGAGTTAAACTTCAAGATGAGAATATCTTAGGGGAAGGTTATACTACTAGTTTAGATAAAGATTATTGTCAAAGATGTTTTAGAATTAAAAACTATGGAGAGTATCAAATAGTTACTAAGAGTAATGATGAGTATATAGAGATACTTAAAAGTGTAGGAGAGACTAAAGATTTAGTTTTATATATTGCAGATTTACTTAATATAGAAGAAGATATCAATAAGATTAGAGAGATTATTCCTAATAAGATGATATTAGTATTAAATAAAAGAGATGTCCTACCTAAATCAGTTAATGATGATAAACTAATAGATTATTTTAAAGATAATGATATCTTTGATAAAGTAGTAGTTATAAGTAGTGAGAAGAACTATAATATAGATTATTTATTAAAGCAGATAAAACTATATCAGACTACTAATAATGTCTATGTAGTAGGACATACTAATGCGGGAAAGAGTACTTTGATAAATAAATTATTAAGAAACTATTCTACTAGTGATAGAGAACTTACGATATCACCACTTCCTTCTACTACCTTAAATACAGTAGAAATAGAGATAAATGAGTATTTAACATTAATAGATACTCCTGGGCTTGTAGATAGTAGTAGTATAGTTAATTATATTAGTGATGAAGAGTTTAAGAAGATAAGTCCTAGAAAAGAGATTAAACCTAAGACTTTTCAATTAAGAAAAGGACAAAGTGTAATAGTAGATAACTTCTTTAGAATTGATTATGTAGAAGGGGAAAGAAATAGTTTTACTTTCTACATGTCTAATGATTTAAAGATTAGAAGAATATCTAGTAAGCATGAAGACTTAAAAGATTTACAAAAAAGAACTTATGAAATGGGCTATGATGAAGATATATGTGTTAATGGGTTAGGCTTTGTAAAAGGAGTTAATAAAGGAACTGTTGATATATATTTAGATTCTAAAGTAAGTACTTATAAAAGAAGTAATTTAATATAATTGATATTTTGTAATATTTATAGTAAAATTTAATTGAGGAGAAGATGTTATGAATAGTGAATTTATTAGTGATGTTGAAAATAAAATGAAAGGTGCACTTGCTAACTTAGAAAAACGTTTTACTACAGTTAGAGCAGGACGAGCTAACCCTTCTAGTTTAGATGGTGTTGTTGTTGATTATTATGGTTCTATGACTCCATTAAAGAGTCTTGCAACTATCTCAGTACCAGAGGCAACTCAGTTATTAATTAAACCTTTTGATAGAGGTTGTTTAGGTAATATAGAGAAAGCTATTATCGCCGCTAATCTTGGTTACAATCCTTCTAATGATGGAGAGACTATTAGAATAGTTATACCTGCCTTAACAGAAGAGCGACGTAAAGAACTTACTAAACAAGTTAAAGCCATGGCTGAGGAAGCTAAAGTATCTATTAGAAATATTAGACATGAAGCTAATGAGAAAATAGAGAAGATGGAACTTCCTGAAGATGAAGAAAAAGGTATGATGAAGGATGTTCAGGACCTTGTTAATGACTATAATAAAGATATAGATAATATCTATAAAGATAAAGAAAAAGAA
This sequence comes from uncultured Bacilli bacterium, assembly GCA_963929435.1. GTDB lineage: Bacteria > Bacillota_I > Bacilli_A > RF39 > UBA660 > Onthousia. The sequence goes on from CAWVIV010000020.1 coordinate 53,320, forward strand.
TTAATGACTGTATAGTAGTGTTTAGCACTACTTTTAATTTTATTTACTTTAGGTTGATTTTAGTATATAATATGTTTTGTTAGAAAGAGGGAATTTGTTGATGAAAGAAAAAATTAATTATCCTTTAGAAATAATGAAAGATAGAAAGGAACTTATTGATAAAGAGATAAGTACAAATGGCAATCTTTCTATGAATAGTTATAACTTATTATTAAAACAAATAGGTGTAGATATTTATGATAGTATAAATAATTTAAAAGAGTGGAATAGGTTTACTATTAAAGGGTCTTTATATGTAAGGAGTACTTTAGGTATCTTTATACCTAGAAAAAGAGAACTTAGAAAGATGATTTTATTAGGACTAGATAGTGGTAAAGTTGCTTTTGATAATTATAAGAGAGTTTTAGAAGGATTAGATATTACTAATGATACAAGAAGTCTTAGTGATTTAAAGATTTTAATAGAACAATTATATAATGCTGAAGTTTATACTGATAATTATGATGATTATATGAATAATTTAATGGTAAGAAATTTAACTAACTATTTAGAAGGAGATTATAACTATAACTATTTAATAGAAATGGAAGAAAGAAGAGATAAAGTTTTAGAGTTAGAAAAGAAGTATTTACTCAATAAAAAGTAATATTTTCTATTTACAATTAACTTTTAAATATGATATAGTAATTCATGAAATGACTATGATTAAGAAGTAGTAGTAAACGATGTCTTTAAAGAGAGTCTATGGTTGGTGGAAATAGATAAGAATAGTTTATGAATTCATCTTAGGAGTTCCTATAACAAAATTATAGGCGTTAAGATCGCGTTAAGATAATGAGTTAGTTACAATAACTATAAATTAAGGTGGTACAGAGTATACTTCTTGTAGACTCCCTTAAGTTATAGTTATTTTTTATTTTTAAGGAGGAGTTATGGTTAAACGATTTATTTGGGACTTGGATGGAACAATTCTAGATGGAGATTTTTCAAAAGAAGAAGAACTATTTAGGGCAAACTTAAGTGAAGCAGATTATACAAAATTTATTAGTAAGTGGTTTGATTTACTAATGGCTTATGAAAGAAGATATCCTAAATATGATAGAAAAATGTTAAGCCATTTTCTTAGTGTAACTACAGGGGTTAATATAAGTCCAGATTTAATAGGAAAATGGTCTAATTACATGATAAATGTTAATGAAGCCATTCATCCTGGGGTGGTAGAAGTTCTTGATTATTTAAATAATAAAGGAATAGAGAATGTAATATATTCAAATGCATTTACTAATACTCAAGTGGGAAGACTTAAAAAAGTAGGATTAGATTCATACTTTAAAGAAATTATAGGAGCGGAAGAATATATGAAACCAAGTAAAGAAGGCTTTCTTTATGCTTGTGGGCCTTATAAGCCTTATAAATGTGTTATGGTAGGAGATAATTATGATAAAGATATATTAGGAGCTAAGAATGCTGGGCTTAGAACAATTTACTATAGTCCTAAAGAAGATGTAAATGTTCCTCATGTAAAAAGATTAGTTAAGATAAAGGAGATGTTAGAAGATGAATATAGAAGATATTAAAAAAGAAATTGAAAAAGATTTAAGTAGTGTTAAAGACTTAAAGAGTCTTAATGAACTACACATTAAATATTTAAGTAAGAAAGGTATTATTACAGAACTTAATAGTAAGATTAAAGATGTTCCTAATGATAAGAAAAAAGAGTTTGGTATGAGTGTTAACTCTTTAAGAACTTACTTTAATGAAAAATATAATGCTCTAAAAGATAAGTTTGAGACTGATGAATTAAATAAAAAACTAGAAAGTGAATCTATTGATATAAGTTTACCTAGTACAAAAGTGAGTATAGGTTCTCCTAATATATTAGAGAAATTAATAGAAGAAGTAGAAGAAATCTTTATGTCTATGGGTTATGATGTTGTTGATGGACCAGAGGTTGAAGAAGATAAATATAACTTTGAAATGTTAAATATACCTAAAGGACATCCTGCAAGAGATGCTCAAGATACATTTTATATTGAAGGAGAAGAGATACTACTTAGAAGTCAAACATCACCTGTTCAAGTTAGAACTATGTTAAAAGCAGAAGGTAAGAAGCCTGTTCGAGTTATTTGTCCTGGTAAGACTTATAGAAGAGATGATGATGATGCTACTCACTCTCATCAATTTATGCAAATAGAAGGATTACTTGTTGATAAAGATATTTCTCTATCAGACTTAAAAGGTACTTTTGAAGTTGTCTTTAAGAAGTTATTTGGGGAAGATGTTGAAGTTAGATTAAGACCAAGTTATTATCCATTTACAGAGCCTTCTGTTGAAGCAGATATTAGTTGTTTTAATTGTAAAGGAAAGGGTTGTAATATTTGTAAACATACAGGTTGGATTACCATTGTAGGAGCAGGTATGGTTCATCCAAATGTTCTTAGAATGGGAGGCTTTGATCCTAGTGTTTGGTCAGGTTTTGCTTTTGGTTTTGGAGCAGAACGTGTTGCAATGCTTAAGTATGGTATTAATGATATAAGAGTTTTCTATAATACTGATTTAAGAGAAGTTAATAATTTTGATAGAGGGGAGTTAGATAACAATGATTAATTTAGAGTGGGTAAAAGATTATATAGATATATCTGACCAAGATTTAGAGGAACTTGCAGTTAAGATTACAGAAGCTGGTATTAATGTTGAGAAAGTTATTACTAATAAGATAGATAATCTAGTTATTGGAGAAGTTAAATCTTGTGTAGACCATCCTGATAGTGACCATTTACATTTATGTATGGTTGATGTAGGAAAAGACGAATTACAACAAATAGTCTGTGGGGCACCTAATGTTCGTGAAGGACTTAAAGTAATAGTAGCCTTACCAGGAGCAGTGCTTCCAGGTGACTTTGCTATTAAAGCCAGTAAAATTAGAGGAGTAGAGTCTAATGGTATGATTTGTGCTTTATATGAACTCGGTCTTGAAGAGAAAAATGATGAGACATATGCTAAAGGTATTGAAGAGTTAAAAGACAACGCTCCTGTAGGAAAAGACCCTCTTGTTTATTTAGGGCTTGAAGATACATTATATGAGTTAGATATTCATAAACATCGTAATAATGATTGTTACTATCATATCGGTTTTGCTTATGAAATCTCTGCAATATTAAATAGAAAAGTAACACTACCAGATTTATCTTATAGCGAAGATAAAGATAATATTAATAATCATTTTAAACTTGAAGTAGAAACTACTAAGTGTCCTTATTACTTAGCGAAAATGGTTACTAATGTAGAAATCAAAGAGTCACCTGATTTTATTAAAAGAAGATTACTTTCTGTTGGTATGAGATCAATAAATAATGTTGTAGATATATCTAATTATGTTATGTTAGAGTTTGGTCAACCACTTCATTTCTTTGATAAAGAAACTCTAGGTGATAAAATACTAGTTAGAGATGCAAAAGAAGGAGAAGAGATTACTACTTTAGATGATAAAGAAAGAGTTTTAAGAAATAGTGATATCATTATTACTGATGGAGAAAAACCTGTTTGTATCGCTGGTGTTATGGGAGGTGCTAATACAGAAGTTGAGTCTACTACTAAAAATATCTTAATAGAAGCAGCTATCTTTGACCCTGTTAGTATTAGATATACGGCATCTCACTTAGACCTTAGAAGTGAAGCTAGTATAAGATATGGTAAAGGACTTAGTTATGAATATACTAATTATGCTCTTGATAGAGCTTGTCATTTACTAGAAAAATATGCTAATGCTACTATTTTATCTGGTACTGTTAAACACGATAAAATAGATAAAACTCCTAAAGTAGTAGAGTTCTATCCTATAGATGTAGATAAAATGCTAGGAATTAAAATAGATGAAGATATTATGAAACATGAACTTGAAAGATTAGACTTTCCTTATACTATTAAAGATGGTAAGTTTAAGGTAACTATCCCTAGTAGAAGACTTGATATTGAATCTAATGTTAATGATATAGCAGAAGAGATAGGTAGACTTTATGGTTATCAAAATATCAAAGGAACTCTTCCTAAGATAGAATTAAAAAGAGGAGAGTATGTAGGTGATGTTAAATATCGTAAAGTTATTTCTAAAAGACTTAGAAGTTTAGGACTTAATGAAGTTAAGACTTATACTTTAGTATCACCATCTATGGCTGCTAGCTTTGATTATGAAGAAAAAGAGAAAATTACTTTACCTAATCCTATGAGTATCGATAAGAGTGTTATTAGAACAAGTTTAATACCATCTCTATTAAATACTTATAACTATAATAAAGCTCGTAAGGTAGAAGATATAAATATCTACGAGATTGCTAAAACTTATGATAAATCATATAATGAAGAGTCTAAGATAGCATTTCTTATGAAAGGTAACTATGTTACTAATCCTTGGAAAGGTTCAATGAAAGTAGATTTTTACTTGATGAAAGGAATTGTTGAAAGTATTCTTGATTACTTAGGTTTTAAAAACCGTTATAGTTTTGTTAAGAGTGGTGTTAAGGATTTACATCCAGGAATATCTGCAGATATCCTTCTTGACCGTAAAAGAATTGGTATTATGGGTAGAGTTCATCCTAAAACTTGTAAAGACGAAGTGTATGTTTGTGAGTTATCTTTGAATGCTTTAATGACTAAAGTTAAGCCTTTAAAATATAAAGAAGCTTCAAAGTACCCAACAATAGTTAAAGACGTTGCCTTTATTGTACCTAAGTCTATGTCATCAAGTGAAGTAGAGACAGTTATTAAAAAAGCTGGTGGTAGACTACTTAATGAAATAAATGTCTTTGATGTTTATGAAAAACTTGATAATGATAAGAAATCTATCGCTTATAACTTAACATTTATGGATAGTAATAGAACTTTAACAGATGAAGAAGTAATGAATGTCTTTGATAATATTATTAAGAAGGTAACTACTACTTTAGATGTAGAATTAAGAGATAAGTAATAAAGATAAGAGACTAGAGTAAAAAAACTCTAGTTTTTTTGTGCAATAATTAAAAGAGCAAAAATAAAGATATCGTTAATAATATAGTAGACACAAGTATTTTTTTCTTGTGTGAATATTAAAGAAAGGAGGGTATCTATGTGTAGAGTTGGAGACATAATTGTTGTTAAAGAGTTCAAAGATAAGAATGGTATTGTTGTTCCTAGACACTCTTTTGTGGTAATTAATGATGAAGCAGGGATAATAGAGAGTTACTCATATGATTTTATTTCCAATGTTATGTGTAGTTTTCATAGTGAAAGCCATAAGAAAAGAAAGTTAAAAATTAAAAGTAATCTAGAAATCACACCTAACAAAATCAATGGTAGAAATGTTAATAACAAAAGTGGTTATATTAGGGCAGATGATTTATTCTATTTTAAGAAAGATAAAATAGATTATAAAGTTATCGGTCGTTTAAGTGATGATATGTTAGACAAATTAATAAAACTAGTTATAAATTTAAATGTTGAACACAAAACAAAAGATTTAATCAATAATTTATAATTTATTAATGGAATTTAAAAATGTGTTGAATATTTGTTACATTAATGATAATATATAATTGTATTAAATTTTATATAAGGGAGGAAATGTTATATGTCAAAGAAAAGCATAACAAAGTTTCCTGAAGGTTTTTTTCAACAAAAAAGACCTATACTTAATGCATCAGAGGTCCTTAAAGATTTAAAACCTTTTGAATGGGAAGGTGTTATTGATTTTGATGAAGATAAAACTAAAAAAAACAAAAATAAGGTGAGGAGAAATAAAAAATAAAATTACAAAAACATCTTTACATGCTAGTACCATTTATGATATAATCAAAACGTATTAGATGAGGGAAACTTCATATAATATATAAGATGATTTTCTTTTTACGAAAATTATCTCGCTTGTAGATGGCCGCGAGTAATAAATTATTCTACGCTGCAGATTATCTCGCTTGTAGATGGCCCGCGAGTAATAAATTATTCTACCGGAAAATCATATAAACTGTAAAAAAGTATCTAATTTTCTCTAAATTATTTACTTTTTTCTTTTGTTTTTCTATACTTAAGTTAGAAAGGTAGGATTTATATGAAAGATTATTTTGGTTATAAGGATAAAGTTTGTGTAGTAACAGGTGCTAGTAGTGGTATGGGTAAGGCAACGGTAGAAATGCTAGTAGATTTAGGAGCTAGTTGTTATGCTGTTGACTTAAATCCATGTGATGTTAAGGGGATTAAAGAGTTTATAAAATGTGATTTATCTAAAAAAGAAGAGATAGATAACTTATTTAGTAAACTTCCAGAACATATTGACTGTTTCTTTGGAGTAGCAGGCTTGTCAGGATCTAAAACAGATTATATGACAACATTTAACTGTAATTACACTGCTAACTTCTATATTACAGAAGAATATTTAACTAAGAGAATGAGTAAAGGTGGTAGTATTGTCTATGTAACAAGTACGGCAGGACTTAACTGGAAAGAGTTTAGAAAAGAACAGAGCAAGGTAGTAAATGCAAGTACTTGGGAAGAAATAGAGAGTGTAGTAGAACCTCTTGCCAAAATATCACCTGCAACTTTTGCATACATGTATTCTAAAAGATGTTTATCAGAGTATGCCTGTGAAGCCTCTATTAAACTAGGAAAACAAGGTATTAGAGTTAATAACGTAATGCCAGGCTCTACTGATACAGGTATGAAAGATGAATTTGAAAAGATGGCTGGTGGCGAAGAAGCCCTTTTAGCAGAAACAGGAGTTGCTCATCGTCTTGCAGAAAGTGAAGAAATGGCTGGACCTATTGTCTTTTTAGGGTCAAGTATGGCAAGTTTTATCTCAGGAGTTGATTTATGTGTTGATTATGCTGATAACGCTTTAAAAACACTAGGTTATAAGAAAGATAGAGAAAAGGTACCTGCTACTAATAAATTCATCCTAAAGATGGCTAAGAAAATGATGGAAAAGAATAAATAAAAATGTTAGGAAACATCTCCTAACATTTTTTTAAGTTGCAAGCTCACTATAAACATTTTTATCATAGTTATGTTGTTCATTTTCTAACTCATTTAACTCACTAGTAGTTATTAAGAAGAAATTATATTCTAAGATATCACTACCATCAGTAGTAATTGGGTCATCCCAAGTAAGGTCTAAATGATACCAGGCATTATCTAAATTAACAGCATTCCAAACATGATTTTCTGATGATATTTTATAACTTTTAACTCCCATATCTTCTAAAAATAATTCCATCGCATCAGTATAACCACCACATAAACTATAACCTTCTAAAAGAGTACCATAGGCAGTATCTGATTTATATCTTACAATATTATTATCACTTCTATCTTTATCATATTTGCTATTATTAATAATATAATTATGAGCTTCCTTAATCTTATCCTCATTACTCATAGAATTATTCCATATTTCGCTTTCTACTTCTTTAACTTTCGCTTCAATTAATTTAATATCACTATTACTATAGATATGTTCAATCTTTAAAGTAACTTTACCATAATCATCATAACTAGTTTCTAAATGTCTAAAACTATTAAAAGGATGAACAAAGTTATTTATCGTTGATAGAACCTTTTGATTATTAGCAAGACTATCAACATCATCTATACAGGAAGAATACTCATCAGGACAGTAAAATGAAAATTCTTCTACTCCAGAGTTTAAAACAGTGTAATAAATATTTAATAAGTCTTGATATTTGTTAGGAGTAAAGTCATCAGTTCGTTTAACAAAATTAAAATCATAATCTCTTGTATAATCATTAGATTCCTTTAAAGTTACATCTTTATTTTCTTTAACAAAATAAGTTCTATATAAATTATATAAAGGACGTCTAAAGGCAAAAGTAAATCCAAATAAAATAATTAAAAATAATAAAACAATGTATTTCTTCATAAAATCCTCCTATTTAATTCTAGCAAGGAAGGGAAGTTTTGTAAATCTAAAAACAAAATAAATGTTTCAGTCCATGTAAAATGTGATATAATATATACTAATTATTAAAAGAGGGGATATTTATGAGTCTTAACGAAATTTATGAATATTATGATAAGACAGAAAAGTACTATATAAATTTAGATGAACAGTTAGTAAAAGAAATTATTAAAGAATATAGAAAGTCGGGACCATATATTAATTATAAAGGTAATGTGATTAAAGGGTTACTTTATAATTATTCCTATCTAAAAAAGAAAGGTAAACACCAAACTTTAGATAAGATATTAAATAAATATAATATCAATTATACTTATTCTATAAATAGTTCAATTTATGATTTGTTGGGAAAAAATAAAGGGGGAGTAATATTAAGCCCAGGAGTGATTAGTGAAGAAGATGATGGTTTATTATATAAACTTAAAACGAATATAGGAACTATAAAGGTTTATAAAGCTAGTGAGATTTTTAAAAATACTAAATCTGCTTATATCTTTAAAAGAAAACTTAGAAACTATTGTCATGTGAGAAGCTTTGACTTTTTATATGAAAATAAAGATTACAAAGCAGTACTTTCTTATGATAATAATTTATTTGTAGGAGGACATTTCCATTCTTATTTAGAGAAAGATGATATAACCATTGATATTGCAAGTAATGCTTTATATAAGAGTAGAGAAGATAAAGAAAAAGTGCTTAATGGAGAGGTACTTGCTAAACTTACTTATGATGAAGTAATGACCGAATTTATGAAAGTATTAGAAGAGATTCCTGATTTAGATCCTGATGATGATAAATTACAAGTACTAGCTTTATACTATGGTAAGAAAAAAGGTATAAAATAAAAAACAGGTTCGTCCTGTTTTTATATTGCTCTATATTTATCACTGTCTTTATAGGGATTTTTAGGATCTATATAATCTGTAAACATAACCCCATTTAAATGATCTATTTCGTGTTGAAAGGCAATAGCAAGTTCTTCTCTAGCACGAACTCTTATTTTATTACCTTTAGTATCATAGCCTTCTACTGTAACTCTAGCATATCTTGGAACAATACCATCAACTTCACGGTTTACAGATAAGCATCCTTCTCCCATTTCTACATATATCTTTTCACTTGAATTACTAATAATCTTAGGATTACAGATAATATAAGTATCAAACTCTTCTTCATCTACTTCATGAACAATTACTAAATATCTTTTAGGAATACCTAATTGAATTGCTGCCATACCCATACCAGGTCTTAAATTATACTTTTCTGATAATCTTTCTATTTGACTATTAGTTAGATATTCTACCATTAAGTCTATAGTCTTTAAATCATCTTTACTTAATGGAAAAGTAACATCTTTACTAACTAATCTTAATCTTTTATCTTTTTCATCTAATATATCTTTATTTCTTAACATCTAAATACCCCATTTCTTGCTATATTTTAACACATATCTAAAAAAAAAGAAAGGAAAACCTTTCTTAACGAGTAAATCTTGCACCAATTACAATAACTAGTAGTATAAATAAAACTAAAATTATGGCATAGTTATTGTTGTTGTTATTGCCCCAGCCCCAACCGCAACTAGGATAAAACCATTGATTAGAGCATCCACAACTTGGGAATGAATTAAATGATCCACCACCATAATAATACATAGTTAAAAACCTCCTTTTTCTATTATAAGATATGAAAAAATATGTCAAATTGTTAATGAATTTGACTAGGTGACTTTAAACTATCTTTAATTTATGGTATTCTTAAAGAAAAAGACTAAAGATAAGGAGGGTTAGAATAATGACTAAGCTTAAAGATATAATTAAAAATATAGATAAACCATTATTTATTCTAACTCTAATTCTTTTTGTGTTAGGACTAGTAATGATTTTCTCTGCTAGTAATGTTACATCATACATGAATGGAGGAAGTCCTTATGATTATTTCTTTAGACAGGGATTATTCTTATTAGTTAGTTTTATCTTTTGTATAATTATGGTTAAGTTTAATACTAAGTTTTATGGAATGATGTCAAATATTCTTTTAATTGCCTTTGTAGCAGTTCTTATTCTTTTACTTATTTATGGTAAAGCGACAAACTATGCTGTTAGTTGGATCCCAATTGGTCCTTTTACTTTACAACCTAGTGAATTTATTAAAGTAATTATGATAGTTTTTATGGCCAGGTTTTATGAAGTCCATGAAAAACGTTTAAATAACTTCTTTATCGCTATTATTCCTTTAATAGTTGGAGTAATTATAACATTTTTAATTATGTTACAACCTGACTTAGGAACTGCTATTATCTTTGCAGGACTTACAGGTATAATATTTTTCTCATCTCCTGTTTCAAGACTTATTAAATTTAAAGTTATCGCTCTTTTCCTTGGAATGTGTTTAGTAGTAGGAGCAGTACTTATTATGACAGGAGGAAGTTTTTTACAAGCAAGACAGATAGAAAGATTTAACTTTACAAGACCATGTGATAGACTACTAGATACAGGTAATCAAGTATGTAATGGTTATATTTCTATTAATAATGGTGGTCTTACTGGTGTAGGTCTTGGTAATAGTACTCAGAAGTATTTATATTTACCATATCCTTATACAGACTTTATCTTTGCTGTTACTGTTGAAGAGTTAGGACTTGTTGTTGGAATTATAATAATCCTTGCTTATCTCTATTTACTTTACCGCATATTAAAGATAGGAAGAGATAGTTATACTAATAGAGGAGCTTTACTTTGTTATGGTGTTGCCGTCTATATCTTTTTGCATGTTGTAGTCAATTTAATGGGCTTATTTGGCCTTATGCCTATGACAGGAGTACCTTTACCTTTCTTGAGTTATGGTGGTAGTTTTACTTTATGTTTAATGGTTTCTCTAGCCATAGTTCAACGTGTTAATATTGAAAATAAGCTTCGAGATAAAAAAAATTAAAAAAGTATGAATTTTGTAAATTCAAAGGATTTTAGGCTTCAATTTTCAAAATTCCCTAGAGCAATTTAATAAATTGGGGCTCTTTTTTTCTTGAATTTTAAAAATTCACTTTTTGCAATTATTTTTCCTTTCTGTTAGTATCGTAACTGGAAAGGAGGAAAAGAAATGACTTTTACTTATCGTCATAAAAAACAAATTATTCTTTGTATTTTAGGACTTGTTTTGCTATTAGTCGTAGCATCTATCTTTATCTATAAAAATTTTACTGCGAAAGATAAGAAAGATGAAAATATTGTTTTAAATACAAAGAAAGACATCAAAAAGGATGAAGAGGAGGAAAAGACAAGTGATGTTTACTATCAAGTAGATATTAAAGGAGAAGTTATTAATCCTGGAATATATACTGTTAAAGAGGGTAGCAGAGTTATTGATGTTATTAGATTAGCAGGTGATTTAACAGAAGTTGCCGATACTTCAGTTTTAAATCTTTCTAAGAAAGTTAAAGATGAAATGGTTATTATTGTTTATAGTTTTGATGAAGTAGCAAGTTTTACAGAAACTAAAGAACAAGAAGAAATAGAACAAGAAGCCTGTAAAAATCAAAATGGTATTGAAAACGATGCTTGTATTGAAGATAGTACTAATGATACTAGTTCTAGTAGTGTAGTTATTAGTGGTAAAATATCACTTAATACAGCAACCCTTGATGAGTTAATGATGCTTCCAGGTATTGGGGAAGCGAAAGCTGAAGCGATTATAAAATATCGGGAAGAAGTAGGAGCATTTCAAAATATTGAAGAGTTAAAAGAAGTTAATGGCATAGGAGATGCTATCTTTGATGATATTAAGGAAAGTATTACTATTTAAATCTATTTATATTACGTTATTTATAATTAGTTTGATTTATCTTGTTATTTATATAAATATAGATTTTACCTCCAAGTTTGAAGGGAGTGAAACCAAAGTAGAAGGAGTAATAGAATCTATAGAATATCAAGGTAATAAAATGACACTGACACTTAAAACAAAAGAAAAACTTATCGCCACTTATTACTTCGATACCGAAGAAGAATTACATAAAACAAAGAAAGAACTTTCATTAGGTGATACTCTTACTTTAAAAGGAGAGTTGAACGAACCCATTTCTAGTAAAAATTTTTATGGTTTTTCCTATCCTACCTACCTAAAATACCAAAAGATTTTTTATATAATGAAAGTATCTAATTATTATATTAAACATAAAAATAGTAATATTTTATATAGTATTAGAAATGCAGTTAGAAGTAGTATTAGTAATGATAAAGTAGGCAGTTATATAAAAGTTTTCTTCTTAGGAGATGATACTTCCTTTGATACTACTTTAGAAGAAGATTTTAGAAATCTTGGTATTTCTCATCTTTTCGCTCTATCAGGAACACAAATTAGTTTTCTAATTTCTATTATTACTCTACGTAAGAAAACCATAAATCTTAATAATTTGCTTTTTGTCTTTTGCATTCTAATTTGTTATTACCTAATAATAGAAGACTGTGCAGCGATTGATAGAGCCTTAATATTTAGTTTAGTATTTTCTCTTAATAACACTTTTAACTTGAATATTAGACCTCTTTTCTTAATTCTATTATCTTTAAGTATACTATTCTTTATAAATCCCTATTACATATTTGATGTAGGATTTCAGTACTCTACCGTTATAAGTTGTACGTTAATCTTATACATGAATAATAAGAAAAGTAAAGGTAAGATAATAGACTTATTAGAAGTATCATGGGTAAGCTTCTTAGTTAGTTTACCCATTTCTTTATATCATTTTTCTTATACTAATCCTCTTAGTATAGTTTATAATCTATTCTATGTTCCTTTTATTAACGTAATTATCTTTCCCTTATCTATAATTTGTTTCTTTATACCATTTTTATCTTTTATTTTAGAGTTTTTTATAAATATCTTTGAAGAAAGTGTTACATTCTTATCTCACTTTAATATAGGTTATATAACTCTAGCGCGGTTTAATATAGTTTATTATTTATTATACTATATCCTAATATTTAGTTATTTATTTGTTAAGGCAAAGAAGAAGATATTTTTATTATTAATACTTCTTTTGGTAGTAATACATTACTCTTATCCTAAGATATTTCCAAAAGATGCTTTATATATGATAGATGTAGGGCAGGGAGACTCATTCTTAATTACTTCAAATAATAAGTCTATGTTAATAGATACAGGAGGGGTTATGTCTTATTATACAGAAGAGTGGATGCAGTATGAAAAGACAAGTAGTGGTGTTTATTTAGTTAATTTTCTTAAAACTTTAGGAATAACAAAATTAGACTACTTAGTTTTAACTCATGGAGACTATGACCATGCAGGGGAAGCTTTAACAATTATGGATGAGATAGAGGTTAAAAACGTTTTCTTTAATGGTAATGAGTTAAATAACTTAGAGAAAAAGATATGGAAGAGTTCTTCTAATCATTACAAATTAACAGAAGGAGATAGCTTTAATTTAGGTAACTTTAACTTTTTAGTTATATCTAATACTTATCCTGATGAAAACGATAGTAGTTTAGTTTTATATAGTACTTTTTATGATAAGAGATTACTGTTTATGGGAGATGCTAGTATTAAGAGTGAGGAATACATTTTAGATAACTATGAACTTGATGATATTACAATATTAAAAGTAGGGCATCATGGTTCTAGAACTAGTAGTAGTGAAGAGTTTATAGATAAAGTTAATCCTACTTATGCTTTAATATCATCAGGAATAGATAATAAATTCAATCATCCTCATAAAGAAGTAATTGAAAGATTAGAAGAAAATGGTTCAATTATTTACAACACTCAAATAAATGGTATGGTTATGTTTGATTTTACTCATGATAAAATTAAGACTTACACATGATAAAAGTCCCAACAATGTCGGGAAAATTAAGCACTTAATAAGAAACGACAAATTATTCGTTTCTTTTTTTATATACTTAAAACGGTGGTAGGAATGAAAGTATATTTAGATCTAATATTCTTTATTAATTTCATGTTTGATTTACTCCTTTTAATGACAGTTAGTATAGAGTGTAAAGTCTTTTCTAAAAAAAGAAGATTAGTAATATCTTCATTTCTAGGAAGCCTTAGTACCTTTCTTTTATTCCTACCCTTAAATAATATTTCTTTATTTCTTTTTAAAGTAGTAATAAGTATTATTATGATTTTAGTTGGTTTTAAGATAACCTCTAAAGAGTTATTTTTTACTCTTATAAAGAGTCTTTATGGTAATAGTATTATCTTAGGAGGACTTATCTACTTTTTAAATAATCAGTTTAGTTATAAACAAAAAGGTTTTATCTTTATCCATGATGGAACTAGTCTAAACTTAATTGTTATTTTAGTTAGTAGCCCTATAATCTTTTATCTATACCATAAAACAATGGAGAATGAGAAAAAGAAAAGAGAATTATTACATAAAGTATCTATAAAATGTAAGAAGGGTGTAGTTAATACCTTGGGATTCTTAGATACTGGTAATAATATTAAAGACCCTTATAAGAAAAGAGGAGTTATTTTAATTAATTCTAGTGAAATAAATCTTAGTTTAGAAGAATCTATTTTAGTACCGTTTAAAACGGTGGATTCTAATAGTTTACTTAGATGTATAGAAATAGAGGAATTAAAGATAGATGATAATTTAATTACAAAGAAATACCTATTAGGTATTAGTCCTAAAAAAATAGAAATAAAGGGAGCGAGTTGTATACTTCCCAATATAATAGAGGAGGAATTAAAATGATTAGTTTACTTTACTTAGTAGCATTTTTACTTGATAAAAGTTGTGAAATATTTTATGTAGGTAGTAGTGATATCTTACCAGAACCATTATCTAAAGAAGATGAAGAAGCCTATTTAGTTATGGCGATGGATGGTGATATTCATGCAAGAGATGTGTTAATAGAACATAATCTAAGATTAGTCGTATTTCTTGCTAAAAAGTATGAAAATACTAAAGTAGATTTAGAAGATTTGGTTAGTATAGGTACAATTGGTCTTATAAAGGGAATAAATACCTTTAAACCTGATAAAAATATAAAACTTGCAACTTATGCTTCACGTTGTATTGATAATGAGATATTAATGTATTTGAGAAAAATTAAAAAGTCTAAAACAGAAGTTAGTATCGACGCATCACTTAGTTTTGATGCTGAAGGTAATGAGTTACATCTTGAAGATATTTTAGGAACCGATGCCGATATAGTTACTAAGGGAATAGAAGAAGAGACTGATAAAAAATTAATGTTAGATGAAGTTATGAAACTAAATCCAAGAGATAGAGATATTATTATATTAAGATATGGACTTATGGGACATAATGAATTAACTCAAAAAGAAGTTGCAGAACTACTTGGTATAAGTCAATCTTATATTTCAAGAATAGAAAAGAAAGTGATTAGGAGGTTAAAGAATATAGTTAAGTATTCGTAAGATTATGAAAAGTGAAAAAGAAGAGTTAATGAGACTTAGATATTTACATAAAATAAAACAAAGTAAAGACTTAGGTCTTGTTAATAATGATATTGATTTTAAGAATAAATACTTTAAAGACTTAGAAGAGTTTAAAAGAAAATATATAGGAATTAAATAGAAATATTTAGTTCTTTTTCGTTGTATAATAGGAAAGTTATACTTAAAGTGTTGTCACGAATAAAAAGTTCAAAAAGGAATTACATAACCACAAAAACCGAGAATAATAATCTCGTATCAATAACATATCTAAAATAAAATTAATCTTCTTTATAAATGTGATGATATCCTCTTTTAGAGCGATAATCTAAAGGAACACATTTATCATACTTACACTTTCCACAGATAATATAAGGTGGAGTAGAAATAGGTAAACCATTCCACTCATCTTCTTGTTCAAATTCTAAAACGGCTTCAATAGGAGCCTCAAATTTATATTTTACATTTTGGACAGATGTAATCAACTGTTTTTCCACTAAGCTTAATTGGAAAATTATCAAAATCAAACATAGTTAACCTCCAGTCATTTCTAAAAAGATAATTTAACATATATCCACATCTAGGACAAGTGTAAGGATCTCTATTAAAAGCATTCATAATAGAAAGCCTATATTTAAGAAGAGTTTTTCTAATTGTATACTTTTTCTTTATTAATAAGTTTATTAATCTTATCAAAACAACTAGGTTTCTTTCTATAGAAACCATAGTATCCTTATAGTCTTAAATTGATAAGGAACAAGATGTCTAATTAAAAGTTTGATAAATTCTAGAGCAGAAATAGTAACTTCATGATAAGATTCATCTTCATGAGCATTATAGGAAAAAGTAACATTTTCAACCATCATAATTAATAATTCTATTTTCACTAATGGCAGGTCTACCACAATATCTAGTAACATATTTCAACTCCATCTTTTAAAGACTTAAATTTTTTTGGTTCAGCATAGACATATAAACCATTTTTATGATTTAAGAAAAGTTCTTTTTTAAAGTCATTAGAAAAAATATTTTTATCTAATCTTTTTACTGAGTAAGTCAAGTAATATTTTTTGAAATCTTTTAGATAAAGCATCATAATCAAAAATAATTACATTTTACATACCTTATCACCTGATATTTTGAGTTCTGCTATTAAAACATGAATATGAGGATTCCATTTCAAGTCTCTACCAAATGTATGAAGAAAAGCGAAGAAACCTGGAATCCATTTAGTTTTACTTTTATATTCTTTAGTTTTACCATCTTTAGTTTTTCTTATAAGATAAATTAAAAATAGAATAAATAGTATCTTTAACAGCCTCAAATAAAATATCAATTCTTTCTTCATATGGATAATAGAAAATAGGTCTTAATTCTTTAGGAATAGTAAAAACAATTTGTCTATGATTACAAGCATAAGCAGTTTCTAAGATGTTTTCAACTCTTTCGTTTTTATATTTGTAACCGCAAGAAGTACAGAGACGAGATTTACAAGTATGTCCAATAAAAACAATATCACCACAGTTAGGACATTGGTATAGGGAACAACCTAAGTTTTTATTATTACAATCAATTACTTTTTTGATTTCAATATAAGCATTAGGTCTATATTTATTTATCTGATCACCATATTTATTAAAGAATTCATCAGAGTAATCTTCTAAGATAGTACGCAGCGCTCGACTG
>CAWVIV010000021.1:0-54275 GCA_963929435.1 uncultured Bacilli bacterium
TAGGAAGATAGTACAGTCATAATCTAATGATATTTGTCTTAATTCTTTAACAATAGCTGTTGTTTTCTCATATAGAGATTTAGTCTTATCATTACTTCCAATTAATCCTACATAGTCAATAAATGCTAATGTATGCCCTTGTTTACTTTCTTCGATAATTCTCTTTCTAATGCTAGAAATAGTCTGACTTCTACTAATTACTTTAATGTTCTTATTAGCAATGGCTTTACTACCTTTAATCAACTGTTCTCTCTGATACTCAGTTGCAGGATTAACTTGATAACTAATTGGTATCTTTGTATTTATTCCAACTAATCTTTGATATACTTGCTTATCGCTCATTTCCATGTTGAACAAAATACAATTATATCTATCTGCTAAATCTTCCATTAAGTTCAAAACAAAACCTGTCTTACCTATACCAGGTCTAGCAGCGACAACGACAAGATCATGCTCTTGTATATTTGCATATTTAGATAACTTTTCAAATCTAAAATTAATCCCTTTATTTTTAGAATTTATTATCTTAAATACTTCTTCTCCAGTTAATTTATTAGCAGACGTTTTAATACTTAAAGCTTCATACTTATGAATAGATGTTAATAGCTCTTCTTGTGATATTTGATTATTTTTAAACTTATCAATAGCACTTAAAATTAAATCGTTTACATATCTTTCAAATAGTAATTCCTGATAGTAATCAAACCTATTACCAAATGAATTTGTCATAATATTAACCATTTTTGTAATTATTACTTCTTGATTAAATCGTTGATCAAATAAATGCTTATATTTCTCTCCTAAAGCGATTAAATCTATGTTTCTGATATCTTGATATTGCTGTTTTAGGAGTTTAACTATAAAACGATTCTCTTGGTTTTTAAAACAGTCATCTGGAATAACTAATTTAGCAATATTTTCAGGATGTAATATCAAGCAACCTATTACTTCATCTTCTAAATCTAGCATTATTCCAGCCTCCGATAATGATATCCTTCATTATCTTCACTTTGTTGTTCTTTACGTTTCTTTAAGTGCTTTTTAATTGAATTAACATCTTTTAGGTTAGCTTTATCCCATTCATAAAGTATTTTATCAGTGTATTTAACATTAAAAACTTGATTAAGAACTGTTTCTTTAATAGCCAGCTTTATGATTTCAGGATTATATTCCCACGAATTAATAAATTCAACTTCAGATGAAGATAATGTTCTTCCAAATTCTTTTTCTGCAAATTCTAATACATTAGCATTAACATTTACATTTACATTATCATTTACATTTACATTATCATTTACATTTACATTAGGTTTTTTATTTTTTAACCTATGGTTTTTATTTTCAAAACCACTGGTTTTTTTATAGTTTTCTTCTTCTGAAACCATAGGTTTTTCATAATCATTAGGTAGGTTTTCATCACCTTTTTTTGATGGCCTCCCACCCTTTTTACCATCCTTTTTTCTCTTAGTGTTAGCATCTAATTGGGGCTTAACTAACTTAAACATTCTTACTAATTCTTTAGATAACTCGTCAGGTGGTTTACCATCTAAAGAATAGTTAATAATTGCCTCATAGAAAGCTAATCTATCTTTATCATCCATATCTTCAACCGCATCCCTGAAACTGTCATAAAAAACAAAACTATTTTGTACCATAAGTCCTCCCTGCTCGATTAATTTGCATTTATCTTACTTATCTTTTTTAGATAAGATATATTTATACGATAGTAATCAACTACCCTTTCCATTGGAACTAAATTACTAGGTAGTTCAAAACCTTCTTCTTTTATTTGCTTTCTCAGTTCATTAAAATCATCTCTTGCATATTGCATACACTTGCCACTAAGCTTTTGCATATCACTTCTTGTAGCCCAATGCTTATTTAATATTTCTAACATTTCAGAGGCATTAAGTTGTTTAAATTTAGACATACTACTTACCACCTCTTAGCATATAATTTCTAACTTCGTAATAACTACAAATAGAACCCTTATCTTGATCACACATATTTGCATATTTAATAAAGTCATCACTTTTATTCAATAATAAATGAGTTAAAATAAAGACAATAGAAATCAAAGCAATTACTACTATCAAAATCTTAACCCACTTTCTTAATCTTAATTTTTTCATAATATCAAATCCCTTCTTAGCCTTGACCGACTTTTTATTTGTTCTGCATTCTGTCATATACTTTTTTAAAAAAAATATCTATACTAACATTATAATAATTTAATAAAATATCTAGTATATAAATTTTAATAGAACTATTGCCATTTTCATATTTACTTATAGTATCTTTATTTATATTAGTTGCTTCTGATACTTCAGTAATTAACAAATCTTTACTTTTTCTAATGTTTGCCAACTCTAATCCAATAGCCTTAGTTGTTTCTGAAATCATTTTTCTAACCTCCTATCTGTACCAATTATATTATGACATTTTGCAGAAGTCAATACCCTTTTTCTGCATTTTGTCATTTTTTTATTGAAAAAAACATTTTATTATTGTATAATTCATTTAGAAAGGAGAATATATGGCAGAATTTTTTAGTACTAATCTTAAATATTTAAGAGAAAAAAAAGGTTTATCTCAAAATAAACTCGCAGAAAAAATAGGTGTAAATCAAACGACAATAGCACGTTGGGAAGACGATAATCGTATCCCTACTATTGATAATGCAGTAGATGTTGCTAGTGCTTTAAATGTCCCTTTAACTGATTTAATTGGTAAGGATTTAAGATTTGACAATGCCGAAGTAATAGATGTAAATTCTGACATAATTAAAATACCTGTATATGGCACCATTAAAGCTGGAATACCAATAGAAAGCCAAACTGATATTATTGATTATGTAGATATACCTAGAAGTTGGACTAAAGGTGGGAAAGAGTTTTATGGTCTTAAAGTCAGTGGAGACTCTATGTTTCCTAAATATCAAGATGAAGATACAGTTATTTTTGAAAAAACAAATGATACTACATTGTATAATGGCAAAGATTGTGCTGTTATGATAAATGGAACTGAATCAACATTTAAAAAGGTATTAATTAATGACCAAGGAATTGTATTACAAGCCTATAATATGGCTTATGGTATTAAAATGTTTTCAAAAGAAGATGTTATAAATAAACCTATTAAAATTGTAGGTATTGCTCGTGAAAAGAGAACCAAAATTGATTAGGAGAAAATATGAAAAAAGATAATATTGTTATTAATAAGAAGAAATTTATTATAATAATTGCTATAAGCATAATTATATTAGCATCTGTAATTACTACTTGTATTGTATTACTTAACAATTCCAATAGTAAGATAGATAATTCAAGTTTGACAGATGAAGAAGTAATAGAATATCTAGAATCATTAGGATATAAATACGATAAAACAATGTATTCTACTCTTTTTAGAACAACTTATGTTTCAATAACAAGTGAAAACCCAGATATTAGAATACAAAAAATAGAAGATAATTATACAGGAACTAGATATACATTTAAAAATGAGGCTTATAATGACTCACATGCTGATATTTTAAATATTGATGAGAATGATAGTGAAGAACAAATACAATATTCAGCTTATAAGAAATGGTTAAATGAAGTAAATTTAAGTGATGAACAAATTATTTCTTCGATTAAATTCTATGATGAAAATAATGAAGCTAATTTTATAGATACAAGCCAATATTTAGAATAAAATAAAAAAAGCCTCGTGCGGGAACACGAGACAGTGAAAAATCACAAAAAAGTCGGTCAAGACTAAGAAACAAAATACCAATAGAATTGATATAATGCTTTTGGATTTTTCTATTACATTATATCAATTCTGATATTAAAAATCAATAGAAAGAGATGATATAATGCCAGTTTATAGAGAAAAAAATAAAAAGAAATGGACTAAAGATGGAAGATCATATTACTTTAGATGTTACTATACTGATATGTATGGTAATAGAAAACAAAAAGAAAGTAAATTATATAAATTAAGTAGTGAAGCGAAAGAAGCTGAAAGAGAATTTTTAAATAGTGTTGAAAAAAAAGATATAACAGATACTAATATATCATTCGAGTCAGTTTTTTATGAGTGGTTATCTATTAAAGAAAGAGCCGTTAAATGTACTACTTATTATCGTTTAAAACAAAATTTAACAAAACATATATTAAATTTTTTCAGTAAATATAAATTGCACTCAATAAAAATGGATACAATTAATATTTGGTACTCATATTTAGAAAATGCTAATATCGGTGAAAAGTATCAGAACTCATTAATTGGCTATTTAAAGGAAGTTTTGACATATGCTAAGGACAATTATGACTTTGACGTAAAAATCGTTTCTAGAATACAAAAAAAGCGTATTTCCAAGGATGTTACAAAAGTTAATGATGCTCTATGGAATTTTTGGACAGATAAAGAATTTGATATATTTATAAAGTGTGTGGATGACCCTTTCTATTACATAATTTTTAATTTTCTTTATTATACAGGTCTTAGAATGGGAGAGCTAATTGCTTTAACTTGGAATAAGGTAAATTTAGAAAGAAAAGAAATATATATAAAAGACAATTTTACAAATAAAGTAGAAGGACAGGTGTTTGCAATAGTAGATCCTAAATCCGATAATTCAATTCGTATTGTTGATTTAGATGATGACACTGCTACAATGTTATCTAAACATTATGAACATGAAAAAAAATTATATAATTTTTCAAAAGAGTGGTTTGTTTTTGGTAATGTTAAATATGTAGCACCTACTACATTTGCAAACTACCTTGATAAATATATTGAACAGGCAAAAAAAGAACATACTAATTTTAAACGAATAACACCTCATGGTTTTAGGCATTCTCATGCATCACTATTAATTAATTTAGGATGTGATAGTCGTGAAGTTGCTGCAAGATTAGGAGATACTGTTGAAGTTATAGAAAGAACATATTATCATATGTTTCCTGATAAGAAAAAACATACCATAGATGTATTAAATAACTTTAAAAAAAGAGGTAAATAAGGGGTAAATAAAAAATATAATAATAAAACCCTTATAAAATAAGGGTAAAAATCTAACTGGTGGCTCCAGCGGGAATCGAACCAGCGACACAAGGATTTTCAGTCCTTTGCTCTACCGACTGAGCTATGAAGCCAAAAATAAAAAATGGCGGTTCCGACGGGGCTCGAACCCGCGATCTTCTGCGTGACAGGCAGACGTGTTAACCAGCTGCACCACGGAACCATGGTTGCGGGGAAAGGACTTGAACCTTCGACCTTCGGGTTATGAGCCCGACGAGCTACCAACTGCTCCACCCCGCGATATAAAATTCTAAATGGCGGAGGAAAAGGGATTCGAACCCCTGCGCCGCTTGCGCGACCTCCCGGTTTTCAAGACCGGTCCCTTCAACCAGACTTGGGTATTCCTCCAAAATAGATGGTGCCTAAGGTCGGACTTGAACCGACACGAGGGGTGAACCTCCCAGGATTTTAAGTCCTGTGCGTCTACCAATTTCGCCACTCAGGCACATATAAATGGTGACCCGCATGAGATTCGAACTCATGACCCTTTGATTAAAAGTCAAATGCTCTACCGACTGAGCTAGCGGATCATACTACTAATTAGATGGTTGCCTCGGTTAGATTCGAACTAACGCATGTCAGAGTCAAAGTCTGATGCCTTACCACTTGGCTACGAGGCAATAACAAATGAGTATAAACTATGGTGGAGAGAGATGGATTCGAACCATCGAACCCGAAGGAACAGATTTACAGTCTGTCGCGTTTAGCCACTTCGCTATCTCTCCGACATAATAAAATGGTGCCGAAAACAGGAATCGAACCCGTAACCTACTGATTACAAATCAGTTGCTCTACCAATTGAGCTATTTCGGCAACATATAATAAATGGTGGGCGATATAGGACTCGAACCTATGACCCCTTGCTTGTAAGGCAAGTGCTCTAACCAACTGAGCTAATCGCCCAAAAACCGTTTGACATGATTAAATATACCAGTTAATTATGAGATTGTCAATAATTTTTGCATATTTTTTCATTTTTTTAGTTACAGTTCAGATAGAACATGACAAAAATTAGGTAGAACTATCAAGTTCTATCTATTTTTATACCCGAACTGTTTTATTACTAAAAACCTCTTTTAAAGAAGAATTTAATGATTTTTTATTTTTAGAACATGTAGATGCAAAACTTCTTATAACTACAAAGTTATTCGCTCCTTCAATACTTCTAAACTTACCAATCTTTTGTCTAATCTTTGCAAATCTTAAATCTGCTTCCGCTCTGTTATTAGAAAATGGAACATAAAACTTCTTCAAAAATAGTAAATGATTATCTACATATTTTTCTAAACGATTTAGTAATCTTCTCTCATCTTTTTTATAAGAATTTGTTTTTAAATCTTTTTTATATTCAAGATTACCTTCTTTTAAGATTTCTAAATATCTATTTTTAAAGCTTTCATATTCTGTATCAGAAATTCTTTCTATACCAGATGCTATTAATTCTTCTTTTCTATTCTTCATTTCTATTAACAATGAAGAAAGTTTCTTAGCCCATTTATGTTCAGTAAAATCTGTAACTCCTTTTAAATATCTTAAAGCATGAACATTACATTCTGCATTTCCACTTCCATAATTGTAATACATGATAAAGTGGTCATGGACTAATATACCATTAAATTGCTTTAAAAGTCCAAAGTCCTTTATCGCTTTTTCACCTCTTTTTTTACTAACATATTGTAAAGTATACTTATCATTTGAAATATTATGTATGTAATACTGTTCTCCATTAATTTTGATTGGAGTTTCATCAACATGTAAAACGAGACTATTTAATAATTCTTTTTTGATTTTTTCATATTCTGTATTAGATAGTACATCTGATAGTCCATGAATCCAACTGTATATAGAACCTTTTGATGGAATTAATTTATTATCAGTAAATTCACCAAGTAGTGATTTTATTGCATCTAAAGAAGAACCTTTCATATACATTAAGGCACTTATTGATTTTATATTATTTCCATATATTACCGGACTAGAAGTAATGTTTTGAGGAGTAGTTGGATAGTAAACATGTTTTATTAAGACTTTTTCTACTTTAATATCTATTTCATAAGTTACAATTGGTGTATTATTTTCTGTTAATTTATTTTTATTTTCTTCTACTATTATTATTCTATCAATTTCTTTATTTTCTATCATTTTATCTATTTTTTCTTTAGTTAAGGTTTCTCCTTTATGACCAACTTGACCACCTTGTTTTTTACCTGATTTCTCGCGGTTATTGGTAATTACTTTTTTATATCCATTAGTAGAAGAAGGCTTACTAGAGTTAGAACTATCTTTATCATTATTATTTTTTAATCTTTCAATTTCAAGTAATAATTTTTGATTTTTTTTATTTACCTTTTCTAGTTCTTTTGTAAGTTTCTTATTATTCTCATTTAATTCAGATATTATTAATGACATATTAAAGATAGTACTATTTGCTTTATCTAACTTTTTATTTAATTCTTCAAATTGTTTATAAAAATCATTTACATATCCTTTTGTTGTCATATCAAATACCTACCTTTGTTTTAATTATAAATAAATTGTGTTTTAATTAACAGTCTATTATTTTCTTTTATCTTCTAGTAAAATAGTAATAAAAAAGATAGATTTGACTTTTATTTAGTCTTTTCTATCTGAACTGTAACTTTTTTTAAACTTTCTAGTTCTTTTCTTACCCAATAGTCAAGATGTAAGGCCAAATTTTTAAAACCACTTTCTGTTTCTTTTATTCTACTACCATGCTTTTTAGTTATTCTATAATCAACATTTTTAATGCTTAACTTATACATATTATCACTACTCTTACTCACAATTCTTACTCTTATCAGTTCATTAGCAGTAGCATATTTATTTAAATCTTCTATATAGTGATTACCAATTTCTGATATATGAATAAGTCCACTGTTATTATTATCTAATTTTACAAAAATACCATAATCTTTTATACCTGTAACAGTTCCAACAACTATGGAACCTTCTTTATATTCTTTTACCATACACTTAACCTCTAGGTGTATTATAGCAAAAAAAGTCTTTCGTTACAACCTTTACAATATTTATAAAAATGTCTATAATTATGATATTGAAAGGAACAAGTGATTTAAATGGAAAATGTCGAAGATAAAATTAAGAGTATTATTGATGAGTTAAAGCCTTTTTTAATTAGTGATGGTGGGGCTTTAGAATATATTAAATTTGAAGATGGTATTGTCTATGTTAAATTAGGTGGAGCATGTCAAGATTGTGCTTTCTTAGATGTTACTTTAAAAGATGGTATTGAACAGATGATAATGAATGAAGTACCTGAAGTTAAAGAAGTAAGAAATGTTAATTAGCTTCTAACCAGTCTATTTTTAAAATAGGCTTTTTTTTATTAATAAAATTATAAATATATCTTAAAAACTTTTCATATTCATCTGTTCTCTTTAATACATTGATAATCTCTTTTTCTTTTAGAGTCTCATTTATTATCTTCTCATAGATATCAAAGTAATGACTTGGAAAAAGGAGTCTTGCTATTAATAAAGCATATTGGTAGGTACTATAATTTAGATTAGTCAAAAACTCATCTAGAAAATCATATGTATAATCATCTGTTATAAAGAGATATTTAAGATATTCAGCACTATCTCTTGCTTTATTATCTATAACGATGTTTAAAGGGTTATAGAAGCTTAAATCATTAAGATTTACTCTTCTTCTTGATAAGACTAAAGTGTCATTAAATTCTTTGGTTAGATAACTGTTAGTGGCATTAAAATAGCTTATAGCATTTTCTCCTAGACCTATAAAATAATCTAGAGTCTGATAGAGGGTTTTATATTTTATTTTTATATAGTCTTTTTGATATTCAAAATAATCTATCTTGCTACTCCAAAGATTATTCCAACTACTATGATTTAAAAGTTTTAGATTAGATGCTTCTTTTGGACAATATGTTGGATTATAGATGTCATTAATATTAAATTTGTTATTTTTAGGTGCTCTTAAAAGAATATAATAGTGATTATTTATTATACTTAAAGCTTCTTTATTTACATTAAAGATAATCATCATAAAACTATTATTATAAATGCTTCTAAGAAGTAAGATTAATTCATTTATATATTCTAATGGCCTATTTACTTTATATAAATAATAGATGTAATTATCAAGATAAAAGTAATAATAATTATCTTTCTTTATTATTTTTTCTGGGGTAAGCCCATAGTAATAAAAAAGAGTATTCTTCATATCTAAAACCTCAGTAAAGTATATGAAAAAAAAGCAAAAAAAGAACGTATTACTTTTTACGTCCTCCTTCTCCTCCAATTATAGGAGAATCACCACCATTATAAGGTGTTCCAGCAAATTCTTTTCTTAATTCTTTCAATTCATTTAGGATTGCACTAGTTTTTTTGTCATAGTCTGTTGTTTCTGCCTCAATAGCATTTGTTTTAGAATAAATACCTGTTAAAGCTTCATTTTCTCTTCTAAGTTCGTCTTCTTTATCACTATTAAGGCTTGCTTGTTCTTCCATTATTCTTCTTAATTTATCTATTTCTGGTTTATATGAATTTAATAAATCCTTCTGTCTTAGAGCTTCTTTATATTTTCTTTCGGCTTCTTCTCGTGCTTGTTTAGCCTCTTCCTGCTTTTTAGCGGCCATTGTTTTCTCTTCTAGTAAGTTTGATAATTTATTGGTTAGCTCATCTCCAGTAGCTTTTAATCTATCAGTTTCTTTTTCTAAGTTATTAAGATAAGCTTCTATAGATTTGTCGTCATCAAAATTTATTACATTAAGTCCACTTTCTTCAACACTAGCAGGAGTAGAACCATCAAAAATGTCCCCCGAACCCCCGATATTTAAGCCTTCATTTAAGAAAGCATCTGCACTAAGAGGTGTTGATAAAACAGATTTCTCACTTGGTGTTGCTTTTACATCTTGAGCAATAGAGGTTATAGTTTCACTAAAATTATCTGATGTTATATTTGGAGTACTATAATTGTTATTATTTCTATTTTCTTTATTATCTTCTATAGTTTTTTCACTCATAACACGATTTACTTCTTCTTTAATCGCTTCACTATCTACATTAGAGAAAATATTTGCCTCCTGAGCATCTTTTAATACTTTTTGTGCTTCCTTATAAGTGCTAAAATCAGCCTTCAATTCAGGTTCTTTTGCTAGTTCTTCATCATTTTCTTTCATCTGTTCGATATTATCTTCATGAACTTTTAAAGCTTTTTTTGACATCTCTGTAAATCTTACCCTAGCATTAGAAAATTCGTCATAGACCTTTTTCATAGAATCTATATCAGCTTTTAAACTAGCAATATTGCTATTTATCTCTTTTTGCTCTTCGTCTGTTAATGATGCATCACTAGTACTTGCTTCTAATTTATTTAATTCTTCATTTTGTTTTTCTAGTTCTTCTTGCATAAAAGCTTCTTGTACTTCCATAATAACAGCATAAGAAGTCATTTTTAATTTTATTTTATTTGAATTGCCTTTTTTTGGATCATTACTATTTGTAGCAGTACCGCTAACATGTGTAGCGTCTAATTCACTATTATGTAATTTTTCACTCATGTCATTCGCCTCCAACTAATTATTACTATCTATTAGTCTTTTTTTGATAGTCTTCTTAATACATCTTTTACTCTATTCCATTCGTCCTCATCATCAATACCATATAATTTTGGAGTATCTCCACTTCTATCTACTTGAGATACATAAACTGTTACATTACCGTTTTCATCTTTTTCATTTTTTGTATAGACAACATATTCTTTTTTTGTATCTTTAAATTCAAAGGCAATAACAACTTCTACTTCATCAATAGAACCATCTTCACCTATGATTGATAAGGTCATTTTCTTCTTTTCATTCATCCTTGTTTTCCTCCCTTTACTATTCTATAAACCATTTTAGCATAAAAAAAAAGAAATAAAAAGCCCCTTTTTTACATATTTTTACTGTTTTTAGGATTTTTTTCTTTTTTTAGGAGAAAAGTTTTCGCTCCAGGGGAACAATATTCTTTGATGTAGTCCTCTAAATATTTAATGTCATTTAGCTTTTTTGCCTTTTTATTACTACTATCATAGAAGCCTTTAAGCCTTATTTTTCCATAAGAATAGTCTCCTAAAACATAATCATAATCTTGAAAATAATCTGTAAAAAGAGAATTTACTTCTTCGTAATCAAAGTTTTCTTTTCCTTTTGTTACTTTATAATTATTATCTAATAATTTATACATTCCTACCACCTATATAATTGTAACACATTATTTAATTTTGGTGGCAAAAACTTGGGACGATGCAGAAAATGCTCCATTGTAGTAGTTAGGGACACTTCCTTGGATTAGTTGGGTTGTAAGATTTACTTTGGTAGTAATAGGTATACTTTCTGTAGAATGAGGCATGGTTATTTTTTCTTTGATAGTTACTTCTATTCCTACTTCGATTAAAGCATTATTAAAGCCATACTCTTTAACATTAGTTACAATGTTACTTGATACGGTTCCAATAAATGAAAATCGAATAGGAATACTGGTTGTTAGATTAACAATTAAGCCATTATGAAATAAGGAACCTATTGGAATATCACAAACTACACCATCATCTAGAAAAGTTAGTCTCGTTCCTTTTAAGGAGTCTGATAATTCTATATCAGTCGTATCTCCTTTTTCAATAGCACTTAATCGTTTCATGGCTTTATCATTAATATCTTTTAACAAGCGATTAGTTACTTTTGTATCAAAGTTAATTAGTTCAATATTACCATCATTATCTCTACTTATTTCAAATAAGTCTTCATTAAAATAATCATCGTCAATATTAACAACGTCATTTAAGATAACATTAGCGATTCTTTCTGTTTCACTAGTAGCATATTTAACAATAACTTGTTCTAAACCTTTGCCTGCAAGGGAAGTAAGATATAAAGCGATAAAAAAAGATAGTATTAAGAGACTAATAAAGATATTATATTTTCTTTTTGTTCATAGTTAATTACCTAATCTTACTAGTATTACATCTTCACCAATTCTCTCAATACTTTGCCACTTAATCTCAGTATCTTCACCTTTACCAAAAGAGATAAATTTACCTTTAGGTTCTACTATTAAACTAATAATAGAACCATTTCTCTCATCTACTTTAACATCTATAATATTACCTATATTTCTTCCATCTATAACATTAACAATATCTTTACTTTGTAAATCAGAAAGTCTCATAATATCACTGCCCTACTACTTAAAAATATGTCTTTTTTTACTAATTATTCTTATCTTAGAGTTTTCTTTAACTGCTTTATAGCATTTTTTTCTAGTCTTGATACTTGAGCTTGGCTAATATCCATATCTCTTGCTATTTCCATTTGGGTTTTACCTATTATGTAACGTTCGTTTAATATTATCTGTTCTCTATCGCTTAGTGATGAGACGGCATCGCTTGTGGCTAGTTTTTCTTCAATAACAGAGCCAGTTTTCTTTTTATCTTCTATTTGGTCATAGACATAAATTGTGTCACCGCCATCATTATAGATAGGTTCAAACATCGATACTGGGTCTTTTAGTGATTCTAGAGCAAAGACAATATCATAGATAGTTGTGTTTAAAGCTGAAGCTAGGTCTTCCATAGATATTTCTTCGCCTTTTTCCATAAAATATTCTTCTTTTAGTTTTAAGGCTTTGTAAGCTAAATCTCTTGTTGAACGGCTTACTCTGATACTATTGTTATCTCTTAAGTATCTTTTTACTTCGCCTAGAATCATAGGTACAGCATAAGTTGAAAACTTTACTTCATGAGCTAGGTCAAAGTTATCTATCGCTTTAACAAGACCAATACATCCTACTTGAAATAAATCATCTAAGTTTTCATTTCGGGTGTTTACTTTTCTTAAAATACTTAAAACTAGTTTTAAATTGCCACTAATAAGGTCATTTCTAGCGAATTTATCACCTTCATGCATTTTTTTAAATAGTTCTGTCATCTCTTCTGTTGTTAATACTTTTAATTCCGAAGTTTTTACTCCACTTATTACGACTTTATTATTTGCCATTTAATCATCTCCTAAATTAGTAATGATTAAATGTTTAATTTTTTATGCAATATTTTTTGTAGACCTAAGAGGTTGTTTAGTATGAAAAAGAAAAAAAGTATCATATTAAGTGTAGATGTGGGTGATGATATTGATAGAACTTAAGAAAACTTTTGGTAAAAATGTTAGGTATTATAGGTTTAAGAAAAAATATACACAGGCAAAGTTAGCTGAACTTTTGGATGTTTCTACTAATTATGTCAGTAGAATGGAACGAGGACAACATTCGGCTAGTTTTGATGTTATTGAAGAGTTATCTAAAATATTAGATGTTGAGCCATATAAGTTTTTCTTAAAATCTAAAGATACAGAGTTGCCTCTACGTGTTGATATGAAGAAAAAAGGCAATTAGAGTTAATCTAATCGCCTAAAGGTTACTTGAGCTTACTTACCCTAAGCTCTTTTTTTTAATGCTTTTATACCAAAACCTACTAGTGTTAGTGATGTTACTAACATACCAACAGTTAAAATAATACTATCAGAAGTTTCTGGATTTTGTTCTTCTACAGTATTTTCACTATCAGGTGTTGTAACTTCTTCACTAGGTTCAGTTGGTTCTACTGGTTCTACAGGAATTTCTTCAGATGGCTTTTCTGGTAGAGTTGTATAAACATTTATACCATTTGCAGCAGTTATACTACAAAACCACATATAACCTGCGCTTACAGCAGTTGTTTCTCCCATATCAATTTTTGTAGTTGAAGCGATTACTTCATCCCATTTTAATATAGAAAATTGAAGATAAGTTTTACCATCTTCTAAAGTAGCAGTATATCTGTAAGTATATACTCCATCTTCTGAGATAGTATAACTAAAATCAGGGTCTAGACCAACAGTTACAAGATAACCATCATTAACCTTTTGAGTGTCTACAAGTAATTCTGTAACATAACTATCACTTGCATCATTTAATGACATAGTTAAGCCAAATAATTCTCCATTAGCCATACTATCTTTATTTAACTCGATATATACATCTTCTGTAATACCATCTGCTAATTTAGCTTCACTTTTCATACTATATGGTCCTAAAAACATACCTTCTGTCGCAGTATCACTACCCTTTATATTAGTAATATTATCATCAACTGCAGTTACACTACCATAACCATCGGCTGTTGTCCAATCTTCTATTGTCCACTCTGTTTTAGCAGAAACATTTAAAAATGGAACGAAAGCGAATAGTCCAACCATAGCCATTCCTAATACTTTTTTAACACTTCTCACCTCTTATCCCTCCTTTCCTCAAGATAAGCCCTAATTTTAAACAAGCCTACCCTTCATATAAAATATACTTGATAACAATGATAAAGTCAATAATTTTCTAAACTTTTTAGGTTTATAAAATGTGTAAAGAAAAAGACCTAATAACGGTCTAAAAAGGAAGTAACTTTGCCATCATCTTGATAACTTATAAGGGTTTCTAGATTAACTTTCTCAATGCTTTTAAAGATATTATTATCAATAACATCACTTTTTTCTCTAAGCTCCTTAAGTAGTTTTTTAATTTCTAGTCGTTTTGAATTACTTTCAGCGCCTTTATTTTCTGTAAATTTACAAGCACAGTTTATAAAGGTATATTCATTATATTGCCAGAATTTCTTAATAGATTCTTCTCTTACTAGATAAAGAGGTCTAATAAGTTCCATACCAGGAAAATTAGTACTGTGTAGTTTTGGTAACATTGTTTTAAACTCTCCTCCATAAAACATTGATAGAAGAATAGTTTCTATTACATCATCAAAGTGATGTCCTAAGGCAATTTTATTACATCCTAAGTCTTTAGCAGTCTTATAAAGAAAACCTCTTCGCATTCTTGCACACATATAACAAGGATGTTCTTTATCTAGTTTGTTAGCAACTTCAAAGATATCAGAGTTAAATATTTTATAGTCAATTCCTAAAGCTTCTAAATTATCTTTTATTACTTTTAAAGTTTCTTCTTTGTATCCGGGGTTCATAACGATATATGATAATTTAAAGTTAGTCTTACCATGCTTCTGTAACTCTTCTAGACATTTGGCAAGTAAGACGGAGTCTTTCCCACCAGAGATACAAACAGCGATATGGTCATTTTCATTTACAAGAGAATAATCTCTAATCGCTTTCATAAACTTACGCCAGATATCTTTACGATATTTCGTTATAAGACTATGTTCTACTTGGTCTTTACTTTTCATTTTTAAACACCTTCTTAAATGATGTAGGGACACTACTTTCAAAAGTATAAGTTTTATTATTAAGAGGATTAGTTATAATTAGTTTACTAGCATGTAAATATAGTCTATTAGATTTATTGCCACCATACTTATTATCTCCTACTATTGGACTTCCTAAATGATTTAAGACTACTCTTATCTGGTTACGTCTTCCTGTTTTGATATTAACTTTAACAAGAGAATATTTATTGTTCTTATTAATTGTTTTGATGGAAGTAACGGCAATTTTACCTTCTTTTTTGTTAGTAACAACAACTTTGTCTGGTCCTACTTCTTTTAGATAACAAGTATAGTCATCTATATCTTTTACATTACCTGTTACTAAAGCGATATATTCTCTTGTTTTAACATATTTATCCCAATTATTTTGTAGAAGATTTTTTAGAGTGTTATCTTTTACAAAGACTAAAACTCCTGATGTATCTTTATCAAGGCGATGTAAGACAAAGATTTTATCAGACTTCTTTCTATTTTTAATAAATTCTCTAACATAGTGATAGGCGGTCTTTTCTTTTTCTTTAGTAGTACTTATTGATAAAAGTCCGGCAGGTTTATTTATTACAAAGAAATATTCATCTTCATAAATGATATCAAGATTACTTTTCTTATGAGTTTTATTAGTCTTACTAAGTTCAATAACATCATTTTTCTTAACAATTGTATTATACTTGGTTACAACTTTACCATTAACTAGAACTCCCCCATCTTTTAGATAATTCTTTATCTTTTTCTTGCTTAAATCCTTAAATAAAATAAATAATGTATCTAATAGTTCTCCTTTTTCTTTAACAGTGCCTTTCATTAATACCACACTTCCCTTCAAAATATGCTTTTATTTTATCAGATAAAAAGAAAAAAGTCTATCACTAGACTTTAATCGAATAAGTTATTAAATTCATATTTAAAGACACGATAAGCATATTTCTTAGAGTTGTAATTAAATTGTCTAATTAAATTACCATCGTTATCATATTCACCAAAGGAGTTATCTTTACCACTACCTACAACGATATTGCCATCATCATCTAATATTTCAACATCACTTACTATGCTTGAGTATGGTATTTCAAAACTCTTAACTAATTCATAAGTCTTATCATTTTCATTAACTTTATATTGATAGAAGTAGGATGTTTCTCCTTCATTATAAGTACCAGTACCAGGATAATTAGACCAATCAAAGTTAGGTCTTGTTCTAGCACCTTGGTAATTGTTGTTAAACATATATAAGTAATACTCTCCGTCGTCTAAGTCGTCATCTGTATAGTAAGTAATACTATGTTGTCCAGCTTGAGAAACGAAATCTCCTACTTTTTCATATAATAAATCTCCATATGAAGTATCTTCTGTTACTGATTCATCTGTTAATAAGTATTTAACACTAGGGTCAGTATAAGCATTACTAATATAGATTATAGTACTTAACTCTCTTGAACTTAAGACAATATCATTATCACCTATTAAAGATAAACTATTCATATGAATCCAGTCTAACTCATAGCCACCATAAGTATTTTTTCCTTCTGGTTTAACAGCATTTAAGTAAAACTCTGGTAATAAGTCTTTCATATCAAGTATCTTCTTAACTTTACCTGTATCAAGGTCAAGGGTAATAACGATATCTTCAATAGTATCAGTACCATCTTCATTAACTAATATTACAAAACGGTTATTATCATCATCATAAACCATATCATGATGCATTGAATATTTTCCTAAGTCATAGAATTTTTCTATTTTACCTAAATCATTTACCTTGACTATACCTTTCTTATTATAAGCATAATACATATAGTCATCATCAAAGATAATACGGTCTGCTCTATAACTATCTAAAACAAACTCTTCTCTTAGTACTCCTTCATTATCATATAGATAAATATTCGAGTTATAGTTTTTATCATGACCTAAGACTGCATATAGACCATCTGTTAATTCTTCTTCACTATCTCCATCTACTATTTCTAGTTGATTATCTATTTCTGCAGTAGATTTTGGTGTTGTAATAGTAAATTCATGTTCCTTGTCACCACTTTTTAATGTTAAAATATTAGTCTCTCCTGGAACAAAACCAATTAATTGATATTCATTACTATCTTTATGAGATATCTCCTTTTCAAAATCACTATATCCTTCTGTTTCAATTTTATAGTCAAGATTCTTATCACTATCAGTATAATATAAGTAGTAAGAAAGTGCTCCTGTACCATATGGGTTATGAATTAGTAAGGGATTTTCTAAAGTATAATCAGCAGAGTCCTTTAAAGCATCAATTTTCTCTTCGATTATATTTTGATAATCTTCACTAAAAA
Organism: uncultured Bacilli bacterium; assembly: GCA_963929435.1. Taxonomy (GTDB): domain Bacteria; phylum Bacillota_I; class Bacilli_A; order RF39; family UBA660; genus Onthousia. The sequence goes on from CAWVIV010000021.1 coordinate 17,685, forward strand.
TAGAAATATCCTCATCTTTCTTTACTTCATACACTCCTTCATCATTTTTTACTAACTCCACATTTTCTCTTATCCAAGCTGGGTCTGTTAATAGATTTTTTTGATATCTATCATAGGCTCTAAAACTTAGATAAATAATTCCTGCTATTATGGCTATAATAATGATAGCTAGTAAAAACTTCTTCCAATGTTTTTTAAAAAACTGTCCTATTTTTTTCACATTCTCTCCTCCTAGTTAATAATCTATCTGGTATTTGTGAAATTTATATGAAATTTTTCAAAAAAACACTTGATTTAATAAAAGTTATTTGCTATTCTAATATTGCTTAATGAAAAAAAGCAAAAAAAGTCTTGCATTTCTTTCTACTTTAGTGTAGAATGTAAATGTGCTAGCAATTGCGGGCCTGTAGCTCAGTCGGTTAGAGCACTTGCTTGATAAGCAAGGGGTCACAGGTTCAAGTCCTGTCAGGCCCACCATTTAATTAGATATGCCTCAATAGCTCAGTTGGTTAGAGCACTTGACTGTTAATCAAGGGGTCCTAGGTTCAAGTCCTAGTTGAGGCGCCATTTATTTTTATTTTTTTATGTAAAGAAAAAGACATTAAACTACATATGGCCAGTTGGTGAAGCGGCTTAACACACTACCCTTTCACGGTAGCATTCACGGATTCGAATTCCGTACTGGTCACCAAATAGAGATTCAAGTTCCTCCGTGAAAGGTGGAACTTTTCTAATACATAGTGAATTCTCAAAGTAAATGCCCGTGATAAAATAAGTGGTATCAATAGACAAGTAATAACCCGTTAAGAATAGGTTATAAGGAAATGACTATAAAAAGCAGTTGATGTTTGAATTAGACAACTTATAGCCCGTTAAATATTAAGTGAAAAGAAGCCTGTTTATATGGCTTCTTTTCACTTGATATCTCTATAATCATATAAATGTTCAGTATTTAATAAATCTAACAAAGCTTCTTCCACAAACTCAATAATTAAATCATAGGGTGTTGATTTGTATTTGCAGTCAGTTTTATCTTTACAATAACATTTCATTTTTAACAGCTTATTGTCACTTAGTAAAAACATCTTTAAATTATTTTCAATAATAGTACATATTTCACTTATAATAAACTCTTCATAACTATCATAATTGTATGTATTTAGATAAAAATCTTTTATATCCCTAGCATATTCTACAATATTAGAATCAGGTTCTTTATCATATAAAGGACAAGTATGATTATAAAGTTTATATTTATAACCTCCATTTTTCTTTAAATATCCAATAATTGCATCTATTTTAATAATAAATTCATCATTTTTCATAATGTTATATTTGCCTCCTCAATTTCTTTTTTATCAAGATATTTCTTGATATTGTTAATATTTTTTTCGCCTAATAATTTAGGTACAAGTACCACTTTATCATCATCTATTTTTTTCAAATTCAGTTTATCTAGTACATCTTTTGATATATAATTTTCTACTAAATCAAAAGGACATTTACCATCTAAACTTTCTCTATATAAACTGTTAATGTGAGAACACAATAAATCCAAATCTTTTTGAGTATAACATTTTAATGATACTCCTTTAGGAATAACCCTTCTGATAAGTTCATGATTATTTTCTATATTTCCTTTTTCATAAGATGAATAAGGATGACAGTAAAATATATTAGCATTGGGTAATATTTCTTTTAAGTCATCTAATCTAATAAATTCTTTGCCATTGTCTGTTAAAAGTATTTCAAATATTTTTTCAATTATTTCATTTCCTAATATTTCTTTTAATAACTTTAGTTTGTTAGAAATCTCATTGGCAGTTTGAGAAGTTAATTTAAATATAAGAATAAACTTAATATCTACAATTTCAATAGTAAAAAACACAGGTGCATCATCAATGTTATTAACTTAAGAAAAATTAAGATAAAGGATTTAATCTTTTGTCTTTTTTTGTTATGATTAAAAAAAGGATGAAAAGAGGTACCAATGGGTTATAAGAAATATAATGTAGATAAAACAAAAGAATGAATTGATTCAGAAGATTTTGTAAGTTATTGTAAAAATAATGAAAAAGATTTTACAAGAAAAAGGAAAGTAACGCCACAAGATATAGTATTATATCAAATTAATAAGAGAGGATTATCAACAAAAATGGAAATATTGAATTTTAATAGTATAAATGATGTACAAAATATTAGTTCACCAGGATTTTTTAAACAAAGAGAAAAACTAAATCCAGAAGCTTTTACATATTTAATTCAAGAATCATTAAAAGATTTTTATCATAAATTTTCAAATGAAGTAAAAACATATAAAGGGTATGTATTAAAAGCAATAGATGGAAGTGATTTTGAAATACCAAATACCCCAAAAGCAAGAGAAAAATATAATGGTAAGTTACAAAATCAATGTGCAAGAGTAACAGTTTCAACTTGTTATGATGTATTAAATAAATATACTTTAGATACAATTGTAAGTCCATATAATTATAGTGAACCAGAAATGTTTAAAAAGCATTTAGAAACATTAAAGAGTAAAAATATATTAGGAGAATTTAAATCAATATCAATAGCAGATAGAAACTATAAAAACTTGAGTTTTTTCTATCAGGCAATAAAAAATAAAGAATTATTTTTAATTAGAATTTCTTCGGCAGTATATGAAAAAGAAAATCAAGCAATGAAAACTAATGATGAAAGTATAGAAATAAAATATGAATATAACAGAATTAGATATTATAAAGATAAAGATCCTGAATTATATAAATATTATATGAATGGAAATACAATTAAACTTAGATGTGTAAAAATTATTTTAGATACAGGTGAAATAGAATATTTATTAACTAATTTGGATCCAAATGAATTTTCTACTGAAGATATTAAAGAACTTTATAATTTAAGATGGAAAATAGAATTAAATTATAAACATTTAAAAAATAATTTAAAAATAGAATGCATAACAAGTAGTAAAGAGATATTAATCAAGCAAGATATATATAGTCAAGTATTAGTAGCCAATATGCTTCAGTCATTTATTAATGATGGTAATGAAGTTGTTTTAGAGTTTAAATATAAAAATAAAGTAAAAATAAATAATAATATGGCAATAGGAATATTCAAAAATACATTAATTTATATTTTCTTAGAAGAAGATAGTAATAAACGTGCAGAAATGATGGATAAATTTATGGAAGCTATTATGCAATATATAGTTCCAATAAAACCTGGAAGAAAAAATGAAAGAAATGCTAATTCTAAAAATAGATATCATATAAATCAAAGAAAAACATTTTAATAAAGTTTAAAAAATAATAATAAAAACTTGTTTTCATAGTGACATAATTTAAAAGTAAAAATAAAATTTTGATACAATAAACAAAAAGAATGACATTTCCTTTAATTATGTCATCCTTAAGTTAATAACATTGGGTGCATCATTTTCTTTAATACCCTCAACAGTATCCATTTGTGTTTCTATTGCATTAGGATTTTCTTCTTTGTATGAGTTATAATCTTCATAAGTATGTCCCTCTATATCTCTTTTATAAGATTTATCCTTAACTTCTTTTTGTTTAGTTTTTCTACATCTTGGCAAATCAGATTTTTTTAAGGCGAGTTGTCCTCTTTCTATTTGTTTATAAATAGTACTTATTTTAAAATTAAAGCCTCTTTTGTTTATAACAATAAGTGCATGGTATATTGATTTGCAATTTAATACTAATACTTTAAAATCATTGTTTAAAATCTTTAATTCTAAAGGTGTATATCGTAATTTACTTCTATCTTTTTTCCAAGAATTTACATATTCATTATTTGCTTCAACTGCATTATAATAATATCTAACATGTCTACAATATTTTTTCTTTTGGCAACCATTGCAGACATGTGGAGAAGAGATTAAGTTTTCACACAATTTAATCTCTATATTTTTGCAAGTTTTATAACATTCGTATGTTTTCATTGAACAATTTACATGTTTTAAACAAGGATGATCATAATTAAATGTAGAAGGAAAAGCGGCGATTCTGTGCTTCATTATTTCTTTTCCTATATTAGATCTGTCTCTTTGTAATTCATTAGATATTTCTGTTATAGTTTTACTTTCATTAAGTCTTTCTTCAATAAGTTTTCTTGTTTCTAAGGTGAAGTGAACATTTGTTACTTTCTTTTTCATATTAATCTAATATTCCTTTCTTTGCTATTTTTTGAACACTTACCTATATTTAAACTCTCATATGGCATCATCTCCTTATTAAGCTTATATTAATTAATAAAAAGAATTTAGACAACTAAATACCCACTATAAGCATAATAGCTTCTATTATTACTTCTATAAGTTATTAGACAACTAACTGCACGTTTAATTAGACGACTAAAAACCCGTCCTATACTAAGACGGGCATTTACTTGTAGAATTCAGACTTTTCTAATACATATAGAAAAATTCCTTGACATTTATATTTCTTTAGGGTAATATTATAAATGTCTAATGACAAAAGAAAAGCGTTTTGGAGACATACTCAAGAGGCTGAAGAGGCGCCCCTGCTAAGGGTGTAGAGTGGGCAACTGCTGCGAGGGTTCAAATCCCTCTGTCTCCGCCATTATATAAGTAGTTAAAAAGATCTGTTTAATCACAGGTCTTTTTTCATTTTCTATACTTGTTTGATTTTACTAATTCACTACTAGTTATAGATAATACTCTATCTTCACTATAAGGAACTAAACTTTGTAGATTATATCCTTCATCAGTTGAAAAAACTTGTAGTGTTGTTTCTATGTTTCCTAAGGACCAACTATCTTTTACATATGAAACATCAATAAGGCCATTTTCATCTAATAAAGCAGATAAATTATTTACAATGTACTCTTTAAATTTTTCTTTACTTTCTACATAATCATAGTCATTGAAATAATAATCAGAAAAATCAAGAACATTTGACAGATATATATATTTATATTTTTTGCCTTCAAGAACTTTATCTATATCAAATAGTGAAGCATCTACTAAAGTTAAATCCTTAATACTTTTTTGTTTTAGTATATCTTGTAATCTCTTAAATGATTCTTCATTCTCTAAATATGAACCTTTAACAGAAAAAGAAGAATTTGTAAATAAACCAAAAAGAGCATCATGGGCATTATAAAACAAAGTGTTCTTATCTTTTTTTAATGATATATTGTTTATTTCAAGATATCTAATTATATTATCCCAATATTTTTTTGCATTTTCATCTAATATATTATCTGAATATTTTTCATATATATCAAAATCCAAATAGTCTTCAAACTTGCGCGGGTCTGCACTAAAAAAATTAACATATTCTTCATAACTAATGCCTGCTTTTATGAATGAAAATTTTAATACTGCAAGAAATTTAGCTAATCCATTTATATCAAAACAAGTAACAGTTTTTGCACCATTTAAAAATAAATCTAATGGAGCATCTCCACTGCCAGTTATAGAAAGAACAGCATTATTTTCAATATACTCTTTATTAATTGCAAATACAGCGGAGGAATTTTCAGTATTGAATGGATAAAGTCTTGTATAGCCTTCAAACATATTTGGCTGGTTACTTTTACCTACAATATAAGCAATAGAAGAATCTATAGCATCATCTACTTCATCTCTTGTATATGAATTTTCACTTATATGCCATTCTTTCTCTTTTTCTACAGGTATAATATTTTCCTTTTCATTATCTTTTATTTTTGCGACTTTAACAAATCTATATTTATCAATAATTGGGTCATAACGATAAATTTTATCACTATAAAATGTTGGCTTTAAATAAGTCTCTTCTTCATTATGCTTAGTATATTCTATATACCACTCATATGAAGGGAATAGTACTTGTGAAGCTTCAATTATATTGGTCTTATCAAAAGGAATAATTCTATTTGGTTTTAATTCTATATCATTAAAATACATTTCTATTTCATTATTAGTATTTAGAAAAAATTTTCTGTTTGGATTTTTAGCAATGTCCTTTACTATTTCTTTGTCTTCTCTAGATACTCTCTCATCTTTTAATAGTTCTTTAAGAGTCAATACTTCTCCAAAATGAATTTTTTTACTTTTATTAATCACAAAATAGTATTTAATTCCATCTATTATTACTTCATAGCAATTATATAATGAAAATTTATTAATTCCTTGTTCGCAATTAATTTTATTAATGTCATTGGTTTCTAAAAGTTTATAACCAGTTTGTTTATCAAACATTTCATAATACATAAGTGTAACTTTTTTTGCATTATTCATACTTATATTATATTCCTTTCTATTGAATACTATCTTTATATCTACAAGTATACTATTCCCCTCTGATTCTTGCAATATCATCTTTCAAATTATACCATTTAATCTGGACTATAAATTTATCAATATCATTATTACGTCCTTTAGATGCAAATATTAATTTAGAAAAATGAATTGTTGATGATGGCTCTTTCTTTAAAGAAAGTAGCAATTTAATTATTTCATCTTTAGTAATATAAGTAAAATCATCAACTGTTCCATGGATTAAGATATCCGTACTTCCTATTACCAAACGATTAATTAATTTGATAAGTAAATCTTCATGTTTTATAAAATACTTATTAACTTTTCTTATTTTTCTTTTAAGTTTTAACTTATAATCCGGAAAAGTTAATGTTCTTTTGCCACTACCATTACGAGTACCATCGGCAAAGAAATAGTCAAGTATTATATCTATAATCTTAGGTGGAACTTTTTCTTGTTCTAAGAACTTAGTAAAATTATAGATATATTCATTATGAACTGTATTACATTTACCCATTTTAATACTAATAGATTTCTTTACTTTACCTACTTTAATCCAGATATCTTCTTTAGTTCTCTCAAAATTAACATAGGCAGATATTTTCATATCGTTGTTAATATACGGAAAGTTGGCCAGAAGAAATTTTCTAAACATAAGATTTACTTCTCCTACTTTCTTACCATTAAGGTAGTTAAAGAAGTCCCATTCGTTGTCAAAACCGTAGTTCCGTTTGATTTATAACACCTCCTTCATAATAATTATTTGCAAGAAATAAAAAAATGCTCCAAAAATTTTCGAAGCATTATATTTTTAGTTTTTTAACTATCTTATCTACTAATATTTCAAATAGTTTATATAGTTCATGTGATGCAAACATTAGGATAAAGGTTATAAATATCATTAGGTAATCAAAATGAGTAATTGAGAAAATGGTTGTTAAGTTCATTATACAGTAGATGAATAAGTAAAACATTAAGGCAAAGAGAATTAGACGAATTCTATTAAATGGTTGGCATACTTTATATAAAAGAATGAATGATACATAAGCTGTTATTGTTAAAGATAAGGTTGATACTTTAGCATACGTCAAGCCTATAGCATTTCCAAATAGAGTTATAATGACTATATTTAGGACTATTACAAAAGCAGGAGGGGCCGCCTTTTTTAGGACATTGACTAAGAAGTTGCCCTCTACTCTATCTTTGTTTGGCTCTAAAGCTAGTATAAATGATGGTATTCCTATCGTTACAACACTTGATAAGGTAAGTTGAACAGGAATAAAGGGGTATGACTCTTCTAAGAAAAGGAAGATAAAGGCAAGAAGTCCCGCATAGATTGTTTTAACTAGGAAAAGAGAGGCAGAACGTTGTAAGTTATTAATACTTCTTCTTCCTTCTAAAACGACACTAGGCATAGAATCAAAGTTAGAATCTAACAAGACAAGTTGGGAAACACTTCTTGCAGCATCTGTTCCACTAGCCATAGCGATAGAACAATCAGCTTCCTTTAAAGCAAGGCAGTCATTAACTCCATCTCCTGTCATGGCTACAGTATTTCCGGCATCTTTTAAGGCTTTAATTAAGATATGCTTTTCTTCCGGTTTAACTCTACCAAAAACATCATATTTTAAGGCGGAGTCTCTAATCTCTTCTTCACTATGTAAAGTAGATAAATCAATGGCTTTTAAGTTATCCCCTACTTTAGCACGTTTTGCAATATTTAAAACGGTATTTTTATTATCTCCTGAGATAATCTTAACTTTTACTCCCTGGTCTTTAAAGTATTTAATAGTAGACTCAGCTTCTTTTCTTATTTTATCTTGAAGTAAGACATAACCTAATAACTTTTGTTTTTCATTCTTCTTATTATAATTACTATATTCTACGACTGCTACTACTCTTGCATCAGTTGTTAGATTATCTACTTCTTCTTTATATTTCTTATAATCTTTTAATAAGAACTCAGGCGCTCCTATAAATATTGCTTTGTCATCTTTCATTACTAGCCCAGAGCATTTAGTAGTGGAATTAAAGGGTACTATTTTCTCATAATCTACTTTATGTTTATTATAGAAAGCATTCTTTAAGGCCTTTGCAGTAGGATTATCATCATCTATAATATGAACAACACTTCCAAGTAAATCTTTTAACTCTACTTTTGACACTTCTTTATCAATGACATCTTTTACTTCCATAACTCCTTCGGTAATAGTTCCTGTTTTATCAAGACAGATAACATTAACTCTTGCAAGGGTTTCAATACAATATAAATCTTGCACTAGGACTTTTCTTCTTGATAATCTTATAACACTAACAGCGAAAACTGTACTTGTAAGTAAGACTAGTCCTTCTGGTATCATACCAATAAGGGCGGCGACGGTATTAACAACAGCATTTTCAAAGGTATTATTAGGTAAAAATATTTGTCTTGCGAATAAAAGTATTCCTAAGGGAACAATAACAAATGAGATAGTCTTTACTATTTTATTTAAACTTCTCATAATCTCACTAGATACTTCTTTAATATATTTAGTATCACTACTTATTTTAGCAGTATAGTTATCATAACCAATATGCTCTACTTTACATATACAGGTTCCACTTACAATAAAACTACCTGATAAAAGCATATCCCCTTCTTTTTTTAAGACATTTTCTTCTTCTCCTGTTATAAATGACTCATCTACTAAAACTTCTCCTTCTTTAATGATAGAGTCTACTACTATTTGATTACCGCTAGTAAATTTAACAATATCATCAAGGACTACTTCATCTAAGGATACTTCTTCTATTTTAGAATCTCTTATTACTTTAATCTTATGCTCTGATATTACGGATAGTTTATCTATGGTGTACTTGGACCTTAACTCTTGAATAGTACTAATTAAGGTATTTAGAACGATTATAATTATAAAAGTTAAGTTTTTAAAAGAACCTACTGATATTATTGCAACTGCTAGGACAATATTAATGATATTAAATAAAGTAAAAGCATTTTCTACTACTATTTCTTTAACGCTTTTAGTTTTAACATCAGTATTAAAATTAACTAGATTATCAGTAATTCTTTCTTCTATTTGGCTTTTAGTTAAACCTCTTTTTATATCAGGATTATATCTTTTTATTTTATCTTTCATATACATCACTATCTTTCTACATCACTTTTATTTAATAATAACATATTTTTCATAAATATGTGATATAATAATGGCAAGAAAAAAGGAAGGTGTTTATTTTATGCGAAGTTTTATTAATTATTTACTTACTATTACTTTGTTTATTGCTGTTATTGTTACTATTGCCATTTTTACTGTGGGAAGTCTTACTAGTCCTAGTTCAACAAGGAAGATGCTTGATAATATTGACTATGATGTAATTATCAGTGATTTTAAAGATACTGATTATGGGAAAGAACTTTATAATTATGCAGATAGTTATGGTGTTTCTTCTGATAAAGTAGATTCTATTTTAAAGACTGAGGAAGCGAAAGATTATGTTAATAAAGTATTACAGCAAGGAATTGATGCTTATTTAAATAATGGTAGTATTGAAATTAATGATGATACTAAAGAATTTATTAATAAGGCAAATAAGAAGTATGAACTTAATTTAGATGATAATGAGATAAATGAACTTGAAAGTTATGCCAATGAAGCGATTAATGATAATTTAAATGTAGTTGTGGGTAATACTGATAATAATGATAATAATAATGATAATACTAATTCTATAACTCAAGGACAGTTTTTAATTGATATTATAAAGATTTGTAGAGATGATAATTTACATACTACTCTTTATATAATAATTGGTGTTATTACTTTGTTATTATTTATAAGTAGTTTTAAGAAGAAGAACTTCTTAGAATATATCGGTATTGTTTCTATAACAGTGGCGATATCTACTCTACTATTTAATGGTTTAATGGCTTTAATAAGTGATAGAATGACTAGTGTTGCTAATGCTACTATTATCTTAAAACCTGTTACTGATACATTCTATATGATTACATTTATTGGTATTATTCTTGGAATTGTTTTACTTATTGCACAGCATTTTATTAATAAACATGTTAATAAAGAAGTTGTTCCTTTCTAGAAATAACTTCTTTTTCTTTTATATAATACATGTTGATAATTAACTTTTTCATTTTCATCATGGCATTTATCTAAAATTTTATATTCAAATTTGTTTTTATCAAAGGCTGGAAAATAGGTATCAGCATCATATTCTTTATCTATTTCTGTTAAGTAAATTTCTAAAACATAATCAATTAATTGTTCATATATACTAGCCCCTCCAATAACAAAGCCATTTTTTTCTTTTTCTAATAATGTTTTAATATCATGATAAACTTTTATTTCGTCTGGAACTGATATTTCCTTTTTTGTTAATATTACATGTCTTCTATTTGGAAGAATTTTAGGTAATGATTCAAATGTTTTTCTTCCCATGATAATTGTATTATTTTCAGTTGTTTTTCTAAAAAAATCTAAATCTTCTTTCAAATTCCAGGGAAGTTTATTATCCTTTCCAAGTTCACCATTTTTTCCTACTGCAGCAATTAAAGATAATGACATATTTTTTATCCCCTTCCTAATCACATTATACCAAATTAATCTTAAAACAAAGGACTTTTTATTGGATTATAGCAAAAAACACTTTATTTTTTTTATTTTCTGGTTTTAAACACTTTGAGCATATAAAAACTCTCTTATTTCTTTATATATCAAGGATTAAGAGAGCTTTCTATTGTCTTAAAAAACTGCGTACAATTTTTACTTTTTTATTTGAGTAAAAATTTTTTTGAATTTTTTTATATCAATGACTTCATAGTCAGTTCTAAAGTCAAATTTATCATGTAAATCATCCGTTAAGTCAGTTCTAGTATAATTTGGAATATATGAATCTTTATTTTCTAATTTCATATTCATTTCTTTTAATGTATCTATTATTTCTGTAACAGTATATTTTTCATCTAATTCTTTTTCTAAATATCTATAAACAATTAAGGCTAAAAAACAAGTAGTAAAGTGAGCCTTAATCATATCTTCTTTTCTATGAAATACTGGTCTAGATTTAAATTCACTTTTCATAATTCTAAATGACTCTTCAATTTCCCAACGACTATGATTTACTTTTACTATTTCTTCAACTGGATCTTCTAAATTTGTACATACGGCATATAAACCATCATACATAGCCTCTTGGTTAATAATGTCTTGATTTATTTCAAAATGTTTTTCTTCTGCAACTTCACCATCTTTAGTAGTGTTAATAGTAGTAATAAATCTTTTAGAATCATTCTGTTTGGCTTTGCCTATTTTTTTAGGATTAGTTTCTATTAATTTTAAGGCTCTTTGAATTTGCCCTTCTCTAATTTTTCTTTGATATTCTTGGTATTTTACTGAGTAGGTAACTATTAATCTTTGTTCTAGTCCATTTTCATTAATCCATCTTTCTTTGTAGAAAGTATCATCATAAAAATTTTTCATTAATTCGTTGTCATCTCTTAATTTAGAAATATCATATACTTTATCACTACCTGGTAATTTCCAACCTTTAGTTAAATCCAATGACCACTCTTTTAAATGCTTTTTCATTTTTTTTAATGATTGAGTAGTTATAAAACATCTACCTTCTATGTTATTAAATTTTCTGTTTTCATTAGATGCAAGACCTGCATCTGTACAAACAACAAATTTTGCAAGATTAAAATCATCAAGAATTTTTTGTTCTAAAGGTTGTAGTGTTTCTTGTTCATTAGTATTTCCTGGAGTTATATTAAATGCTAGTGGAATTGCATCTCCATCCATAAATAGTCCCATTTGAACAAGTGGATTAGGTCTATTTTCTTTAGATTTACCATATTTTCTAAAGTCATCTTCTTCTTCAATTTCAAAGTAATAATTAGTACAGTCATAATATAAAATTTTGTTATTACGTTTACAATATTTTTGTGTATTTTTATAAAGTTCTGACTGTATAAAGCCCATTTCTTTACTAATGATAGGCAAGGCTCTTTCTATATGTTGATATTCAAAATTAGGCTGTTCAATAAAATTTTTAGATAATTCTAAAGTTTTAAGCTTAGAAGCAGGATAAATAATTCTAGAAAATATTAATTTAGACAAAATATCATTCAAATCGAATTGGAATTTATATTTATCTTGAATTTTATTGGCGATTTTATTTAAACCTAATTTATAATAAATACATTCTAAAAAAAGATAACCAACATTAAATGAACAACGACAATTTTTATCAATTAAACGTGTTGGGTCTTTAGTAATAATAACTGGTAATTTTTCTTCTTTACTTTTCAAATTTAACTCTTTTACATAGTTATCTAACCATTCTAAAGGGTCCATGTCACCGGCTCTTTGTTTAAGCTTGTCCATATTACCAATATTTTCATAAACGCAAGTTGTTCTTTTGCCATTGATGTTAGTAATATCTTTAATAATGGCATAATGGATTGAATTTTTAGATTTAATTTTTCTTACTCTCATATATCATCACAATGCAATTATATCATTGTACGTGTATTGTACGCAAGATATAAATTAAAAATTTGACAAAAAAATAACCATTTTTCAATGGTTTCCGCAGTTTTTATATTTCGCAAGTGTTTAAAACCCGTGATAGAATGACTAGTGTTGCTAATGCTACTATTATCTTAAAACCTGTTACTGATACATTCTATATGATTACATTTATTGGTATTATTCTTGGAATTGTTTTACTTATTGCACAGCATTTTATTAATAAACATGTTAATAAAGAAGTTGTTCCTTTCTAGAAATAACTTCTTTTTCTTTTATATAATACATGTTGATAATTAACTTTTTCATTTTCATCATGGCATTTATCTAAAATTTTATATTCAAATTTGTTTTTATCAAAGGCTGGAAAATAGGTATCAGCATCATATTCTTTATCTATTTCTGTTAAGTAAATTTCTAAAACATAATCAATTAATTGTTCATATATACTAGCCCCTCCAATAACAAAGCCATTTTTTTCTTTTTCTAATAATGTTTTAATATCATGATAAACTTTTATTTCGTCTGGAACTGATATTTCCTTTTTTGTTAATATTACATGTCTTCTATTTGGAAGAATTTTAGGTAATGATTCAAATGTTTTTCTTCCCATGATAATTGTATTATTTTCAGTTGTTTTTCTAAAAAAATCTAAATCTTCTTTCAAATTCCAGGGAAGTTTATTATCCTTTCCAAGTTCACCATTTTTTCCTACTGCAGCAATTAAAGATAATGACATATTTTTTATCCCCTTCCTAATCACATTATACCAAATTAATCTTAAAACAAAGGACTTTTTATTGGATTATAGCAAAAAACACTTTATTTTTTTTATTTTCTATGCTATATTATATGAGTAATCAATTTATGGGCTGTTAGCTCAGTTGGTAGAGCAACTGACTCTTAATCAGTGGGTCTAGGGTTCGAATCCCTAACAGCCCACCACTATTTAGAGATTCAACTAGGTCTTTTGGCTTAGTTTTTTTGTTTATATTTTTTATACTCATTAGTTATCCACATCATTATTACTTTTACAATATAATCTACTTCCATATCAGTTAATTCTCTATTTTTAGGGACACCATACCATTTATTTAAACAACCTCTACAACAAGTTGCAGTAGCGTGTTCTGCGATAAAAACAGGATGCCCTCTCATAGGTGTTTGTTTACCATCGTTAGGAATAAAACTAGGTTTTAATCTTTTATTTATAAAGTCATAGGCATGCTCTTTAATCTTATCTAGACCTCTTTTATCAATATATTCTATATCCTTTTCTTTAAGATGGAAACTACTTCTAAACTTTGATTTAGATAATCTATATAGTAAATAATTTATATCTTGCATAAAACATCACCTTTACAAAAATACTTTATATAATTATACTAACACATGAGGTGGTATTTTTGAAAGTAGTTCATCCATTAAAACCAATTTATAATAGTGAGTCTAGAGCTTTAATATTAGGAAGTTTTCCCTCTGTTAAATCAAGAGAGAATAATTTTTATTATGGAAATCCTAAGAATAGATTTTGGTCTACTTTAGGAAAAGTATTTAATGAGGATATTGGTAGTTCTAATCAAGATAGAGAAAAGTTTCTTTTAACTCATAAAATCGCTCTTTTTGATGTCGTATATAGTTGTAATATAACAGCATCTAGTGATAGTAGTATTAAAGATGTTGTACCTAATGATATTAAGAAAATTGTTGATGAAAGTAAGATAGAAGCGATATTTACAACTGGAACTAAGGCATATAGTTTATATAATAAATATCTTCTTAAAGATGTAGGAATAGAAGCTTTTAAATTACCTTCCCCTTCTCCTGCTAATTGTAAAAGAGGTATAGAAGAAGTTTTAGTTAATAGTTACAGTAAAATAAAAGAATACTTAGATTAATTTTAGTCTAAGTATTTTATTTAACAATTTCTTCACTTGTTACAGGAAACTCAAGATTATTAAGTAGTTCTTCAATCTTTTCACTTACTTTCTCATTTTTAAGCTCTACAATAACTTCTCCAGTATTATAGTCTGCTAGAACACTCTTAACACCTTTTATCATCTTTAAAGAGTTCTTTATTCTATTTTCACATCCTGTGCAATGCATATTAGAAACATTATATTTTATTTTCATTGTTAACCTTTCCTTTCTTTATAATTACAAACAAAATTTCTATAAAAAATGTATCTTGTTCGATTGTTTTATAGATGCATTTATGCTATCATTTAATTAGGAATACTTAGTATGGGTGTTTATCTCCTTATTTTCCATTTCTAATGGTTAGAAAGGAGACTTGCTTATGAGCAAGAAAGATTTATTAATAACGATATTATTACTAATAATAGTACTTTTAATATTATATAAATAAACACCCTTTACATCACTGTATAAGGGTGAACTCATTTTATTGAGATAAATACCCATGATGCAAAACTAGGTATTCCTCTTTTTTAGTTATATGTAAATTTTCTTTACATATTCATAATATCATAAATATATCTTATTTTCAAGTTCTTATGAGCTTAAAAATCTATGCTATCAAGATATTCTCTTGCCACATCTCTTGGATTTTCCCCTAGTTCATCTACTCTATAGTTTAACTCACTCATAATATCATTATTTAACTTACTACCAAGACTACTTAGTACTTCTTCTATTTCTGGATACTCTTTTAAAGTATCACTTCTAACAAGTGGTATTGCATAATATGGTGGAAAAGCATTTTTATCATCTTCTAAGACAACAAGATTAAATTTCTTTAGTAGTCCATCTGTAGCAAAGGCATCTACAACATCGCTTTCATTATTTATTAAAGCAGTATATCTTGGACTACCATCTATGCCAATAATATCTTTAAAGTTATAACCATAAACACTACTTACTCTATTTAGTCCATCTTCTCTATTAATAAATTCAAGACTTGGACTGATAACAAGATTACTTGAAACACGTGATAAATCACTCATTGTCTTTAGGTTATAAAGATTGGCAGTTTCTTGTTTAACAGCGAGAGTATAGGTATTATTAAAGCCCATTTGGTCTAATACTTCAATATTATATTTACTATCTAAGTCACTCTTAACGGTATTATAAACTTTTTCTATATCAGTAATTGGCTCATATTTTAGAGTATCTCCATAGACAGTACCAGTGTAGTCTATATATAAATCTATATCTCCTCTTTTTAAAGCTTCAAAACATACTTGGGTACCACCTAAATTACAGTTTTCAACAGTATCATAATCAGTTTTATCTTTAATCGCATCACTTACCATATAACAAAGAATATTTTGTTCTGTAAAATCTTTGCTACCAACAACAATAGCATTGTCATTTTTATTTGATGATATGAATGTATAAGCGAATATTATAACTACTATGATAGCAGTTACTAGCAAGATAATCTTTTGATGTAATCTTTTCTTCTTTAGTAACTTTTTATCTAAATCATTATTTTTTTGAAGGCTTATAGGGGTTACTAGTTTTTCAACTATACCGATAATATAGTCAACTGCCAATGCTAAAAGGCATGCTGGTATCGCTCCTGCTAGTATTTGATAGTTATTAACAGTTCTAATACCTGAAAAGACAAGATAACCTAAGCCTCCTCCACCGATAAAAGCTGCCATTGTCATTAGACCTACCGCTGTAACAGCACTTATTCTAATTCCTGCCATAATTACTGGTAAGGCTAGAGGAATTTGAATTTTATAAAGTATTTGCCATTTAGTTAAACCAATACCAGTTGCAGACTCTATCATATTACTATCAATGTTACTAATACCTGTATAAGTGTTTTTAATAATTGGTAGTAAGGAATATAAAACTACCATGACAATAGCAGGTGTTGTACCAATGCCAAGAAAAGGAATAGCAAAACCTAAAAGAGCCATACTAGGTATCGCTTGAATAACACTTGCAACACCTAAAACTGGTTTATTAATCTTTTTAACATAACTTATTAAAATACCAATAGGAACACCTATTACAATAGCAAGTAAGACTGATAAAAAAGTTAATTCAATATGTTCTATTAATAAAGAGATAATCTCATCAATGTTACTTTCAATATACTCTAAAAACTCCATTACTCATCACTCCCTTCTAAGAATTGACTACTTAAGGAAGTAAGAAGACTACCTCTTGTAATTAAGCCTTGTAAAATACCTTTAGAATTAACTACAGGAATAGTTGTAGTCTTAGCATTTGTTACTACATTTAATACATCTAAAAGAGAGTCTGTTTCTTTAACACTAATAGAGTTTTTAGATATATAGTTACTAGCACTTTTCTTTAGATTAGAACTAGGTGATAATTCATCAATAATAATTGAGCCTAAATATTTTTTCTTACTATCTACAACCATTAATGTATCTACTTTTAAGTTTCTCATTTTTGTAAGGCATCTAAACAAAGATAAGTTTTCACGGCAAGTTACAGGATTCTTTAACATAATATCTTTTACTTTAATAAATTCAGGAGAAGTCCATATTCTCTTAGGCCCTACAAAGTTACTAACAAACTTATTCTTAGGATGTTTTAAAATATTTTCGGGAGTATCATACTGAATAATATGTCCTCCATCCATAATACAGATTTTATCTGCTATTTTGATGGCTTCATCCATATCATGAGTAACAAAGACTATCGTCTTTTTAAATTTTTCTTGAATTCTTATAAGCTCATCTTGTAAAGAGTTCCTAGTCATAGGGTCTAAAGCCGAAAAAGGTTCATCCATAAGTATTATAGAAGGGTCTGTTAAAAAGGCTCTTGCCACACCAACGCGCTGTTGTTGTCCTCCTGATAATTCGGTAGGATATCTATCTAAATAAGATAAATCAAGTCCTACCATATCCATCATTTCTTTAGTTTTTTTATTAATATCATCATCAGGCATTTTCTTTAATTTAGCGATTAACTCTATATTTTCTCTAATTGTAAGATGAGGAAAAAGCCCTGTCTGTTGGATAACATAACCTATATTTCTTCTTAGTTCAATAACATTTTTCTTAGTTATATCTTCTCCATCTATCAAAATATGTCCTTTAGTAGGATTAATTAATCTATTAATCATCTTTAAAGTTGTAGTTTTTCCACAGCCACTCTCTCCTATTAAACAAACGATATTTCCTGTTTCTATTTTAAACGAAATATTAGAAAGAACAGTATTATTTTTATATTTTTTAAAGACATTTTTAAACTCTATCATGATTTACCCCTTTTAATAAAATATTTTACTTTCTATTTCTTTATCTATATTATTAACAAAGTATTTTGCATCTAACTCATCTCCTACAGCAAGGCCATAATGAATAGGAATAGCATATTTAGGTTTTATGGTATTAGCAAGGTCTACGGCTTCTTCCTTAGTCATTGTATAAGTCCCACCTACTGGTAAGAAAATAACATCTGCTTTTATTACCTTTAACTCATCTAAGACATCAGTATCTCCTGCAATATAATATGTAACATTATTTAAAGTTACAATATAACCAACATATCCTGCATCTTTAGGATGATATTCTTTATCTATGTTATAAGCAGGTACTGTCATAAATGATATGTTATTTAAGTTATATATATTTTCTGGTTTTACTTCTAAAGTCTTGTAATTACTATCTAACTTTTCTATGACGCTGGATGGTCCAATTATAATAGTTTTTTCATTTACTAAATTATTTATAGAATCTAAGTCAAAATGGTCCCAATGTGAATGGGTTATAAAAATATAATCGGCATTATTTATTTTTTCTTTAATATCATATGGGTCAAAATAAATAGTTAAGCCATCACTAATCTTAATACTACTCTGGCAATTTATAGAAATATTATTTAAATCTTTTAACATTTTTTCACTTCCTCTACCTTCTTAATTATATCAAGTTCTATAAATATTTGGAATAAAAGTTTAAAAAAAGTTCATATTAAAGATGAAAGGAATGATTTAAATGGATGAAAGTTTAGAAATTGTTAATCATATTTATAAAGACAGTGAAATGGCTATTTCTACTTTAACTAAGCTTAGTAATACTTTAGAGAAAAAGGATAACAAGATTAAAGATACTGTTGAAGATATCATTAAAGGATATGAGAGATACTTTAAAGATGCTAAAAAGATATTAAATAAGAATAATTGTAAGAAAGAAAAAAATGGTCTTGTTTCTAAAGTAATGGCTAATATGGGTATTGATAAAGAGGTTAAAGATGATAATAGTGACTCGGCAATGGCAGATATGCTTATTAAAGGTGTATCTATGGGAAGTATTGATTTAGAGAAAAAATTAAAGAAGTATAAAGATAAGGAAATCGATGATAAAGTCTTAGAACTTGCTAATGACTTTAAAGATTTTCAAGATGATATTATTAAAAAATTAAAAGAATATTTATAAAAGAAAACTACTGAGCATTTAAGTTCAGTAGTTATTTTAAAGCCTTTAGCTAATAAATGAGGTGGGTCTTCCTCTATTTCTCCACCAATATTAGTATATTTATCAGTAAAGATAATATCTCCTTGTTCTATTAAGTTTCCTGTATTATCAAAGTAAATAGCATTACTAGCGGAGTCTACAATGGTATCATTACATTTAGCATAAGCATGGTAATGTCCTCCTACAAAGATATTAGGGACATAACTAACAATAGCATCATACTCTTCATTTTCCTTAACAAACTCTAAAGTTCTGTCAAAACACTCTCCTGTTAGTTTTTTATTAAAGATGTATGATGACTTAGTATCTTTAAAATATTCACTTGCTTTTCCTAATCTAATAGTTCCAACTGTTGTTTCTAATATCATTTTATCTTTATCATTAGTTGCTTTATTTATAAGTGGAACATCTTTTATATTTATTAAAGGATTAGATGATAATGCTTCATAGATACACTCATTTAATAAAGCTTGTTGGTTACAATTTTTTTGTTTTAAAAGTAGTGATACTTCATCTTTTTGATATTTAGATAATTCTACATAGTTATAAATAAAGGTATCTTGTAGTTTAGTTAGTTCTTTATAAGGTAAATTATAACGAATTGCAAGATGCTTAAAATACATCAACACTTGTTCTAAAACTTGTTTATCGGCTTCTCTCATTACTTCTTCTTTAAATTCATAATCACCCATAACCTCATCCCCTTTTAGTGGCTATATTATATCATATTTTGCGAAAAAAATAAAGTCCTAGTTGGACTTATTCTTAAGTATAAAGTTATATGAGTCTTTACACATATCTTCTATACCATATTCTGCTTTAAAGCCTAGTTCTTTATAAGCTTTTGTAGGGTCTGCGTAACAAGCAGCGATATCACCAGGACGTCTTTCTACTATTTTATATGGTACTTTAACATTGTTTACCTTTTCAAATGTTTTAACTAAATCTAGAACACTATAACCTGTTCCTGTTCCTAAGTTATAATACTCTATTCCTTTAAAGTTAACACATTTCTCTAGGGCTTTTATATGTCCTTTAGCAAGGTCTACAACATGGATATAATCTCTTACTCCTGTACCATCAGGTGTATCATAGTCATCTCCAAATACACTTAGAATTGGTAGTTCTTTATTTGCAACTCTAACAATATATGGCATTAAATTATTTGGAATACCATTAGGTTTTTCTCCTAATAATCCTGTCTTATGGGCTCCTATTGGGTTAAAGTATCTTAGAACAATTACAGATAAATCTTTATCAGCATTACTAACATCTTTAAGAATTCGCTCTATCATTAATTTTGTGGTACCATAAGGATTGGTTGTAGATAGAGGGAAATCTTCTTTAATTGGTAATTCTTTAGGACTACCATAGACAGTAGCACTTGATGAAAAGACAAAATTATGACAATTCTCTTCCTTCATTACTTCTAATAATGTAAGAGTTGAATCTAAATTATTACGATAATACTTTAATGGCTCACTAACTGATTCACCTACTGCTTTATATCCTGCAAAATGGATAACGGCATCTATTTTATTTTCTTTAAATACAACTCTGACTTTTTCTTTATCACAGGCATCTATCTCATAAAACTTAGGTCTTTTAGAAGTTATTTCTTCAATTTTATCTAAAACATCAATACTAGAGTTAGATAAATCATCTATAATAACAACTTCATAATTTGCATTTAATAGTTCTACACAAGTATGACTTCCAATAAAACCTAGTCCTCCTGTTACTAATATTTTCATTTTATCATCCTCCTCATATAATTATGATATCATACATATAATGTTTTAGAAAAGAAAATTTTCAGATTATACTTGACGAAGTGAGAAAACAGTGATAATATAGTATCAGTTTTAAAGAAAGACCTATGTAGCTGCGCTCGTAGCTCAGTTGGATAGAGCGTTTGGCTACGAACCAAAAGGTCAGGGGTTCGAATCCCTTCGAGCGCACCATTATATCGGGAAGTGGCTCAACTTGGTAGAGCACTTGGTTTGGGACCAAGGGGTTGCAGGTTCAAATCCTGTCTTCCCGACCAGTTAGATTATTAACTCTCTTTATGAGAGTTTTTTTGTTCATATAAATACATATAAAAATAGGTGTCAATAATAAGCACCTATATTTTTAATTGTTTAAAAACATCACCAATTCTCTTATGTATAACTAAATCTGCTATCCCATCATAATTTGTTTCATCGTTATTAATAATAACTAAATATTTTCCCTTAAAATATCTAACAAAACTACTAGCAGGATAAACTGTTAAAGAAGTCCCAGCAACTATTAATAACTCTGCTTTACTAATCTCATCAATTGCTTTTTCTACTACTTCATCATCAAGTGCTTCTTCATATAAAACTACCTTTGGTTTAATAATTCCCCCACATTCACATTTAGGAATGCCTTTACTATTAAATATATAGGGAGCATCATACTGTTTACCACATTTAAGACAATAGTTTTTATAAATAGTACCATGCAACTCTAAAACATTACTACTACCAGATTTTTGATGTAGGCCATCTATATTCTGAGTAATAATTGCTTTTAATTTACCAGTTTTTTCTAATTTAGTTAAATATTTATGACATACATTTGGTAAAATGTTTAAGGCATTCATTTTATCTTTATAGAATTTAAAAAATTCATCTGTGTTATTTATAAAAAAGCTGTGGCTTAAAATTTCTTCTGGAGGATACTTATACTTCATATTATAAAGTCCATCTTTACTTCTAAAGTCTTTTAGGCCACTTTCTGTTGAAACACCAGCCCCACCAAAAAATACAATATCATTACATTCATCAATCATCTTTTGTAATTTACTAATATCATCCATAAAATAAAACCTCCTAAAATGTAAAGTTTCTAACAAATATTGCAATCAACTAAGAACTCTTCAATACAAAACTAGCACATCTATCATAAAAAAATCAAGAAATACTGTAAATATTTTTATAGTAACTCAAATAATAAACTTTTTTACATATAAAAAAGACTTTATTAGCATAAGTCTTTTCCCCTTTTTATCCCTTCTCTACTTTAAAATTATCATTTAAAACAGCATACATCTGTGGGAAATAATTCATGATTGTCCAAATAGAAATACCACCTAGATTATACTTGGTAACAAGGTCTAACTTAGCTTTTATACTTCTAGCATCTTCAAACCAGACGATATGTAGAGTACCACTTTCATCTTTGTAATAGAAGTATGGAGCTTTTGCTACAGGGTCAAACTGGATTTCTACCCCTTTTTCAGCGGCTAAGGCAACAGCATTAGTATTAGATATCGATTTAGCAGGTCTACCTTGTTCATAAGGCAAAGTCCAATCGTAACCATAATTTGGTATACCCATTAAAATCTTTTTACTAGGTATTTCGGTAACAGCATACTGTATTACTCTTTCTACTTGATTAATAGGAGCGACGGCCATAGGTGGTCCATAAGTATAGCCCCATTCATAAGTCATTATAATAACATGGTCTGCTAGTCTTCCATGAGTTGCATAATCATGGGCTTCATATAACGTCCCTACTTGATTAGCTCTTACTTTAGGAGCAAGAGCGGTCGTAATGATAAACTCTTCTTCACGTAGTCTTGTTACAACTTTTTCTAAAAAGCTATTATATAACTCTCTATCCATAGGATATACATATTCAAAATCAATATCTACTCCTGCATAACCTTTGTTTCTAAGGGTAGTAACTAAATTATTAATTAATCTCTCTTGAACGGCTTCATTTGATAAAATTGCATGGGCTAGGTCACTTTCAAATCTACCAGTAGAACCTATATTGGTCATAACTAACATAGGTAGTGTATTAGTATCTTTCGCTGCTGTTATTACTCTATTATCATTTATCTGTTTTAAATTACCATCACTAGTTACTTGATAACTAAAGATACTTATAAAAGTTAAACTAGGTAGTGTTAAGGCTAGAGTTGTATCACTAATAGTTGGATAGGCATAACCATTTACTAAAATACCAGGCTTTATAGTTGTTGGTATTACTAAAGCTTGCCCTATCATTAAACGATTTACATTAGATAAACCATTTAAATCAGTTATATCTCTTACTGTTGTACCAAATTTTCTAGCAATAGCATAAAGGGTATCACCACGCTGTACTGTATATATAGTCAAAGTATCAACTCCTTACACTTTAACTATATGTATTTTATGATAAAGATTATACTTCTTTTATTTTGGTAGTATTCTTTTTACTTTTTAATCTTTTAGTAGATTTTATATGATTACCTATAATATCAGAGACATCTAATATTGTTATAAAAGCACTCTCATCCATTTCATTAGCAATCTTTTTAAGTTCAAAGACTTCTATTCTTGTTAAGACACAATACATTACTTCTTTTTCTCCTGATAAAAGACCACTACCATTTATTTTAGTTACAGTTCTTCCAAGTCTTTTATATATCTCATTAGCCATATCTGTTCCCTTTTCTGTAACAATTAAAGCCGCTTTCGCTTGTTCTAAACCTTCTGAGACAAGGTCTATTACTTTATAAGTTATAAAGTAAGTTAAGACTGAATAAAGGGCTCTATCTATTCCAAAGGTTAGAGCGGCAATACTATAAATAACAAAGTTAAATATCATTACTATTTGTCCTACTGATAAAGATGTTTTCTTACTTATAACAAGAGCAACTGATTCTGTTCCATCAACACAAGCTCCAAATCTTATAACTAGTCCTACTCCTATTCCTAATAAGACTCCACCAAAGATTGTGGCAAGTAATATTTCATCTGTAACTTCATGTAATGACTCAAAGAAACTAAGAGCAAGAGAAAATGTTAACATACTAACTATTGTTCTCATTAAGAAACTTTTTCCTAAATTACGATATCCTATATAAACAAAAGGGATATTAATAAGAATAACAAGTAAACTCATCGGTATAGAAAATACTTTTGAAACAATGATAGAAATACCTGTTACTCCCCCATCTAGAATATTATTAGGGATTAGAAATGTATCTAATGAATATGCTGCTAGCATGGCCCCTAAAATAATTACAATATAAGATAAAATTGTTTTTATATAGTTGTTTTTTATTTTTACCATAAACATACCTCCATTTATATTATACAGGAAAATATTATTTTTTTTGTAGTTTTCTGTAAATAATTGGTATAATTACATTAGAAAAGATAGTTTGGAGGAAGTTTATGGATAATTTAATTATTAGAAAATATGTTAATGATGATTTTAATGAAGTTATAAAACTATTAAAAGATAACTTTAATATTAGTGATAATATAAAAAGTATTGATGATAATCTTAATAGTTTTGGAATAGTTGCTTTACTTAATAAAAAAATAGTTGGTTATATTAGAATTGATAAGTTAAATAACCCTTTTAAAAATAGTTATTATTATTTTCTTTCTTATGTTTGTGTTGATAGTAATTATCAGAATGCTGGTATTGCAACTAAATTGTTAGAATTTATTTTTAATATGGCAAAAGATGATAACATTAGTTATATCGAATTAACTTCTAGGTCTTCTAGAGAAGCGGCAAATCACTTATATTTAAAGAATGGTTTTGTTATTAGAGATACTAATGTATTTAGAAAAGAGATGTAGGTATTATGGAAGGAAATAAAACAGTAAACTTAATTTTAAAATATATTGGCATTGATAAACAAACAGAACTTGATACTTTTGTTAATGATGTTAGTAAGAGAAATTTTGTTGAATTTTCTTCTTTAGAAGAAGTAAGTGCATTTTTTATAGACTATTTAGCAGGCTTTTATAATAATAATTCTAGAAGTGATATTGATAATATTAGAGCATATACTGGTATTGCTTTTAGACGTTTTAATTCTGTTTTAAGAGGAGTTTGGAATTATGATACTAATGGATTATTAACTGATGAGATGAAAAATAAATATTTAGATTATGCTGATAATTTAAGTGAATGTATAGAAAGGTCACCTACTCTTTCTTCAAATATTAAGACTTATAGAGGTGTTTCTTTAGATAGTTTTAAAGATTATGGAATAAGTTCATTAGAAGATTTAAAGAATTTAGAAAATAAATATTATTATGAAAGTGGTTTTACTAGTACTTCTTTAGTAAGAGATAAAAGTTTTTTTTAATAGGGAGTTAGAATATCATGAGTTTTGCAATATAGAAATAGAGTATTTAATACCAGAAGAATCAAATGATGGTATACCTTTAATTAATGATGATTTAAGTTATTCTAACGTACAAAGTGAATATTTAATTAATAAAGGTAGTCTTTCAAAGATTATTGATGTAAAGGTTAGTCCTGATGGAAAACTTGCTCATATGAAAGCAGTACTTATTCCAGAGAAGATGTGGAATATTACTTACAATAAAAATGATAGCCTTGATTCTTCTAAGACTATCTAGTATTTATTCTTTTATATCATCAAATAATTGTCTTATATCTATCTCTAGAGCATCAGCAAATTTTCCTATCGTCTCTAAAAGAGGCGTTTTTTCTATGGAAAAGCATTCTAAATCTCTTACATAACCATGAGTTAATCCTGTTAAGTCAGCTAACTCTTGAAGAGTATATTTACGCATAAGGCGATATTTCCTAATGTTTTTTCTTACTATAAGAGAAAGATTTTCTTTCGAATATCTACTGGTCAAAGTATATCATCTCCTTCGAAAGAAAATTATTCCATAAAAAATCTTAAAAATATGTCGTCTGGCTGAAGTTTTTATGCTATAATAAAATTGAAAGGAGTAAAAAATTATGGATAAGAGCAAAATTGATATGTATTTAACTACTAATGCTAAATACTTTGAACCATCTGCTATACCTATAATTAGACAAAAACTAGAAAATGCTAGTGATGATGTTTTTGTAAGTTTACAAGCTTGCGATTTAAAGGATCCTACGGTTTTACTAATAATTTCTATTCTTTTAGGCAGTTTAGGAATTGATAGATTTATGTTAGGTGATGTAGGTATGGGAATTTTAAAACTTTTAACATTTGGATGTTGCGGAATTTTAACAATTGTAGACTGGTTTACAATTAGTAAGAAAACTAAAGAAAAGAATCTAGCTACAATTTCAATGATTCTATAATGAAAAATTTAAAGATAATTTTAATAGTGCTAGGGCTAGCTTTTATATTAAATATATTTGATATAAGATTCTGCCCTTTTTTAATATTTTTAATATTCCTTGTCCTGCTTGCGGTCTTACTAGAGCTTTTAAACTTATTATGCAATTTAGATTTATTGAAAGTTTAAAATATAATCTTCTTGCTCTTCCTTTTGTAATTTTTGCATTTATATACATTATTCTTTTAATAACAAAAAGAATAGATTTGCTCTACTCTTTTATTGATAAATATAAAAAACTTTTAATTGTGATAACTATTATAATTATGTTAATAGTATGGGTTGTAAATATTAATAATCCAAGATTATATTAGTTAAATTATTACTTATTAATAAATTCTACTAAACTCTTAAAATTCGTAATTATATATTTTTGTACATCTTCACTATATGAAACTACATCATATTCTCTAAATTCATTAACTACATGTTCAATTGCCATTCCCATATTTTGACCTTTTTCTGTAGGTCTTTTTAGCTTATGGCCATTTTCTTCTATTACTTGTAATAGACCTATTTTTATTAACCAATTACACATTTCAGAAACTTTTAGTTTTTCCATATTTTCATTTTTTCTTAAAGCATTAATCTTTTGTACTACTTTTGTAATTGCTAAATTTCCGGTATATTCATATTTACTTAATTCTTCTAATGTTAAATTAAATGGAATTTTTTTTGCTTTATTTTTGTTAACTCCACCATTTGCAATTACTTCTTTTAAAATGTCATTAACATAGAATAGACATCTAGATATTTTTACATTATTTATCATATCAATACTTGGAGTAATTTCTCCTGTTAAAGGGTTAATACCATTAGCCATTTTTTCAATATAACCTTGAGCATGCTTTAATAATTCTAGATTCATTTAAGCCATCTCCTTTTTGGTGCATATTATAATACAAATTTACTAAAAAGTCTATAATATGTGTCTTTATTTTTTATTTAGTTGCAATTATAATATTTGTTAAATTATTAGAAAGAGGTAACTTAATTTATGAATAGTAAATCTATAGAACAATTTGTTTATGCTAAAGAGATAATGGAAGATATAAAGAAAACATTAATACCTTATTACATATCTCAATATGGTACAAAAAATAAAGACCTTATACAGCAAAGAATGAGGCATACATTTTATTTAATAAGTTCTACACCTGATTTAATTTACAAAGAATTGAAAGATTTAAGTAGTGACTTTAAAAGCCAAAGTGATTATGATAATATGATTACAGAATATTTAGATTATATAAAAGTTAATAAATGCTTAGAAAAAGAAAAAATCACTAAGTTAAGAAGTTTATTATGTAAGGAATATGGAGTTTTAGAATCTACTATTATTAAAAAAGATATACCTATTGAAAAATTGTTTTTAAATAGTTTTTCTAGTAGCATGATATCTTTATTAAATAGTCCATATACTGCAGATGATACGAAAGATGAGATACATAAATTACAACAAAGGTATTTTAAACAGTGCAATAATCTAGGATGTGAACCTATAACTGATACCAATATTATTGATTCTATTTTAAATAAGATTAAAACTTTAGATGTAGATTATCAAGTGATTTTACTAAAAAGAACATTATGGGGACAAAGATTATATAAATACTTTATAGAAAATAATGGTTTTACTGAGGGTTATATAAAATCTACAAATCAAGAAGATTTATTTTATAGAATGTTACAACAAGATGTTTTTTTACCAAGCGGACAAATGCAATGTGTATTCTTTACTAGCAAAAAAAATAATAAAATAGAGAAAATTAATAATTGGATTTGCTTTCCTATGCTAGAAAATATGAATTTTGATTTAAATCATAACTTCTATCATGAAATGAGACATGCCGTTGAAAATGGTGGTATTAATTTTGAAAAATATAATTTTATTAATGAACTTAGAACTGATAAACATGCTCTAGATGATAATACTGCTTTACCAAAAATATTTAATACTGATGGTAAATGTAAATCTATTTATGTACCTTTATTACCACTTACGGATGGATTATTTGATGACTTTGAAAGTTTTTTTGATGATATTGCTATAAGTAATAATGTTAATGAATTAGAAATGGTAGTTAATAAAGATATATTAATGGAATATGAGAATATGCTTAATAATATAATTTCTTTAATGATGAATCAATGTGTAAATGATATCTCTTTAAATATAAATGCTCAAAAAAATGTTGAAAAAAGTGAGGAAATAGCAAAAAGTATAAAAAAATATTTAGTTAAAAAATAGTTTAGTCACTATTAAACTTTTTCACTAATTTAGCTGGGTATATTTCAAATAATCCTATAGAACTAACAGTTAATTCAAAAGGAATAAAACTTTTCTCAAGTTCATGCTTTATTTTAATAATCTTATCATAATCTTTATCAACATGAATAGTGATATGAAACTTAAATTTATTAGGATTATATTTTTCAATAGGTAGAATATTATATACCTTTTCTTGTAATTCTTTTAGTTCTCTATTTTCTTTAATTTTAAAATATAATACATAACTATTTTCTCTGCCATTCATTATTTCTATATCACTAATAGTTATTTTAAAGCTATTAAATTTTATATTTGATAACTTTTTTAATATAAAGTCCTTTTCTTCTATATTCCAAGCAGATAAAGTAAAATGATAAGGTAATGTATCTATAGATACTCTATTATTTATGTTTTCTATAAATGGTACCTTACATAGTTGTTCTCTAACATTTTTTTAACATTATCTATTTTATTTAAATCTTCTCTACTAAAAAGTGATATTAAGGTTATTCTCTCATTCATATTATAACTTCCTTTCCATGTAGTTCTAAGACACTTTCATAAAATGAGATTACTCTAAAGATAACTCCAATGAGTTCTTATTTGCCAAGCTATCATTATACTTACTAAAGTTCTTTATATTTGATTAAGATATTACTAGTAATCATAATATTTCTTTTAATATATTATTTGTGGCATTTATATCTCTATCTAATTTAGACTTACAGTTAAGACATAGTACTTTCCTTTATGTTTTCTCCATTATCATCGTTTCCTGACTTTATGGGAAAATAGTATGTGTGTCCTATCTCATATATGTATATATTAACATACTTATTTCTAGATGTATAGTATTATTTTTTTAACCACTAAAGACTAAAGTTAATAGTCCTTGCCTTAATTTATAAAATATTAATGTATAATTTACCAATAAATTGAACAAATTATTATTAAAGAAAATAATTATAAGGTGATAACTATGACAATATTAAAAATTATATGTTTATCAATAGGTTCAATTACTCTTTTATTTATTCTAACAAAAATAATGGGACAAAGAGAAATGTCACAATTAAGTATTTTTGATTACTTTATTACTATAACTATTGGGTCAATAGCAGCGGAACTTTCTACTTCTTTAGAAGATAATTTTGTACAGCCTGTAATTGCAATGATTGTATATGCTCTAATAACTTTAATAGTATCAATTTTAAATACTAAATTTGTAAAACTTCGCCCTTTTCTTTCGGGAAAAACTTTAATTTTATATGATGATGGAACTCTATTTAAAGAAAACTTTAAAAAAGCTAAGATAGATTTAAATGAATTCTTAGTACAATGTAGAACAAATGGTTTTTTTAATTTAAGCGATATAAAAACAGCTTTATTGGAGGAAAATGGAAAGATTAGTTTTCTTCCCTATAGTGATAAAAGGCCAGCTAATCCTAGTGATTTTAATATAAAGCCTAAAGAAGAAGAAATTCTTACAAATCTAATATTAGATGGAAAGATTATGCAAGAAAATTTACAAGAATTAGGATTTGATGAGTCATGGTTACTTAAAAAGTTAAAGAAACAAGGGATTACAAAAACTAACAATATATTTTTAGCAACATATTGTTCTGATGGAAATTTATCAGTATATTTATCAGGTAATGTTCAAAATAATTAATGGCAATTAATAAAAAAGTACATATTATAATATTGCAAGGAGGAATAAAAATGTATCAAGCAATTATAATATGTATAATCCATATTATGATTTAAATTATCGTAATATGGAATCCCAAATAAATAATGAGGAAATAATTACTTTAAATCAGGCGATTATGTTAATAAATAAATCTGTGCAAGATGAAAAAAGTGATGAAATATTTTATGATAATCTAATTGAACAAGCACCTACTACTAAAGAAAAAGATATTATAAAAAGTATTAGAGATGATGAAAGAAAGCATAATCAAATATTAAGAAATTTATATTATGAATTTACAGGTCAAACTTTAGCAAATAAAGAGGAAGTAATGCCAAATATTTCAAAGAATAATATGGATTATAAAACTAATTTGGAAAATGCTTTATTTGGTGAACTAAATGCGGTTGTTAAATACCGAAGAATATTAGGAACAATGCCAAGCGGAAATAGTTATACACTACTTATGTCTATTATGACTGATGAATTAAGACATGCAAGTAAATATAATTTTTTAATTCAAAATGCAAAATAACTATTATAATATAAAAACTTACGAACCATATTTAGTCCGTAAGTTAATTTCATTATGGAGCGGATGAGGGAAATCGAATCCCCGTCACAGCCTTGGCAAGGCCATATTCTAACCACTAAACTACATCCGCAAAACAGATACATATATATTGTATCATAATTTTAAAAAGAGGCAAGTGCTTTTTTTGCTACAAATTAAAATTTTCTTTATTTTTTATGTATTCTTTATAACTAATTAATTTTTTATAGTAATCTAAAGGATTATCTATACCTAATTCTATTAATATAGAATATGCAATAGAACTATTAATTTTAAAGAAACAAGCATCATCTTTTAATAGTTCTTCTATTAATCTATATTTCTTTAAGTCTTCTAACTCTTCTATAGTATTTGCAGTTTCTAACATCTTTACTTTTTTTGTTACTAATTCTCTTAAATAATTCATAGACTTTCTCCTTTATTACTAATTACATCCATATCTATATTCATAGATTCTTCAATGATGTGGCGAGCTTTTCTTTTGGTTAAATATTCTAAAAAACCGTCTCTATATATAAAGTTATATCCATCTAAATTAGGCATTCCCATTTTATAATCATGTCTATGTTCTCTTATTTCATTAGGATTATAATTTACTACTTCGCTATAATTATATTTTTTCCCTTTAGTTTCTTCTTTTACTTCAACGTAAGCTAGATGTTGTTGATGTTCTTTAGTGAATAGAACCTTTATTAAATTGTGAATATAAGATATTGCCGAGACATTATCTAAATCTTGTTGTAATAATAAATTATTAATTATAGAAAAATTATCAATAACTTCATCTTTTATATCTGGTATATTATGTATTTTAAAAGCACTACAATTAGTAAGATTTCTAACAATTGCATTAGTTCTATCTTCAAAATTAACATAGTCTATTTCTGTTGATTTATCTAAATTAAGGCCTAAATCATAGACACTAACTTTTTTAGCACCTACTTCCTCATCTTGAATTAAAGCACAAAAACTATTAGGTCTTAATCCTAACTTACTTCTTGTTAAATCACTCATATTATAATTATCTGATTCATTATTGTCTACTACAGTAGCATCTGCATTGAAAAGGTAGCCTTCTTCTCTAAAATAAACACTATAGTGGAGTCCACTAATACTAATAACACAAGGAATATTATGTCTATTTAAGAAAAAAGCATAAAGTTCTGCCCAACTTCTACATGTTACTTGATTATCTGTTAAATTGATACTACTTATAGGAGCTTCTGAAATTTTTTTAGAAAAATCTAAACTTAAATCTTGTCCAAATGCAAGAATTTCTTCTTGATATTCTACCACTTCATTTAAATTATTATAAAGTTTCAAAGCGATAGAAAGATTATTAGAGTCTAATGGTAAATCTTTCTCTACTCTTTTAATAAACTTTTTACCTGGTTTTACATCTGGAACAAAAGGTTTACCAAATGCTTCTAATGGTTTATCATATCCATAGGGTGTCATATTATCCCTCCTCGTATAATAGTTTTTGTAAGTGAAAAATCACTTATATTAACTATTTTTTATTTATTCTATTTTTATAAGTAAAAATAGTTAAAACTGTGGATTATTTATACCCTTGTGTTATTATATCTCTTTGAGATGTAATAACTAGGAGCTATTCTTTCACTCCTTGTAACCCTATATGGTGTTTACTTTTTAAGAATGAATCCCTACTTATTAGTTATTATCCTTCTAACTCAGATGATGTTTCTCTTTTAAGTTTAATCGCAGCATATTATCCTTAAATAAAAGATGTATTCTTATAGCGAGGTTGTTGTCAAACTTTTAAGCAAGGGTATCTGTAGTCTGTCATATCTCACAAAAATTCATAAAAGAAAGGTGGTGATATAAATGCAAAACTGTTTATTCATTGGTGTTGATGTTGCATTAAAAGGTAACCAATTCTGTGTTATGAACTTTGATCAACATATTTATTTCAACCTTAAATTTCCTAATAATCCAGAAGGAAATGATATGGTTATAAATAAAATTAAAGACATTGAAAACAAATTCTTCTTTGAAAAAATCATTATTGTTATGGAATCCACTGGTATGTATTCTTTTCATCCAGCTTGTTATCTTTCTTCTAATGGATACTTAAATAAGTTCCATACTGAAGTTTTTCAAATTAATGCTTGTGATTTTGATAAATACAAGAAAAGCTTTCATGATTTAGATAAAGAAGATGGTATTGATGCTTATATTCTTGCCGACTATGCGAGAGTTGGAAGAACTAAAGCTTTACATCCATTTAGAGGTTCTCAATACATTGCACTTCAACGTCTTACAAGACAAAGATATCATATTTGTAAAGAATTGATAAGAGAAAAGACTTATGTTTTAACTAATTTATATCTTTCTTTCTCTGGTTTAATGTCTTTAGACAAAAATGAATTACCTTTTTCTAATTTGTTTGGTGCCACTTCTTCTGCTTTCTTAGAAGAATTTGTCTCTCCAGATCAAATCGCTGAATCTTCTGTTGAAGAACTTATTAACTTTATTTCCGAAAAAAGTAAAAACCATTCATCTAATTTAAATGATAAAGTTACTGCTTTAAATAAGGCTATGCGTGCTTCATACAGATTAGATCAGACTGCTTATGAGCCAATCAATATTGCTATTGCTTGTTCTTTAAATACCATTAAATTTTATCAACAACAACTTAAGAATATTGATAAAGCCATCTTAAATGCAGCCTTAGGATTAGATTCTAATACTTACCATATCTTACTTTCTATTCGTGGTATTGGTAAGGTTTATGCTGCTGGTATTATGGCTGAAATTGGTAATATTGATAGATTTTCACATAATTCCAAACTTGCAAAATATGCAGGACTTTATTGGAAAAGAAATCAGTCTGGAGAATTCGATTCTCAAGATAAGAAATCTTCAAAAAAGTCTAATAAATATTTACGTTATTATTTAGTTGAAGCGACTGCTTCCTGTGTTAGACAGAACTTTCCTTTTATAAAAGATTATTATAATCTTAAATATAAAGAAGTTACTAAACATCAACATAAACGTGCACTCGTTTTATCTGCTCGTAAACTTGAAAGATTGATTTTTGGATTGCTGCGAAAAAATCAATACTACAAACCAATTGACTCGGTTCAAAATTCAAAGATCAGTTAATCGCTATTTGAATATGACTGTAGGACTAAAGTCCGAAAGGAATATTTAAATAGCGAACACTTGTTTTAGCTTTAACTAAAACCTTTTTGTCGTGTAATAATTTTTTTGATATGGCAGGAAATTATACTAAAACTGCCATAATTTACCTATTGACTTTTACCAGATGTTCTTATTATCATTATACAATTTAACTTAGTATTTGACAAATGGAAAGATATATGAGAGAATATATTTGCATTCGATACATATAATGTATTAGATGGGTCTATAGCCAAGTGGTAAGGCGTGGGACTGCAACTCCCTGAGCGTTGGTTCAAATCCGACTAGGCCCTCCAATTAGAAATTAAAGGAAATCTAGCGATAGACTTCCTTTTTATTATATAATTGTTATGGAGGACTAAATAATGACAAGAAAAGATATAAGAGATATATTTAGAATTAATCTAAGATACTATAGAATTAAAAATAAAATGACACAGGAAGATTTAGCTGTAAAGTCTGATTTAACTGATAAATATATATCTGATTTAGAAAGAGGAATCTTCTCTCCAAGTTTAGAAAAATTAGATATGTTAGCAGAAGCTCTTAATATTGATACATATTTATTATTAAAAGGTGACAATGCTCACGAAAACATACCAAATCGTTTAGATAAAGTAACAGGCAGTAGGAAATCAAAGAGAAAGTATTAAACTATTTTGTCAGGATGTGGTACTGCAACACTCTAAGTAGTAATTTTAATATAATAAAAAGGGGCTGTTGGGAAATTAAGTAATTGATTTCTTAGCAGTTTCTTTTTTTTTGAAAAAAAGCAAAAACCTTGAAAGTATAAGCTTTCAAGGCATTTTGTGATACAATAATCTTGTTCAAGGAGTTGTATCACATGGAATATTTTACTACAAAAAGGCCTATTTTTCTAGTGCCCTCAGATAAATGTAATGAGGAATTTGAAAAAATTGATAAATTTTTAATTTTTTTAGAAGAATCAGGTGTCTGGAAAATAATAAAAAGTGTAAAGTTAAAAAGAAGTATGTGTAAAGGACGAAAAGGTTATGATCCCTATAAACTATTCGCCGCAATTATATATTGTTTTGCAAAGTTTAAAGCATCTTTAAGAGATATAGAAGATAAATGCATATTTGATATAAGGGTATTATATATTATGGAAGGAGAAATTCCTGACTATTCAACTATTGGTGACTTCATCAATAATTATATAGTCCCATATCAATACGAAATATTTACAACTATTGTTAAACATATAATCAAAAGATTTAATTTAATTATTACAGATGCTTATATTGATGGAAGCAAAATAGAAGCCAATGCTAATAAATATAAATTTGTTTGGAAGCCTACTAAATTCCATCAAAAATTAGATATAAAAATAAAAACTCTATTAGGAGAAATGGGATATATTGATGAAGCTAATAATAAAGATTTAATTAAAACTGATAAATTTAATTCAATATTAAAAGATTATGTATATAAGAATAATATTGATATCTATAAATTACCAAGTGGTAAAGGCATTAGAACTACTAAAGAAATTAAAAATTATAAACTTGCATATCAATATTTAATTAAGCTATTAGAGTATGAAGAGAAAGAACGTATCTGTGGAGAAAATAGAAATTCATATTTTAAAACAGATAAAGATGCAACTGCAATGATGTTAAAAGAGGATTATTATTCTAAACTTAGTCATGATTTTCATGCAGCATATAATGTTCAAGTATTAGTATCTAATCTACTAATTGTAATGTATGGGGTATATCAAGATAGAACAGATTATTATACATTTACACCTTTATACGATAATTATTATAAATATTATGGAACTTATCCAAAAAATGCAGTTGGAGATTCTGGTTATGGTATTTATACCAATTATAAATATCTTAGGGAGCACAACATAGGTAACTATTTAAAGTTTCAACAATGGAGTGGTGAATCTAGTGGCAAAAGGCCTCAACTTTTTTATACATTTGATGATGGTATAATGTGTTTAAATGCTAATATTGGAAAAGAAATATCATTTAAAACCAATACCACTCATCAAAGAGCCAAAGATACAAAACTCTATATATTTGAAGGTTGCAATAAATGTAACTATTCATATGTATGCAAGAAAAACATAAAAAATAAAGATGAGAATTTTAGAAAAGCTGAGTTAAACCCTGACTATGAGTTATTGAAAGAACAGGCAAGGAATAACTTATTAAGCCCAAAGGGGATTGAAATAAGAATAAATAGAAGTATTCAAGTAGAAGGAACATTTGGTCAAATTAAGAACAATATGAATTATGAAAGAATAAGAAGACGTGGTTTAGAAAATGTTTCTTGTGAAGTAATGCTTATGTGTTTAGGTGTTAATATAAGAAGATTACTTGATTCTTTTGAAGATAGCAAATTTAAAGATAACTGTTGGAATACACCTAATAATTTACATAAAGAGACTTTTACATATGTAAAGCAAAAAAAGAAACTGTCAAGAAATCAATTACTTAATTTCCCAACAGCCC
>CAWVIV010000022.1:0-42855 GCA_963929435.1 uncultured Bacilli bacterium
ACAGTCGAGCGCTGCGTAGTTGATTCCTGCGAAACTAATTTTAATCTTTTTATTATTAACACCTCCTATTATAATAATTAACAATATCTATTTTTTTGCTCCAAAAATTTTTGTTTATCAGTTATTTTGACAAATCTCTTAATATTTAAATGACTGTAATAAAATATGGTTAAGGTGGTAAAGATGCAGTTTGGGAAAATTAGAGATTTAAGAGAAGATCATGATTTAAAACAAATAGACGTTGCTAAAATTCTTGGCGTTAAAAGAACTACCTACGCTATGTGGGAATTAGGTGATGTGAATTTTCCAATAGAGAAGTTAGTAGAACTAGCAAGATATTTTCATACTAACGTAGAATATATGCTTAACTTAACTTCTGATAAAAGAGAAATCATCTATGAAAAAGATATAAGTGTAGAATTTATTGGAAATCAACTTAAAAGATATCGCCTAAAGTTAAAGAAAACACAAAGAGAATTTGCAAAAGTTTTAAACATTAGACAATCTAGTTATTCTTATTATGAAGATGGTAAAACTAGGATACCAACTAATAAACTCGTTTTATTAGCGATGACATATCACATTCCTATAAATTATATTTGTGGCGGCAAAAGAAAAGAAAATATCAGTGTCACACTATAAAATTTACAAAAAAGTGTTGACAATAGCCTTTTCTTTTCATATAATTGTAAATGTCAATACAAATTGATGTTTACTTATGCGGATGTAGTTTAATGGTAGAACCTCAGCCTTCCAAGCTGACTACGGGAGTTCGATTCTCCTCATCCGCTCCAATTGATAACTAAAAAGAGCTTAGCTATGTACTAAGTTCTTTTTTATTATCTCCCGTAGTCAGCTTGGAAGTACAAAGAGAGCAATAAAAAATGGTATTTATAATTAAGTTTATTAAACAATAATTACCTTTTGAAAATCATTAAAGCAAAAATTAGATTTTATCTGTAAATTATACAAATCAAAACCAACATTTATTAACGGGAATATTATAAAGATTAGTAAAATTAACCTAAATCATATCGAAATTTATATAATTATTATCAAAACATAACATTTCTTGTTTTAATTATTCTACTGATATCTACATAAAAAATTTAACTAATAGAAGAAAAGACAATACACTAATATTAGCATTGCCTTTAACAATTATTTTAATAGTATTCCTCCATTAACATTTATATTTTCACCATTAATATAATCTGCTTTATTACTTAATAAGAACAATACAGTATTAACTATATCAGTTACTTCTCCTAACCTACCACTTGGGTTTTTTGATGCTGTTTCTTTTATTTCTTCTTCAGAATAACTTTTCTTAGCTAGAGGTGTTAGAGTCATAGAAGGACTAACAGTATTTACTTTAATATCATATTTAGGTGTTAATTCTAATGCACAACATTTAGTTAGCATAATAGTTGCAGCTTCACTTGTACAGTATGCTACAGAATCATCTATTGGTTTAGTACCTAATCTTGATGCTATATTTACTATTCTTGGAACTTTAGATTTCTTTAATAATGGGATTGCATATTTTATACATAACCATCTACCAACAACATTAACACCCAACTCTTTTCTATATTCCTCTGCAGTTAAATCTTCAATAGAAAAAATCTTATCATATACTGCATTATTAACTACTCCATCTAATCTTCCAAACTTTTCTTCAATTTGTTTATACATATTCTTAACATCCGCTTCATTTGATACATCTGCTTTTATAAACAAAGTATTTTCTTTAAAAGCTTTAAACATATTTTTTGTTAAATTTGCATTTTCTTCACTATGAGCATAATTAATAACAACTTTTGCTCCATTTTCTAATAATTCCTTTGCAATTCCTTGACCTATACCAGATGTAGAACCTGTTATTAAATATACTTTATCTTTAAAATTCATAATATAATCCTCCCTATTAAATAATATATCTAAATATCTATATAATATTTTTATACTTTCTCTTTTATTTAATTTTATTTTTAATATATTCCCAATCTGTTGTCCATTTTACATTATTTTTAGCAAAATTTTTTGAAGACAATAAGATGTGATTAGAACTTTTTAAACATTCATATTCAAAAGAATACTCTAATAATTGCGATTTATTCTTACTAGAGTATTTATTAGTAATAAATAACGTAAATAGTTTATTATATACTCCATTGACCTTATTATTAAAGTATAACAATTTAAAATAACCAATTAGTATTTCTGATGAAAATATACTTTGGGTAATACATAAAGTAACATTCTTATCTTTCATCATTAAAACTATTATTAACCATAGTATAACATCAATAATAAATTTAACAGAATTTTGCTTTACCATTATATTAGTATTATTTTTAGTAAAAAAAGAACTTTCAAAATATATTAACCCCTAATTTTTTTAAAGAATTCTTTTCGTTATTATTGGTAGTATCCTATTGCTTTTTTGTCTGTCAGGTTCAATTCCATATGCATTAGAAAGTAAAGTTTTTCGTCTTTCGTTTTCAGCAAAATTTTTAAAAATCAAATCATTTATGGTGTCCGCTATAATATATAAAATATGTAGTATAATTAAAGCAACACATAATATGGTATTGTATTTAAAGCATAGAGTCAAAGATAAAATAACACTAAGGGTAATAAAATATAGTCAAAAGTTTCTCTAATTTTATACAATAATTTTAAAATCTTTATCAACATCGTTAATATATTCTTCTTCCATAACTAAACCTCAGGAAATACAATTTTAATTTCATCTTCAACAAGAGAAGGATATTTACTTTCATCATCTATTGCTTCTTCTATGTCTTTAATTGCCTTATCAATTCTATCATATATAATAGTTCCATAGCTACACTCACTCTTTAGTGCATTAAAAGCAAGTAAAACATAATCACTATATGATGTACAAGAAAAATATGAAAATTCTAAATATGAAATTAATTTTTTCTCTAAATCATATGATTCATAATATCTATAATTTTTACTAATATTCCAATGTTTTAATAACCTTATTACAGGCTTTATCTTTGAACCATTATTAGTATTTGCTTTTGTAAGATTAGAATTAATATCGTTTGGATCAGTGTACATCCAACCATCAGTTTTATTTGGTATATAATAACCACAGCCTGATTTATATGCTGGAACCAATTCAAATTTAATATGATTTAATTTCAATATTATTGTAGGCGATGATTGATGTATTTCAGATGTTTGATAATATTTTTCTGCAAATCTTTTTAATTGATTTAAATATGTTTGAGGCTGATAATTATTAGAATTATTAAAAACAATCATATAATCAATATCTGAATTACTATCTGCCTTACGTGGAAGTATAGTATCTCTAGTAAAAGAACCAAATTTAAACTTTTCTACTATATCGCTACCAAAAAATAATTCTAATCTATATTCCAAAGTGGAAATAGAAGTATTAATACTTGCTTTTTCATCACTTGATAAAACTAAGTTTGATGCTAAATTAGCTAAATAAGAATTAACTGTCATAATATTCCTCCTTTAAATAAAAAAGTATCATATTTTTTAATGATACAAAGCTATTATAATAATATCATATATTGTCGTTCTTTTAAATGTTTCTGTAGATATTTCTTAAAAAATATGTTACAGTTCAGATAGAAAAGACTAAATAAAAGTCAAATCTATCTTTTTTATTACTGATTTTACTAGAAGATAAAAGAAAATAATAGACTGTTAATTAAAACACAATTTATTTATAATTAAAACAAAGGTAGGTATTTGATATGACAACAAAAGGATATGTAAATGATTTTTATAAACAATTTGAAGAATTAAATAAAAAGTTAGATAAAGCAAATAGTACTATCTTTAATATGTCATTAATAATATCTGAATTAAATGAGAATAATAAGAAACTTACAAAAGAACTAGGAAAGGTAAATAAAAAAAATCAAAAATTATTACTTGAAATT
The DNA here is from genome assembly GCA_963929435.1 of uncultured Bacilli bacterium. Lineage (GTDB taxonomy): Bacteria > Bacillota_I > Bacilli_A > RF39 > UBA660 > Onthousia. Next base: position 3,960 of record CAWVIV010000022.1, read on the forward strand.
GAAAGATTAAAAAATAATAATGATAAAGATAGTTCTAACTCTAGTAAGCCTTCTTCTACTAATGGATATAAAAAAGTAATTACCAATAACCGCGAGAAATCAGGTAAAAAACAAGGTGGTCAAGTTGGTCATAAAGGAGAAACCTTAACTAAAGAAAAAATAGATAAAATGATAGAAAATAAAGAAATTGATAGAATAATAATAGTAGAAGAAAATAAAAATAAATTAACAGAAAATAATACACCAATTGTAACTTATGAAATAGATATTAAAGTAGAAAAAGTCTTAATAAAACATGTTTACTATCCAACTACTCCTCAAAACATTACTTCTAGTCCGGTAATATATGGAAATAATATAAAATCAATAAGTGCCTTAATGTATATGAAAGGTTCTTCTTTAGATGCAATAAAATCACTACTTGGTGAATTTACTGATAATAAATTAATTCCATCAAAAGGTTCTATATACAGTTGGATTCATGGACTATCAGATGTACTATCTAATACAGAATATGAAAAAATCAAAAAAGAATTATTAAATAGTCTCGTTTTACATGTTGATGAAACTCCAATCAAAATTAATGGAGAACAGTATTACATACATAATATTTCAAATGATAAGTATACTTTACAATATGTTAGTAAAAAAAGAGGTGAAAAAGCGATAAAGGACTTTGGACTTTTAAAGCAATTTAATGGTATATTAGTCCATGACCACTTTATCATGTATTACAATTATGGAAGTGGAAATGCAGAATGTAATGTTCATGCTTTAAGATATTTAAAAGGAGTTACAGATTTTACTGAACATAAATGGGCTAAGAAACTTTCTTCATTGTTAATAGAAATGAAGAATAGAAAAGAAGAATTAATAGCATCTGGTATAGAAAGAATTTCTGATACAGAATATGAAAGCTTTAAAAATAGATATTTAGAAATCTTAAAAGAAGGTAATCTTGAATATAAAAAAGATTTGAAAACAAATTCTTATAAAAAAGATGAGAGAAGATTACTAAATCGTTTAGAAAAATATGTAGATAATCATTTACTATTTTTGAAGAAGTTTTATGTTCCATTTTCTAATAACAGAGCGGAAGCAGATTTAAGATTTGCAAAGATTAGACAAAAGATTGGTAAGTTTAGAAGTATTGAAGGAGCGAATAACTTTGTAGTTATAAGAAGTTTTGCATCTACATGTTCTAAAAATAAAAAATCATTAAATTCTTCTTTAAAAGAGGTTTTTAGTAATAAAACAGTTCGGGTATAAAAATAGATAGAACTTGATAGTTCTACCTAATTTTTGTCATGTTCTATCTGAACTGTAACAAAAATATTGAAAAATTTTTCACAAATAATAAAATTTAATCATCAAAGAGATTTAATCAAAACTTAAAGTCTTAATTTCACATACATATATAATTAAGACTACAATTAATAACTAAAAAGAGCATAGCAACAACTAAGCTCTTTTTATCATCTCATAATATTAATTATTCTTTTTTACTTTAACTTTATATAATACTTTAGGCTTTAAATACTCTTCTTCGTCTCTAGTCATCGAAGTTTCCTCTGCTTCAACTATACCAATTATTCCAAAATATTTATTAACATCTTCTAAATCAAAAAATCTTTTTGTGTAATCACCTTCGAAAAAAAAGTTTTTATCTAATTTTTTACCAACTCCTGCTCCAAAATTAAAATCATTAACTGAAGCAACTCGTGCTAATAGTACTCCATCAGTTTTTAATATTCTTTTTATTTCATTCATCATATGTATAGTATCTTTATTATTAAAATACTGTAAAGATAAATCTGCTATAATTAAAGAATATGTCTCATCATCAATTGGAAAATCCTCTAACATATTCAAATACATTGTTTTACTATTAGGAATATTATCTTTAATACTTTTTAAAGCTTCTTTAGAAAAATCACAAGACAAAACATTATATCCTCTTTCCAATAAATATAAAGTATCAGCACCTAGCCCACAACCTAAATCTAATATTTCACTATTTTTATTATCTTCTAAAATATCTTTATATTTCTCTAACCATAAATCATAAACAGGAACACCAGAACGTTTTTTAGACCAATTATCCCACATTTCAACATAACCATTGTTACCAATAATACTATTCCAAAAATCAGGTGTACTAAAACTTAATCCTTTTTCACTTTCAGCTAGCCAAAAAGCATCCTCTTCTGACATTTCACCAAGACTAGCCAAATAACTTACCTGTAATATTCCCATTGCATTAGCAAGATCATAAAATAATGGAAAGCACTCCAATTCATAATCTGTTAATTTATTATATTTTTGATATTCATCTAATATCATCTTAGTACTTTTAATTGTTTTATCTTTATTATCAGGATTTAAACACAAATTACAAGATGTTACTGCTAAATCTACAATTCTAGGTAAATAATTAGAAACAGCAAAATCAATTATCCATAACTTACCATTACTATCTTTCATTACATTTGAGCTAATAATATCTCCATGAACAAAGCTTGATGGTAATTTATCTAACTTAACATTGTTAAATCTCTGATATAAATTATCAAAAATATCTTTATATTTATTATCTAAATACTTCCCTTTCTCTTCATACTCTTTAGGAAAATTAATTATTGCCCATTTATCATAAATAAAATCTGATTCTAATTTAGCTTCATGTATTTTTACCATCTGAGAAATAATATTTTTTATCTCTTCTTCAGTAGGTATTTCATTTAAATCATAAAAACTTTTACCATCAACATATTCAAATACACATAATCTAAAAGTAACATTATCTAAACTAATCTCACATAATATATCATTATTACATTTATATACCTTTGGAGTATTAATATCTAATGTATTTGCTAGTTCTATCCTATCAATATACATTTTTACATCCGAAGAAGTTCTTTCTTTATTAAATATTTTTACACAATACTTTCCATTTTCAGTTGTTAATATAAAATTAAAATCTTCATATCCAACTAAAATAATTTCATCAGATAAATATTTACCAAGATTATATTTCTGACATATCATTTTTGATAATAAAGACAAGTCATATTTAAGATTTATTCTATCATAAAATTCTTGTAACATCTTACCAAATCCTTTCATAAATATTAATTTATAATTTTATTTATTATTTCTTCTCAGTATAATCAATATAATGAGGAATATTTTTATTTTCTTCATAATATTGTCTAATACCATACTCTTTTATTTGATGATTGCCATTTAACCATTTATCTATTATAGTTTTTTTATAAATAGAAGTATTAACCTTATCACAAGGAAACTCTATGCATTCTCCACAAAAATCAACATTATGTTTTTCAGTACATTCAGGAATAATACAACCCTTTATACAACAACCACTAACTCTTCCCTTTCTACACCCTCCACATTTAGGATAAGCATATTTTTTCAACTTTTTACTAAATGCTTTAAATTCATCTAATTTATATCTATATTCTTTCTTTAAATTATTATCTAAAAACTCTTCATGTCCTTCTAATAAATGTAATAGCTCTTTTGCATGATAACTTATCTGTCCATACTGACAAGCAGTACAAGTTGAACAAAACATAGAACATGGAGCAACATTATTTAAAATTTCTTCGCTAACTTTTTCTTTTATCATATTTCATCATCTTTCTTATATTTTTATATACTTAAATATATAAGTTTTTACTTCAATATAATTAATATTATAAATTATTTCCCAATAAATTCCTACTATTTCCTAATAAATTTCCTAATAAAAAGAAATGTATCATCAATTGCCAAACACAGCACACATTTCTTTTAATTCTTTTATTTTCTTTAAATACATATTATATTCTTCTTTTGCCATAACTCTATAATACTCAAAAGGACAATGTTTTTTTTCTAGCTCGAAATAGAAAGTATCACCTATATCATTAATATTAACTAGTTCTATTACATTATCATCTCTATCAATAATTAAATAGTAATTACCATTATTTAAGTCTTTTAAAATAACCATAGGAACAAAATCATCTATATCTCTCTCCTTAATATTAGCATTAGCTAACATCTTTCTAGCATTAACTCTTTTCTTTTTAGGCAAAGAAAAAATATTTATATTATATTCTATCTCCTCACTACTTGCACATCTTCTAATTTTATAACCATTACTATCTAACTTTTCTATAGGTATAGTAACAGTTGCAAAGAAAGTTTTATATATACCCCCTTTAACTAAAATATCAGCCATGCCCTCTTCAAAAACTGCATTAGAATAAGTCTCATAACAATTAACACAATTATCTAGTTTTTCATAGACATAAAACATTCTGTTTTTATAATCAATAAGAGAACCAACTCTAAGTGAATTAGGTATTTTATTATCTAAAAGTTTTAAACATTTTTCTTTATATTTATTAATTATTTCAATTTCTCCTGTATTAAAAGTATCAACCAAATCATATTTTGACCTTATCTTTATTTTTTCAATATTTCTAAATATAAAACTATAATATGTATTACCTATTAATAATCTATCACTTACTTTTGAATGTTTTCTTAATCTATAAACTTCATAACTTCTCCCTTTAATAGAATCAATATAATATCTATCACCATTATATAAGATTACATCTCCAATACCTATTTTAAAATCTAAATATTTTTTCTCTATGTTAGGTTTAACTTTAAAATCGCTATTTTTTAAAATATAAAGTTGTTTCTTTAACTGATTTAAATCAACAGCATTAAGATGTCCTATCATCTCTACAAACTGTATTTCTTTTAACTCATACACCACCATACAATTAATAAATGAGTTTTTCTTCATCTTATAATTTAGTTTTCCTAATGGATAATAAGTCATCTTCCACTTATTCTCCCCATGTGGATTACTAGTACATTGTAAAGCATAAACTTTACCTTTAGATTTTTTTATAACAACATAAGGACTCTCTTGATGACCTTTTTTTATTTTATTTTTTTCTTCATCATTCCGATACCTTTTAGCCCAAATAATATCTCCAACATTAAGAAAGGATAAATCATTATCTTTAACTTCTATTACCCTTTTAAAAAACTCTATTATTCCCATACTACACCTCCACTATTAATTACTTCAATAAAATTATATCACAAAAGTATCAGAAAGTAACATACTTTTAACAAAAAAAGAATTGCTTCTATAAATAACAATTCTCTAAACCAGTTAACAAAAGTATTAACTTATACTATCAATAAAATCATTTATATCATCATCACTTGGGTTAGTTCCAAAACGAATGCCTTCCTTCCAAGTACCAGTTTTAGTCAAATCTTCAAGTATATCTGCACTATTTCCTATTCCAGATGATGAGGAAGTACAAAATGGAATAACCGTCTTACCAGTAAAATCATTCGCTTCTACAAAAGAGTTTACTGGCCAAGCTGCTATCCCCCACCAAATAGGATAACCAATTAAAACAGTATCATAAGTATCAAAGTTAGGAACAGTAGTACTTTCAAGTTCTACATCTCTTAAAGATTCATCATCATGTTCTTTTGATACTCTTGAATTATCATCATTCCAGTCTAAATCATCATCTGTATATGGATTACTAGGAATAATTTCAAAGGTATCAGCATTCAAATTCTCTGCAAGTTTTTTAGCAACTACCCGAGTATTTCCAGTAGCAGAATAATAAACAACTAAAGTCTTACCTGTCCCACTACCAATATTATCATCAGTAATATTCTCATCAGTAGTAGAGTTATTATTACTATTATTAGTAGTATTATTATTTACATTATCACTTTCATTATTATTACTTAAAATTGAATACCCCAAAACTGCAACAACAGCAATGATTAGTACAGCAAATAAACCATAGACTATTTTTCTATTCATTTAAACTCTCCTTTCAAAAATAAATATACAATATTAGAGTACACTATAGTCAAATGTTTTATACACTATTCTCCAAATATTTTATAATCGCATATGCCGCATCTCTTCCCGCCCGTGAGGCAAAGGCAACTGTAGAAGTAGTACCTGCTAAATCTCCTCCTGCAAATACTTTCTCTTTTGAAGTATGTCCATCTTTATCTATTAGTATTCTCCCTCTTTTATCAAGCTCTAAACCTAAACTATTAACAACACTAGTTTCAGGATAACTTCCTATCGCCATAACTACATAGTCACAAGATAGATAATAGTTAGAGCCTTCGATATTAACAGGAGATAATCTATCATCATCATCTTTTTTCACAAGTTCTGTCTTAATTACTTCGATTTTCTCTACACTTTTTTCTCCATAAATACCAATAATATTATTTTGAAATAAAAACTCTACGCCCTCATTCCTAGCTTCCTTAATCTCTTTTTCTTCAGCAGGAGCCTCCACTTCACTTCTCCTATAAATAACATAAACCCTACTCGCACCTTTTCTTTTTATAGTACGAGCAACATCCATAGCAACATTACCACAACCGCTTACTACAACAACCTTACCTTCATAATTAGGATGATTATTAGACTCTAATAACTCATTACCACCATATACACCATCTAAATCTTCACCAGGTATATTCATCTTACTAGAAAGATTGGCACCGAATCCCAAAAACACTGCATCATATTCAGTTTCTAAACCTTCTAAACTAAAGTCTTCACCAATACTTTGATTTAATCTAACATCTATACCCAACTCTAAAATTTTATCAATTACTTTTTCTAGTAAAGTCTTATCTAGCCTAAACTCTGGTATCCCATGATATAAAAGCCCCCCTAAATAATTATGTCTTTCATAGATTGTCACATTATAACCATTACGTCTTAAGAAAGCTGCACAGGTTAAACCAGCTGGTCCTCCTCCTACAACTGCCACTCTTTTATTTTTTAAAGGTAAGCTACTAATAGCCCAATTATTTTTCAAAGCCATATCCCCAATAAAAGCCTCTATCTTTCCTATTTCAACAGCATTACTATCCTTAATCCTTCCCTTCACACATTTCCCTTCACACTGCTTACTTTTAGGACAAACTCTCCCACATATAGAAGGAATTACCGTAGTTTCAGATAATAACTGATAAGCTTCCCTATATTTTTCTTCTTTCACAAGCTTAATAAATCCTCTAATATCATTATTTAAAGGACATCCTAATTGACAAGGTCTCCTAACACATTCTAGACATTCTAAAGCTTTTCTAATAATATTAGTCATTTCATCTCCTCCTATTTATAACTATCATAAACCCAACAACATAATTAAAAAAGACAAGAATTACTTCTCATCCTTTAATTCCATCATCGCACTAGTTACTTCTTCTTCTATCTCAGGTAAAGCACTTTTACTAATATTAGTTAATATTACAAGTTCTCTAACTGTATCTATTATAATCTTTCCCCAAATAATACCACTTCTAACCTTCAAATCATTAAATAAATCTGGAGTAATACTATCAAAGAAATAACCAATTACAACTCTATCTCTTGCAATTACTAATCTTTTATTAGTAACTGCAATTATACCACTACTAGTAACATCTAAAGAACTCTTATTCTTCTGAGCATAAAAAGCATATCTAATAACTTCATCATCATGTAAATGTTCAAGTAATATTTTAGAATGTCTTTTTAATCTCCATCCTACAGTTAAAGGATACTTTCTCCTAAAACTAGATAGTTGTTCTTTTAAAATCTCTTCATTGCTCATAAATACCTCTATTCATTAATAAAACCATTATCTTTTAAGAACTTAACTGTTGTATCTTTATCAGTTAAACCTTCTTGAATATCAACAATTTTATCTTTTTTAACAACAAGTAATAAAGGTGTTCCATATCCTTCACTAAAGTAATCATCAGACTTAATTAATTTAGATTGTCCTTCATCATCTAACTCATCAGTATTTAAATAATTAACTTTGACATCATATTCATATACTATATTTCTAATAATAGGTTCCATTTGTTGACAATAATGACATGTTGGTCTAGCGATATAAATTATTGAGGCTTTATCACCTTCTTTAAGATCTAAATATTCATCAATATCAATATCATTCAAATCTCCTTGTTCATCCTCTGGAATATCACTACTTGTAGAAGTTGTACTACTAGAACTATTATCATTAGAACTATTATTAGTAGAACTTGTTGTAGTACTACTGCTTCCTCCATTATTACATTCTTGTAACTCAGATGTAAAATAACTTGCACCAAATACTATTATTAAAACTAAAACTACTATAGTTGCACTCTTAACTTTTTCAACTGTTTCTTTCTTCATAAACTTCTCCCTCCGTCTACAATTATAACATAAAATAATTAAAAATTAAGTATTATTAACTAATTTCTTCTAAATTTCACTTTCTTCTAACTAAATAATCATCATTTAATGATTTAACCATTATTTTAACCTGCTCCTCAAAATGCTCACTACCATCATTATTAATTACAAAGTCATAGAAATTATCTGATAACGTATGAGGTTTTCTCATCTTAATTTGATAATATGTCTCATCATCAAATGAACTCTGATATTCCACTTTATCACCAATTACCCCAGGATAAACTTTATTATAATCCATAGTAATTCTCTTTATTTCTTCTAGATTGTGAGTATCAGTAGAATTAACTTTTATCTTAATTAACTTCATTCTAAGTATTTTAGATACCATCTCAAACTTATCAAAATCTTCTTTTAAATTAAAATCTCTATCATATACAAAAGAAGTCCTAGTACCTAACAATATTTTTAATCTAAGATTATTAATACTACTAACTTTATCTTCTATTTCTAAACGTTTCTCTTCGCTATAATCTTCTGTAAACTGATAATAATAATTTCTTACATAATCATTACTTAAAAGAAATACCCCTAGCTCTTTAGATAATATTCTTGCAATATCTGTTTTACCACTACCTGAATATCCTGATAAAGCTATTACACATGGCTTTTTATATTTAATAACTTTACTAATTTCAGAATTCATTTCTTTAATAAAGTTCTTATCTGACATTTTAATACCCCCTACATATAAATTTTCTATATTATATCACAAATTAACAAAAATTAAAAATCTCAACAAAAAATAAATATTAACTGAACTTTTTTCATAGAGTATAAAGAAAGGAATGATACCAAAATGAAAATAGGACTTCCCAAAGCACTACTTTACTACTACTATGCTCCCCTCTGGAAAGCTTTCTTTAATGAATTAAATATAGATATTATTGAAAGTAATGATACAACCGCCAAGACTCTAATACTAGGTAAAGAAAAAAGTATAGATGAATCATGTCTTGCTCTAAAGATATATCTAGGACATATCGAAGAATTAAAAGATAAATGTGATTATATCTTAGTACCAAGAATATATTCTATTATCAAATCTGAACAAGTATGTACTAATTTCAACGCTTTATATGACCTTGTAAGAAATACTTTTCCTAACATAAAGATATTAAATTATAATATTGACTTAAAACATCATCACTCTGAAAAAAATGGTTTTATTAAAATAGGAAAAGAACTAGGCTTTAGTATTATAGAGTCCCTCAATGCTTATAACAAAGCTAAAGAGATAGAAAAAAATTATTATAAAAATGAGGAAAAGAAAGCTAAAGAAGAATTAAGAAGTAATAAGACAAAGATATTACTATTAGGTCATCCCTATATCTTAAATGATAATTTAATAGGTAAAAGTATCACTAACTATCTAAAGAAAAATAATATCTCTATTATTTATAGTTATCAAATACCTAAAGACTTAATAGAGTTTAACTGTAGTAAAATATCTCAAAAAATACATTTTACTATGAATAAAGAACAAGTCGCTGCCTTTAATTATTTCAAAGACAAAGTAGATGGTACTATTATCTTAACCGCATTTCCTTGTGGACCAGATTCTCTATCTAATGAAATGATTATAAGGAAAAGAAAAAAACATCCTACACTTCTCTTAACTTTTGAAGATTTAACTAATAATACAGCCGTTATAACAAGACTAGAGAGTTTCTTAGATATGTTAAAAGGAGGAATTCACCTATGAAACAGATAGTTGCCTTCCCACAACTTGGTAATTATTTTTATCCCTTTAGAAAATTAATAACTAATACAACTCATCTAAAAGTAATAGAAATGCCTAAAATAACAAAAGAGACGATTTCTCTAGGCAGTAAAAACTCCCCTGATACTGTCTGTGTTCCTTTTAAATATAATTTAGGTAATTTTATAGAAGCCCTAGATAAAGGTGCAACTGTATTATTTCAAGCAGGTGGAGGTTGTAGATATAGATATTATGCTGAAGTCCAAGAAGCTATTTTAAAAGATTTAGGCTATAACTTTACAATGTATCAAGTAGCAGAAAAAGATCATGCTAGATTTAGTGAACTATATAAAACTATGTTAAAGTTAAATCCTTATCTTACCAAAAGAAAATTAATAAAAGAAATAATAAGTACTCTTCTTTACATTTATTATTTAGATAATATAGATATCTTTATCAGAAAAAGAGTTGGTTTTGAAAAAGAAAAGAATAGTTTTAAAAAGATTAAAGATGACTTTATTAAGAAAGCGAACATTGAAAATAGTATTATAAAGTTAACAAAGCTCTATTGCAAAGCCAAGAAAGAACTAAGAAAAGTAAAAATAGATAAACCAAAAGACACTCTAAAAGTCGGTATCATAGGAGAATTATATACATCTATGGAACCATTCTCTAACTATGAACTAGAAAAGTTACTAGCAAGTTTTAATATTGAAATTAAAAGATTTACTAATCTAAGTTATTTATTATGGCAAAAAAAGTTAATGGAATGGTATATGAAGTTAAAGATTAAAAAGTATTGCAAATATACACTAGGAGCAGATGGACTTGATAATGTATATAGAGTCTACTGGTTAAAGAAACATAAATATGATGGTATTATCCATATAAAACCTACAGGATGTACACCAGAAATAGGAGCAATGCCCATCATAATGAATATTGCCAAAGATAATGATATGCCAATTATATTTCTATCATTTGATGAACAAACAGGAGTTGAAGGACTAAATACAAGGATTGAAGCATTCTATGATTTATTAAAGATTAAGAAGGAGGAAGAAAATGGAAGCAAGTCTAGGAATTGATATAGGTTCTATTTCTACCAAAGGAGTAGTTCTAGATAATGATAATAATATACTAGCTTCTAGTTATTTATGGACTGAAGGTAATCCAATTAAAGCCGTTAAAAAAGTATTAAAGGATTTAGAGGAACAATTACCAAAAGATATTAAAGTTACATCAGTAGGTACAACAGGTTCTGCTAGAAAGCTTATAGGAACAATGTTAGGAGCAACAAGTATAAAAAATGAGATAACTGCCCATGCTATAGGTACTCTATCAAAGTATCCAGATATAAGAACCATATCTAGAAATAGGAGGACAAGACTCTAAGATAATTCTACTTGATAATGGTATAGTTACAGACTATGCTATGAATACCTTATGTGCTGCAGGAACAGGAAGTTTTCTATCTAGTCAAGCGAAACGTTTAGGATTAAATGTAGAAGACTTTGGTAAGATCGCTCTAACTAGTAAAAATCCCACTAATATTGCAGCAAGATGTACAGTATTTGCAGAATCTGACTTAGTCCATAAAATCCAAATGGGCTATAAAAGAAATGATATCATTGCAGGGTTATGCTACAGTGTAGCATCAAATTATCTTAATAATGTAGGTAAAGGTAAAAAGATACAAGGACCAATTATCTTTCAAGGTGGAGTATCTAAAAATATAGGAGTAAAGAAAGCCTTTGAAGACTTATTAAAAGAAGATATTATTGTAGATGAAAATGGTCATTTAATGGGAGCTATAGGTAGTGCAATACTTGCAAGAAAAACAGGTATAAAGAAAGAGTTTAACTTCAAAGTAAAAGATGCTAACTTTGAAACAACAGGTATAGAATGTAAAGGATGTCCTAATCACTGTGAAATAATAGTAGTAAAAAAAGATAATAAAATCTTAGACTACTGGGGTAATAGATGTGATAAAGGAGCATTAAAAGTAAAAGAGTAAACAAAAAGTCGTTAATATTAGAAATCCTAATATCACGACTTTTATTATTTCAACAATAGTATCTAACTTATAACATAAGGGTTTTCCGAAGTACCATCGCCAGACGTAAATCCGTTGTCAGTAGTTACATTGATAACTGGTCTAACTAAACCATCGCCAGTAATATTAAAGTTTCTTATGCTTTTGCTTGCAACAATATTCATTATACTTCCCATAAAATCATCATAATACAATGGTGTCATACTCCAATAAAGCATATCAGAGCCATTTAAATAACTATTTCCAGTTACATACATACTTTCTCCTGTTAATGCTAACTCATCTGCTGTTATTAATCCTGCTTTTAATCTATAACTTCCTCCATAACTTTCACTTGTACTAGGACACTTTAAGGATGGACTATTAGGTTTTGCAAAATTATTCTCAAATTGTACCAATCTATCATAACTTGCAAAGGCATAACCAATGTTTTCATCATAATGATATTCACTACTATCACTACAGAATCTTCCTCCTATTACTTTACTATCATATGTAGTACTACCTAACGTATTTGTATACCATGTATCTACTTCTTTCTTTATAAAACTATCCGTTTCATTTGTATCTCTATCATAGGTATATCCTGTATATTTTGGGCCATCCCAATTTAGATTATATTGAGTATATCCTACTGCATAAGAATGAGATAAATCACTATTATCTGGATTTACACTTGTTCCATTATATATTAATCTTAAACTCCCATCTCCATTTACTCTTATGATTTTCCAGTACATCTTATCTCCTGCACTTGCAAGTTTTACTCTATTACTTTCACTACATCTACTATTATATTCCTGGCAAGATGCTAAACTTTGTAAATATCTACTACTATAGTTATATACATAATAATCACTTGTATATTTCCCAAATTGAACATTGTTATTATCTACATTCCCTCTAAAATAATAACTTGTTCCATCTTCATCTTCCATGCTATATAAGCCATTTGTTATATATTCTGGGTTATTCTGTTCTTCCCAATTTGAACCTATATAATTCCCATTACTAGCATAATTAAACATATTCTCTTTTTCTTCTTGTAACTCATTATCTTCTAGTATCTTCTGTGTAGTTAGAGGTACATATTTATCTCCTGCTTTTCCATAGACATTTATTTGAACTGTCATTTGTATCTTCACTCTTTTATTTTCTACTATTTTTAAGTTTCAAATTATTTCTTCTATTTTGCATTTTAAGTAACTTCTTTTTATTACTATTATAATCAGGCATTTGATACTTATTATTAACTCTTTCTTCTATGGTAGTACATTCTATTAAACAATCATCAAGACTTAATCTTTTAGAAACTTCTAACTCATTTAGAATTTTATAAATTTTTTCTAAAGTATCTTCCAAACTATTATCTTTAATATCATAAAATCTATAAATTTTATCTAAAAAAAGAACTTCATTTTCTACTCTTACATAACTAATATTATGTTGACATAAATATCTTAATAAATAATCAATAACTTTTTCTTTAGCATTACTATATATATTTCTTATATCCATAATTACTTTCTCTCATAATATTCATCAAATGTCATTCTTCTATCTATAATAGAACCATCATCTAATATTTCTATAATTCTATTACAAACAGTCTGATTTAACTCATGGTCTCTTGAAGTTATAATAAGCTCACCTTGAAATTTTTCTAGTCCTTTATTTAGTGATGTAATACTCTCTAAATCTAAATGATTAGTAGGTTCATCTAATATTAAGAAATTAGGCTCTTCTAACATTAATTTACTTAACATGCAACGTGCTTTCTCTCCTCCAGATAAAACACTAACTTTCTTAAATACATCTTCACCACTAAATAACATTCTACCTAAGAAACTTCTTAAATGTGTCTCATCATCTACTTTATAGAATTGACTTAGCCATTCTAAAATAGTTTTATCATTCTCAAAGTAACTACTATTATCTTGTGGTAAGTAACCAGCATCTATTGTCTTACCAAAGACTACTTCTCCTTCATCACTCTTAATATTGCCTGAAAGTATTTCAAAAAGAGTAGTCTTTCGCTAAATCATTATTAGATATAACTGCTATCTTATCTCCTCTAAGAATAGTAAATGATATTTTATTAAGTATTTTCTTACCATCTACTTCTTTACTTAAATTTTCTACTTTAAGTACTTCTTTACCAATATTTTTAGTAATTGGAAAATCTATATAAGGATATTTTCTAGAAGATGGCACTATCTCTTCAAGTTCAATTTTATCTAACATCTTCTTTCTAGAAGTAGCCTGCTTACTCTTAGAAGCATTAGCAGAAAACCTGGCAATAAAGTCTTGTAACTCTTTAATTTTCTCTTCTTTCTTCTTGTTTGTCTCTTTCATCTGTTTTAATGCAAGCTCGCTAGATTCATACCAAAAATCATAATTACCTATATACATTTTCATCTTACCATAATCTATATCTACAATATGAGTACATACTTTGTTTAAGAAATGTCTATCATGACTAACAACTATAACTGTATTAGGATAATTAATAATAAACTCTTCTAACCAACTAATGGCATCTATATCTAAACTATTAGTAGGCTCATCTAATAAAAGTATATCTGGATTACCAAATAAAGCCGATGCTAATAATACTTTAACTCTTAACTTAACAGGAATATCTTTCATAAGACTATCAAAATACTTATCACTAACCCCTAAATTAGTTAAAAGTATCGCTGCATCATTCTCTGCATTCCAACCATCCATATCTAAAAACTCTGCTTCCAAATCTGCTAATCTATAGCCATCTTCTTCACTAAACTCTGTATGAGAATATAACTCTTCTTTTTCTTTCATAATCTTATAGAGTCTATCATTACCCATAATAACAACATCTAAAACTCTCATATCATCAAACTCGTAATGGTCTTGTTTTAATATAGAGATTCTCTCACCTTTACTAACAGTAATATCCCCTGTAGTAGTATCAATCTCTCCTGTAAGAAGCTTTAAGAATGTACTTTTCCCCGCTCCATTCGCACCTATTATTCCATAACAATTACCATTAGTAAATTTTAAATTAACATCACTAAATAAAGTTCTTTTATCAAACTTTAAACTAACATTACTTACTTGTAACATATTATCACCTCAAAACACTTAAAAGTTTATCAGAAAACTAAAAAAAAAGAAAGTTATTTTAACACTTTCTTTAAAGTAACCTCTATAGGATAAGCTTCTCCTATTCCAGATACTTCTGTCATACCTACTAATTTATGAACACTTAAAGCTTCTAAATTTCTTGATATAAAGAAATGATTTACCATCTCTCTATTATTTTTAATATGCGTATCATGCCCAACTAAAGTAGATATATCATCTAAATTAAATTGATCACAAAATTCATTCGTATCAAAAGCATTAGGAAATCTACCTGCAATTATTCTACTTCTTACATAATGGGCATCTTTTTCTTTAGAATAAATATCACACACATCAAATAATTCATCAATATTTTTTAAATTCTTATAATTTACATTAACAAGCATTACTGGTCTATCAATATTAGAAATAATTGAACAGTTAAGTACATCTGTAACTTTACTTTCAACAATTGTTCTATTAGATACAAGAGTAATCACATCTTTAGAAGAATCAGTATAATCATACCCTAAATTCTTAAAGAAACTATTTCTTCCTACTCCATTACCTTGTAACATAACAATATCATAACCTTCTTCTTTAATAAAATCAGTTATATATTCTCTTTTACCTTTATCTTTAATAGGAACAAATCTTCTTCCTAAATTCATACTAAGTATTCTTAAATTTTTCATAATCTATCTCACTTTCTTATAAGTAACATCAACAACCATAGGTTGTACTTCTACTGAATCCATCATAGGCCTATCTACTACCTTAGCATCTAGTCCCCTAGATACAAGGATATGATTACTTCTAGGATCAGTACAAATATTGTCAAGATTATATTTCTTACAAAAATCATCTATATTTACATTTGGTAGTGTCCCAGCCACCACTTTATGGTCTATATTTTTATATTCTTCAAGTATATTTCTAAATTCCCATAAACTTTCTTTCTGATATTTTTTTATATTATAAAGAGCAATATCTTGATTATCTATTCTAGAAATATAAACACTAGTATTTTCTCCCATAAAATCATCTACCCATTCTGTTCCGGCATTCACTAAAAACATATTATTTTTATAAAAGTATTCTATCGAATAATCTTTACTATTACATAAAACATTATATAGTAAATGTTCATCACCTTGTAACAAAGCAAAATCAACATCAATGTTTTTAATATAATCCATTACTCTTTTAGATCTCTCTTCTTTACTTTTTACTAAAGTAAAAGAATCTAAATCAAAACTCAAAATTCTAAGCTTTTCCATACTTTTCCCTCCAGTGATTTATATTATACAACTAATATTCTTTAAACACAACCAAGTTTTCCTTTACTTTTAAGATAAAGTTTTCTAAGAAACTCTACAGGTATAACCGAAAAAGCACATACTAACATTATCTCTATTTCTTTTAGACTAAGAGATGTTGTTCTAAACAAATCTCCCCCATAGTATATAAGTATAACTTGCACTATTACAATAAAGATAATTACTCCTAAAAAGACTTTATTAGATAAAAGATTAGCGAAAATATTAAGTCTACTTGTCCTTGCATTAAAACTATTAAAGATCATCATAAAGATAAATAATCCAAAAAATGCACTCATAAAGTAAATATCATTCTTACCATTTCTAAAGAAGGAATGAATAAAAGGACTCTTTAAGAAGAAGATACAAAGCAAAAAGGAATATATACTAGTAAAGACTATCTCATGAATCATATAACTATTTAAGATTTTCTCATCACGCTTCTTAGGAGGCTCTTCCATATATTCTAAAAGAGGTGCTTCATAAGAAAAGGCAATCCCTGCTAAAGTATCCATAACCATATTAACCCAAAGCATTTGAATAACCGTAACCGGATTAGCAACACCGATAAATGGCCCTACTATTGATAAGAAAACAGCACAGAAGTTAACTGTTAATTGAAAGATAATAAATTTACGAATACTTTTAAAGATAGTTCTCCCATAAAGTATCGCCTTTACAATAGAATTAAAGTTATTATCAAGTAAAACAATGTCACTTGCTTCCTTAGCAACCTCAGTACCACTACCCATACTAAAACCAACATCACATTTTTTTAAAGCCGGAGCATCATTAACACCATCTCCAGTCATTCCCACAACAAGTCCTAACTCTTGACTAAGTCTTACTAGTCTACTCTTATCAGTAGGTAAAGCTCTAGCCACCACAGAAAGTCTAGGAAGAATCTCTTTAACCTTATCATCACTCATTCTATTTAACTCACTACTAGTAAGAACAACATCTCTATCACTATTAATAATACCAGCATCTTTGGCAATAGACATCGCTGTTATCTTATTATCACCAGTTATCATAACCGTCTTAATACCCGCTTTTCTAACTAACTCTATCCCTTCCCTAACTTCCTCTCTTAACTCATCTTTAATAAATAATAAGGATATAAAAGATAACCCCTTACCTTCATCAACTCCTAACATTAAGACTCTAATACCTTTCTTAGCATATTCATCTATCACATCAATAATTCTCTTTTTATTAACAAAAGGAACACTTCTACCACTAGGTGATATATAGTACTTACATTTATCAAGTAACACTTCAGGAGCTCCTTTATAATAAGTAATCTCTCTTTTTTCTTCAATTACTTTAGTATAAGAATATTTATTCTTACTATCAAAAGGAACTTCTTTTATTTTTTTAACAGAATAATTCTCTTCTCCTAAATAATTAACTACTGCCTTATCAGTAGCATTACCCCCAATCCACATTTTTTTCTCATCATCATAGACACAATTAGTATTAGATAAAATGCACTTTTTCAAAATATTATAATAAGTTATACTACTCTTAAGTCTCTTCTTTTCTTTATAGTAATCTAAATTACCAAACATAACCCCTACTACTTCTAACTCTCCCTTCGTAAGAGTACCAGTTTTATCAGTAAATAAGATATTTAAACTACCCGCAGTCTCTATTCCCATAAGTTTTCTAACCAAGACATTATCTTTTAACATTCTCTTCATATTACTAGAAAGTACTAAAGTTATCATCATAGGTAACCCTTCAGGAACAGATACTACTATTATTGTAACTGCAAGTGTCAAAGCCTCTAGAAAATATGCAAAAAGTAGTGAAGTATCAGATAAAGTAACAACAATTCTATTTATATCAAAGTTATTATTAATTACTAAGACTGAAAAAAGATATGAAAAAGCCACCAAAAATGCCCCAACATAACCAATTCTACTAATAACTTTAGCAAGGTCTCTAAGTCTTAACTTTAAAGGACTCTCTGGCTGTTTCTCCTGTAACTCTAAAGATATCTTCCCATAAAAAGTATTAACCCCTACTTTCGTAACCATCATCTCTCCAACACCATGATAAATAACACTACCTCTTAATAGTTCATTATTATCACTAGGATTAAGCCCACTAATAAAAGGTTTCTTATAAACCTCTTTACTCTCACCTGTAATAGAAGACTCATCTACACTAACTTCTCCTTTAATTAATACCCCATCTGCCACAATCCTATCACCACTATCTAATAATATAATATCCCCTACTACTACCTCATTTATATCAATAAGTAAAACTTTACCATCACGTCTAACTTTAACTTTAATCGCTTCCGCTTCCCTCTGTAATTTAATAAAAGCTTTCTCACTTCCATACTCTGATATAGTTGAAATAAATGATGCTAGAAAGATAGCGATTACAATACCAACAGTCTCATACCAATCAAAATCCTGTATTAAAAAGACTGTTTTAATACCAAGAGCGATTAAAAGTATCTTAATAATAGGATCTCCCAAACTCCTAATTAACTGTTTAAAAAAACTATCTTTTTTAACCATTACTAAAGCATTATTACCATACTCTTCTCTAGATTTAACTACTTCACTATTACTTAAACCCTTACTATTTATTTTCATAGAAGCACCCTCCTATAGAATACTATGAAAACAACTAAAGGATTAAACTAACTAAAGAAAGACAAAAAAATACATATAACTTAATATATGTACTTAACTAATTCTCTTATAAATACGATATTTTACTTTATCATTACTATTAGTATTAATAAAACTATATTCATTAAGAGAAGTGCCCTCATAAATAATTTCATAATTATCTATATCATCCATATTATCATATAAATAATCATCTTCAGGAACTAATAAATGACTAAATTTATATTTTTCTAAAAAGTCTTTTACTTCTATAGTATGCTCTTTTTGTAAAATAAAATACTCATCAAGAATATCATCTTTCTTATTATTAGCTTTAAAAAACACTTCTGCTCTAGGATCTATATAACACTTAATTCCCATCCACTCTGGATAAGCACCTTCACCATATCCCGTATATAATGTTATATCACTAGCTTTCTCATTTTCTAAAAGATAATCTATTCCTTCTTTATAAGCATAAGTAAAAGTCATAGAATTTGTTCCAATTATAACTAATAAAACTACACCAGCAATACAACAACTATTTAATAGATATCTATAAGGTTTAACTTTAACTTTATCTATTCTCTTCTTAAAATAATCTTTTAAATAATCTGCTAAAGGCAATATACCTCCAATAATAAAATAAGCAAAACCTTTGTAAGAAGAAAATCCCAGATACATAGTTCCTGCAAGTAAATAAAAATATCTAGGCTTTATTTCTTTTTTTCTATAGAAAATATAAATACAAACAATCAAGAAAATAATTGCTAAATATAACTTTCCTAAAGAATCACTTAAAGAAAGAGGAACCATTTCTCCTATATATTTATTTACATAATAATTTCCATAACTTCTAAATATATATGTAATCGCTTCTATTCCATAAGGATTGATAAAACCAACCAAAAACATAATTATTGCAATAATAAATAATGGTCTTTTGTTATAACCCTCACTTTTTAATGGACCAATTTTATAACGAAAAGAATCTATTAAATAAGGAAGTAAAAAAGCAAACTGCATAAAAAACATCGAAGCATGCAAATTAATTTGTAACAAGGAAAGTATAGGCAAACCATATAAATATTTCTTATTATTTTCTCTAATATACTTCTCTAATAAATATACTTCTGTAATTATAATTGCAAAAGTAAAGATTTGTGGTCTTGAAGTTATAAAGTATGATGCTAACAAAGAAGTCATTATTGTAGTAATAAGTACTGATAAAGAATAACGATTATTACTTAATAACATACATAACTTATAACTAATAAAAATAATATATCCTGTTACCAAAAGAGTTAAAACTAAAAGTCCATATTTTCCTAAAGTACTATAAGTCAAATAAAATATCACCGAAGATAACCATTGTTGTATTACAAAAGCAAAATCATGATGAATAGTAAATGGTTCAATAGTTGGAAAACCATTATTTAAAATATATCTTCCATGATTTAATAAAAACCAAATATCATTATAATGAATATTCCAAGCAAGAACTATAAGTAAAGGAATATTAAAATATAAAAATAAAGTCTTCTTTGATGGATGATAATTTCTAATTTTATTTAATATTTTACTTTTCTTCATGATACACCTTCTCTACATTTACATTCCATATTTCTGTCTTATCTTTATCATTATTTATAATCTTTTTAGCAGCAATCATCGCACTCATCATAGAATGATCCATATTATTATAACGATGTTGTCCATTTCTACCAATACAATAAAGATTAGAAAATTTATTTAAATAATTAATTAATTTATCAATCTCACTATAAGTATCAAAATAAGCTGGATATGCTTTTTTCACTCTTTCTAAATGAGAATCTAATACATCTTCTTTGTCAATAATATTCATACTTACTAACTCATCTATCGCTTTATTTATAAAGTCTTTATCACTCATATTCCATTTATCATCATCTTGATTACAAAAGTATTCTAATCCTAACCATACCCCATCTAAAGGAGAAGCAACCATATATGGTGACCAATTATTAAAAACTTGAATCCTTCCCATATTAACTTCTTTATCTTGAACATAAAGCCAACAATCAGGAATTATATTACAAAGAGTTCTTATATTAGTAGTATTTTTAAGTTTTAACTTTTTAACTAATAGCCCCACAGTCATAAAATCACGATATGGTAAATTAGTAGCAATTCTCTTAATATTAGCATCTACTTTAATAGAAAAGCTCTCAATTAAGTCTTTTAAAGGCATTGATGAAATAAACTTATCTCCCTTTACCTCTATTTCTTTACCATTATGTTTATAAGTAACAGAAACTATTTTTTTATTTTTAATATTAATCTTAGTAACAGTACATTCTTTTCTAATTTCCCCATTTTTCCCTATAATCTTCTTTTCTAATTCTTCAAAGAATTGTCCAGGACCATATTTTGGATAATAAAAGCTTTCAATTAAAGATGTTTCTTTCCTTTTATTTTTTAGATGAAATACTTTACAAAACCAATCTTTTACTACTGCAATAATTGATAGTCCTTTCGCTCTTTGACTACCCCAATCTGCACTTATCTTACTAGGATGTCTTCCCCATACCTTAAAAGTATAATCTTCAAAGAACATTTTATAAAGCTTCTTTCCAAATCTATTAATATAAAAGTTTTCAAGGGATGTCTCTTTTCTTTTAAATATAATAGATTTTAAATAACTAAAACCTCCACGTAAGACATTAAGAAAGCCTAAATTTTTAAGTGTATCCCAATTAATAGTAATTGGATAATTAAAAAAATGTTTTAAGTAATAAATACGAGACAAACGATTTCTAATTAAAAATGTACAATCCTCTTTTTCAGGATCAGGTCCACCTTCCTCTAACTTTTTTTCTCGTCCTAAAGCTTTATCATCAAAACTCATTTCTCCTTGAACTGGCATAATTTCTTTCCAAAACTTAACAACCTCTTCATTTTTAGAAAAGAATCTATGGCCCCCTAAATCCATACGATTATTATTATAGTTAACAGTCTTAGAAAGCCCTCCTACTTGCTTTTCACTTTCTAAAACTATTACTTTATATTTATTACTTTTATTCAACAATTCATAAGCAGCGGTCAATCCTGCAGGTCCTGCTCCTATAATAATTACTGTCTGCATTGTAACACCTCAATAATAACTAATATTCAAAATCTTCTATTCTCTTTTTAACATAACTTATCCCGTTACTATCTTCTTTATCTCTAATTTCTTCTTCTATATTCATAAGATAAATCATATCTTTTACCAAAAAACTATTACAAAAAGCAAAAATAAAATTTGAATAAGGAAGTAAATTCTCTTCATTACTAAGAACATTCTCTTTTTTAGATATAGAACTATATATAAAAGGATAAAACATAAACTCTCTTTTTTCAGTTATTTTAAAAGGAACATGAATAGTATCAATATCTCCAAAATTAATAAGCGCTTCAAAATACTTTTTCTCTTCATCTTTATTATATCTAATACTCACACTAATTTTATCTAAGTTACTATCAGATACTTTACTAACAATTTCTTTAAAATTCAACTCATTAAATGATGAAAAAAACTGATTAGGTACAATTATATTAGCACAATTATCCTTTTTATATCCATAAACTCCTTCATCATATCGATAAATAAAAGGACTTTCTTTTTTTTCTATACTTTTACCATTTTTATCAAATAAATACATATAAGTACCTTTACTATCTTCCCAGCCAGATACAATTACTTTATCATCAATATATTCCAAAAAATTAACTGAACTAGACCCTAACTGATAAGCATCACCATAAACTCCACAACTATTTTTTCTCACTAAATAATTAATATTATCTATATTAGTAATAGCATAACTATTACTTTTTCCATATACATCCATACAAAACCTCCCTCTTATATAATACAACTATTTTCTACTTTCAACAAGTTTTCCAGTTGGCATAACATATATCCTAGCTCTACCAAAATCATTTTTCCTACTTACTTGATTATTATTTAAATCATTTAACATAGTTACAAGTTTACATTTAAAAAAGTAATAAGAAAATAATTCAAATGGTATTAAAGAATCATCATCCTTTAATTTATATTCATTATGAAAACTTTCACTATAAACAAATGAATAAAAATTAAGATTATTCTCATTATCTAAAGTAAAAGGAACATGAACATTATCAATATCTCCAAATTTAATAATCACTTCATAATAATCATTAGACTCATTATAATTAGCTGCCTTAACCTTAAACATATTAAATGAATCATTAGGATTAAACATAATTAACTCTTTCTTTAAATCATAAATATTAAAGTCTTTTTTTTCTATGCTAGGAGTAACCAAAACTAAAGAATTATCATTATTATAACTATACAAATTCTTATTAACTTCTGTTATGTCTCCATCTACATAGAGTCTACTAAAGCATTCTCCACTTCTTACATCAATATTTTTAAGATACATTGTATTCTCTTTTATATCGTTAACATTTATATATTCTTTATCCTTAGTTATAGTAATACCACTATATATAGTCGCTTCCTCTTCTATAAGATCTCTTTTACTAAGCTTACCAGAAACAACTAATGTATTATTTTCTTCAATATAATTGGCAAAACTAGGATTAAGTCCTAAATAATATAATGTAGAAAAACTCATTGCTACTTTTTTTAATACATAGTGATGTTCATTAAAAGACATACTTGCTAAATTGTCACCAACCAAACCTTTTATTATCATACTACCTACTCCATTACTACTATATTTATATACTAATTATATGTGATAAAAGAACAAATAAAACAAACAAGTTTGTTTTTACCTTGTCGTTACCTCCAAGGATTCCTACTTCATAGATAAGGTAACCCCTATTCTCCATAGGCTTAAATTCCGATAGTCGCTACCGTACTCAATAATCTATTTATCTTTGTTCATTTTTTATTATATCAAACATTACTTAACTTTGGTAGTGTAACTTCAATCCTTCAAACATTATGTTTAAACTTGCATTTATATCTCTATCATTATGTGAGCCACATTTTGGGCAATCATATTCTCTTATACTCAAATCTTTTAACTTACTATTCTTATATCCACAATAACTGCATATCTGACTACTTGGATAATAGGTATTTATTTTATAATAAATCTTTCCTTTTATCTTACATTTCCATTCTATTAGAGAACGTAATGTACTAATACATGCATCTGATAGACTTTTATTAAATGCTTTTCTCTTATCTTTAAACATATCTTTTACTAATAAACTCGGGTTTTAAACACTTGCGAAATATAAAAACTGCGGAAACCATTGAAAAATGGTTATTTTTTTGTCAAATTTTTAATTTATATCTTGCGTACAATACACGTACAATGATATAATTGCATTGTGATGATATATGAGAGTAAGAAAAATTAAATCTAAAAATTCAATCCATTATGCCATTATTAAAGATATTACTAACATCAATGGCAAAAGAACAACTTGCGTTTATGAAAATATTGGTAATATGGACAAGCTTAAACAAAGAGCCGGTGACATGGACCCTTTAGAATGGTTAGATAACTATGTAAAAGAGTTAAATTTGAAAAGTAAAGAAGAAAAATTACCAGTTATTATTACTAAAGACCCAACACGTTTAATTGATAAAAATTGTCGTTGTTCATTTAATGTTGGTTATCTTTTTTTAGAATGTATTTATTATAAATTAGGTTTAAATAAAATCGCCAATAAAATTCAAGATAAATATAAATTCCAATTCGATTTGAATGATATTTTGTCTAAATTAATATTTTCTAGAATTATTTATCCTGCTTCTAAGCTTAAAACTTTAGAATTATCTAAAAATTTTATTGAACAGCCTAATTTTGAATATCAACATATAGAAAGAGCCTTGCCTATCATTAGTAAAGAAATGGGCTTTATACAGTCAGAACTTTATAAAAATACACAAAAATATTGTAAACGTAATAACAAAATTTTATATTATGACTGTACTAATTATTACTTTGAAATTGAAGAAGAAGATGACTTTAGAAAATATGGTAAATCTAAAGAAAATAGACCTAATCCACTTGTTCAAATGGGACTATTTATGGATGGAGATGCAATTCCACTAGCATTTAATATAACTCCAGGAAATACTAATGAACAAGAAACACTACAACCTTTAGAACAAAAAATTCTTGATGATTTTAATCTTGCAAAATTTGTTGTTTGTACAGATGCAGGTCTTGCATCTAATGAAAACAGAAAATTTAATAACATAGAAGGTAGATGTTTTATAACTACTCAATCATTAAAAAAAATGAAAAAGCATTTAAAAGAGTGGTCATTGGATTTAACTAAAGGTTGGAAATTACCAGGTAGTGATAAAGTATATGATATTTCTAAATTAAGAGATGACAACGAATTAATGAAAAATTTTTATGATGATACTTTCTACAAAGAAAGATGGATTAATGAAAATGGACTAGAACAAAGATTAATAGTTACCTACTCAGTAAAATACCAAGAATATCAAAGAAAAATTAGAGAAGGGCAAATTCAAAGAGCCTTAAAATTAATAGAAACTAATCCTAAAAAAATAGGCAAAGCCAAACAGAATGATTCTAAAAGATTTATTACTACTATTAACACTACTAAAGATGGTGAAGTTGCAGAAGAAAAACATTTTGAAATAAATCAAGACATTATTAACCAAGAGGCTATGTATGATGGTTTATATGCCGTATGTACAAATTTAGAAGATCCAGTTGAAGAAATAGTAAAAGTAAATCATAGTCGTTGGGAAATTGAAGAGTCATTTAGAATTATGAAAAGTGAATTTAAATCTAGACCAGTATTTCATAGAAAAGAAGATATGATTAAGGCTCACTTTACTACTTGTTTTTTAGCCTTAATTGTTTATAGATATTTAGAAAAAGAATTAGATGAAAAATATACTGTTACAGAAATAATAGATACATTAAAAGAAATGAATATGAAATTAGAAAATAAAGATTCATATATTCCAAATTATACTAGAACTGACTTAACGGATGATTTACATGATAAATTTGACTTTAGAACTGACTATGAAGTCATTGATATAAAAAAATTCAAAAAAATTTTTACTCAAATAAAAAAGTAAAAATTGTACGCAGTTTTTTAAGACAATAGAAAGCTCTCTTAATCCTTGATATATAAAGAAATAAGAGAGTTTTTATATGCTCAAAGTGTTTTAAAACCAGATTATATCAAACATTACTTAACTTTGGTAGTGTAACTTCAATCCTTCAAACATTATGTTTAAACTTGCATTTATATCTCTATCATTATGTGAGCCACATTTTGGGCAATCATATTCTCTTATACTCAAATCTTTTAACTTACTATTCTTATATCCACAATAACTGCATATCTGACTACTTGGATAATAGGTATTTATTTTATAATAAATCTTTCCTTTTATCTTACATTTCCATTCTATTAGAGAACGTAATGTACTAATACATGCATCTGATAGACTTTTATTAAATGCTTTTCTCTTATCTTTAAACATATCTTTTACTAATAAACTCTCTGTTACTATAATATCATGGTCGTTCACTATCTCTTTTGCAATGTCATTTAAATAATGTTTTCTATAATTTTTAATCTTAGCATGTACTCTTGCTATTTTCTCTTTTGTCTTTAAATAATTCTTACTTCCTTTTTCTCTTCTTGATAACTCTTTTTGTAATCTTTTTAATCTTTTTTCGAACTTCATTAAGACTTTCTTATTACTATATTTAATACCATCACTAGTTACTACTAAATCTTTTATACCTAAGTCTATTCCTACTATACTAGTAGGTGTTATCACTTTTTCTACTAACAAATCTTCTTCTACTAATACACTTACATAATACTTATTAGTTGTATCTTTTGATATAGTTGCATTTACTATTTTTCCTTCTATTCTTTCTTTATTTCTATATCCTCTTATTTTAACTCTACCTAGTTTAGGTAATTTTATAAACCTTGTTAATAAATCTAATTCTATATTACTATAAACTTTTCCTTTATAAGTACCTCTTACACAACTAGTTCTATAGGATTGTCTTGCAAACTTACTTTTAAAATTTGGATATCCACTTCTCTTAGCAAAGAAGTTATTAAAACCATCTTCTAAATCAAATATAGCACATCTTAAGGCACATGAATCTACTTCTTTAAGGTATTCATGATTGTTTTCTAATTCTTTTAAATCTTTACACAAATCAAATGATTTCTTTACTCCACTTTCTTTTTGATAATTTAGATAGTAGTTATAAACAAATCTACTACATCCAAAAGTCTTATGAATTAATATTCTTTGTTCTTCTGTTGGATATAATCTAAATTTATATGCTTTATATATTTTCATACAACGAGCCTCCCTTTAGTAACTAAAGTGTACTGTATAGAAGATATGTTTGTCAATACATTTTTTCGATTTTTAAGTATAACTTTCCTATTATATGAAAAAAAGCAAATAAAAAGAGCCTAAACTCTTTCTATCTGCTTCTAATTAAAGCTATGTAATTATTAACTTGACTCGCCCAAGTAGTACTTGCAGCATATTTTGGACCAATCGCTTCTGGCGTAGTTAAGCCATAAGAATAATAATTACGATATAAGTTATCTAAATAGCCCATAATACCCTCATCAAGAGTAGCATATGCTTTATATGCTCCGCCTCCACAGCTAGGGCCACCTTTTTGACCACCAACATTATTACATTCACGAACTAAACTACTACAAGTACCATTACATCCTGTCTCATGAAGAATAATAGCAGTTGCCATATAAGGATCAATTCCAAGTTGTAGTGAATAACTAGCTATTAGATATCCTTTTCCTGAAATAGTAGAATTTAATGAACGATTAAGTTTTTCTGCTAACTGATTCATAGTTAAGCCATCATAAACAATAGGATCAACTGGAACAGTACTAACTTCATCATAAGTCTTAACATCTTCTAGTTCATCTTCAATTGTTACTTCTTCTACTTCCTCAGTATCAGTAGTATCTTCTTCTACTTCAGTATTATTATTAGATTCATCTGCAGTATCAGTATTTTCTTCATTCTTATTATTATTAACATCTTCTACTTTACCTGCATTTAAATCATTCATTGTCACAGTTTCATAAGCTACAGTATTATCTTCTATTTGAAAAGCTTTATACTGTAATACTCCAGCTAAGCCTATCATAAAAACACCAATAGATGCTAAGGTAAGACTCAGCTTACTAACTTTTTTCATAGTTCCTCCTTCAAATAAGAACAATAAAATTGTACCAAATTTCTATTATTTTGTCAAATTTGACATCCGAACCTATTATATTATATGTTTTTTCTTGACTTTTTCTTAATTTTATTATTGTAAGAAATATATATTAAGACTCCTCCAATTAAAATCAATATTCCTCCTATTAAATATATATATGTAGCACTTCTTGATGTATTAGGTACTTCAACTGGTTTAGAATTATACATAACTTCACTTTGAATATCTCCAGTACTCTTTACTTCAAAATCTATTACTGATGTATTTAAGACATATCCATCTGGGGCAATTGTCTCAGTAAGAGTATATTTTCCTACTGGAAGTTTCTCTATATAATGCGGACTATCACTAGATGTCCATTCATCTATAATCTCTCCCTTACTATCTCTTATTACTAAATGTGCCCCTTCTACTTCTTCACTATTAGCCATATCAAGTTTACTTATATTTACTTTAGTAAAGTCATTTACAAAGTTTATTACACCAAATTCATTACTATCACTAACACTAAAGTATATAGGACTATCATTTACTATCACTCCATCTGGCGCTTCTATTTGTCTTAATGTATAATCTCCTATCTCTAATTCATCACTTGTATAAACATCTTCAGTAGTCGTAAATTCATCTATTACTTTTCCATCTCTTGTCTCTAATCTATAAGTATATCCACTAACTCCATTAGTATCTACAGTTAATACTCTATTATTAACACTTATTGCAGTTATATCATTACTTATATTAACAGTTTGTACTTTTCCTGTTTCTAATACTCTAAATGTCACCTTAGATACTGTTCCAACATATCCAGAAGGTGCTTCTATCTCTTCAAGACTATATATTCCTGGCACTAATCTTTCTACTTTATATGGACTAGCCGTACTAACAAAAGTAATTGGTGTCATCTCTCCATCTAATCTACTTAATCTCATCTTAGCCCCTGCTATATAGTCTCCTGTCCTAGCATCTATCTTACCTAGAGTTACTATTATTGGCCTATTTTCTATTGTAACACTAGGATTTGGATTACTAGAACTTATTGTTACTTCATATTCTTTATCACTTTTTATATAACCATCTGGAGTATCTGTTTCAACTATTTTATATGTTCCATCAGATAAATCACTTACTACTGTAGGAGTATCTGTAGTTGTAACAGTTTTAACTAAATCACCACTACTATTTCTTATCTCTAGTGTCGCTCCACTAACAGCCTTTCCTGTTTCACTATCTATCTTTTGAATAGTAAGTCCTCCTGTTTTATTAGATATTGTATAAATATTAGAAGTAGTATTAACATTAAAATCAATAGATACTTTCTCATCTGTCTTAATATAACCACTAGGGGCTTCAGTTTCTTCTAAAGTATATTTTCCATAAGGAACTTCTACTTTAAGTGGTGTATTACTACTAGTAAATGTTTCAGAATAACTTCCATCTTCACTAGTTAATTTTAACTTTGCCCCTGCTATATAAGAACCACTACTCATATCAACTTTACCAATATAAATAAATGATTTTGCATTTTCCATTGTAACTTGAACACTAGTAGTATTTTCATCTATTGTAAAACTTTCTCTTTCTTTATTTAAAGCATAACCACTAGGTGCCTCTATTTCTTCTACATAATATGTACCTGGATCTAACTTATCTATAGTATAAGGATCTTTAGTAGTAGTAAAGGTATCTATTTCACTTCCACTACTATTAGTAATTCTAAGTTTCGCTCCACTCAAAGGATTACCATCCTCATCTACTTTATTAATGACTATCTGATTATCTGAATTATAGAACACAGCCGTAATAGGTTCAGTTTCTTCACCTGTAATTGTAACAGTAACTTCACTAGAACTTAATGTATAACCATTAGGTGCCTTTACTTCTATTACTTTATATTCGCCTTTTTCTAATCCTCTAACACTATGTCCTTTATTATTAGTAGTCCATTCATCTATTACTTTATTATCTGATACTCTTATAAGTCTTAACACCGCTCCACTTACAAAAGAATTATCACTTGCATCTCTTTTTTCTATTATTACTTCATTCTTCTTATCTTCAAAATCAACTGTTACTTTAGTATGATCTCTATCTAGACTAAATTTTTTCTCAGTAGTATTAATAACATAACCTGATGGTGCCGATACTTCTACTACTCTATAAGTTCCTTCTTTTAGTTTAGCAGTATCAACACTAACATAATCATTAGTTGTTGTTATAGTATCTACTACTTCATTATCACTATTAATTATATTTAATACTGCCCCACTAACTACACTACCTGTTTCACTATCGACTTTTCTAATTCTTACATCATACTTTGAATTTGTTATTGTTTTACTAATATTTAAATTACTATCACTTATTATTACATTACTACTCTCTTCATCTATGTAATATCCATTAGGTGCTTCTAACTCTTTAATCTCATATTCTCCTGGTAATAAGTTATTTATTACATAATCACTAGTTGTACTCTCAAAACTTGCTACTGTCTTATTTGTTGCCTTTCTAATAACTTCTATACTAGCACCTGCTAAAGGACTATTATTACTACTATCTACTTTCTTTATTGTTAAACTTCCTGTTGGCATAGATACACTAGCTGATACAGTTTTTTGTTTAGGTACTCCTACAAGTGTCCCTACAACTGCTTGTTGCATTGTATCTGCCATATTACTAGGCGGATCATAACTATAAGCAACATAATCTGTATAATTAACTACTACATTTATATTTACACTTATAGGATTATCTATCTTAGATAAATCTACTCTTAATTTAAAAGGTTCACCACTATTTATAGAATTATTACCTACTACAACATCACTACTATTAAGAACTTCTATAGCACCATTATCTACACTAACTGCATAATTATCATAACTAACATTACTATCTACTGTTATTAAATCAGTAACTAAATATCTATTATCACTACTTAATTTAAAGTCATTAGTATTTATACTAAAAGTTGGATTAATTGTAACAGGATTATTCTTAGCATTAACTGCTCCTGTTATTAATGGTTCTATATATCTATAATAAGAACTACTTTTAATAACATTTTTTTGTTTAGCAGTTAAAACTCCATTGGTATCATCACTAACACCATTTACTCTATCTTGATAAAACCATATCGCTACTTGTGTTAGATAATCATCATTCTTATCATTACCAGTTAAGCTTTTATTAGGATAAGCATTTTGTAATATATATACATATCCTGCATCCAAAGGAACCTCACTCTTAGTAATGGTTTGAGCTTTATCATTACTTGGCCATCCTTTTTCTTTTTCAAGACAATATACAGTATATTTATTATTACCATCATAAGCATAATATGGTACTAATGATATTATCTCATCACCATCTAAACCATCTTCAAATAAGGTAACTCTATCAGTAAGAACATTACCCATTCCCGTTGTTAATGTATCTGGAAGTTCTGTTGGTAAAGCATAAGAACCTGCTACTGTTTTACCCAAAAAAATAACCATTATAATTGAAAAGAAAATGCTAACTGTAACCTTTAACCAATCATTTTCACTTTTCTTAAATACACTACTAAATCTTTTTATCATATCTATCACCTATCTTATAAAGAGTATAACACAAAAAAAATAGTAATTAAATACTATTCTTTCAATAAAGTTAAACTAACTTTTTTCTTATCTAAATCTATTGCTTCTACATAACAATCAACTATATCCCCAACACTAAATAAATCACTAGGATTTTTAATGTATTGATGTGTTAGTTTTGAAATATGAGCAAGCCCATCATTCTTTAAACCTATATCAATAAATAGACCAAAGTCGACTACATTACGTACTGTTCCCTGTAGTTTATCACCTATTTTTAAGTCTTCTAGATGTAAGATATCACTTCTTAAAATTGGTTGTGGATAATCATCTCTTAAATCCCTCATAGGCTTTTCTAAAGACTCTACAATATCAGTTAAAGTATATTTATCAATATCGATTGTCTTACTAAGACTCTCTATATCTAAACATTTAAGTTTATTAATAAGTTCCCTACTACCTAAATCATTAACACTAAAACCTAAATAATTAAGAAGTTTAAGAGTTTTATCATAACTTTCAGGATGAATTGAAGTCTTATCTAAGGGATTATCTCCATCAAGTATTCTAAGGAATCCTACTGACTGTTCATAAACTTTATCAGTAACTCCCTTTACATCATGAATCTCATCTCTATTCTTAAACTTACCAAATTTATCTCTAAAGGCAATGATATTATCGATAACTTTTTTATTAAGACCAGATACATATTTTAGTAGTGAAGGGCTAGCTGTATTAATATTAACACCAACTCCATTAACTGCCTTACTAACAACAAAGTTTAATGATTCGTCTAATTTCTTAACAGGTACATCATGTTGATAAAGACCAACACCTATACTTTTAGGGTCTATTTTAACAAGTTCCGATAAAGCATCTTGCACTCTTCTACCAATACTAACGGCACTTCTTTTTTCCACAGTTAATTGTGGAAACTCTTCTATTGCAAGCTTACTTGCAGAATATACTGATGCCCCTGCTTCACTAACAATTATATAGGAAACATCTCTTTTAGCATCTTTAATTGCCTCTGCTACAAAAGCTTCACTTTCACGAGAAGCAGTACCATTGCCGATAGCGATTACATCAATATTATATTTATCAATAAGTTCAAGTAATTTCTTCTTAGAGCCTTCTATATCATTATGTGGTTCTGTTGGATAGATAACATCAATATCTAAGACTTTACCAGTTTTATCTAAAACAGCAAGTTTACAACCCGTTCTAAAAGCAGGATCATAACCTAATACAGTTTTATCTTTTAAAGGTGGTGTAAGTAAAAGTTTCTCTACATTAAATGAAAAGTTTTCAATAGCACGTTCTTCACCTTTTTCTTTAAGTTCACCACGAACTTCTCTATCTACACTAGGAAGTATTAAACGTTTAAGACTATCGTTAATCGCCTCAAGTATTATTTCATAACAAAATGACTCTTTATTCTTAATAACTTTAGTCTCTAAGTATTTAACTATTTTCTCTACATCATAATCTAACTTAACAGAAAGTACTCCTTCTTTTTCCCCTCTATTTATCGCTAATATTCGATGGGGTTTAATATGTTTAACTGTTTCACTAAACTCATAATAGTTACTATAAGTCTTATTTTCATCCTCGGCATTTTTCTTTAACTTACTAACAATTACCCCTTCCCTAAAGATATAACTTCTAATCCATTTACGATAATAAGCATTGTCACTTATCCATTCAGCGATAATATATTTAGCCCCAGTAATAGCATCCTCAACAGTCTTTACTTTATCATTAAGGTACTTAGAGGCAATAGTATTAATATCCCCTTTAGTAGGACAAGACATAATAATCTTTGCAAGAGGCTCTAATCCATTATTAATAGCATCCGTTGCCTTAGTCTTTTTCTTCTCTTTATAAGGACGATATAAATCATCTACTTCCACAAGCTTAGTACACTTCATAATAGATGCTTTTAATTCATCAGTAAGTAACCCCTTCTCATCAATTAATCTAATAACATCTTCTTTTCTTTTCATTAAATTAACCTGATACTGATAAACATCATCAATAGATTTAATAACTTCTTCATTTAAAGCCCCAGTCGCTTCTTTACGATATCTTGCAATAAAAGGAATAGTATTACCTTCCTCTAATAATTTTAAAACAGTCATTACTTGTTTCTTACTAATATTTAAATCTTTACTAATTTCTTCAATAATTACTTCATTCATATAAATCCTCTTTTCTAACACTATCTATTTTAATATAAATAAGAAAAGGATTAAAGTAAAAGAGAAATATTTGACGTAAAAAGAACTAGAATAATATTCTATCCTTGTTCAATTTCAAATGGATTCTGTAAAGTACCATCACCATCTGTTATTATGACATTTGATTTTAAATTAATGGATGGGCGAATATTATATGGATTCCAAGGAGCAAAATTTGCACCATAACCATTGCTAAAGATAATATGTACGTAATAAGAGGTATCCCCAGGAGTTAAAGTCCAAGAATATGTGTCACTAATATATTCAACAAATTGTCCTGCCATTAACTCACCAAACCTTAGTAATCCCACTTTCGCAATAGTTGTATTAGAAGTTAATGATGTCATATTTATATCTGTATACTTTGCTAATTTATAATTTTGGCCATTTGCCACTGCTCCAAGATACCAAGTAGTATTATTTTCTATCATATTAACTTGTTCATTTGTTAAATAATCACCGTTAGTTAAATATTCTCCATTAAGAAAGCTTCCTATTGTATTTGTACTTGAATAGTTTACATTACCTCCAAAGACAAGTGATTTATAATTTCCATTTTCTTTTAATGGCTCTACACTTGCTATTTTTGTTAATCCTTCAGTCTCATGACTTACTATTTGATATAAATTATTTTCTCCTATTCCAAAATTTATATATTCCCCACTATATCTTGTATTTAATAGTGTTCCTTCTAAATTAGTATCCTTATCTCCTTCAAGCCGATAAGGATTATCTTCCGTTCCGTCTCCTGTTACTATTTTAATATCAGGATTTAAATTTACCACTGGTCTTATTCCATAAGCATTTGTAACCCCAGGTGTTCCAATAGAGCCATCATAAATAACTATATAATTAGTTGAAGAATTATTTGCGGTTATAGTCCACCAATAAAGTCCATTATTTAAATAACCATTACTAGCTGTAGTACCTTTATAACTCATACTATACTCATAAATATTTAATAATCCTACAGCATCTTCTACAATAGTACCACCCTCTTCTTCACTTGGTGGTTTACTAGTATCGGACATTTGACTTGCATTCCATTTACTATCCATCTTAATAAATTTCTCTGGCTCTCTTAAATTACCTAGAAAACCATCTACTGTTGTATCATTTAACCAAGATTCCATATAACTTCCTGCAAAGGCACTACTATCATTGTCATAGTTAACTGTACTTATATTCCACTGCGTTACTAACTTAACACTATTATCACTTGTATCTATAGAAACAGCTCTCCATAATTTACCACTATACCATATATAATTATAAGGATTACTCCCCGTTACAAAGGTCTGTTCAGAGTCATCATAATTTAACCTATTCATTATATCATCTTCTATTACTTCTTTAACTGTTCCTGTTGATGTTATCTTTCTTAGTAAATGTCCGTTTTCTGGTAACTCTAAATCATTATAATCTAGTCCTACACTTACTCCTAAATTAATTGTTACACTACTATTTGTAGTATTTGCAACTCTTACTATATAAGTATTACTACTTCCTGTTGTATCTACTTTCTCTAAGTTTATCCCTGTACTAGATGGTGGGGTATTTACTCCTTCTTTTTCTATATATCCTATATCTACTCCATCAAACAAACTTCCTTCATAATAAAAGTTAAATCTTCCTACTCTATTATTTGGATTAGATAAAGTTACTATAAAGTCTTTTCTACTATTAGCTGGTACTGTTAAAGTATTTGTTTCTTTATCATCTACTTTTAATTCATAAGTTAAATTACCTGTTACTATACTTATAGCATTTTCTTTTTCTTTTGTTACTGTAAACATCGCATAAGAAAAGTATCCTCCTAATATTAATAGTGTTATTATTACCATTATTATCATATATATCTTACTAAAACTTGTTTCTAATAATATCTTTTTCATCTTCTTACTCCTTTCATTTATGCACATAAAAAAGAATAGAATTATCCTCTATTCTTTTAAGTCATAATGAAAGAAAGTAACTAAATTACTACTAAACTGCCCCCCCCCCAGGTAACACATTGTAAACATAGTTTCTTCATAGTTTAACCTTCTTTCTATTTTTAACAATATTGTATTTTCTGAAATAATAATATCATAAGTTTACATTATTTTTCAAGTGTTTCATTAACTATTAATAAACTATCCTAATTTAATTGTAAATGGATTTTGTAAACTTCCATCGCCTCCAGTTATTATTACGTTTGATTTTAAATTTAAAGCTGGTTTAATACCAAAATTATAACTAACTTCATATCCATATGCAGCTCCTACACTAATTATAGCCCAAATACCATTATTACTAAATGGAGTAATATAAAAGGCACTAATATTATTACTACTATTATTATATTGACCACCCATCAATTCTCCTAATCTTAACAAACCTATCTTGGCAACAGTGACATCTGAAGTTAAATTACTCATATTTATATCAATATATTTTCCTAATCTATAACTAGCCCCATTTCCTACTGTTCCTAAATACCAAGTAGTATTATCTTCTATCATATTAACTTGTTCATTTGTTAAATAAGTACTACTATTTAAATATTCTCCATCAAGAAAACTTCCTATTGTATTTGTACTTGAGAATGTTGAGTTACTTCCAAAATTCATTGTTATAAATTTTCCAGAACTTTTTAATGGTTCAGCACTAGTTATTTTTGTTAATCCTTCAGTCTCATGGCTTACTATTCGATATAAGTTATTTTCTCCAGTTCCAAAAGTTATATATTCACCACTGTATCTTGTGTTTAGTAGTGTACCTGATAGATTACTATCATTATCTCCTTCTAATCTATAGGGATTATCTACTGTTCCTTCTCCTGCCACCACCTTTATTTCAGACTTTAAATTTATAGATGGTCTAACTGCAACTGCATTGGTATATCTTTCAGAATAGATAGCTCCTGTATGATAAATATTTCTAATATTAGTAGAATTATATGGAGTTAATGTCCAAGACTGAGTTTTATTATCCAAATAAGAGCCACTTGCGCCACCCATATTATATTCATAAACATTTAAAAGTCCTACAGCATCTTCTACTATTGTTCCACCTTCTTCTTCACTTGGTGGTTTACCAGTATCGGACATCTGGCTTGCATTCCATTTACTATCAATTTTTATAAAAGACTCCGGACTTCTTAAATTATACAGGAAGCCATCCACTGTTGTATCATTTAACCAAGATTCCATATAACTTCCTGCAAAGGCACTACTATCATTGTCATAGGGAACAGCACTCATGCTCCACTGAGTAACTAATTTAACACTATTATCACTTGTATCTATACTTACTACTCTCCATAATTTTCCACTATACCATATATAATTATATGGATTACTCCCCGTTACAAAGGTCTGCTCAGAGTCATCATAATTTAATCTATTCATTATGTCATCTTCTATTACTTCACTTACTGTTCCTGTTGATGTTATCTTTCTTAGTAAATGACCATTATCTG
This sequence comes from uncultured Bacilli bacterium, assembly GCA_963929435.1. GTDB lineage: Bacteria > Bacillota_I > Bacilli_A > RF39 > UBA660 > Onthousia. The sequence goes on from CAWVIV010000022.1 coordinate 41,678, forward strand.
GCAATTCTAAATCATTATAATCTAAGCCTACACTTACTCCTAAATTAATTGTTACACTACTACTTGTGGTATTTGCAACTCTTACTACATAAGTATTACTACTTCCTGTTGTATCTACTTTCTCTAAGTTTATCCCTGTACTAGATGGTGGCGTATTTACTCCTTCTTTTTCTATATAACCAATGTCTACTCCATCAGGTAAACTTCCTTCATAATAAAAGTTAAATCTTCCTACTCTATTATTTGGATTAGTTAATGTTACTATAAAGTCTTTTCTACTATTAGCAGATACTGTTAAAGTATTTGTTTCTTTATCATCTACTAATAACTCATAAGTTAAATTACCTGTTACTATACTTATAGCATTTTCTTTTTCTTTTGTTACTGTAAACATAGCATAAGAAAAATATCCTCCTAATATTAATAGAGTTATTATTACCATTATTATCATATATATCTTACTAAAACTTGTTTCTAATAATATCTTCTTCATTACTTTTACTCCTTTCATTATTACACACAAAAAAGAATAGAATTATCCTCTATTCTTTTAAGCCATAATGAAAGAAAGTATTTACTAGATACTTACTAAACTGCCCCCCCCCAGGTAACTTTTTGTAAACATGGCATCTTCATAGTTTAACCTTCTTTCTTATCTTTTGTTAATTTAATGTTATCACAAATTACTTTAAATAACAATAATTTTAATAACCAACTCTCAATATTTTAAAAGTAACATTCCGACTAACACCATAGTTTATCGCTTCTTTACTTGTCTTAAACAATAAATCAAAGTCATACACTCTACCAAATCCAATATTACGTCCTGTATCTAAAACAATTCCAATAAAACTACCAGCATTGCTATTACTAACTTCAATAACAGTACCAAAAGGAATACTTCCATCCCCTGCTAATATTCTAATATCACCATAAGTAGAATCAGGATAATAAATACTATCACCTATATAATGCCCTGAAGCCGTATAATTACCAATATCAGAACCATATCCACTCATAGTACCTTTAAAAGTAGAACCAACTGTAATAGAAGGAACATAAACTTCTTCTGAAGGTTTACTATCAATAGGAGTATTATCTTCTATTACTTCATCTTTTCCTACAACTACTTCTTCTTTAGGCTCCTCTTCTACAACCTCTTACGCAGCGCTCGACTG
>CAWVIV010000023.1:0-89333 GCA_963929435.1 uncultured Bacilli bacterium
ACAGTCGAGCGCTGCGTAAAGAGGGATGTAAATGGACGCTAAGACATATTTAAATAATATAAGAGATAAGAATGATGATAATAGTCTTAAATATGATAAGATGATTAGTGAAATACCTTATATTACTAATCCTAAAGACTTAGAGAAATTAAAAGAAATACTTAATGAGTTAAAAACTGAAAATAAAGATTTATATGACTATATTATCTCCTTATTAAAAACTACTGATGATTTAAATGAATTGTTTCTTCTATATAAAGAGTATAAAGAAGCAAAGTTAAGAGAAGAAATGTTGGATAATGAGGTTAGGGCTAAGGATATAGAATTTAATAACATTAAAGAAGATTTAAGTGATAAAGAGGATGACCTTAAGGACTTTGATAAAGTTGCTAAAGACCTTAAATCTACAGGTAAGATTCTTGATGATTTAAGTTCTACTACTAGTATTAACTTAGATAGAACATTTTAACGATTTAGAGAAAGAAGATGCTAAAAGATTAGGATTTGGTACTAAAGCATTGCTTGCCTTAGGGAGTTTTCTTGCTTTTAAAAATAATCATAATATTGTAGGAACGTTACTTGCAACTTATCTTTCTTATAAAGTCTTAAGTGAATTATCATCATCAAATAAAGAGAACTATATAGATTTATGTAATGAATATATAGATAGTTTAGAGACTTATAAAAATAATGCTCTAGAAATAGAAAAAAACTTATTAAGCAATTTAGATAATATTGAAAAAGTAGAAAGTGATTTAAAGACTAATTATAAAGCTTATCTAAGAGAAAGTGAATTTAAAAGAATCTTTAAAATAATAGATGATATTAAAGATACTGTTAAATATAGTCTCAAAGACATAGATAAAACTAAAGATGATATAGATAGAAGTATAGATAATGGTAAAGTAAAAATAAAAGTTATGGAAGGATAGAAGTATGTTTAAAGATTTTGTTGATGATGAAACCTTTTATGATAAAGAGTATTCAAATGATAAGTTTCCTGATAGTCCTTATTATCTAAGTTTTAGAAATTGTACTTTATTAATATAGATTTTAGTAATAGTGATTTGGAAAGAATAGACTTTATGGCTTGTAAGTTTAAATCTTGTGACTTTCGTAATGCTAATTTTAGTAATAATGGGATAAAAGATTTAACTTTTACTAATTGTAATTTATTAGGAATAGACTTTAGTAGTAGTACTTTGATAGATTCTACTATTAATGATTCTAACTTAGATTATAGCAACTTCTCATTAGTTAAATTTAATAACTTTAAGTTTAATAATTGTTCTTTGGAATTATTCTAGTTTTAATGAAGTAAAGTTTAAGAAAATAGAATTTAATCATTGTAAATTATGCAATGTAGAAGTTTTACATACATCTTTAAATAAAATAAAACTAAATACTTGTGATATAACTGGTATAAAAGTATCTTTAGATGATTTAAGGGGAGTTATTGTTAATATGAATCAGGCCTTAGATTTAAGTTTGCTATTAGGTATTAAAATAGAAGAGAGTGATTAGATTGAATATATATGCTCATAGAGGTTTATTTGATAATAAAAAAATAGTAGAGAATACTATTAGTGCATTTAAGAAAGCTTTATTAGATAATCTTAATATAGAACTAGATATTAGAGTAACTAAAGATAAGAAAATAATAGTATTTCATGATTCTAATATTAAGAGATTAACTGGTATTGATAGATTAGTTAAAGCTATGACATATGAGGAATTAAGTAAAGTTAAACTTTTAAAATACTACTGATAAGATACCTCTATTAGAAGATGTATTACATTTAGTAAGTGGGAAAGTTACATTATTAATAGAACTTAAAGAGAATTTTTCTAGTAATACTTTAAAAGAATTAAATAAATTATTACTTGATTATAATGGAGAAGTTTTATTACAAAGTTTTAACCCTATAATACTTAGAAAAATGGCTCTTACAAGCTTAAAAAGATATAAGATGGGTATTTTATTAACTAGTGAGTATAAAGGGCTTTAAAGGGGCTTTATATGATGCTTTTTTTCTATAAATATTTAATTAAACAAAAATATATTAGTTTTATATCTAGTCCTAAAGAATTAGTATTTAAAGTAAAAGAAGTATCTAATAAAGAATTGTTTATTTGGACTATTAAGACTAAGAATGAATTTATTAAATATAAGAAGTATAGTAATAATTTAATATGTGATGAAAAAAGGAATAGTTAGAGTTAAGTAAGTAACTAACTATTCCTTTAATAAACAAAAAAACTAGGTGTGGATCCTAGTGATTGATAAATGGTAGCGAGAGGGGGAGTCGAACCCTCGACCTTTTCGGGTATGAACCGAGCGCTCTAGCCAACTGAGCTATCTCGCCATAAAAGATTAACAAATTAATTCTAGCATATTTCTTTCAACTTGACAATATATTTTTTTATTTTTTCATAAGTGATACTATATACAATAATGAAGAAGTAGTATTTAAATATTACTTCTTCATGCTATAAATATAATCTATTGGTCTTTTATAGCCACTAAGCTTTTTAGTTAAAACTTTTATTGTTTTTTTTAGGATTATCAGTAATAGGAAACAATTTGCGTGATCAATTTCACGAGAATATAGGCCATTTTCTACCATAAATGTATGGTGATTATTTTCTAAAGAATATTTAACATATTCTTTAAAAAAATAAGATATGTAGTTAATGTTATATTCGATTATTTCTTTTTTGCTATTATGAGAGTGTTCCCAAAGATCTGGATCAAGTAATACAAAATCATTATCAGTCATAATACAATTTTTTACTTTTAAATCATTAAATATTATTTTTTTACTACTTATTGTTTCTCCTAACATTAATAGTCTTTCGACGTTGTTTAATAGATAGTCAACAGGTACTTCTAATATATCACTATATTTCTTTTTATAATACTTGCTCATATATGCATCTGAATTACAACGAGCTTTATTATCCTCTTTAAAATATAGTTCTTTTATATCTACTAAATTAGGATTATCAATGTTCTTTAATATATCATAAAGATAAATACTTAATCTATATTGATATTCAGTATATTTTTGATTATATAATTTAAAGCATAAATCTTCATTATAACGATAAACAGTTCCACATTTTCCTGATTTTATAGCATTACCAAATATTTCATCATTAATTATAATTTTTTTGTTATCAGTATTGTAAAATTCCATCTGCATCACTGCTTTCCGTTATCTATTGTATCACAAATTACTCAACAGTAACAGACTTTGCTAAATTTTTAGGTTTATCTATATCAGTTCCTCTTAAAGTGGCAGTATAATAAGCGATTAATTGATAAGGAATTATAACTAATACAGTTTTAATAAATTCACTTGTTCTAGGAATATTTATGATAGTGAAAGTATCATCCTTATAATTATCATTACATATTAAATATATATCGGCACCTCTTGCTAGAACTTCTTTTAAATTACTGATAGTCTTAGGATTTAAACAAGAGTTAGTGGCACTAGCAAGTACAGGAGTATTTTTCTTAATTAAAGAAATAGTACCATGCTTTAATTCTCCTGCAGCATAGGCTTCACTGTGAATGTAAGATATCTCTTTAAGTTTTAAGGCTCCTTCCATACTAAGATAATAGTCAAGGCCTCTTCCTATATAGAAGATATCTTCTTCTTTATAGATTTTTTTAGCGATAGATAGATAAGTATCTTTATTATTTAATAGAGGAGTGATTAATTTCTCTATATTATTAAATTCATCTATTACTTCTAAGACTTTTTCTTTACTAATAGTTTTATTTCTTAGTCCATGAGATAGGGCTAGAATAGAAAGAAGTGCTACTTGGGCTGTATAAGCTTTAGTAGAGGCCACTGCTATTTCACTTCCTGCTTTCGTATAAAGACAAGTATCTACTAAATAAGATATAGTACTATCTTCTACATTAATAATGCCAAGAGTAGGGTAGTGCTTACTTTTAACAAGCTTTAAAGCAGCGATAGTATCGGCAGTTTCACCTGACTGGGAGATAAAGATAGTTAGAGTGTCTTTAGATAAAAAGTTATTCTGATATCTAAACTCACTTGCTAGATAAACATTACATCTTGTATTAGTAACTTCTTCAAAAAGATATTTTGCAACTAGTCCGGCATGGTAAGCAGTACCACAACCAACAATTGCAATTTCTTTATACTTAGTTAAATCTGGTAAAGTCTTTAAAGAATCTAGTCCCTCTTTTATAAAAGGTAATACTGTCTTTAAAATAGTTGTTTTCTGTTCCATTATCTCTTTTAACATATAATGTTTATAATGACCTTTAGAATTGTCACTATCTTTTATATCGATAGTATGTAAATCTTTATTTAAAATATCTCCTTTAACGGACTTAATTACAACTTCATTGGCATTAACTTTAGCATATTCAAAGTCATCTAATATATAGTATTTATTAGTATATTTTAATATCGCTCTAATATCACTAGCGACGATATTAGTCTTATCAGTAATTCCTATTACTAAAGGACTTTCTTTTTTCATTACATAAAGATTATCTAAGTCATTATCAATAATCATAAGAATAGCATAACTACCAATAACTTTATCCATAAAAGCTTTAATAGTCTTATCTACATCATTATATTTCTCATAATAATAATTTAAAAGAGCACAAGCGACTTCTGTATCAGTACTAGACTTAAAAGAGTAGTTTTCTTTTTCTAACATCGCTTTAATCTCTTCATAGTTTTCTATTATACCATTATGAACAATAGTAACATGTTTAACATTATGAGGATGAGCATTAATACTATTCGCTTTCCCATGAGTTGCCCATCTTGTATGAGCGATACCCATATTACTTTTATCATTTTTATTAAGTTTGCTTTCTAGTTTAACAATCTTTCCGCTAGTTTTAACAATATTTATTTTATTATTTTTAAGGTAGGCAACTCCTGCTGAGTCGTAACCTCTATATTCAAGATTTTTTAATCCCGTAATTAAAATAGGCAATACATTTCTATTTTTAGAAATTGCCCCAACAATTCCACACATATAAACTCCTTACTACTTTGATATATGTTTTGTTGTAATCTTGATTTTACTTTTTGTCATATACCTTACGACTAGTAGCCGTGGTAACATCCGCCGAACTTTCGATAGTTACCAACCTCGTCAACCAAACTGGTTCTGGCGCTAAGATAAATTATTACCTCCATCTAACTTATCCTTAACAGTATTTTATGACTAAGTTTACTAGTTTGTCAAATTATATGTGTTAATAATTGTAAAATGAGTGTAGCGATGCTATAATTTAGTTATGTTCACGTAGCTCAGTAGGATAGAGCGTTTCCCTCCGAAGGAAAAGGTCGCAGGTTCAATTCCTGTCGTGAACACCATTAATTATTTAGGAGGGTACGTATGAATATTAAAGAAGAATTAATGAAGTTAAAAACTGGGTTGTTGACTAGAAGAGATATAGAAGAGAAAGAGCAAAATATTTCTAATGATACTATAAAAATTGTGAAGGATGAATATACTACTTATAGGTATATAAACTCAAGGTTAAGAAATCTAGATGATAAAGTTGATAATTATATAAACTGGTATTTTAAAAATGCTGTAAAAGGTCATTATACTCCTATTGGTGAATATAGAGAGCCAAGAAGAATGCGCGATTTAATTGAAAAAGTAGCAGTTTGGTATGAATTAAGATATCCTAAATATGAAGTTAATAGACTAATGCCAGGTTCTTCAGAGGAAAGAACAGAGATTAATGAAGTAATGTTTAACAATAATCAATATTTTAATGATACCCTTGATAATAGTTCAAAAAATATAAATTTAAATTGGTCAGATTTTTATAATAAAGAAGTTTTTATTAAGTCATTACCGAGTGATGAACAATTTATGTTTAGAGAAGTATATTATAGCAGTAATGTAACTATAGATGCTAATGTACCATATTTAGTTCGTTTACATTTAACCCCAGATGGTATAGTAGATAATGCTGAAAATTTTAATTATTTGAAAGAAGATAATTCTATTGATTTAGATAGTTATTTTGTAGGGAAACATATTAAAGAAGTATTACAATATTTAAAATCTAATAATATTTCTCTAAATCCTAACAATAATTTAGAAGAAGCGATTAAATGGTATGATAAATGGGTATTTCTAAAAGATGAATTTCTAAATTGTGTTATGTATAGAATAATTGAACGTGGTGGGAATAGAATTGGTCCTCGTAGAGCTTTCTTATTTGCTAAAGAATTTAATAGAAATATAGATGTTCCTATGATGTATGGTGTTGATACAAGTGATCCTGGTTTAAAACTATTTGTAGATGAATATATTAAAGCAGGAGGTTTTAAAGATTTAGTTTGCTATGAAAACTATCATAGTAAATCAAGTAAAAATGAAAAACTAGAAACTATTAAAGTTGGAGAAATAATTGATTGGCTTGAACCTATAGAAAAACGTTCTAAAGGTAGACAATATGTAAACAAACATTAAAAAGTACTATTATGAAAATAGAGGTTATATATAAAGAAGATTTTAATAAATATAAGAATGATATTGATAGGATTCATCTAGAAAATGCTTATCCTAATGGCTATTTAATAGATGATGATTATATAACTAAAGCTGATAAGATAGTATTAGCACTTATAGATAATAGAGTAGTAGGTTATGCATCTTTATCTAAAGAAGATATTACACCTGATGAAGGTAGTGATTTTTCTATTACTATATCACCTAATAATATTAAGATTAAGCAAATTGCAATTAATAAGAATTATCAAAATAAAGGCATTGGTACTGCTTTAATAAACTATATAAAGAGGTATGCTAAAGATAATAATATTGATTATATTTATTTATATTCAATGTGGTTAAATGATGATGGGCAAAGATTTTATCTAAAGAATAATTTTATTATTAGTGGTGTATGGAGTTCTAAAGAATATAAAGGTATTAAAAATCCTAAATCATATTTCTATTCTTATGAAGTCAAATAAAAAGAAGCATTTTGAACTGTACCCCATATAGTGGACAATAAATAAAAAACTACTTTATGGGAGTAACAATATAGTATAAACTGATACTCAAAGAAAGGAGTATCAGTTTTTTATGAGAAGTTTTATGAAAGATATCAATACGTTCAAAATGTATATGACTGATTGTTTTAGACCACAGTATTTGATTGACTATGTAAATGAATTAGATGATAAGAAATTAGAATGGTTTTATAATCAAGTAAGAGAACCAATGGAATTTTTAGTTGATGAATCCTATTTTTATTATAAGTTCAATTGGATAAGAAAAAGAGAATTTAAAGATCTAAGTCTAGAGATTTATATAGAGTATCTTTGTAATTCTGAATTATTTACATTTCCAATTATAAAAAAAGAATGGGAAGATATACTTTATGAAAGATATAAAGATAAAATTAAGCATCTTTTGTTTCCTTAGATTTATCATTAACAGTTAACTTAGGATAACTGTTATTTTTTGTATATTCATAATATTCCTTAGGTGTTAACTTTGCTAATCCCCATTGTGGGCGTTCATTATTATAGTAATTAATATAGATGTCAATAAGTTCTTTTACTTCTTCGAATGTTTCGCATTTATTAATATCAATTTCATCTTTCATATGCCCATGAAATGACTCTTGTGGTGCATTATCCCAACAGTTAGCCTTTCTAGACATAGATTGCCTTATATTATTATCTTTAAGTAAATCTTGAAATAAAACTACTCTATAATGTATACCTTGATCAGAATGAATAAGGCAATCTGTTTTTAATTCATCTTTATGTTTTTCTATAAGCATTTGAACTGTTAAAAGAATAAAATCTTCTTCCATATTAGGGCTTAAAACCCATGATAATATTTCCTTTGTATACGCATCCTTTATAGTTGATAAATAACATTTTTTGTGATTACCATAAAATAAATAAGTTATATCAGTAAGAAGAACTACTCTTGGACCATACTCTCTAAATTTTCTTTGTAATAAGTTAGGAGTGACAGTTGATTCCTCCAATTCTTTCATCATTTTTTTATATGGATTTGGTTTTCTTATAGTACAGAATAGTCCGAATTTTTTCATTAACCTACGAACTTTTTTTAAATTCATTGTATGATTTTCCTTATTTAAAATCATACATATTGTTCTTGCACCTTTTTTTATGTTTTTTCGCCTATAAACTTCCAGTATTAATTCAAAATCTCTTTTATCTTGTATTTCTTTTGGATTTGTATCTTTATTTTTTTCTCTATTTACATATGCATAATAACCAGATCTAGATACTTCTGCTAAATCACATAGTTTACTTATATTAACTTTACCATTTGCTTCAGTTAAAACATCATCTATTAACTGATATCTTTCTTTTGAAGTAAGTTCTTTGATTTCTTTTGATTTACCAAAAATTCCATTTTTTTTAATAGTTCATTCTCTGCTTTTAGCATTAAATTTTCATGTTTTAAATTTTCTAATTGTTCTTCAATAGATAATTCTTCTTCTTTAGTTTTCTTTGGACGACCAGTACTTTTTTTGCCACGATTATCATTAAATGAACCTTCATTTTTATATTTGTTTTTTATTCTTCGTGAAAAATCCCTAATTCTGTTTGAACCTAGAATATATGGATTAATACCACTTTCAATAAATATTCTAGTTGGTCCTTTACCATTATTGCACTCTTTAATGAAATGCTCTTTAAATTCTTTTGTAAAAGTTATTGTTTTACTAGTAACTTTATCCACATATGAATTTTTACTCAATTCATTAATTTGTTCTTCTGTAAAATAAACTTTATTCATTTATACCGCCTTCCTTTTACTAAAGGATAACATATAAAAAGGTATAAAAACACTTATTTTTATACCTTTATGTGGTTTTCTTTAAATTGTCCGAATTATGGGGTACAATTCATTTTCGCTTCTTTTCTTTTAGATTGTAATTCCCATGAAGTTATATAGAATAGTCATTAGATTGTTTTGAATGTTTGTAATATCAGTTTCTGTTAGACTATTTATATCAATATTATTAGTAGTATTAATATTAGAAAAGTCTGCTACACCATCTGTTACTGTTTTAGTATCAGTTAATGTTAATAAATCAATGTTAACACCACTATTAGATATAGCCATATTAAAGGTAGTTGTTATAACGTTTTCTTCAGTAGCACTAGTTATATTAGCATTTAATGAAGTACCTGATGATTCATCTATTATACTAAATTTAATGTTGCTATCATTTATTGTAACAGTACCTATATTAGTATTATTACTACTTAAATTAATAGTAGTAGTACCACTTTTTTCTTCAATAGTTGCTTTTAAACTCTCAGTATTTCCTTCTTTAATAACAAAACTCTTTTCAGTTCCATCATTAAATTCTATACTATAATCTTCGTTATTATCTTTAACTCCAAATTCATAAGTTACAATATCTTTTTTCTCTAGATAAATATTATAGTATAAATAATTTTTATTATCAGTTGTACTACTAGATGTAGTTGTATCTAATTCATCTAAACTACTACCAAGTATCTTTTTAGCTCTATTATCTTTCTTTAAGTCATTTACAATATTTTTACTAATCTCATTAAGCCTTTTAGAATTAAGTTCTAAACTTATTTTTTTCTTTCCATCAACATTTGTTACCTTAATATCATCATTAGTAATGTTACTACCAAGACTTTCAATTATCTTATCATAAATATAATTAATATCATCAGTAGCTTTTTTACTTTCTTCTAGATATGTAAAGATATCACTACCTTCAATAACAATGTATTTATCAAAGATATTTCTTAAGAAGGCATAACTAATATCTTCAGCTTGATAAAAGTTAAGACCTAATAGTTCAGTAGAGTTTAATAATAGCGAACCATCCATATACATTCTCTTAGATTCAGTATCAAGACGATATTCATAATTAAAGGTACTATTGTTTAAGTTACCAATAATTACATCAGTTCCATCACTACTATTTCCAAATATTGGATTAATATTAATTTTAGTAGAGCCTGTTACTGTTTGTTTAATGCTTGTATTAGTAGCTTTCTCATCAAGATTAAATGTTTTTGTTAAAGATGTTTTCAAATCGTTGAACGATGTTACTATTCTATTTTTATTAGAATAATTTTGATATAGTAAAATACCTCCTGCTAATAATAATCCTACCGCCACAATAATTACCATTGTAACAATAATTTTCTTTTTCTTCATAAATTCACTCCTTACCAATATTATTATAAGACGATTATACCTAAAAAAAATATTTAATTAAAGAAAATATGAAAAAAAACTTAAATTTTTACATAATATGACATAATTTATCAAATAATAATAATGTATATTGATAAAATGCAAATAAGTATAACTAGAGGTGATTTAGTGATGAAAAGAAAATGGTATATAGTTTTTATAATTAGTAGCATTGTTATTATTCTATTAATTTATAATATTACTAGTTATTATTATAGTTATAAAAAAGATTTAGAGTTTAAGGAAAGAATAGCAGGATATGATTTTGAAAAATTAAAAGAAATTAACTCAGATGTAGTTGGCTATATTGAAGTATATAATACTAAAGTAAGTTATCCTGTTGTAAAGACTAATAATAATAGTTATTATTTAAATCATACTTATACAAAAGAGAAAAGTGAGATTGGTTCTATTTTTTTAGATTATCGTAATGATTTAGATAATTTAGCAAAGAATAATATTATTTATGGTCATGGAAGACTTGATAATAGTATGTTTGGTAGTTTGAATAATTTATTAGATAAAGAACTTCTTAATAATAAAGATAATTACTTTATAACAGTAACTACTCCTAAAAGTATAATGACATTTAAAATATTTAGTGTTTATACTATAGATAAAGAAAGTTATTACATTAAGACTTATTTTAGTAATAATAAATATTTTAAAGAGTTTTTAGAGACTATTATGAAAAGAAGTATTTATAATTTTAAGACTGATGTAAACACAAGTGACAAAATATTAACTCTTTCTACTTGTAAAGATAATTTTGGTAAAAGAGTAGTAGTTCATGCAAAATTATTAAAAAAAGAAGAAACTAGCTAGTTTCTCTTATTCTTTATTTAGAATCTTGTTAAATGCATAACTTGATAAAATAACAAAGATTGATAAGAAGAAGATATTTAATAATAGTGAGTCACTTGTTTCAGGGTTTTCAAGAGATTCTTCTAATTCGTTTATTTCATCAAGACTAAGTTCAACTCCTGGGTTTAACTCAAATTCGGTATTACCTATTTCTATAACTGCACCTGTTGTATCATCTGGAACCCATAGTGTTGGTTTGTCAGCTGACTCAGTTGTATTAATAATCTCGGCATCATCTGTTAAGGTTAGTTTAGGAGCTTCTGTAACTCCACTACCTTTACCTAGTTCAATACCACCAAAGCCGTTACCAGAGACATCAATTTTACCTACAAATGTAGCATGTCCACCATTTATAAGAAGTCCTGCATTACCACCAGTTAGTTTAATATTTTTTAAAGTTACATTACTCTTATAAACTTGTAATACATATATTCCTCCCCAGACGGTATTATCACTACTATTACTAGAACCAAATGTTCCTACATACTTGATAGTTTTATTATTACCATCAATAGTAACATCTCTTAGAATATTAATTTTCTCAGTTGTTTCAATATCACTACCAAGAATAATAGTTGAAATATTACTATCGTTTAAAGCATCTTTTAGTTCTGCCTGGTTATTAACGGTCTTACTAGTTGCAGCCTTAACGTTTAAAGTAGTGCATAATGTAATAGTTAAAACAAATAGTAATAAAATTTTACTAATTTTTTTCATTTTTTCCTCCTTTCCACTATTAGTCTTTGTTATCTTAATAGAAAATATGCAAGAAATTTGTCTAATTATGAGGGTAATTTTTGGCAAAAAGAAAAGAGCTTAAAGCTCTTTAGACCAGTAGTAAGACTTCCTGGTGTTGTACATATTATTTATGTACACTATTATAATAACCAACATTTTCTTAATTATTCATGTATTTTTTTAAAATTTAAGTTATAATTATTTTAATGAATTAAAGAAATTATGGGAGGTTTGTTATGAAGAGATTATTAATTACTGATGAAGATATAGAAAATGGGTTAGACAATATGTCAAGCTTAGTTATTTCCTTATATGAAAAAGGTGTTCCAATTGAAGCGATTAAAGACACTTTTGATAAAACAATTAATGAGATAGAATTATCTAAAGAGAAGGGAAAAGAGTATAAAAAGTAAAAATATGTTCAGTTTAGTAGTTGAAATATATTATATTTAGTAAAGGAATGAGAAATAATATGTACTTTTATAATTTAATAGAAAAGATGGCTAAAGATGAGAAAATTATTATATATGTAGATATGGATGGTGTTATTGCTTCCTATGATTTTGGTAAGCCTTTAGATTTTATCAATAAAAGGCCATTAAAGACAAATATCAAGACTTTAGAAAAAGTGAACGAACTTAAAAATGTAGAACTTCATATATTATCAGTTTGTAGGAAGAAAAGAGAAGTTAAAGATAAAAATGATTGGTTAGATAAATATGCTAAGTTTTTTGATAAGGATAAGAGAATTATTCTTGATAAAGAGAGTAATCCTACGTTTACTTCTAAAGAATTAAAACTTAATTATTTAAAGACTCTTAATTATAATGATAAAGTTATATTTATAGATGATGATAATGAGGTATTATGGTTTATAAGAGATAATTTAAAAGACATAATTTTGTTTCAAGATTCTGAATTAATAGATTAGAGGTGCTTATGATGTTAAGTTATGAAGGAATATTTTTTGATGAAGAAGAGGAGAAGAAAATATTCTCTCTTGAAAAGAAGAATTTAGGTATAATTAACGATAGACTACATTGTACTTTTAAATATCATCCCACTAAAGAAGAAATATTTAATAATTTGGTAGGAGAGTATTTTGATCTTTATTTAATAGGATATGGTAACGATAATAAAAATAGTGCTTTTATGGTAACACTACCTGAAGAATTAAATGAATATTATATTAATTATGATACTGATAACAAATTAAAAGTTCCTCATATAACAGTATCCTTAAGTAAAGGTGCTAGAGCGAATGATTCTAAAGATTTAGATTTTAAAGCATTAAATGAGCCTATTAAAGTTAGAGGAAGATTTGGTTATTTTATAAAAGATGATGGTAAAGAGTATGTATCGTTTGAACCATATCTTGATTATGTAAAGAAGTTATAATAAAAACTACCTTCAAGTTAGTTGAGAGTAGTTTTTCTCTTTATTAAATATTGGTCATATAACTAGTAAATATTTTTCTTTTTACTTTTTCATTAATAGTTTCTTTAATACTAAACTCTTTTATTAGTTGTTGTTGAATAAAAGAAATGCAGTCTTTATATTTGGGTTTTATTTCTTCTTTTATACCAGCGCATAAATACCAAATATATTTGATGCACCAGTTAATATCCACATTAAATCCATCTCTCGCATCTGCAATTAAAAGAGATAAATAATTAATCATTGCTTCAGAAGCTTCATCATCATTTATTTTAAGTTTTAAGACATCATATACTGTATTAAATATTTTATCAAAGTCATCTTTACTAATATTTTTCTCATAATTTAATTCAATACTTTTTTTCTTCATAATATTGGTATAGGTTTTCTAATAATGAATCATTTAAATTTCTTTCATCATTTGTTTTACTTAATAGTTTATATATTATAGTATTCATATTTTTTTCTCCTCCATTTTATTTTCTGTTAAAGCGATTGTATCTATAAAATGCCTTGTTCCTTTTTCAACTATTTTAATTTTATTTAAGTTAATTAATTGGTCAATTAAATATAAATAAACAAAATCTCTGGCATCATTAAGGACTTCTTTTGCCATACATTCACCAATTAAATTTGCTATCTTGCAAGGTGTTCTTTCTTTTAAAATGCTTAATATAATATCATAGTAGTCAGAATATTTTTTGCTTTTAACTTTGCCATTTTCTAATGTCCTTAATTCACTATTAATTTCAACCAATTTATTCCACTCTTTAGCATAAGTTTCAATTTCATCTTTAGATAAAGTTTTTTCATATTTTAATACATCATTGACTTTCTTATAATCTAAGAAGTTAATGCTATATTGTAATTCATTATAATCGCTGGAGAAAACAACATTAATTGTGTTTATCTTATCTTTTAAAAAGTTACATAGAAATAATAATAGCATATAGTCATCATCATTTTTCTTAGAAGACCAAATTCTAATTATAGTGTCGTTTGTGATGTTATTTAATATTTTCTTTAATTCCTCATTATAGTTATAATTACATGTATAACTATAATTACTTTGATAAAGCCGGTTTAAAAAGTCTTTATGATTATTTTTTATATCTCCTATTGATAGATACATTTCAAGTGCATAAATCATATAATCTTTTATGTTGTTGTTTTCGTAATATTGCTTTAAACACCCCAAAGCTGAAAAGTTTTCACAAATATCAATTATTTTCATATTATTATCACTACCTTTTTATATTTTTATGGTTTTATATTGACTTGCTTTTTTTGTATTTTTTTTATATATTTATCTAAATTAATATTAGAAACTCTATTAATAAATGCATCGATTGTCTCTTTTGATAAAATACATTTTTCATAAGGAAGTCCTTGATAATACTCGCTTGGATAATCTTTATAATCATCTTTGTTAATACGATATTTTTGCGTTAAATAAAGATTTAAATGGTCGTAAGCAAAATATAAATCTCTACAAAAATCATTATAACTAGTATTTAGTAAATATTCTTCTGTGAAACATTCTTCAAAAAACAAATAATCCGTTACTAAGTGTAAAAACCATCCTATTTTAAAATCATCTAGACTTTTATTCTCGTTCAAAAATTTATATAAATTTACTTTACTACGTACATGACTTAGATTATCTTTACCACGATATGCCTCAGTATAATGTGTTTTTTCACTATCTTTTGTTGCATCTGGATAAAGAGTACCAGCAATTACTTTTTCATAATTTAATTCATTATGATTTTCTAAATATTTTTTAGCGATAGCTAGATGAATTGTAGCAGAAGCCATAATATCACTCTTTCTAAATGAGACAAATTAATTTCTATAAGTATTTTATCATAGATTTAAGTATATTAAAACTCGAAACAAAAAGCTCGAGTAATAGTAGTAGTATTGTACAAAAGAAAAAAGCATAATAGGTTTATTTAATAATCTCTTTTGCTTTGATAAATATTTTTTGTTGTGCTTCATTTAATGAATTATCTAATTCCGTTATATTTATTTCATTTACATTACCAATTATTTGTTTTCCATATTCGGTAGGTATGAATAATTCTCCATTAAAATCTACATTTAAATAACCATTCATCATATCTAATGTTTTAATAGGGGGAATTATTTTTTTAGTGTAAATATCATTATATTTCCCATTATTAATATCTTGTATTATCTGCATTACTTCTGTTTCATCTAACTCATAAATATCTCTAACATTATTAGCATTTCTAAATGGAAAATATCTTCCAACTCTAACAGAATGAGCATTTATTTTTTCTGCAAACATCAAAATATCTTGTAATTCATTTTTATTTAATTTTGTCATAACAATACTTATTCTAACATTTAAACCATGTTCTACAGCTTTTTTAGTATTTATTAATGCTTGTTCTAGTAAATCTTTTCCTCTCATTAATTTATATGTATTTGAATTAAGAGATGGTATACTAATATCAAAACATTGTATTCGCTCTTTTAAAAAATCCCACATTTCTTCACTAATTTTGCAAGCACCACTAGTTGATAAAGAGATGTAAGGTTTCTCATTATTTTCTTGATATTTATTAATAATTAGCTGTATTTTTTCTTTTAATAATGGGTCTAATAGAGGTTCTCCACCTCCAATTACAATTCTCTCTGGACGAAGTTTACCTATAAAATTAATTATTTCTTGATAATTATCTTGAATTAATGTTCCATTATCACTTGAAATACAATATGGACATGCTAACAAACATTTGCTAGTACTTTCATAACATATATTTTTCATATACTATATCTCCTCATATATAATTTAATTTCTATAAGTATTTTATCATAGATTTAAGTATATTAAAACTCGAAACAAAAAGCTCGAGTTTATCTTTAAAACTGGTGCCGGAAGCGAGAATTGAACTTGCCTCTGATCCTTACCAAGGATCTGTTCTACCACTAAACTATACCGGCATTACAATTAGATTTTAACATAGAAAACTTGCATAATCAATAAACTTTTTTTGACTTAATTCTTAAATATGATATGATAGTATTAACTAAGAACATCTGGTAAAAGTCAATAGGTAAATTATGGCAGTTTTAGTATAATTTCCTGCCATATCAAAAAAATTATTACACGACAAAAAGGTTTTAGTTAAAGCTAAAACAAGTGTTCGCTATTTAAATATTCCTTTCGGACTTTAGTCCTACAGTCATATTCAAATAGCGATTAACTGATCTTTGAATTTTGAACCGAGTCAATTGGTTTGTAGTATTGATTTTTTCGCAGCAATCCAAAAATCAATCTTTCAAGTTTACGAGCAGATAAAACGAGTGCACGTTTATGTTGATGTTTAGTAACTTCTTTATATTTAAGATTATAATAATCTTTTATAAAAGGAAAGTTCTGTCTAACACAGGAAGCAGTCGCTTCAACTAAATAATAACGTAAATATTTATTAGACTTTTTTGAAGATTTCTTATCTTGAGAATCGAATTCTCCAGACTGATTTCTTTTCCAATAAAGTCCTGCATATTTTGCAAGTTTGGAATTATGTGAAAATCTATCAATATTACCAATTTCAGCCATAATACCAGCAGCATAAACCTTACCAATACCACGAATAGAAAGTAAGATATGGTAAGTATTAGAATCTAATCCTAAGGCTGCATTTAAGATGGCTTTATCAATATTCTTAAGTTGTTGTTGATAAAATTTAATGGTATTTAAAGAACAAGCAATAGCAATATTGATTGGCTCATAAGCAGTCTGATCTAATCTGTATGAAGCACGCATAGCCTTATTTAAAGCAGTAACTTTATCATTTAAATTAGATGAATGGTTTTTACTTTTTTCGGAAATAAAGTTAATAAGTTCTTCAACAGAAGATTCAGCGATTTGATCTGGAGAGACAAATTCTTCTAAGAAAGCAGAAGAAGTGGCACCAAACAAATTAGAAAAAGGTAATTCATTTTTGTCTAAAGACATTAAACCAGAGAAAGAAAGATATAAATTAGTTAAAACATAAGTCTTTTCTCTTATCAATTCTTTACAAATATGATATCTTTGTCTTGTAAGACGTTGAAGTGCAATGTATTGAGAACCTCTAAATGGATGTAAAGCTTTAGTTCTTCCAACTCTCGCATAGTCGGCAAGAATATAAGCATCAATACCATCTTCTTTATCTAAATCATGAAAGCTTTTCTTGTATTTATCAAAATCACAAGCATTAATTTGAAAAACTTCAGTATGGAACTTATTTAAGTATCCATTAGAAGAAAGATAACAAGCTGGATGAAAAGAATACATACCAGTGGATTCCATAACAATAATGATTTTTTCAAAGAAGAATTTGTTTTCAATGTCTTTAATTTTATTTATAACCATATCATTTCCTTCTGGATTATTAGGAAATTTAAGGTTGAAATAAATATGTTGATCAAAGTTCATAACACAGAATTGGTTACCTTTTAATGCAACATCAACACCAATGAATAAACAGTTTTGCATTTATATCACCACCTTTCTTTTATGAATTTTTGTGAGATATGACAGACTACAGATACCCTTGCTTAAAAGTTTGACAACAACCTCGCTATAAGAATACATCTTTTATTTAAGGATAATATGCTGCGATTAAACTTAAAAGAGAAACATCATCTGAGTTAGAAGGATAATAACTAATAAGTAGGGATTCATTCTTAAAAAGTAAACACCATATAGGGTTACAAGGAGTGAAAGAATAGCTCCTAGTTATTACATCTCAAAGAGATATAATAACACAAGGGTATAAATAATCCACAGTTTTAACTATTTTTACTTATAAAAATAGAATAAATAAAAAATAGTTAATATAAGTGATTTTTCACTTACAAAAACTATTATACGAGGAGTGATAATATGCTAGCTTTTACTAAAAGTAGTGAAGATAATATTAATGAAGAAAGGATTGTTAATCAGATTAGAGGTCTTGGTATTGATATGATTCATGAAGCGAATAGTGGACATCCTGGTATTGTATTAGGTGCTGCTTCCATTATCTATACTGTTTATGCTCATCATTTAAGATTTTCTAAAGACAACCCTAATTTTTTTAATAGAGATAGGTTTGTTATGAGTGCAGGTCATGGTTCAGCTTTACTTTATGCAACACTTGGTATGGCTGGGTTTAATATTGAACTTGATGATTTAAAAGCCTTTAGGAAAATAGACTCTATTACTCCAGGTCATCCTGAATATGGGGTTACACCTGGAGTTGATGCGACAACAGGACCTCTTGGTCAAGGAGTGGCTATGGCTGTAGGTATGGCTATCGCAGAAAAACATACTGAAGCTTTAATTAATGATAAGAAAAATAATATCATTGACTATAAAGTATATTGTCTATGTGGTGATGGAGATTTAATGGAAGGTGTTAGTTATGAAGCATTATCTTTAGCAGGTAATCTTAAACTTAATAACTTAATACTTTTATATGACTCTAATCATGTATGTCTTGATAGTGATACTAAGAAAACTTTTACTGATGATATAGAAGCTAGATTTAAGGCAATGGGTTTTAATGTTAGTACTGTTAGTGATGATATTAAAGAAATTGATAAAGCGATTACTAATGCCAAGTCTAGTGATTTACCTAGCTTAATTCAAGTTAAGACAACAATAGGAAAGTATTCTCGTAATGCGGGTAAAAATATCGTTCATGGAAAGCCTCTTGATGATGAAGATATTACTAATATTAAACATGAATTAGGACTTAGAGATATACCATTTACAATATCTAATGAAGCCTTACAAGACTTTCAAAAACTTATAGATGATAGATGTAGTAATTTAGAAAATGACTTTAATGAAAAATATGAAAATCTTGATGATAAGACTAAAGAGTTATTAGATTCATTGATGTCAAGTGATAAAAAAATAGAACTTACTAACTTAGACTATGCTTATCCAGAAGAAAGAGTAGAGTCACTTAGAAAAGCTAGTAGTAAGATATTAAACTCTCTTGCTAACTCTAGTAAATTAATCTTTGGAGGAGCGGCTGATCTTTCTAGTTCAACTCTAACATATCTAACAGATAAAGGAGACTTTTCTTCTGATGACTATAATGGTAGAAATATTTTCTTTGGTGTAAGAGAATTTGCTATGGCTGCTATCGCTAATGGGCTTGCCTTATCAGGATATCGTCCTTTTGTCTCTACTTATTTAACCTTTAGTGACTATTTAAAACCTGCTTTAAGACTAACTTGTCTTATGAATTTACCTGTTACTTATATCTTTACTCATGATTCAATTACAGTAGGAGAGGATGGTCCAACACATCAAGCGGTTGAACAATTAGTTAGTCTTCGAGCAACTCCTAATTTAGAGGTTTTTAGACCAAGTGATAGTAATGAAGTTATTGGTGCTTATAAGACTATATTTGAAGAAAATAAGCCAGCTTGTATTGTTTTAGGACGAAATGAGACGAAAATAAGAGAAACATCTTCTGTTCCTAATGTTTCTCGTGGAGCATACGTTATAAAACAAGAAGAAAGAAAGTTAGATGGTATTATTATTGCGACAGGTGAAGAAGTAGATCTTGCCTTTGATGTTGTTAATGCTTTATTTGAAAAGGGATATGACTTTAGAATAGTATCAATGCCATCAATTGAAAGATATAACTTATTAAGCGATGAAGAAAAAGAAGAGTTACTTCCTATTGGTAAAAAGAAATTTATTATTGAAAAATCTTCATCATACTCTTGGTACCAGTTTGCCTATAATGATAACTATTTATTTACAGTGGATAGATTTGGGGCAAGTGGAAGCGAAGATGATATAAATAAAAAGTTTCATTTTACTACCGATGAAATCGCTCTAAAAATAGAAGAGATAATTAAATAATTCGACAAATATTTTAAAACTTTCTTGTTATAGTTAAGATGGTGATTATAATGAGAGAGTTTTTTATTTTTGAACTTAAAGATGAATTTAAAAATCTATATATAGATAAACCTAGTATTCTATATAATATCTTTGAACAGATTTATACTTTAAAAAAAGAAGAATTAAACTATGGCTATAGTCTTTTTAGACAATTAACTAAGAAAATAGATAAGGATAAGACTGATAGATATTTATTTGTTAAATATCATCAGAGTATCCCTTATAGTAAAAAAGGTGAGACTCATTACTACAATAATCCTGCTCATGATGAGATTAGTACTCTAGTAGTAAAAAGAGCTTATATGTTAGTTAAAACTAACTATTATGACTGTTTCTTCTTTGATGAGCTAAATAGCATTAATAACACTTATTTTGCTGTTGATTTTAAAAATCAAGACTATTTCTTTCTAGATAGTAAGAAAATTCTTGTATAAATATTTATTTTAAGGTAATATATTGTTGTAAGGAGAGTGTTATTATGTTACACGATATATTAATGGTTTTAATAGGTTTAGTAATAGGAGCGATTATTGGTTTCTTTATTGCAAGAACTGTTACTAAAAGATATATGAAAAAAAATCCACCTATTAATGAAGAGATGATTAAAGCTTTAATGATGCAGATGGGTAGAAAACCTAATCAAAAACAAATTAATCAAATGATGAAATCAATGCAAAAATATATGTAGTTTTTGCATGTTTTTTCTAATGGAGGAAGTAATGAAAAAGAAATTAACAGCTATCTTATATATCTATATATTCTTGTCTATAATAGCAATGCCAATTTTAGTATTGACTGTTGGTTTTGTAGCAGGTGGTATAGATATCATGTTAGCATTCTTTATATGTGGCTTAGTATATGTAATTAATACCCCATATAGATGGCTTAATATTTGGTATTTGGTTTTATTAGTAGGTTTAATTGGTGTATTAATAAGTTCTATATTATTATTTTTTGAAGATACATCTCTAGCATATATTATAAGTAAATATGGAATGATATTAGTTCCAATCGCTTTTATAATTGTACCAGTATATACATTTATTATTTCACCAAAATCTCAGTATAATTATATTAAAAAGAGTGACTGTATTGAAACAGAAGGTATTTGCACTAACTATGATTATAGTTATACTAAAGGTAATACTGTTATTAAGGCTTATACACCAATATATGAGGTTAATATTAGTGGTAAGAAGTTAAAATTAAAAGATATATATTATAGTGCTAGAATGAAGAAAATAGTTCCTGTTGGTACAAAGACAAAAGTATTAATTAATAAAAATGATTATACACATTTTTATATTTATAGAACTAAAGAAATGATGAAAAAACAATATGCAATAACTATATTCTTTGGTATTATAGGTATCATAACAATTATTTTAATATTTATATAGAGGAGAAAGAAAATATGGAAAAGATAGATATTGATATTAATAAATATATTGATTTAGAAGAAAGATATGCATTGTTTGGAGAATATGGGGATTATATAGATGAATATATAATTTATTCTATTTGTGCTGATAGTTTAAGTCTCTCTTTTAGTGAAATAAGAGATTATGTTAATAGTGTAGGGGTAAAATTAACAGAAGAAGAGATTACTACTTTTCTAAAAGAAAAGGAAAAAGAAGATAATAAAGATAAATCTAAAGTAAGTAGTGGTAATAAAACTAAATCACAGGAATTTGCAGATAATTTTATGAGAAAGTTAGTTACATCTACTTATGAATTCAGTCCAACCACCTTAGAATACTTTAATATGTATCTTGGTAATTTAAAACAAAATACTATTAATTTAATTGACCTTGTTTATAGTATAGGTAATGATGAATATAAGGAGTTATTTGATAGTTTAGATATTAAAATATTTGATGGAAAAATTTACTATGAAGATGCTATTAGATTATGTAAGCCTATTATTTATAATGTTTTAAAGATTAGAGAAATGGAAAAGAAAGCTAATAATAAAGGGACATATTTGACTTTTAGTGTAAGTAAAGGATACTTAGGAAGAGATTGTTTAACTCTAAGTGATATATGTCCACCTATTGGCTATCAAGTGCCAACTTATGAAGCGATAAGTGAGGATGGTTATATAGAGTTATCTGATAGACAAAAAGAAGAAATGATTAGGAAAGAAAGAGAAGAATTTTCTTTAACAATGGATATGTTAAGTGAATTAAATTACGGAGACTCTAAAAGATTAGGTTTTTCAATTAATCATAAAAAGAAAAATAACACTGATTAAAGGAAAGCAGATGGTATAATGGATTATCTATACTTAAGGTATTATTCTAATGACATGCCTAAAGAGGAATTAGAATTATTTTTTGAATATCAAGAGGCAATAAAAGAAGATTGTAAAAGAATTAAATATATGATAAGTGATTATGAAAATACTGAACAAAAGAAAAGATTAGTTAAGTTTTTAGATTTAATTGGTTCTAATATAGTTAAAAGTAGATATCAAAACATTGAAGAAGAACTTTTAGGACAAGAGCTTAATATATGCCTTAATTATAATTATGTTATATTCTCTTTTTATAGGCGTGAAGATAATGAAGAAATATATTCTGATACTCCTACAATAGGTATAATGGCTAGAGATATGAGTATGGTATGTTGTATTGAAGAAGAATATTCTGTATTTAGAGATGATGAAGAAGATTGTGAGTTTAATCGTGGATATGACACTGTTTTCTGTTTTACGATAGATAAAAAGGAAAAAACAATTGAGGAATACCAAATGGATATGGAAGAATATACTATAAGTTTATTTCAAAAAGCCTTTCATCACCCAGAAAGTATTGTAGAGAATAAAGATAAAGTGCTTATTAAATATGAATGATTATACTAAAAAAATCTATAAAACTTGTCTTTGTTCGCTTGTTTTATAGATGCATTTATGATATTGTATAGATGGAATACTTAGTAATGGGTGTTTTGCCTCTTTCTATCTTACTTGATTTCAGGGGGTAGAAAGGGGAAATGTCTATGGGTAAGAAAGACTTTTTAATAGTTATATTATTAATTATTATCATATTGTTGATTATTTATAGATAGAAAGAACACCCTATTACATCTTTGTAATTAGGGTGTTTCACCAAAAAATATTTTGAGGTAAATACCCATCTGCAAAACTAAGTATTCCTCATTTTTATTTATATGTAAGTTTTCCTTACATATTCATATTATCATAAAAATCTCTTTTTTTCAAGTTGTCAAGAAAACCTTTTTGTGATAGAATTTAATTGTTATTTATTGCCCCATAGCCAAGTGGTAAGGCAGTGCGCTCTGACCGCATTACGCGTTAGTTCGAATCTAACTGGGGCAACCAAATTAGATAATTATTTTTTTAATAGATGGAGTGATTTAGATGAATAAGGAACTTGCAGATTTATTATTTCCTAATATCAAGATAACTGTAGATGAGATAGAAGCAAAGTATCCAGCTAGAGATTTAAAAGAGGGGTCTTATGTTACAAGATTTGGACCTTCTCCTACAGGATTTATGCATGTAGGTAATTTATATGGAGCCTTCATTAGTTCAATGCTTGCTAAACAAACTGGAGGTATTTTTTATCTTAGAATTGAAGATACTGATAGTAAAAGAGAAAAAGAAGGGGCGATAGAAGCTATTATTAATGGCCTTAAAGCTTTTGATATAGATTATGATGAAGGATATGGTAAAGGTGGTAATTATGGCCCTTATTTACAAAGTGAAAGAGTAGAGATATATCAGGCTTATGCTAAAAAGTTAGTTAGTGAAGGAAAAGCTTATCCTTGTTTTATGAGTGAAGAAGAAATCGCTGATATAAGAAGTGGCCAAGAGTTAAGAAAAGAAAAAATTGGTATTTATGGAAGTTATGCTGTTGATAGAGATTTATCACTTGACGAAGTTAAAGAACACCTTGCTAATGGCGATAGTTACGTTATTCGTCTTAAGTCCCCTGGTGATTCTCATAATGAGATAATTTTACATGATTTAATTAAAGGTGATATTAGTTTGCCAGAAAACGATATTGATGAAGTACTACTTAAAAAAGATGGTGTTCCAACATATCACTTCGCTCATGTTATAGATGACCATTTAATGCATACAACTCATGTTTTAAGAGGAGATGAATGGGTACCTAGTTTTCCTAAACACTTACAACTTAATCAAGTTTTAGGCTTTAAACCATGTAAATATGCTCATATTGCACCTCTTACTAAAAAAGAAGATGGTAAAATACGTAAGTTTAGTAAGAGAAAAGATCCAGAATTTGCGGTTAGTTACTATGAAGAAGCAGGTATACCTAAGGAAGGTGTTAGATTATATCTTGCAACACTTGCAAATACTAACTTTGAAGAGTGGTATTTACAAAATAAAGATAAATCAATTGAAGACTTTAAATTCTCATTTAAGAAGATGCCTACAGGTGGAACACTTTTTGATATGGAAAAGCTAAATAATATTTGTAGAACTTACTTTTCAAGAATTAGTGCAGACACTATTTATATTGATGCTTTAGAGTATTATAAAAAGTATGATGAAGAGTTCTATAATTTAATGGTAAAAGATAAAGATAAGTTAATTGCTTTCCTAAACATAGAACGTGATAGTAAAAGACCAAGAAAGGATATTGCAACTTATAAAGATATCAAAACAGAAAGTGCCTATATCTTCAATGACTTATTTTATAAAGATAGAAAAGAGACCTATAAAGATATAGAAGATAATATTGACTTTGATGTTATTAATAAATATATAGAGATATATCAAGAATTTAATAGCGAAGATGATTGGTATAATCAGATTAAAGTACTTGCAGAAGAGATGGGATATGCTCCTAGTGTTAAGATGTATAAAGAAGATCCAACATTATACAAAGGACATATAGGAGATGTATGTGAGATGATTAGACACTTGCTTACAGGTAGAGTTAAGACACCTAATTTATATCAATTATTAAAGATTATTGGTATAGATGAATTTAAAAATAGAGTAGAGTTCTATAAAAATTAAAGAGTTAGTTTATTTAGAAATACTAGCTCTTTTTTCATATTCTTTAAACATATTTATTCTCTCATTAAATTTAGTTATTATTTCGTCTTTTAAATTATTATCTATAACAATATCATTTTCTTTTTCAGTTTCTTCTATAATCTTTTCTATACCAATAGATTCTAGCGTATCAAGATAATTATAAAATCTCTTTTTGTAAGATGAGTCAGAATTTTCTAAAAACTTATCCAATTTTTCTATATCACTTTTTAAATAATCATCTTCATCTACACCTAAAGCAGTTTTTTTATCGCTTAGTATACTTGATGTGTCATATAAAGGAGCAAGTGTTACAATATTACCGCTTTCTATTATTTCTATATTTCTTAAAGTTCTATCAGATTCTCCTATTAATAAGTCAAACATAAATATATTAGTAATGCCATTCATTAGATTTTTGACTATATCATTATCTTCATATCTATCTTCTAGGGCAAACCAAATATCTTCTAAATTATTTAAACTAGCTAGTTTTCTATAATCGAGTAACTCATCTTCATCATTATTTTCATAAAAGTAGTTTTGCATTAAGCTATGCAAGTTATAACTTTTATCATCATCTTTTAGGTAACTTTTACTAAGTAATCCATATTTATCATTTAAAATAGCAATAGACTCTTTAAGATAAGGTATTCCTAAGAGAAAAGCAATTGTTTTAGATATTAACTCCATTATTAATTCTCTATTAGGTACTTCTTTAAAATAATAAATATCATTGTCTATTTTAAAATTGTATATATTATGACTTCCTTTAAAATTTTGTATTAGTTTGTTTTTATCGACTAATTTATCTAAATTAGTTATCTCCATATATAATCACCTATAAATATTTTATCATTAAATTTGTCATGTTAAAAGTCGTATTAAAATCTTTATAATAGATATACTATTATTATGGATGGTGATGATATGGAAATAAAAAGAGAGGTTTTAGAGCAAATAGATAATCATTATATGCATGATGATACTAATAAAATAGTAAGATGTGCTCTTGATAAAAATAAAATAAGTGAAATAGTCAGAGATAAAGAAATAGGAGAAAGACTATTATATAACTTTTCTAATAATATAGAGACATTACCTGTTAAAGATCAAAAATCATCTGGTAGATGTTGGATATTTGCAGGATGTAATGTTTTAAGAGAAGCTATTTGTAAAAAGTATAATTTGGAAGATTTTGAATTATCCCAAAACTTTATCGCTTTCTATGATAAGTTAGAAAAGTGTAATTATATTATGGAGTGTTTAATTGAGTTAAAAGATGAAGATGATGATAATAGAGAAAGATATCATATCTTAACTAGAGGTATAGAAGATGGAGGACAGTGGGATTTATTTGTTAATATTGTAAATAAATATGGAATTGTGCCTAAAGATGTGATGAATGAGACTTATCAAAGTTCTAATACAAGTGAAGTTAATGACTTGCTTAATAGAAAGCTAAGACAGTTTAATGCGAGAATTAAAAATAATAATGATAATTTAGAGTATTTAAAGAGCCTTTATTTAGAAGATATTTATAGAATATTAACAGACTGTTTTGGACTACCCACTAATAAATTTGACTTTGAATATACAGATAAAGATAAGAAATATCATATTATTAAAGATTTAACACCACTTGAGTTCTATAAAAAATATACAGATATAAATGTAGATGATTATGTTAGTATAATAAATGCTCCTACTAAAGATAAACCATTTAATAAAACATATACAGTTAAATATTTAGGTAATGTTATTGAAGGTAAGAACATACTTTACTTAAATCTTCCTATGGAGGAGTTTAAAAGCCTTGTAGTTAAGCAATTAGAAGCGAAAGAAGTAGTATGGTTTGGTAGTGATTGTTCTAAAGATGCTGATAGAGCGGATGGTTTATTTGATGATTTAAGTTTCAATTATAATGATACCTTTAAAACAGACTTTTCTATGACTAAAGAAGAGATGTTAGAAAATTATGAGAGTGCAATGAACCACGCTATGGTGATTACAGGTGTTAATTTAGATGGAAATATCCCTACTAAATGGAAAATAGAGAACAGTTGGGGAGAACAAGTAGGAGATAAAGGTTATTATGTTGCTAGCGATACTTGGTTTGAAAAATATGTTTATCAAGCGGTTATTAATAAGAAATATTTATCTAGCGAACAGTTAGAGGAATTAAAGCTTAAACCAGTAGAGTTAAAATCGTGGGACCCTATGGGAACACTTGCTAGTTAATAAACTTTTTGTTGTGATTATTAACAAGTTGATATAAAATAAAAATATAGATAATATGAAACTTTTTGTTGACTCTAGAATACTTGTTCGCTATAATATATAACTAAGCAAATCATATTATCGAAGATTGGAGGTGCTTCTTTATGAAAGAAGAGAAAAAAAGCTTGAAATTTCCTAATGGCTTTTTTACTAAAGTAAGACCAGAAGCAACACCTAGTAAAGATAAAGATGATACAATTATACCAATTAAATGGTCTAAAAAAGTTCTTACTAAAAAGAAAAAAGCTATAGTAAATTTGAACTTACAAGTTATATAATATTTACATATTATAGGAAGAAGGGATTAAAATGAGAAAAGCTAAAATAACAATTTTTGATGTTGCTAATTTTTTCTTGAAAATAGTTGACAGAGATTCTGGAAGTACAATTACACCTTTAAAATTACAAAAGATTTTATATTATGCTCAAGGATATTATTTAGCAAAATATGATAAACCACTTTTTAATGAGGATTTTCAAGCTTGGGCACATGGACCAGCTAATCCTGAAATTTATGATGAGTATAAGGATTATAAATACAAAGCAATAGATGAGCCAAAAGTAAAATTATATACTTTTGATGAAAAAACTTCATCTTTTTTAACATATATTTGGGATGTTTTTGGTATTTATGATGGTAAATATTTAGAAGAACTTACGCATAGTGAATCTCCTTGGATAAATGCTAGAAAAGGTTATGAACCTGGTGAAAAATGTGAAGTAGTAATACCTAAAAAGGAAATGAAAGCTTTTTTTAAGACAGAACCTTATAATGTCTAATAATAGTACTAAAAAATTACCTAATTTAAACAAACAACTTGTACCAAACTATGACAATACTACTTGCAATTTAAAATTTTCACGATGTGATGATAATAAATACCAACTATGGACTTTGAATAAAGAGCAATTAAAAAGATTCGTTTCTTTTGCTAAAAAGATTGAAAGTATGAAATGGGTTGATATAAATAATTCAACGAGTATTAATTATGAAAATATTAATAATTTAAAAAAACCGGATTTTATATCTAATGATATTAATTTAAAGTCAATGAGGGTTGATAAAAAATTCAGAATTTATGGTTATAGAATGAGAAATGATTTTTATATAATATGGTTCGATCCAAATCACGAGTTAACTTAAGATAAAAAATGTAGTTTTTATCAAATAATTAATAAAGCCTAGAGGGGTTATTTATCCTTTAGGGCTTGTTTTATTATATTTATAAGTTCGTCTAGTGTAGCTAGGATGCTTTTTCCTTTTAAGTACTTATTATAATTATTATACTGACACTTGAATCTCATATTATCTAGTGGCAGTTTATTCCATTTTATATCAAAAGAAGATGGAAATAAGTTTTTAGATGGGAATAGTTCCTTTGATGGAAATAATGTATCTGTTCTTAAACTACATTCAAAAATAGAAACGCTATGTTTTTTAACATTATTAGCATATTTAAAAGCACTAATTAATTTACTTTCTTTTTCCGTCAAGGTTTGAATATTTTTACAACAAATTTCAATCCAAGATAATATATCATATAATATTTCTTTTAAAGTAAGTTCATCAATAATATTATCTTCTTATAAAAGTCAAGAAATATTGCTTAATAAGTTCAAAGTATTAGTGTGTGGTTTTTTTGTGGTAAACCTCAATTATTTTTAACTGCTACTAAATATTAGCACCTCTCAAACATAAGAAAAACAACCATTTCTGGTTGTTTGAAAAATCAAACGTGGTAGCCTGTACGGGGTTCGAACCCGTGAATACGAGCTTGAGAGGCGCGCGTGTTAAACCACTTCACCAACAGGCCATAACAAGTTACTAATAAATTTTAGCATACTTTTTTTAAATGTGCAATACTTGCAAAAAGATAAAAATATATGATATAATACTCTTCCTATGAGAAAGGCAGTGATATATATGATAAGTTTACCATTAATGATAAATGATGTAATATTAAAAGTTACTATTAGCTTTAAAGATTTAGAGGTAAAAAAAGATATATTAGATTCAGGGGCAAAAGATGTAAAAGAAAGTGATATAGTTATTGGTAAAACTCATCTTAGAGCCTATGAAGATAGTAAGAAACCTATTACAGATCCTAAAGCTATTACAGATTTTATTAGAAGGAATATTAATTATGGAAGTGAGAATGCTAATTATATTGAAGTAAATACTAGAAAATATAAAGATAGAGATTTCTATGATACTTATATCATTCCTGCTCCATCATATAAACCTAATGAAGTAAATGATTATATTTATGGTACACTTGTAAACAATATTAGACTTAGTAGTCCTAGATAAAATAAAGAAAACAAATATATCACTTGCTAGTATTGGTTTTGATGAATTATTTAATGGAGAATTCTATGAAAGTACTTGCAAGCTAGCACAAAGCAATAATCCAAATCCACTTATATATAAGAAATAGTTTAAATGAATGCTGGATGTGATAATAAGCAACTAGAAGTGCTAGATTTCTTTAATACTTTGGATTATGAGAGATAGTAAAACTACTGATGTTATATTAGCTGAGGAACTAGATACAGTGTAAGTGCCTTCTTTAGTAGACACTAGTAAGATAAATAGATTATCTAACAAACTATAAAGAGTACTGCTATTAAGTAATTATGAGTAGTTACTTATGTATCTTAGCTACTTTAAATAACATAGTAAACGGAAGGAGATATTAGAGTGGCCAGCTATTATCAGAATGAACGACAATAAAATACTTACTAAAAAAATTAAATTCTAATAGGAAGGGTTGCTTAATTATGAAGTTTACTAGATTAGAGAACTTAATTGGTTCTTTTTCTTTAGAAAAGTTAAAAAAATCTACTATTCTAGTTATCGGTTTAGGAGGAGTAGGGGGATATGTTGTAGAAGCCCTTGCAAGAAGTGGTATTGGTAATTTAATACTAGTAGATTATGATAAAGTCGATATTACTAATTTTAATAGGCAGATAATCGCTGTTAATGAGTAATATTGGTAAATATAAAGTAGATTGCTTTAAAGAAAGAATAGAGGGTATTAATGAGTATTGTAATGTTATTACTTATAACTTGAGAATAGATAATGATAACATTAAAGATATTTTTAATACTAAAATAGATTTTGTAGTGGATGCTGTTGATGATGTGAGAGCAAAGGCATCTATTATTAACTATTGCCTAGAACATAATATAGACTTTATTAGTTCTATGGGTACTGGTAATAGATTGAGATCCTAGTAAATTAACTATTACTGACAGCTAGATAAAACTTATAATGATCCGCTAGCAAGAGTTATGAGGAGTAAATTTGATAAAAGTATTCAGAAAAAAATAACAGTCTGTACTTCTACTGAGTTACCACTTAAAGTTAAAGATAAATCTGTTATAGGGTCTAATGCTTTTGTACCTAGTAGTGCTGGACTTTTGATAACAAGTCATATAGTAAGAAAATTAATATAATTATAATTAATGGGGGTTATTTCATGAAAATAAAAATAAATTTAAGTAAATATACTGATTTACAATATCTGCTAAGTAATTATTCAGCACTTAATGATTATTTAGAGTTTATGTTAAATAATGGTTTAGAGTTTTATAAAGACAAAATTTTGTATTTAAATGAGATAAATAGTTTATTAGAAGAAAATAGAAATGATATTAAATGGAGAAATGGTATTAATAAACTTAAAAGTAATTTAGAGTTAATATTATTAAAAGAAAAACATAATGAGGATTACTTTAGTTATGTATGTAGCCTTTATCAAAAAGATACTATTACTAAAAATGATATACTCTTATTTACTTACTTGTTTAATAATAAAGAGTGTGAATTTATTTTTAAAAAACTAATAAGAAAAGCTTTAAATATTTTTACTTTCAATAAAAAAACAATAGAAATCGTCAAGAAATATATTAACGATGAAAAATGGTTTGATAATACTTTTAATATTATAGGTAGAAATAGAGTAGAAGAAATATTAGAGGAAATATATATTTCTGATAAAAGTGAAATAGATATAACACCTATTTTAAAAGATAGATTTTTAGAATTATTAAATATATTGAGTATGGCATCTTTAGATACAAAAACAGTTAAGAATATTATTATTACAATGAAAATGTATTTAGACATAATTAAAAATAATACAAATAATGAAAATAATAAATTGTATACAGAACTTATAGAAATTTTAGGAACAATGGAAGAAATAATAAATTCTACTCCTATAAACAATATAACTAATAAAATAATTAATAGAGAAATAAATTTAGAAATTGGTAAATCATTTGTTCAACCTCTTAACTATAACGATGATGATTTACCATTATTTAAGAAAAAAGCTCCAATAATAACTCTAGATGACAGTATATCACCTGATTTAGATAGTGCTTTTTCTATAAGAAAAGAAAATGATATATATTTATTCAATGTTTATGTTACTGATACACCATCATTTTTAGGTAAAAATAGAGAACTTAGTATAAACGCTTATAAACAAGGAACAAGTTTTTATATCAGAAAAGGAAATAAAAATATTAATTGTGATATGTTACCTGAGAATCTTTCTCATGATTATTTAAGTATGCTACAGTGTAATAAAGGAGTAAAGCAAAAAAACGCAATATGTTTTCAGTTTATTTTTAATAGTGATGGTACTTTAGAAGATTGTGAAGTTAGTAGAAATAAGGTAATAGTTGATTATAATGTTTTTAAGAAAGAAGCTTTAAGTATTCTAGACCAAAAAAGGCCTCTAACATCAATAGATAAGTCTATTTGCTTATTACAGGAATTAACCAAGGTAGTAGCGACTGCTAGTACCAAGAAAAATTTTCAATGGTTAAAAGAAGGAAGAGTCAGTGATATGATAGCATTTCCATCAATATTAGTTAATTATTATCTTGCTGAACAATTAGAATTTGGTATGTTTTATGAAAAAGGTTCTTATACAAAAATACCTTCAGCTGACACACCTTATTTAAGAGCAGGAGCTCCTCTAAGACGCTATGCAGATGATATAAATTTAGCATTATTCTTAGAACAAGAAAATCTTCAACACTTTAATAAAGATGATTTTAGATATCTTAGAGAATAATTTTGATGAGATAATAGAGCATTTAAATGAACAGAATTTTCTTGATAAATATATTGAAAAGAATAATGCTTTAGTAAAGAAATATTATTTGAAAAAACGAGACTAAATTTAATTAGCCTCGTTTTAAAATTTTCTATATAGTCCTACAACTTTACCTAGTATTGTAACTTCATCTAGTATTATTGGATCCATTGTATCATTTTCTGGTTGTAATCTAAAATGCCCATTTTCTTTATAAAATGTTTTAACAGTCGCTTCATTATTATTGTTCATTGCAACTACAGTCTCACCATTTCTAGCAGTACTTTGTCTTTCTACTATTAAGATATCTCCATCATATATACCTACATTAATCATAGATTCACCACTAACTTTTAAAGTAAATATTTCTTTTTTATTACCAAAAAGTTCTGTAGGTAAGGCAAATGTCTCATCAGGACGTTCTATCGCTTCAATAGGTGTTCCTGCTGTTACTTTACCAAGTAGTGGTACTTTTACAACATCATCCTCGTTATCTAAATACTCATTATCCACTAATACTTCAATAGTTCTATTAGTCCCTGCACCTTTCTTAATATATCCCTTCTTAACTAGTTGTTTAATATGAAAATGAATAGTTGCAGGACTAGATAATTTCGCTTCATCTCCTATTTCCCTTACAGTAGGTGGATAACCATTTTTTGCAATTAGTTTTTTTATTATTTGTAATATATCATATTGTCTATCAGTTAATTTTTCCACTTTACACACTTCCTTCCTTTATTTGTTTATAGTTTAGCATAACGAGTGTAAAATGTCAAACAAATCTTCGAAAATATATTGACATAAACATCTGTTCGATATAAAATGATATCAGAAAGAAGGAGTGATAGTTATGTTAAATTTAAAAAATATTTTAAAAACTGCTTTAGGAGTTAGCCTAATCTATATAATGGCTGTTATTCTTACTTTATTTATGTGTGATAGAGTTAATGAATTAGAGAGTAGTGAGGAGGAAATAATCAATACAACAGTTGCTTTATCTTTAAAATAATTTTAAATATTTCTTTTAGTGTGATACAATAGAAATGTACTGTTAGTAATAGAAAGATGTGTTGTTATGAAGTATATTTTCTATAAGAACGAATATAATATGCTAGGCACTGGCGGATAATATCCATTGACTTTCAGTCACATAAATCCTTTGAGGACTAGCCTTTGTAAATAAAAAGTAGTAAGATAAAACAGAGGTGAGAAAGATGCAAAAAGGAGCCCACACACAGTATGATGTGCAAATACATGTAGTATGGATAACAAAATATAGAAAGAAAATATTAACATACAAAATTGCGTATAGATTAAAAGAGCTACTGATGCAAGGTTGTTCGGCAAAAGGAATAACAATAATAAGAGGTAATATACAACCAGAACATGTGCATTTGTTGTTAAGTATTCCACCAAGCTTGTCAGTAGCACAAGTAATGCAATATCTAAAAGGAAGAAGTTCTAAAAAGTTACAAGAGGAATTTCCAAAATTAAGGAAGCAATTTTGGGGACAACATATGTGGGCGACAGGATATTTTTGTAGGAGTGTAGGGCAAGTAACTAGACAAACTATAGAAGAATATATTGAAAATCAAAAGGATGGAATAGAAGATATATTTGTAAATGATGACAATAGTATGCTTTAGCATAGAAGGAGTTCCAGTCCTCACATCAAACCCTGTACTTTCAGTGCAGGGTGGTTGATATATATTTACTTAAGTGAGTTCTTTCGAGACTTTGCTAGAGCATTAGGAGAAACATTTGGTGCTGTAATGTTATATAAAGCGGGTCTGCCAGTTTATTTAATATTATTAATATATGGAGTGAGATTTTTTATTACTGGGTTGATTACTCCACTTTTTATAACAATATCAGAAAAAATAGGTCTTGCAAATTGCATATTAATCTCTAATATATTTAGTATAATCAATGCTTATTTTATGTTATTTACTGATAATTTGTATAGTAACATTATATTTTTTATTATAACGATGGGACTCATGGGGCTTGCTAATCCTGCTAGTGATGCATTATCTAGTAAATATGTAAATACTAATCATAGAGGAAGGTTTAACAGTATAGTTTATATATCAAAAATATTGGGTGCTGTTATGGCTAGTTGCCTAATAACTTGGGGAGTTGTTAGTAGTAATAATATTATTATATTTGTCTTAATAATAATTTTCTTCTTACTACAATATATTATGGTTAAAAAAATAGATTATAAACCTAAAAGTAGTAAGAATGCCTTTATAGCAACATTTAAATATTTATTAAAAAGTAAAAGTAAATATAAAGTAATTTATGCCTTAAGAACTAATCATATAATTGAAAGACTCTTTGTTCCACTATACTTGTATATTATTTTAAATGATTTCACTTTGTTTGGAACTGTTATAGTACTTTCGTTGCTATTTCAAATAATAACCATTAGTTTAATAGGTAAATATACTGATAAAAATATATATAAAGCGAATAGTTTAGTTTCAGGGATAAAAATTTTAATTACAGGGTTTTATTTGTTAACTAAAAATAAAGTGTTGGTATCATTAAATAAGATGTTAAGTGATAACTTCGACAAAGTATATGAGACCTCAATACAAACTTCTATTCAAAACATTATAAAGAAAAATAGAGAAGATAATGAAATGCTGTCAGCAGTGGGGCAGATGAGTTTATGTTTTACAGAAGTAATTATATTTGGAATATTATCAATTATTTCAATATATGTAAAAGAAAATGTATTTTATGTAATATTTATTTTATCGATTGTCTCTACTGTCTTTATCAATTATAATATAAAGAAAGAGATAGTTAAATAAAGAAAGAGTGGTTAGATATGAAGAAAATAATATTAGTTGATGGAAATAATCTTTTATTTAGGAGTTACTATGCTACTAGTTATAGTGGAGTTATTATGAGAAATTCTAAAGGTTTTCCTACTAATGGGTTGTATGGCTTTATTAATATGATGAATAAAATTATTGAAGAAGAGAAGCCTAGTTATATTTTAGTGGCTTTTGATAAAGGGAAGACCTTTAGACATGATAAGTATGATGAATATAAAGCAGGCCGTAAAGAGATGCCAGATGATTTAAGATTACAGTTTCCTAAAGCTAAAGAAGTCCTTGATGCGATGGGAATTAAACATTTTGAAATAGATAATTATGAAGCTGATGATATAATAGGTACTCTTGCAAGGAGAAGTAGATGAAGAAGATGAGTTTATCGCGACAATTATTTCAAGTGATAAAGACCTACTTCAATTAATTAGTGATGAAGTAGATGTTAAACTATTAAAGACTAAGGGTTCTATTAGGTTTAATAGAGAGGTATTTAAAGAGTTTTATAAAGTAGAGCCTATTAACATGATTGACCTTAAAGCATTAATGGGCGATATGTCTGATCATATACCTGGGGTTAAAGGTATTGGAGAGAAAACTGCTATTAATCTATTAGAGAAATATAAGACTTTAGATAATTTGTATGCTCATGTAGATGAGTTAACTCCTAAGACTAAAGAAAAACTTATTAATGATAAAGAAAGTGCTTATATGAGTTATGACCTTGCAACTATTTATAGAGATGTAGATATTCCCTTTAGCCTAGAAGATTGTAAATATAATGGGTTAAATAGAGCTAAATATATAGATATTTTAGAAGAATTAGAGTTTAAATCACTTTTAAAGAAAGTTAATAATATAGATATTAGTAAAGAAGAAGATAATGATAGTGATAGCGATAGTGATAAAAATATAGAAATAAAAGAAGTAGATGTTAAAGACTTTGATAGTAGTAGTGAATATTCCTTTTATATTGAGATGAATGCTTATAATTATAATGAATCTTTTATTATTGGCGTTAGTTTTACAAACGAAAGTGGAACTTGTTTTATAAAAGGAGAAGATGTAATTAATCATAGAGAATTATTTGAAAATGATACTCCTAAGGCTACATATGATGTTAAGAAGTGTTATATTTTACTAAATAAACTTGGTATTAAATTAAATAATTGTAACTATGATGCCATGATTGCATCATACCTTTTAGATTATAAGATGAACGATGATATTACTACTTTGATGAATGATTTAAAGGTTGAGATTAAGTCTTTTGAAGATACTTATGGAACTCTTAAAAGAAGAAAAAAAGTAGAATTAGAAGAGACAACAAATCAGTGTAATTTAAAGAGTAGTTTTATCTATAATACTAAGAGTGATTTCTTACTTAAAATAAATGAGTATGGTGAGACTAAATTATTTAGTGAAGTAGAGATGCCTCTTGCCTATGTTCTTACTGATATGGAGTTAACGGGTATTAGAGTAGATAAAGATTACTTATTAAAGTTAAAAGATGAGTTAGAAGTTAAAATAAAGGATATGGAAGAAGATATATATAAAGATGCAGGATGTGAGTTTAATATTAGCTCTCCTAAACAATTAGGTGAGGTATTATTTATAAAGTTAGAATTACCTTATCCTAAAAGGAGAAAAAAAGATGATACAAGTTACTCTACTAGTAGAGATATCTTAGATAAAGTAAGTCCATATCATCCTGTTGTTAATAAAGTCTTAGAATATAGAATGCTTACTAAGTTATATGCTAACTATGTAGTTGGTCTTTTAGATAAGATAAAAGAAGATGGTAAGGTTCATACTATTTTTAACCAATGTTTAACTAGAACAGGAAGACTTTCATCAACTGAACCTAACTTACAAAATATCCCTATTAGAAGTGATTATACAAGATTAATTAGAAAAGCTTTTATACCTGAAGAAAATTCTATAATTATGAGTTCTGATTATTCGCAGATAGAGCTTAGAGTCTTTGCTTCACTATCAAAAGCGACTAATTTAATAGAAGCTTTTAAGGAAGATAAAGATATTCATGCCAAGACTGCTAGTGATATCTTTAAAGTAGATATTAAAGATGTAACTAAAGCCATGAGAAGAAATGCTAAAGCGGTTAATTTTGGTATTTTATATGGTATTAGTAGTTTTGGCCTTTCTGAAGACTTAAAGATAGATGTAGGTAGTGCTAAAAAGTTTATGGATAACTATTTAGAGACTTATCCTGGTATTAGTGAATATATGGATAAAGAAAAGAAAGAAGCCTATAAAAATGGTTATGTAACCACTATTATGAATAGAAGAAGAGTTATTGATGAGTTAAAGAGTAGTAACTATATGGTAAGAAGTGGAGGAGAGAGAATGGCTCTTAATACTCCTATACAAGGTAGTGCTGCCGACATATTAAAAAAAGCAATGGTAGATTTACATAGAGAAATGACTAAAAGAGGCTTAAAGAGTAAAATTCTTATTCAAGTACACGATGAACTTGTCTTGAATGTTTATAAAGATGAGGTAGAGGAAGTTAAAGAGTTAGTAAGAGATAAGATGGAAAACGTTATTAAGTTAGATGTACCTTTAAAAGTAGATATTGAAACAGGTAATGATTGGTATGAAGCTAAGTAGGTAATTATGAGAATAGTATATTGTGGTTATGATTTCTTCTATGGTTGTTTAGAAGAATTAGTTAAAGATAAGAATAATACTATTGTAAAGATATTTACTTTTGAAACTGATAATAAATATAATTTTAATGATAAAATAAAATCCATTGCAAGTGAAAACAAAATACCTGTTACTTATGATAAACCTACTGAAGAAGAATTATTTAGATTATTTGATAAAGAAAAAGTTGATGTAATTATCACGGCAGGTTATATCTATAAAATACCTATTATAAATCATCCTAATTTTAAAGGAATAAATATTCATCCAACACTTTTACCTAAAGGAAGAGGTCCTTGGCCTTTACCTTGGATAATTTTAAAGAACGAAGAATATAGTGGGGTTACTATTCATAGATTAACTTATGATATGGATAAAGGGCCAATTCTTTTACAAGAAAAGTTTAAGGTATTAGATAATGAAGATTTAGAGACCTTATCTTGTAGAAGCCAAGTACTTGCTAAAAAACTTATAACTGAAGTAATAAGTAATTTTGATTATTATTATGATAATGCTAAAGAACAAGGAAAAGGAGAATATTATCTTTATCCAACAGATGAAGATATGACATTTAATGGTTTTATGAAAGTAGATGATATTGATAGAATAATAAGAGCTTTTGGTAAGTTTGATTCTTGTACTAGCTTTTTAGGTAAAAACTTTTTAGTACATGATGCGACTTGTTGGAAAGAAGAACATAAATATAAGCCAAATACGATTATACATATTACTAATAAAGAAGTGCTAATGGCGGTGCTTGATGGTTTTGTTTGTATTAGATATTATGAAGAAGATAAAGATTAAGTAGTAAAGGAAGTGTTATGTATGCCTGAAAAACCAGAAGTAATTACAGTAAGTAAGACATTAGAGCATATTATTATAGGTAAGACTATTAAAAAGGTAGATGTCTATTGGGATAATATAATTATTGGTGATATAGATAAGTTTAAGAAAGATTTAGTAGGAGAAAGAATTGAATCTATTACGACAAGAGGTAAATGGATAGTTATCTTTCTTACTACTAAAGCCTTAATATGTCATTTAAGGATGGAAGGAAAGTTCTTCTTTAGAGACCCTAGTGTTCCTAAAGTTAAACATGAACATGTTATTATTACTTTTACAGATAACACTGATATGAGGTTTAATGATGTTAGAAAGTTTGGTAAAATGGCATGTTTACCTAAAGATGAAGTTTATAATTTAAAGCCACTTTCTGATTTAGGATTAGAATATTATGATAATAGTTTAACTCCTAATTATTTATTAGAAGCTTTAAGAAAGAAAAAAGTGCCTATTAAGACAGCTTTACTTGACCAATCAATTATTACTGGTATTGGTAATATCTATGATGATGAGATTTTATTTGCATCTCATATAAACCCTTTAAGAAAAGCAGATAGTATTAGTTTAGATGAAGCGGATGCTATTATAAAGAATACTA
The DNA here is from genome assembly GCA_963929435.1 of uncultured Bacilli bacterium. GTDB lineage: Bacteria > Bacillota_I > Bacilli_A > RF39 > UBA660 > Onthousia. The sequence continues at coordinate 39,624 of CAWVIV010000023.1, forward strand.
AGAAGATACTGGATAAAGCTATTACTATGGGTGGCACTACGATTAAGAGTTTTACATCTGCAGAGGGAGTACATGGCTTATTTCAAAATGAACTAGCTGTTCATGGCAAAAAAGATGGAGTATGTCCAACCTGTGGAGAGAAACTTATTGTTACTAAAGTAGGAGGAAGAGGAACTTACTTTTGTCCTAACTGTCAAAAATAAAGACTTATGTTTATTTTTAAGTCTTTTTAAATATTTTTTCTATTTCTTGTTCATTCTTTATATGGTCAAAATTAATTTTATCATCCGTAAATTGATTAACATAATCAAACATTGAATTAGCATCATCAATAATATCATATCCATGTACTCCCATTTCTTCTGGGCGACATATTACAATATCTTTTTCAGATAGATTAATTACCTTTCTAATAGTATAATCATCACAAGTAGTCCCATAACCATAAGCCCAACTGCTAGTTATATCTGGAGTTTCTTCCATAAGTCTAAACACTAATCTTCTAAAAAAAGAAGGGTGACAAAGCGGAAAAAATAATTTTTGAATATTAAGCCTTTCACCACTTCGTTTTAAATTTAATTTAACATAGTGTATTTGACCCGAACTCTCAGACATAGTAAATACATTTAATCCTACGCTGAAATTCATATTTTCAAGAATTTCTACAATACTTAAAGTTATAGCCCCACGATTGAAAATTTGCTCTGTTGAGACTTCAGATAAATTTGCAGCATTATAATATATATCAATATGTTCTCTTTTTGGATTTTCTCTATTAAACATTGAAAGAGGATTACCTTCAAGATAAGCTTTTACATTTGGAGCATAACCAACATAATAATTATATTGTTTATTCTTTTTTGGTGACATTTTTAAATGTTTTTCTAATAGAATTTTCAAATTTAAAAGTTTATCAAAGTTTTCATGGTATCCATATCTGCATAGATTTTCAGCTTCTTCAAAAGAATTTGTTTCAAAAAAATCATAGCCATTTTTTTCGCTTTCTAAGGTCTTATTGCCATATACTTCGTCATTAATTGGTGTATTATCTATATATTCAAGAAATTCTGTTATAGAATCAAAATTATATTCCATAATATTATAATCATCTTTTTTATAATACTTATACATATATTTATCTCCTAAGTTTTAATTGTTTAATACCATCATAATATTTATTACTTTTATCTATATCATGCATATTACCAATAATTGTATTAACATCATCTTGGTTTAGATTTTTAACAACGTTTGAAGTTAAAATATCTTGTACAGGTATCCCATTTATCTCTTTTTTGTAAACTTTGCCTATACCTCGAGTCGAAACTATATGAGGAATTTTAGATTGATAAACAGCATCTCTAAATGACCACATAAATTCTAATATTTGCTTATTTGGGTATAGAGCTTTTTCTAAATTTCTATCATAATCAAAGAAAATGTTATCAAACCTATCAAGAGTAGCGGCATCTAAGGCATTTCTTCCTACATATTCTAAGTCAGCACCTTTACCCCAAGTGTTAGCAGCTGCTATTATTCTAAAGTTTGGATTTCTATCTATTGTTTCATGAGGAAAGGCCATATATCCATTCGCTAATGCAGAATTAATTACAATTAATGACGAAGGATCTGAGTTATCTATTTCATCTAAAAAGAATATTCCACCATTTTTAAATGCTTTGTAAAATTCTGTTTCTTTATAATTACCACCAGCATCGATAAAACCAGTTAACTTAAATTCATTTGAGGCATTATTTGTATAATACATATGCAATCCCAAAGCTTCTGCGACTTGAGATATTGCCACATTTTTACCACTTCCAGCAGGTCCAATTAACATAATAGGTTCATCAAGCTGTACTTGGCTTAAGATTTGATTAAACTTCTCATGATAAAATGAGGCTTTAGTTTGTCCAATAACTGTGTCATTTAGTTTTATAATATTAATAGTTGGAACTTGTATTTTACTTCTATATTCTTCTAATTTTTTATTAAGTGTATCTTCTAGTTTATCATTTATATTATATTTTTTTATTATTTCTTTGATAGCTTTTAAAACTTCTCTTTCAATTTCCTTGTTTGTTAATTCTTTTTTTTCATCATCTTTATTTTTAGAATAAGATTCCTCAGTTATAAATTCATCATTTGGGGTATCAGCAACTTCATTAATTGGTTCTATAGTCGGTTCATCTGATATATCAGGTAGTGATTCATCTACTTGTGTAGACATTTTTTCAATTTCTTCACCATCGAATGTATAAAACTTATTGTTTATCATATATGTATTTTCTTGCATTTCATATATTTCACTGCAAAATTTGTTTAGTATGCTCTTATCATTTGAAAATATCATTTCATGGTTTCTTTTTGTATAGCCATAATATAAATGTGTATAGTCATTATTTGCTTTAGTTACTGCAGCGACTAAAGAATTTTCTTTATTATCCCAAATTACTAAACAAAAATCCATATAATCACTTAATATTTTAAATTCGCCTGTCCATAGTGTATAATACAATGTATCTATTAATACAGGATTATTTGAATAGTAACCTTTATTATAGTATTTTTCTAAAGTAGGATGCTTTTTTGGATTTAATTCTACATTAAAGTATGCTCCGACATATAAATTATTGATACTATTACGACTTTTATATGGTTCTTGAAAATATGAACTTTTTTCATTTTCAGGTATAATTTTTATAAATACTGACTTGTTAGCAACTTCTTTATTTACTAAATAATTTTCAGTACACTTTTGTTTTAGTTCATCTATTAACAAATCAGTATTTACATCTTCACCATGATAAGCAATAAAGGTTTGAATTTCCTTTTCATTATTAATCATTTTGTGCCTCCTCTTAAATATATTTTATATTAATATTTATAAAACGTTTTTTATTATAGGTTCTTCAAACAATAATGTCAATATTACTTACTTAATAGAGTCTAAATTAATATTAGATTTTTAAAACAATAATTTAAAAAACATGGTTATATAGGCAATTTATTGTTCCAAGTAGCAAAATAAAAGACTTATGTTTTGTTCATAAGTCTTTTAAAATGGATTATATCTACCTACTATTATAGGTTTGCTACTAAATAGTTCTAAGTCTTCCTTGCTTAAATATTTCTTATTAATTATTACCATAAGAACAAAATCGTTAAAGAAATTATCATTCATTATATAATAACCTTCTTTATATAATTTATCTCCATAGCTATTTTCAACTTTCCATCTAATAGTTTTATTGTTTTCAATATGAACTCCAGTTAATACCATTAAGTGTTGATAATAAATGTCAAAACTACTTAAAGCTTCTTCTTTGGTTAATAAGTCTATATTAAATACATCTTTATAATTATACAAGTTTGAGTCTAATATGCCTGATTTTCTATCTCTCATTTTATCAATATTACAGGCAAAATAAACTGGCATACCATCTTTTAATTGTTTAATTGCTAAATCCTTTAGTACTTCGATAGGTTTATTAATAAATTCAACATATTTGCCATCTATATTTTCATTATATTCTTTCCTATAAAGCTTATTATAATCGGTATTGTACATAGGAACATTGGCAATACTTACATAATCATCTAAGTTGATAGATAAATATTTATTTTTGAACTCTATAGGAGTTATATTTTCTAATTTAGTTAGTTTTCCGTCTTTATCTTTATATTCATATGTGAAAGATAGGGGAATAGAGCCTAAGCATTTAGATAAAAGATTGTAATTTTCATTTAACATTTCTTCTTTTCTTAGATAAAGTTCGTCTTTTGATATGTTATTCTCTTTTAATTTTAGTAATTTAAACATATCTTTTTTTAGTTTTTCGTTATAAAGTCTTCTTAGTTGTTCAGAGTTTTTACTATCAAATGTTTTAGGCATTACGTCTTCTGGAACTAGACCATACTTATTAACTAACTCTTTAAAGAATGTGAAACGTCCACCCTCAAAAAAAGCAACCTCTATGTATTGTTTATTTACCTCAGTTTTTAAATCCAAATTATCTTTTTCAATTATTATGTTTATAAAAAGTATTTGATTTTTCTAGTTTATCAAAAAAGGATAGATAATTTATTGATAAATTTACATCTGTAGGTAAAACGTTAAGATTTGTAGCAACGTTATTTTCAATGAAATTAATCCCTGCATAAAGCCAACATAGCCAAGAATCTTCTTGGTCATATATCTTAGTATTAGGTAATTCTATATTGAAAACGTGTTGGAGTGCTATTAATAATATCAGTATTTAAGCAAAAACTTTGCATACCTATTTTTTTCATAGCATTTTCAATTATCTTGTTATTTTTATCATTATTGTATGCATTATAAAATCTTTTGAATTTGTTCGTAATCTAATATCTTTCATATGATATCCTCCAACTTAATTATATAGTTTTTTTAAAACAAATGTCATTCAATCTATAAAATTTGTTAATATTTTTTGACAAGAGTTAATATTTATGATACTATGAATATGCAAAAGAAATTTGCATACAATAAAAAATGAGGAACACTTAATAATGGCAGTGTTGAGTGAGCCAACAGTTTTTAATATATAAAATTGTGTTAAGAACCACCTAAATCAATAGATGCTGAGCTAGGTAGACTTTTATTTATATTGCTAGAAATAATAACTTTATAAGTAAAAGGATACTTATGATTAAAGAGACTAATTAAAAAATCTTTCTCTACTCATAATATCAGTCTCCTCTCTAGAAGACTCACCCAACTATTAAATGTTCCTAAATCAATAGTATCATGTTAATCTCTGTATAGCCAGAGCAAATGTAATAAATTAGTTACGAATTTTCGTAATTCAGGTTAAAATACCTCTTTTAATTTTAAGAAAACTATGCTATAATTGTATAGCTTGATTAGAAGGAGTGAAGTAAATAATGAAAAAGACAAAAATTGTTTGTAGTATAGGTCCTGCTAGTAATGAACCTGATGTTATGGAAAAAATGGTTAGAGCAGGAATGAATGTAGCAAGAATTAACTTTTCTCATGCTACTATAGAAGAAAGAGAAAAAGCATGTGCATCAGTTCGCGAAGGTAGAAAAAGAACTGGTATGAATGTGGCTATTCTTTGGGATACTAAAGGTCCAGAATTTAGATGTGGAATTATGGAAAACGATTCTATTGAACTTGTTCCAGGAGAGACTATTGATATAGTTAAAGAGCCTGTTACTGGTACTAAAGAGAGATTTTCTGTTAATCATCCTAGTGCTATTGATTCTCTTAATGTTGGAGATATTATCTTATTAGAGAATGCTAAGATGAAACTTGAAGTTATCGCTAAGTATGAAGATAGAGTTACTTGTAAGATTATTGATGGTGGAGTATTAGGAAACCGTAAGAGTATGAGTGCTCCTGGTATAAAACTTAGATATACCATATCGTTAGTGAAGCAGATAGAGAATGATATCATCTATGCATGTGAACATGGAGGAGAATTCCTAGCTATTATCCTTTGTATCTACTAAAGAAGATGTACTAGAAGTTAAAGAAATCTTAAAAGAACATGGTAGAGAAGACTTGCAAATTATTTGTAAGATTGAGAGCGCTTTAGGTATTGAAAACTTAGAAGATATCTTAAGTGTTAGTGATGGCGTTATGGTAGCTCGTGGTGACCTTGGTACAGAAGTACCTAGTGAAATGGTTCCAATCTATCAAAAGCAAATGATTAATACTTGTAGAAGACTTGGAAAAATATCTATTGTTGCTACGGAAATGCTTGAGACAATGATGTCAAGTGATAATATTCGTCCAAAAAGAGCAGAAACTAGTGATATTGCTAATGCTGTATTAGATGGTACTGATGCTGTTATGTTAAGTGGTGAAACTACTATTGGAAAGCACCCAGTTGAAACAGTTGCTGCTATGGCTAAGTATTTGTGAGACTACTGAAAAATATGCAAGCTTTGATTATGCTTTTGATATTGAAAGCCTAGATAATATTACTAAGTCTATTGCATCTAACGTTGTACTTAGTACAGATGCTTTAGGTGCTAAATTAATCTGTGCTGCTACAATCAGTGGTAGAACTGCAAGAGTTATTAGTAACTTAAAACCAGATGCTCCAATACTTGCGTTATGTCCAGATGAAAAAACTGGTAGACGTTTAGCTCTAAACTGGGGAGTATATGCAGGAACACTTCCTTACTTACCATCAACTGATGAAGTATTAATTCAAAGTGTAGAGAAAGCTAAAGAGTTTATGGAACTTAACGAAGGAGACTTAATTGTAATTACTGGAGGTTTCCCTAATACAGAAACTAAGAGAATTACTAACTTAATGAAGATTGAAGAAATATAAAAATAAGCAGGGATTATTCCTTGCTTTTGATATATAATTCTAATATAATTACGGTAGGTGAATGATATGAAATATATTGATTTAACACAAAAACGTGAAAATATAGTAAAGATTGCAAATTTAGATGATAGTAGTTTAAAATATATTGCTTCTATACGTACAAATGATGATTTTGAGGTTTCTAATAATCCTAATTGTATTTATCAATATACAACTAAACATAATCCTTTCTCTTTAGAAAAAATTATGTTTAATACTAATTTACATATTAATTATGATTATTTGCAAGAAAACTATAAAGAACTAATGGATAAAGTTTGTGCTATTTTAAAAGAACATGTAGGTAATTATATATCTTTAGATAAAGAATTTATAACAAAAGAGACTATGGAAGCTATAGCAACTAATCAAAATATTAATAAAGTTACTCTTGCTATAGATAGTAAAGATTTATTAGAAGTATTGGAGGTAATTAAACATAGAAGTAAAGATATTCCTTTAAATACAATTGTTATAAATATTACTGAATATAATGATTTAAAATATTTATTAATCATATTGTTTCTATATATAAAGATGTAAAAATTATATTTAATATTGATTTTAAAAATTTTAATGCTGATGTATTAAGTGATTTAATAACATATAAAAATATTGTAGTAAAAGAAGAGAATCATGAAATAGATTTAGATTTAGCAATAAAAAAAGAATTAAAAATAAGAGAATTGTTAGAGCCAGTAGAATCTATAAAAGATAAACTTTCTCCTTTTGAAATATATACTAAACTATATCAAATTGTTAAAGATTTTAAATCATATAAAGAAGTAGAAGAAGGAGATGATTTAGATAAATCTAGAACTCTTTCAAAGATATTATTTAATGAATATATTGTATGTGAAGGATATGTTAATTTATTACAAGAATTATGTAAACGTTATAATATAGAAACATATTATATGTCAGTAGATGTTTTGCCTGATGATACAAAAGACTTAAATAATACAAATGGCCATGCAAGATTACTTGTTAAAATGAAAGATGATAAGTATGGTATTGATGGACTTTATGTTAGTGACCCTACTTTGGATAGTATTCACTACAGTCTTTATAATCATATATTAATGACTTTTGATGAAGTTAAAAGAGAGTTAATCGGAGAGGTTACTTTTAATGTGTATGATTTCTTAAATGTCAAAAATAAAGAAGAGTTTTATGCATTAGTAAATAATCCTGCCGCTAGATGGAAACTTTCATTCTTAGCACCTACAATTAGAAATTTTGATGAAGAGAGTTTTGAAAAAATATGTAGAACCTCTTCTTGTCATTATGATTATTGTTTAGAAGAAACTAGTTCTTTAGAAAAAATGGCTGATTATTGTGTTAATTTTCATCAAGACCTATAAATGGCAATGATATACTTAAAGCACTAATAACAATTCATAAATTAGAAAATCCTAATATTGATGATAATCAAATTATAGAATATTTTAAGTTAATCAAAGAGGTTTTAAAGAATATAGAAGATATTACTCATCCTACTATTGTTATAGAAAATAAGGTTCTTGCATAAAAGTTGTGGGAATCTAAATAAATTATAGACAAAATAAAAACAACTTCCTATAATGGTTTTAACAGAATAAAAAAGGAAGTTGTTACTATGATTATATCAGAAAAATTAATTAAATGTACAAAAAATATAAAAAAATTAATAAAAAAAGTTGTTTCATTCTTTAAGGTTAGTAAAAATGCCCCAAAATCCATACCAGAAGACAAAACAAATAAAGTAAATACCATTGAAGTAGATGTAGATAATGCATCAGCAAAATATCTCAGTATACCATCATTATTAGAAGGATTTACTAATACCAATACTACTAGTGAAAAGATTGATGAAAATAGGAGTCTATATCAATTTAATGGTATTTTAACTATTAATGATAGTGATTATATATGTCCTAAGTGTGGTCATAAAATGCATATAAATAACTCTCATCAAATAACCCTTAAACATTTATGTTTTGGAGGAAACCTTACAAGGGTATGTTTTAATCATACTCAATTTTATTGTGAAAATTGTCATAATACTAATATGCAAAATATAAGTTTTAAAGCTGATAATCATCGTATAACAACTGAACTATATAACTATGTAAGAGATTTATTAGCCACAGGGCACTATACTAATAAGGAAGTAGCAGAAATAACAGGTTTAAATAGAAATATTGTAAAAGATATAGACAAGAAGAGATTAGAAGAAAAATATATTATTAATGGCGAACTTATAAAACCAGAAAGACAAGCTATTTATTTGGGTATAGATGAGTTTAAATTACATAACGGTTATAAATATGCAACTCATATAATTGACTTGGAAACGGGTCATATATTGTGGATTCAAGAAGGTAAGAAGAAGCGGGTTGTTTATGATTTTATTAATCATGTAGGTAGCGAATGGATGGGTAAAGTTAAAGCAGTGGCTTGTGATATGAATTCTGATTTTGAAGAGGCCTTTAGAGAAAAGTGTCCTAACATCACTATAGTTTTTGATTATTTTCATATAATTAAAAACTATAATGAAAAAGTAATAAGTGCAATAAGGAAAGATGAACAAAAAAGATTAAAAGAAGAAGGAAAAACTGAGGAAGCTAAAACTTTAAAAAGAAGTAAATATATTTTAACTTCATCACTATCTACTTTAATCAAAAAAGATAAAGAAGCAGAGAATGGTAAAGTAATTGATAAAGGTAGTGAGCTTTTTAAAAAAGCACCAGTAAAAAGAACTGGTAGTAAGGTTGACAAATATAATAAAATATTAGAAGAAAATGAATTGTTATTTTTGGCAGAATTAATTAAAGAGAAACTTCAACATGCTTATACTTTAACTAATGAAAATGAAATGAAACTAGAAATAGAAGAGATTATAGATATGTGTGAAACTAATGGCAATAAACATCTTCTATGGTTTACTAAACTATTAAAAAGTCATATGTATGGCATAACCTCTCATGCTAAATACAATATATCAACTGGTAAGATAGAAGGAATTAATAACAAAATAAAAACTTTAAGAAGACAAGCTTATGGTTATCCTGATGATGAATACTTCTTCTTAAAGCTATTTGATATATCTAGAACTAAATAGTCATCCCACAACTTTTATGCAAGAACCGAAAATAATAGAGAAAAAGTTTATGATTTTTATGAAAATAAATATAGTGATAGTGATATCGAAGATATAGTTATAAATGAAAGAAAAAATACAAGGTAATTTCCTCGTATTTTTATTTTATTTCTATTTTAGAATTATCAAAGTCTTTAACATCATCAAGTAAGGCTTCATGGATTTTTTCTTCTTTACTATCTAGATATACTTCTTCAATTCTATCAACACGACAACGTTCTGCTTCTAAAATAGCATCAACCTTCTGACACGGCTTTATCTAAATCATCATTAACAACTACATAGTTATATTTAGGTAATTCATTTATTTCTTCATAAGCTCTTTTAAATCTTTTTTCTATCTTCTCTAAACTGTCAGTATTTCTATTAATAAGACGTCTTTTTAATTCATTCATAGTAGGAGGCATTATGAAGATAAAGACAGTTTCATCTAGTTTTTCTTTAATCTTTAAAGCTCCTTGAATCTCTATTTCTAGTATTACATCTTCTCCTTTATCTAGATGTTCTTTAATATACTTTTTAGGAGTACCATAGTAATTACCAGAGTACTCTGCATATTCTAAGAACTCATCATTCTTGATATCACTTTCAAACTCTTCTTTAGATAAGAAATAATAGTTAATACCATTTTTTTCTTCACCTCTAGGTTCTCTACTAGTGCAAGAAATAGATACCCAAGTATTCTTTCTTATTTTTAACAATTCATTAATTATACTATTCTTACCCACAGCCAGATGGCCCTGAAATAACTATTAAAAGCCCTTGTTTCTTTGTTTTTACCATATTATCCATAACTTATTCCTCCCTTATAGGTTTCATCTTATATTCAGCTTCTATTAAGCTTTTAGACTTATCTTTATCAAAAACTAAAGAGTATATCTTTGTGATTTTGTATTCATATTCTAACATTTTATCTTTTTCTCTTGTAAACTTACTAATAATAGGAATATCTATGTCTTTCTTTATCTTATTTAAATAATCTCTTCCTTTATTAGAAAAACCAAGTAGTCTAATATATTTAATATCCTTAAACTCTTTCGCTTGCTCTTTAGTATAGTCACATAATATATAAATTAACATTCTAGATATCTTAGCATAAGTAGCATTTTTACTCTTAACTTTATTAATTAACTCATCAAAACTATAACTATTAAGAATTTCTTTCTTTAGTTTAGTAGAAATACCACTATCTACTAAATTATAAATGGTTAAATCATTAGAACTTATTATTTTATATTTTAAAAGATTAAAATAATCATCTAACTTAGGTATTTTCTTATTATTCAAATAGTTATAAGTAATAGGTGGAACACTATTCTTTATATCTTTACCCTCTAATAAGGCTTCTCTTATACTTGTTGCGCTGTTTATACTTTTTTTATCTAATTCTTTACTGTGATAATCATTAGTTCTTTTTATAGTATGAGGAGTAATCTTATAATTGTTAGAGTAAAACCGCTTTAACATAACTAATACCTAGAATATCATTAGGTAGTTTAAAACAATCTCCTGTAATATCTTCTAAAGCTTTAGATAAAGAAGTAGGGTAGTTATAGCCCATTCTTAAATAAACTTGAACTAAACTATCAAAATCTTTATTAAAAAGTTGGGTCTCCACAAGTCTTTTAATTCCTTCGATATCATCAGATTCACTGCCAAAGACTAAATCAGTAACACCTAGATGATTTAATATATCAATAGAACCTTTTGCAAAGATATCGGCGGAAGCACAAGAGAAAGGGAAGGGGAGTTCTACTACTAAATCAATACCATATTTGATAGCAATAGCAGTCTTTTCCCATTTATCTAAAATAGAAATATCTCCTCTTTCTGTAAAGTTACCTCCAAGTACTAAGAATAATAGGACTATCTGGAAACATTTCTTTAACCTTTTCTATATGATATAAATGGCCATTATGAAAAGGATTATATTCAGCGATAATACCAACTGTATGTTTAGACAAGACTAACACCCCTTCCTTAATTTGTTTATTAATTATAACACCATTTTATAGTTATATCAATTGTTTTTTTCAGTAATATGTGATATAATTTTAGAAAAAATTTATTGGAGGAATTATATGGTTAATGAGCAAAAAGAACTTTCATTTCAAAAACTTCAAAAGGAAATAAAGGATTTAATATTTCTTTCCCAAAGAAGGAATGTATTTACAGAAGTAAAAGATTTGATGACTAGCAAAGTTAGCTTGTCATTACAAGATGTAATTATTTTGTATCAGGCTTATTTAAAAGATCATTTTAAAGAATTTCTTACTGCAAAAGAGGAGCTTGAAAGAAAGTTATCTAGTGACCTATCTTATCCTGCTCGTCTGTCATTATCTTTAGTTCGAGATGAATGGCGACAAGATATAAAAACACCAAAAAATATGAAAAAATATTGGTATCGTAGAAAATATAATGATTGTTGTAGGGAAACTGTTTCTATAAATTTATTTTTTAATCATCAAGAACAGCTTTTATTAGAAGAAGTATACTTTGATCATAAGCATGATTCATATTTAAAAAGTAAAAATATAGAAGAAGTTACTAATATTTATAAAAAATATAAAAATGATTATAAAAGAATAATGAATCTATATTATAAATCTATTTCTTCTATTTCTTTTGTTGGAAAAATTAATGCTAGTGAAACTGAAAAGTCTAAACTAGAAATTTATGTTCTTCCTTTTTATTGTTCGGAAAGAAAGGATGTTTCTGTTGATCCAGATATAACTGGAGAATGGACACATGATTTACACTATTATAGTGAGAAATTTCCTATTAATCTTTTTATAAAGAAAGTTGAGCTTTTTCGTTTAAAACCATGGAATCATTATGGTAATATCTTTATTAGTTTTGATTTAGATTATCATTTGCAGGATGCTTTTCTTTATGAAGGTTGGAATTTTTTTACTAATGATATTTCGAAACTTATCACAAAAGATAGTGATAGTAGACTTTATCCTGAAATAGAGTTTTTGATTTCTGAAGCGTTTCCTAATTTTAAAATATATTTAAAAGATTTACCTGTTTTTTTCAGTGATTATTTAGAAAAATATGTTGGAACTGATTATTTAATTGAAGGAAAAAAACAATTTGATAAAGGAAAAGAAAAGGAAAGAATTAAAAAACTTCGAATTGTTGATAGGACAAAGCAATTGGTTGCACATAACAATATAAAGATTGTAAAACTGATAAAGAAAAATCAAAAGTTGTATGAAGTGCTTGGTGAGAGACAGTCAATTACAAAGGATATTTTATGTAAGATGATTAAAGATGAAGACAATGGTCACTGGGTAATACGTCCGGAGTTTAGAGATGATTTAGAATATTATGATTTAAGCGATATATCTTTTGATAATGTAGATGTTAGAGAAGTTGATTTTAGAAATACAAATATTAAAGCTCCGAATTTTGATCCGCAGATGGTTTATCAAAAGGATTTATCTGGCTGTTCTTTTGAATCTCCAATATACTCTACTAATGGAGCATTATTTGATTATTCTACTAATTTTACAGACGTTAATTTAGAAAGTACTACTATAAAACAAGAAGCACTTGTTTTATATAATAATAGTATTGCAAATGCAAGAATTAATCAACACACTATTTTACCGGATGAATTATGGAAAATAAGAAATGAAGCATTGCGTCAAATAAAGACTAACATAAAAAATAATTATAAATTATAATTATCTATTTGTACAACCTAACTGATTATATATTAATCAGTCTTTTTACTTATATTAATTTCGGTAGGTTTTTTATTATCACATGTTGCGTGTTGTTTTTAAGAAATAATTCTATTCTTTATTTTAGTATCATCGCTACATCAGTGAGTACAGGTCTGTAAAAATGGTGATTAATTATTTAGTAAAATTTACAAAGTTATTAAACAGTTATATAATAAGTATAGAGGATGATGTTATGAAACTTGTAACTGCTAATGAAAATTTTCTTAATTATTGTGAGTTTGAAAAAGGGCTTTCTAATAATAGTATTAAAAGTTATGGCTATGAGATGAAAGACTATATTGCATTTTTAGAAAAAGAAAAGGTAGATAATACTAAATCTATAACCAAAGATACTATAACCAAGTACTTAAAATATTGTTATAATCGTAATGAAGATAGTAAAACAGTCGCTCATAAGCTTACTACTATTAAGAATTTTCATAACTATTTAGAAAAAGAAGAGAATGAAACTAACAATCCTAGTGGATTTATAGATAGACCTAAGACTACTAAAACACTTCCTCATAGTTTAACTATTGAAGAAGTAGATAAACTCTTAGATATAGAATTAAATACCCCATTTGACTATAGGAATAAAGCTATGTTAGAATTGATGTATGGTTCAGGGCTAAGAGTATCTGAACTTGTTAGCCTAACGGTTTATGATATTGACTTTAATAATGATATTGTTAGAGTTAAAGGTAAAGGTAGTAAAGAGAGAATTGTTCCTATTAATGATGTAGAAAAGTATTATTTAAATGAATACTTAGATAAAAGACATCTACTATTAAAAAAGAAACAATCTGATTACTTATTTTTAAACTCTAGAGGTACTGGTATATCAAGACAAGGATTCTTTAAAAACTTAAAGGAGATTTTAAAGGAAAAAGGACTTAATCCTGATATATCACCTCATAGTTTAAGACACTCTTTTGCAACGCATCTTTTAAATGGTGGTGCAGACCTTAGAAGTATTCAGATGCTTTTAGGACATTCTGATATTGCTACTACTCGTATATATACACATATTACTAATGAAAAGGTTAAGAATGATTACTTGAATAATCATCCAAGAGCAAAGAAGGAGAATTGATTATGAGATTTAAAAGAATATTTTTAATGGTTTTGGATTCCTTAGGAGTAGGGGAAGCGAGCGATGCAGCTAGCTATGGAGATAGTGGTGCTAATACCTTAGGTCATATTAAAGAAAACTATGATTTATTTATCCCTAATCTTGCTAAGATAGGCTTTCTAAATACGTTAAATATGGATGAAAATACTGATGTAGATGCTTACTATACTATTGCAAGGCCTAATAATGCGGGAAAAGATACTTTAGCAGGTCATTATGAAATGATGGGAATTACATCTAATATTCCTTTTAAGACTTTTAATGAAAATGGTTTCCCTATTGAACTAATTGATGAAATTGAGTCTGTTACAGGTAGACGTGTTATAGGTAATAAATGTAGCAACGACAATGGTATTATTAATGAACTTGGAGAAAGACAAGTAGATTATGGTTCTTTAATTGTTTATACATCAGCTGACTCTGATTTACAAATCGCTGCTCATGAAGATGTTATTAGTCCTGAAACTTTATATAGTTATTGTGAAAAGGTTAGAGAATTAACTCTAAAAGATGAATTCTTAGTAGGTAGAGTAATTGCAAGACCTTTTACAGGTAGTAAAGGTAAATTTAAACTAAATAATGCGGGAAGAAAAGATTATCCAGTAGCACCTCCATCTAAGACTATTTTAGATGATTTAAATGCTAATAATTATAATGTTATCGCTATTGGTAAGATGAATGATATCTTTAGTAAAACTAGTATAAATAAAAGTTTAAAAGCTAATTCTAATATGGATGCTATTAATAAGCTAACTAATGTTATGGATAAAAAGTTTACAGGGCTTTGTATGGTTAATTTATGTGATTTTGATAATTTATATGGTCATTTAAGAGATGTGGAAGGATATGCTAAAGCGATAGAGGAGTTAGATGTAGAAATACCTATGATTTTAAATAAACTAGAAGTAGATGACTTATTAATCATAACAGCAGACCATGGCAATGATCCAACTTTTAAAGGAAATGATCATACTAGAGAAAATGTTCCTTTAATTATTTATAGTAGAAGTTTTAAAAATCCTAAGAGATTGGAGATACAAGATACAATGGCAGTTATTGGAGCAACTATAGCAGATAATTTTGAAATAACGCCTCCAGAAATAGGAACAAGTATATTAGACGAACTAGAGTAGGGAAGAAGAGTAGTTTAGGGTATAAAAAGACTAGTAGGTTAATTCTACTAGTTCTCTTCTTCATTTTTTTCAAAACTTGCACATACAGTTTGTTCTTGGTCACAAACTTCGTCTTTTGGACAATCACAGTTGCTACTAACCTTAATCTCATCTAAGTTGCATTCTTGATTGTTACTATTATATTTGCAACTGTCAACGTCACATTTAATACTTTGTTTCTTTTTCATTTTTCTCTCTCCTTCATTATTTATATTTCCCAAAAAATATAATATTATTCCCCTATTTTTAAAATTCACTTCCCCTACTTTGTTTTATATTAAAAAGAGTAGAATAGTAGTATGTTATACATTATAAATAATTATTTTATACATATAACTGATAACTTAATAACTGATTGATTTCAATTAAATAAATTATAAATTTATAAATGTGTTATATATAATTATGTTTTAATTATATATACAATTCCATATGTATAGTAGTTACTAATTAAAGCAGATATTTTTTTAAATCAAAAATATTATTATTAAAATGGATTATAATATAGAGTAGTAAAAGACATAAGATTAATAATTATTCATCTAAAACAATTAAATATTTAACTTCCTATAATATATATTATGTTAACTAGCATAAAGCTAAAAAATACTTATATCTCCATATACTATCTTCCATATCGATAAGTTATAGAAAATAAATATATTAATTAAATATAGAAATTAATCCCACTATAGTTAAAAATACAACTAGACACGAAATAATTATTGCAGGTACTATTGTGGCGTCATATAATGTTTTATTATTTGCATTTCCTTGATTATCTTCATCAATATATTCAGTTTCAGAGTTTTCTTCATTAAAAACATATTTCAATTTTCTATTTATACTAGCTAAATAACCGATGACAAAAACTATTAAAACTAATAAAAGTATTGGAAAAACATAAGTTAAAAATAAACTATAATATGAATTATATGTAATTATATTAGAAACAGTTTCTACTGTACTATTATCAACCATAAAATAAACACCTCTCTACATGAAAATTTATACCAAATTATCTTGTCTCCTCCCCTACTTCATTAATTACTTTACATATTGTTTACATATGTTCTTTGAACTTAAAAAGAGTCCATTTTATATTAATGAACTCGTTCTTGTTATTTACTTTTTTCTTTAACTTTGCCTAATTCATATGGATCAGAATATACTTTTTCTTTATAATCAGATAATTTAAAATATGGATATTCATCTTTAATAGTAGTTATATCATCCATTAATTCACTTTCTTTTAATTTCTGTTTTCCTTTCTTATTTGTTACAATTTTATAGGCTCTATATTTATAGTTAACATCACGAACTTTGCCTGTTAATCTACTATGATCTTTATCTGTTGTATATCTACGCCCTGTATGAGGAACCGTAATATGAGTTTTACCAACTTTCATACGTGTATAATAAGTATACCTATATTGATATTCAATATATGGTATATCCTTACTCATATCTTCTTCTAAAGCCTCTAGATTATCATCAATTTTCAATAAATCAAATTTATCTAAGGTTTCTATTTCACTGTTTAAAGCTATTGTTTCATCAGTCCATGTCATATCATCTTTAGTCTCATATTCACTATCTTTATACATAAAATATCCTTCTTCTGATACATATTTATGAGCATGTTCTGTTTCAATATCACAATCCATCTTTTTAGCACAACCACTTAAAGAACTTAAAGTAATAGTTGCTGATAGTAAATAAATACTTGCAATTTTTTTTGTTAATTTAAAATTTTTCATAAACACTCCTTTATCTTAAGAAAAATAAAAGACTTCTATATTTCTATAAAAGTCTTGTTCTTTATTAAGTAATCCAGATTTTTAATAATCTTATAGTTGAATTACTTACACCGATCGATGGTGGAACTACTCCCTCTTAAGATGTCTATAATATACCATATTTTTATTATTTTGTTAAATTAGACCTTTCTTGATTGAATTTCTGCTATTTTTTCAAGGACTTCTTTAGCATTAGTCTCATTTATTTCGCTATATCCAAGCTCTCTTAAAGCTTGAACTTTAGCAGTATTTAACTCTTGAGTACGACTAAGTTTCTCTTCTTTTTTTGCTTCAATATCTTGAACAAATCTCTTATGAGTTTCTGCTATTTTATTTTTAGATGCTCCACCATTATGATATAGTGTCATAGCAGAAAATAAAATACTTTCAAATATAAATTGTTTATCTTTATCAAATACAAATTCCATTGGATCAGTAAATCCCATAGATTTAGACATATAAGCTAGGATATATCTTAATTCATCCGCAGTCTCCATAGATTGTAAATAGTGATATAAATATACATATGTATTATAGGTAGTTTTAGTCTTGTCATCTGCTAACTTTTCTTTTAATAGATTGATAATATCAGCCATGATTTCTTGTTCTTTTTTATTAAAACATTTAAGGTCTGCTAATACTTCTCTATTTGATGAATCTTTTACTCCTTCATTTAATCTGTTCTCAACTTCAATAATGTAATCACTTGTAACAGTTATTCCACTTACTCCGTCTTCATCTTCTATATTTAATAAGGCAAGTAGTCTTACAGCCTTCTCTTTAGGCCATTCTTTTAAACTATCCATTGCTAAATAATTATATAACATCTGTCTTGATACTCCTAAATACTTAGCAAGTCTCACCTTTGAAATTCCAAGTTCACTTAATAAATTATTTAAGTCTTTCATGTCACACACCACCTATAATACATTTTAATTAGTTTGACAAGTTTAGTCAAGTAAAATTTATGTAAAATACTTTACAAAGAAAAAGAAACTATAGTAAATACCATAACTTCTTATTATCTTTTCTAACTTCTTTAACAATACCACCGCCTAAACAGTATTCACCATCATAGAAAACACAAGCTTGTCCAGGCGTTACTGCTTTTACATCGTCATATCTTACTAATATTTCTCCATTATCAAGATATTCTAATTTAACAGGTACATCAGGGGCTCTATATCTAAATTTAGCAGTACATTCCACTGGCCTTTCATCACAATTAAAGTTAATAGACTCTAAAACAGCACTATCTGAATATAAATATTTATTGTCCTCCCCTTCTGCAACATATAAAATATTTTTATTTAAATCTTTTCCAACTACAAATAACTTATCTTTAGTGCCTCCAATATCAAGCCCTTTTCTCTGCCCTATTGTATAATACATAAGACCAATATGTTCTCCTAATACTTCATTAGTATCTATATTAACAATATTACCTTTCTTATTAGGTAAATAGTTTTTAAGAAAGTTTTTAAAGTTTCTTTCACCTATAAAACAAATACCCGTAGAGTCTTTCTTCTTAGCAGTTACTAATCCATACTTCTCTGCAATGGCTCGTACTTCTTTTTTATCTTTAATATCTCCAAGTGGAAATAAAACATTTTTAAGTTGTTCTTTAGAAACTTGTGATAAGAAATAGGTTTGGTCTTTATTATGTTCATGACTTCTCATAAGTCTACCATTTTCAATCTTAGCATAGTGACCTGTTGCAATAAAGTCTGCCCCTAACTTTTTCGCTTCTTTTACAAATAAATCAAATTTAATATATTTATTACACATAATATCAGGATTAGGAGTTCTACCTTTCTTTAATTCATCTAAAAAGTAAGTAAATACATCGTCCCAATACTCTTTAATAAAATCTACTCTATGTAGAGGAATACCTAATTTATCACATACAGCTTTGGCATCATTATAATCTTCTTCTTGAGGACAAATATTATTATTTAAATTAGGATTACCTAAAAAGTCATTATTAATAGAACTATCCCAATTACGCATAAATAGTCCAATAACTTCATATCCCTCTTCTTTTAAAAGAATGGCAGCGACAGATGAATCTACTCCACCAGACATACCTACAACTACTTTTTTCATAAATATCACTACTTCCTTTTATTTCGTACTAATTATACTATATCTATCTTTTATTTTCAAGGAAAATGTGGTATAATATACAATGCAACTTTAAGGGGTGGTTTGATGAATAAAAGCTTTAACAAGATAATTAATTTAGAAGAAAATATTTCTATAAATGATTTAAAAGAAGCTTTAGAGTGTTTCATAACTATTGAAGATGAAAAATTAAAAGAAGAATTTCTATCAAAATGTAAAAGAGTTATTATATCTTTAGTTAATAATTTATTACCTTTAGTAGATGAATACCCTAATTCTATTTCATATGACAAAACAGTTTTTAAAATAGATAGACTTCTATATTGGGCTAATTTTTTATATGGTAATAAAATTTTCCCTTTATTTACTAAAGATATACAAAATATAAATGATAATTCTCTTTATTTAGACTCTTTAGCTAGATACCGTAATAATGTTAATAAAGATTTATTTGATGATAAGGAATTACTACTAGATTTAGATATGTATACTAAATCAATTGAATTAAAATCTAAATATAGTGATATTAGTAAAGATGTATTAGAGGAAGCTTATTACATATATTTTAGTCTTAATAACTTTTTAGATAAAGAAGATTATGAAGAAAGAAAAAGAAAATTTATAGAGAAAAATAATATTTATCCAGGTATTTTAAAAGCTTATGTTGAAACATATGGAATTCTATATTTAAATATTCCTTTAAAAAAGATAGATAAGATGATAAAGCTTGTTGAAAGTGCCACTAATCATTTCTCTAATGATTTCTTAAAATTTGAAAGTATATTAAATGGTATTATAAAAAGTTATGATATCAACTATATAAAAGAAATTGTATTTAATAATCATCTTTCTCCATATGTAATAAAAAGTTTTATTGAAAAATATCGATTTTATAATAAAAAGTTTGCTAACAATTTAGATAGTATAATTAATAAAACTAACACTGCTATAAAATCTTTAGAAAAAGAGCATAAATATATTCATTATTCTATCACTTTAACAAAAATAGAAAATTGTAATGATTTAGAAGAAATCAAAATGATAGTTAAAAATAATATAACATATTTAACAAATGATAATGTAGAGAGATTTATTACAATTTATAGAGCGGTTTTAGATGATAAAAAGAAACAAGAATTAGTAGAAGACTTACTTAAAAAAATTGAAATTGCCAAAGAGTCCATAAAAAAAGACAATGCTACTGTTAGAGCATTAGGAGTAGAAAGAAGAAAAGAAAATTTATATAATAGTATTGATTTCAATATATTTTTAAGTCCTGATATTAAGAGTAAGGATGATTTTTGTAATCTTACAGGATTATCAGAAAGTAACTTTAATACTTTACTTTCTATGCTAGAAGTTAGAGATAATGACTTATACTTAAAAATCAAAGAAAAAATGATAGCTTTGAAAGGCCAAAGATATGCTGTTTTACTAAATAAAGTAAATTCTATTGCCTATAACATTGTTAATGGAATAGAACTTGAAGATGGTAGGAAAAGAAACTTTGAAATACTTGATTATTTTCTTAGTACTAAATTAGACTTTAATGATTTTTTAAATTTATATAATAAAAATAGAAATATAGATATAGAATCACTAAGAGCAATTAAGACCTTCTTTGCTAAAAATAAACTGACTAATAAATTAAATATTAAACAAGAACTTGATGGTACAACTATTTTTATGATAGATGATAGTCCATGTGAAGTAAGCAAAGAAGAAAAACAAGCTGTTCTTAACTATCTAAGATTTAAAGATATTCCTCTTTATATAAAAGTATATAAACAAGCTTTAAAAAGATATGTAAATGGTGATTTAATATTAGAAAATACTAACGAAAAAGCGATAGTAAAGAAAGGATGATTATAAATGAATAATGAAAGTTTTAATAAAATAATTAATAATGATAAAGAAAGTATAAATAGCAAAGATTTCAGTAAAGCAATAGAATATTTTTTGACTGTTAAAGATAATAATATTAAAAAACGTTTTTTAGATAATTTTAAGTCCTTAATTAATTATTATTTTACAAAAAATTCTTTAGTTTCTGAAATTAATCATGATGTTTATACTATAAATAATAATATTGCTTATAAAATAGGACAACTTTCTTTCTATATGTATTCTTTATATGGAAAAGATAACCTTGAAAAATTAAAAGAAGAAGAAAATATTGATTATTATAAAGCTTATAAGACTTTTTTTTATAAGTATTACTCTATATCTAAAATCTTTCAAAACGATTATCCTTTAATTAAAAAACTAAAAACATATCGAAAAGAAAAAGATATTTTAGAAAAATATCAGTATTTTAATAAAGATATATTAAAAGAAGCATATTATACTGCTTTTACTATTGATAATTATTCTGATAAAGATAATTATTATAAAAGAATTGATGAATTTTTAAAAAAATATAATATCAATATTGATATATTTACAGAATATATTAAAGCCTATTGTTTTTTATATTTGAATATAGACTTAAAACATATAGATAATAAAATTTTATCAATTATTTTTATTCTTAATAAAATTAATATTAAAGGTTCTAAAGAAGAATTAGTTAAAACCCTTATTGATAATATGAACTCAGATAACATTGAAGATTTTGAAAACGTTGTATTTACTAAACACGTATCTTTAGATGTACTTGATTATTTATATGAAAATAAATATTTTGATACTGATACTTATAATAAATTATATATTAAAGTTAAAAAAGCAATTGAAAGTCTTAGTAAAAAACATAAATATATTCACTACTCTATTGTCATAAGTAAACTAGAAAAAGAAGAAGACATTAATATAATAGATAAAATAATAGAAAATAACAAAAATTTGATAACTCCTGAGTATATTAAAAGGTTTCTTAATAATTATAGACAAACTTTAACAGAAGAAGAAAAAGAAATGTTAAAGCAAGAGATAACTACCAAAATAGATGATTCAAAAAAAAGAATAGACAATAAGAAAAAAGCTAAGAGAAGACAAAATGACATAGAAAATACTAAAGAAATCTTAAAAAATATTGATTTTAATCTATTTCTTGATAATAGCATTAAAGGTATTAAACAGTTTTGTGAGTTAGTGGGTATTACTAAGAGAACTTATTATAAATGTATAAAAGTACTTGAAGAAATTAATAATCCTTTATATTTACAAATAAAAGAAAAAATAGAAAAGCATAATAAAAAGAAAAAAGAAATTAATGAATCTACTGAAGATATCATCTCTATTGTTAAACAAATAGAATTTGGTGTAACAGATAAAGATGGTAATGTTAGAAAATTTGAATTACTAGATTATTTTCTAAATACTAAACTAAGTTATAGTGATGTTTTTGATATTTACATAAAAAGTAATGAATGCACTATATCTTCTTTAACCGCTTTTAAAAAATTTATGAATGACAATCAAATGATATATGGAATAGACGATAATAAAATGGCCAAAATAACTGTTAGTCAAGAACTTAATGGTACTACTATATTTATGATTGATAATTCTCCTTACGAAGTTACAAGAGATGAAAAAGAAACAGTGATTAATTTTCTAGAAGAAAGAGGGATTCCTCTTTATGTAAAAGTATATAAACAGGCTTTAAAAAGATATATAAGTGGTAATTTAATAATAGATAAAAAGTTTGAAAAAACATTACGTAAAAATTAAACTACTAATTTAATTAAAGCTGGTGATAAGAATACTTCTATAAAACTACAAAATATAAATATTAATAGAACTGTTATATATACTTGTAGATATCTTTTCATAGAACTTCTTAGATTAATATCTATACCTCTAAATAAATATTTAAATAATTTAATACCAAAATAAAGAGCATAGAAGCCTAAAAATAGGCTCATTAATAAAGTAATCAACTGATGAGGAAAAAGATAAGTAATGGCCTTTAAAATACCATTAAAGTGATATGTATAAATAATTGATGATAAAGAGAAACCAAAGATAAAAGCAGATGAGGCTAAAGAAAAGATAATTAGAGGTATACCTATAATAGAGATACCAAGTAAGAAGATAAAAGTTACAAAAGAAATATTACCAACTAGACTATTAATTAAAGCACTCTTATAGTCTATATCATTGTTCTTAATACTAGTAAAGAAACTATCTAGACTAGTAGTTACTATTGCATGGTCACTTTTATTTAATATTACAGCATAGATAATACCAAGTATTAATCCTATAAGCATTACTATTATTAGAAATATATATATTTTTTTCTGTTCTGCTAGTTTATTAGTTACTTTAGTCTTTACTTTTTTTAATTTTAAATCCATTATAATCACCTAGTAAATATTATTCAAAAATAACTATTATTTACCTAAATTCATTTTACAAAAATAGACTTTTTATATATAATTGAAGTGAGGTGAAAACATGAATCAAAAAATGGTCAAAATAGTTTCTGCTATTATGTTAGTAGCAATACTAGCAGGTGTAATTAGTGTAATTTTTTATTATGTAATATAAGAAAAGAAATAGATTAAACAAACCTATTTCTTTTTAAATTCTATAACTTTAGCGTTGTTATTATCATAATCGCTATTATCATTAAAGATTACATCTTCCCTAAATAATTCAGTTATCAACTTATCCATTTCTGAAGTAAATTTTTCTTTTAAGTATTCATTATCTTTTAAAGCAAATTCTTGAAGCTCTTCTTCAAGTTCAAATACTTCCTCTAGGTGATGTTTACGAATTATTTTATCTAAAACAGCATAAATATCAAAATAAAACTTTCCTCTATACTCTTCGGCAAATTTATCTACTACTTGATAAACTATCGCTACTCTTTGTTCATTAATTCTCTTAATATAGTTATCCCAGTTATTCTTAACTAAATCCAAGTCTTTAGATAAATTATCTAAAAGATATAAATGCTCTTTTAAATATTCTCTTAATAGTAATCTAAATTACCAATATAATCTAACAAAAACTTATTATTACCTATTTTATTTAATTTCTCTTTATCTTTAATATTTCCATGAATTATTTCTTCAAAATTTTTATCTTCATAAAACATCTCATATAAAAAGCATATAGCATAATAATCAAGTATTAAAGGCTTGTCTTCATACTTAGATAAAACTACTTCAAAACCAAGACCCATTAATTCTTCAAGTTCTTTATCACTATTTTGAACTGCTCCTACTTCTACTCTATCTTCAGCATAAAAACCAGTTCTATATATTTTATAGTTATTAAAGACATCTTTATCTATAGAAGCCATTAAAACGATAATCTCTTTATATTCTAAACTATCTCTATCTAAACTATCTAAACTATCTAATAAGTAATCAGCATCTTCCCTATAGACGTCAAAATCATCTTTAAAATTAAGCAACATATATTTAATAACATTATAGCTTCTTCTATAAGATATATCTAAATAACTATAGTATGATATATCATGAGATGCTTTTAAGACTTCAAAAAGAAAGCTATTATCGCTTTCTAATTTTTCTAGATTATCTATATCATTACCTATAATATAATCATATATTAATTTTTTAGAATACATAATACCACCTATTTAAATAATTTAGTTGTATTAACTCTTTTACTATTAGATAAAAAGTTTATCTTCTTAACATTTTTCTTTTTATTATAATTACTTTTAACTTTTTTCGCTTCCATAAAACTCCCCTTACCTTTCTATATATCCTTCTATTTCTGGTGTAATATCACTAACTAATAAATCACTAGTATCATATTTTAAGACTATATCATTAAGTCTTTTCTTATCTTTAGCAAGATATAATATAAGTAGTCCTGCAATTCTATTAGCAGTATATTGATTTAATTTATAGACATCACTAGGATTAATATTATATTTTCTAATAATATCGTTAATTGGTCCATATTTATATATATAATTAATATAACTTCTAGTAATTAACTCTATATTTTTATCTTTTTTTAAAAATTTAGCAGTTTTCCATACTTTCATAGTATTCCCCCTTGATTAGCTCTATATTATATCATATTTGTTTAATATTGGCAAGATTTAACACGTCTTTTTTTCTTAAAACGCTCCATAATAGTAATGTAGCTAAGGAGTGATTAAAATGCATTTTTTAAAAAAATTAAAGCTACAAATAATTTTTCCTCTTCTTATACTCTTTATTATGCCCCAAAGTGTATCTGCTTATTCCAAATATATTATCCCAGGTGGAGAAACCATTGGTATAGAAGTTAATTCTAAAGGTGTTTTAGTAGTTGGCTTTTATGAAGTAGATAGTAAATATATTGGAAAAGATGCAGGATTTCTAATTGGTGATACTATTACAGAAATTAATAATACCAAAGTAAATAATATAGATGAAATGGTAAAAGCAGTAAATGAAGAAGCAGATAGTAATAATCAGTTAGATGTAACTATTATTAGAAATGGTAAGTCTTCTAATTTAACTTTAGATATGATTTGTGATAGTGATGCCGTCTGTAAAACAGGTCTTTATGTAAAAGATGAAATAACAGGAATTGGTACACTTACTTATATCGACCCTAAGACTACTATATTCGGTGCTTTAGGTCATGAGATAACTGAGAGAACTACTGGTGAAAGATTTGAGATAAAAGATGGTAAAATCTTTAAAGCCACAGTAACTGATAATACCAAAAGTGAAAATGGTTCACCTGGAGAGAAAAATGCAACTTATGATGAATCTGTAACTTATGGTAAGATTAATTCTAATGAAGAGTCCGGTATTTTTGGAAAGTATTCGAGTGAACTCTTAGATACTGAAGCTTTAGAAGTAGGAACAAAAGATGATGTTAAGAAAGGTGAAGCGATAATAAGGACTGTTATTAATGGTAATGAAGTAAAAGAATATACTATAAATATTTTAAATATTAATAAAGACAGTGATATTAAAAATATTCTTTTTGAAATAACAGATGAAGAACTTTTAAAAGAAACCGGAGGTGTCATCCAAGGTATGAGTGGTTCCCCTATTATTCAGAATAATAAGATAATAGGTGCCGTCACTCATGTTATTGTAAGTGATGCTAAGAAAGGGTATGGTATTTTCATAACAACAATGTTAGAAGAAGGAGATAAGAGTGCTAGCTAATGCTAACACTCTTATTTAATTTAAAAATTATCTTGGTATCATTATCTTAGTTAATAATTTCTGCTTATCTTCAACTGAAATATTATCGGTATTATAATGAAAATCACAAAAAGCACTATTTGTAGATTCACTAGGAATTAAAGTATCTTTATATACTCGGAAAAACATGCCACCATTACAATTGATAATAGAATCATAATAAACATCATTTAAAGAAAATATAGAGCTAACAGATTCAATTTCATTATCTTTATCAAAATACATTTTTCCATATTTCTTAATATTCTCAAGTTCATTAGGAAACCTTTTCCCTAGTTTTAATGTTTTAGCATAATATTTTTTTAATTTATAAAACAATGCTAAGTCTGAACCTCCTGCTATATTAGCTTTATAAATTCCTGTATTCTCATCTTTTTTTAAATAAAATAACGTTTTATCAATAGTGAAAAGCAAATTACCTCTATGATAATCATATTGCCATTTTGTTATTTTTTTATATTTATCTTTAATTCTTTGTTTATCAGAAGCTAATTCACTCTCACACATTTCAAATCTTTCTTTTAAACTTAATAAATACTCCCTCATAGTAATTAGATTATCTTTGTTACACCCAAAGTATTCTGCTTCATCTACATCACTATCTAAAAATTTTCTAAACTCTTTATAAGTTATTTCTTCCATATCTATTCTCCTTTAAAATTATTTCTATTACTATTAACTTCTATAAGTTCAAACTTATAAACTTGTTCTACATTAGGATACTTTTCATGATCAACTTTCTCCATAAAGTCTTTTAAAGGTCTGACCCAACATGAACCATCTTCATATAGTTTTCTATAAATTACTACATCTTCTAAAGTCTCACAATCTTTAGCAACTTCTTCTACTAAATAGTAATCTCCTTTAAAGTGTTTATAAATACCATGTATTTTAATCTCTCTCATAATTAAGCCTCTACTTCTCCTTTAAATTCAGAAATAGTTCCATCTTCATTTACAATAGATGTTAAAGCTTTCTCTGCTTCTTTTAAATCTTTATCACAAGATGAAGCAAGTTTAGTAGCTTTTGTAAAATAATCTATCGCTTTATCTAGTTCTACATCTCCATTTTCTAAGGCTTTAACAAGTGTTTCTAATTCAGTTATTTTCTCTTCAAATTTCATTTCTTTCTTTTCCATAATTTCCTCCTATTTTTTATTAATTATTTTTGATTACACTTATATCTTTTGCTTCATATCCACAATTTGGGCATTTTTGAGTTTTGTTAATTAATTTTTCGTTATCTTCTTTTTTACCTAAACTAAAATTAACACTATATATTATTAATTGTTCGCTTTCTTTACCGCATTTGGCGCATTTAACTAATTGTTTTCTTACTTTTGTCATAATCATTCTCCTATTTTATAATGGCTTCCCTACTGCCGTCTTTTAATTCTATATTTATTAAATCATCTTTCTTTAAGTCTTTTATACTAGTAACTGCCTTTTCATTAAGCTTAATAATACCATAGCCTCTTTCTAATGTTTTTAAAGGAGATAAGGCATCTAATTTACTAAGCAGTAAAGCATATTTTTGTTTTGTCTTATCTAATATTACTAATGGATTACTAAATAATGGCCTTGTCTTAATATTATTTAGTTTAATTTTTTCTTTATCAATAATATTTTTATAGTTTTTAACTAAACTCTCAGTTAAATAATCAAGTTTTTGAATTTTAGCAGAATATAAATCTAAAGGATTATTTAAGATGTAATTACTCTTAATATTATCAAGTCTTTTTTTCTTTAATTCTAGAATATTTCCTACAGCTTTCCTGCTTCTTAAACTTAACTGATTAATATAGTTTATAACATCTGCTTTATTAGGAACGGCAATCTCGGCTGCTCCTGTTGGTGTAGGTGCTCTTAGGTCTGCTACAAAGTCTGCAATAGTAAAGTCTATTTCATGGCCTACTGCACTTATTACTGGAATAGGGCACTCAAATATTGCTCTTGCTACTATTTCTTCATTAAAGGCCCATAAATCTTCAATAGAGCCTCCTCCTCTACCTACTATTAGAACATCAAGATTATAGTCTTCAGCTCGTTTTATCTGTCTTACAATATCTTCTTTCGCACCTTCTCCTTGTACTAAACTAGGTAAAAGTATTACTTCAGTTAGTGGGAATCTTCTATTAATAGTAGATATTATATCACGTATTGCCGCTCCAGTAGGGGCAGTTATAACTCCCACACGTTCTGGTATCTTAGGAATAGGTTTCTTGTATCTATCATCAAATAAGCCTTCACTAGCAAGTTTTTTCTTTAATTGTTCAAAAGCGACATAAAGATTCCCTACTCCATCTTCCATCATTTCATTAACATAGATTTGGTACCCTCCTGTCGCTTCATAAACAGATATTCTTCCTGTTACAAGTATCTTCATTCCGTCTTCTGGGGTAAACTTAACTTTACTAGCACTACTTGCAAACATAACAGCATTAATTCTACTGCCTTCATCTTTAATAGTAAAATAAAAGTGTCCTCTAGTATGAGCTTTAAAGTTAGATATTTCTCCTTTAAGATAAACTTCTCTTAGATTAACATCATTATCTAATTTATATTTAATATATTTAGTTAACTGACTAACTGTTAAGTATTCTTTATTCATTATTATCCTCACTATGATAAATATTATCTAAAACGCCATTTAACATCTTAGTAATTTTCTCATCACTATATTTTTTAGATATTTCTACCCATTCATTAATACTAACAATACTAGGTGTATCAAGATACTTTAACTCATAACTAGATAAAAGAAATAAAGCTTGGTCTACTTTATTAAGTCTATCAAGAGTCCAATCAGACATATATTTATTAACTAAATTAGTTAACTCATCTTTCTTTTCTATAACTCCATTAACTAGAGAATTAACAAACTCATTTTCTACTTCATATTCTTCTTTAATTAAGTCATCTACATCATAATAAACATGAGCAGCATCAAATATATTTATTTTATAGATTATACGAAGAGCTATTTCTCTTACTTCATTTCTTGTTTTCAAAAGTATCACTTCTCTTTCTCTATTTAATTTTATCAAAAAAAGTCACATATGAAAAGAGCAAACATTATTAAATGTTTGTTCTATCTCAATAATATCTATTATTAATTAGTTATAAGTAGGTAAAATTATTTATTTTCTGTAACTTTCTTTAACATATCATAAGATTTTTTAGCAAAGTAGTTACTCTTATCTATTTTCAGATTATAACTATTTAAAGTATTAATCATTTCTTCAATATTATTACCATTATTATTATCAAGTAATAAATTTTTTTGTTCCATCTCTATATAAGTACCTAATCCTTCTACATCTTGTACATATATCTCATTTTTTCCATTAGATAGCAAAATATTATGATCTCTTATCTCTAACAATTTCTTATATCCTAATTCTTTCATAAACTTATAACCATCATCTATATTAGTAATCTGACATTTAACAGAACTTTGTTTTACTATTTCACCTTTAGAATTAATTTCCTTATTTTTTAAAGTTAGCATTATTCTTTTACCTACTGTTTCTCTAACTAGAACATAATTAGATAAAAGTTTATCAGCTTCTTTCAAAGATATTTCTTTATCTTTTGGAACCATATAAATATCATTAAGTTGAAATTCTTCTTGAACATGAAATCCTTTTTCTAACATATCATTAATAATTTCCTTAAATGGAACTAATGCTTTAACACATATTTCTAATTCTTTTTTCATAATTACCTCACTATTTATTAATCACTTTATAAAACTTAAAACTATTAACTGGCCTATATAAAAGTAATAAGAATGTTGTCATTATAGTACTAGTAAATAAAAGGCAATTTATAGTAGTGATGTTTTGATATAACACTAAATTTAAAGCTGTAAGTACAAAGAATGCAACTAGTAGAATAAAATATTTAATTCTGAATGATTTATTCTTATTATACATTTCTCTTAGTTTATCTAGAGATATTTTTTTACCTTTTTCTTTAAAGATATCTTTAATAGTAGAATTGGCAATAAGTGTTATAACTATACCAAAGATAATTCCCACTAAGACTATAAACAGATATGAATATGGTAAATAGTAACTAAGGCAAGCGAAAGTAAGATAGAAGATAAAGCCTATAATAATACCAATTACTCCTATTATATTACAATTATTATTTTTATTATCACTAGTATAAACTAGTTTATCATTAAAATTATAATAGTAGTTTATATTCTTTTTAGTATCTTTATATAATAATACATAATTCATTAGTTATCATCCCTTTTTATTTTCTATTATTAATTAATATATATTGTCTTTCTTTAGGAGTATTAATATTTTCTATACTATCTTCTACAGTTAAAAGACTATCATACATAGCTTGATTTACTTTACTATATACTTCCTTAGAAAAGTCAAAAAATCCATCCAACACCTCAATAATATCTTTATCAAGTGGTTCTTCTAATAGTACATCATCCTCATCAGTAGTTATTTTTTTATCATCTACACTTAAAATTTTATAATGTGCAATTATATTTGTAGCAGAACATTTATCTATTAATTGTTTAATTTCTTCATAATAATCCATATTTGGATTTATAGTAGCAAGTATATTTGATATATAGGGAAGAAGTCCTTCCATTTCCCTAGAAAAATCCCATTCACTAATAACTGCACTACTTAACTTATTATTAAATACTGATAAGTTAAAACTTTTAACTAAAGGTTTATTACCATTAACAATATAATTACAATAAAATATATCAAAACTATTATTATCTATAATATTAAATCTAATATTTTCTTCTACTCCTATTTCTTCATTAGTTTTTGCAATATCAATATTATTATCATTATAAATAATCATATCAGTGCCATCTTTAAGGCTAATCATTTCATCAGATAATGTAAATAGATTTGAAGAATAGTTATCCTTAAGAAAATAATCTAATAATTTGCAAACAACATCATTTTTTTCTAAACTAGACATTCTATCTTTTATTAATTGTAATAAATCTACTTCCATTTTAAACATCTTCTTTCTTTATTTTTTCTTTTAATTCATATAAGAAGTTTAAAGCATTAATTGGTGTCATATTTAGGGGATCGCAATCTTTAACCATCTCTTCTATTTCATTAACTTTCTCTTCAACTTTCACTTCTTCTTCATCAAGACTAAATAAACTAGTCTGAGTAAATTCTCGCTCTTTAACCCCTTCACTCTCATAGACATTAAGTATTTCTTCTGCCCTTTTAATTAAAGATGATGGTAAGTGAGCAAGAGATGCTACATTAAGGCCATAACTCTTATCAACTGCACCTAGTTTTATCTTATGTAAGAATGTTAAGACTCCATCTTCTTCAACTGCAGAGACATGGACATTTTGCAGGTGTTTTAGACTATTAGATAAACTAGTAAGTTCATGGTAATGCGTAGAAAACATAGTCTTTGCTCCTATTTTATCATGGATATACTCTAATATCGCTTGAGCAAGACTCATTCCGTCATATGTAGCAGTTCCACGTCCTAACTCATCAAATAAAATTAAACTGTTCTTAGTAGCATTCTCTAAAGCAAGATTCGCTTCTTTCATCTCTACCATAAATGTAGACTCACCACTAACTAAGTCATCACTCGCCCCTATTCTTGTAAATATTTTATCAAATATTGGCATAGAACAACTCTTTGCAGGTACAAAACAACCTATTTGAGCCATGATAACTGTAATGGCAAACTGTCTCATATAAGTTGATTTACCAGCCATATTAGGGCCTGTTATTAAAAGTATACTTGTATCTTCATCCATAATTATATCATTAGAGACATACTTTTTGTCTTCTTTTGCCATTACTTCTTCGATAACAGGATGACGTGATGCAATTATCTTTACTGAATGGTTATCTGTAATAGTAGG
Organism: uncultured Bacilli bacterium; assembly: GCA_963929435.1. Taxonomy (GTDB): domain Bacteria; phylum Bacillota_I; class Bacilli_A; order RF39; family UBA660; genus Onthousia. The sequence goes on from CAWVIV010000023.1 coordinate 72,132, forward strand.
TCTTACAAAATTATACATATCAGAAACAGTAGAGAATGCTTGTAACATATCAACTTCAGCGATGATATTAGCAGTTTTCTGTAAAGGATGAATATATCTTTTAATAGTCTCTCTAATCTTCATAAATAAATCATATTCTAAGTTAATAATCTTTTCTTCTGCCCCTAAGATAATATTTTCTTTTTCTTTAAGTAAAGGAGTAATAAATCTCTCACAATTAGACAATGTTTGTTTTCTTTCATACCCATATTCATCTTTTAATTCTTTAACCTGTCCTTTACTAACTTCTATATAATAACCAAAGACTTTATTAAAACCTACTTTTAAGTTCTTAATACCAGTTCTTTCCTTCTCTTTTTGTTCAAGTTCTAAGATAAAGTCTTTAGAACCACTAGATACTTTCCTTAACTCATCTAACTCATCATTATACCCATCTTTAATAAGATGTCCTTCTCTTAAGGTAATAGGAGGATCTTCTACTATACTTTTATCAAGTAAACTAAATACTTCAGGAAAGTCCTCTATTTCTTTATAATAGTTTAATTCTTTTAAAATTCTCTTAATATCTGGTAATACTTTTAGGCTATTCTTAAGTTGAAGTAAGTCTCTAGCATTTAAATTACCATAAGTAATTCTACTAGCAAGTCGTTCTAAATCATAAACTTCATTTAAGTTATTTTTTAAGTCATCTCTTAAAATAAACTCTACTCTTAACTTATCTACAAAGTCATATCGTCTTTCTATTTCTTCCTTATTAGTTAAAGGACTTTCTATATTTTGTTTTAAGAGTCTACTACCCATCGCAGTTTTATTCTTATCTAAAAGCCATAACAGACTATAAGTTCTTTCTCTTAATCTAACAGTCTCAGTAAGTTCTAGATTTCTTTTCGTATTATTATCTATTAACAAATGTTCTTTAGTATTCTCTACCTTCGCTTCTGTTAAATGCGATAAATCTCCTTTTTTAGTATTAGTAAGATAAGCAAGTAAATGTTTAATACCAGTCTCTTCTCTTACATCTTTTAAGTTTTTATATACATAACTATAATCACTACCATTATATAGTTCATCGTAGATAGTAACATTTAAATGATATGTAGTTCTAAGAGTATTAACAAACTCTCTATCTATTTTATTATTAACGATTATTTCACTAAAATTATGTCTTAATACTTCTCTAAGTAGGGCATCTTTATCACCATTTTCTAATAAGACATATACTTCTCCAGTCGATACATCAGAGTATGATAAAACATAACAATACTCTAAGTCATAGATAGAGGCGATAAAGTTATTATCTTTAGCATTAATAGATGAATCTAATCTTGTACCTTTAGTAACTACTTGAATAACATCCCTTTTCACCATATCTTTAGTAGTCTTAGGGTCTTCCAACTGTTCAACTATTGCAACTTTATAACCTTTATCTATTAGTTTATCTAAGTACCCCTCATAAGCTTTAAAAGGTATACCACACATAGGAACTCTCTCTTCAAGCCCTGCATTACGTCCTGTTAGAGTTAATTCTAACTCACGTGATGCAATAACAGCATCTTCAAAGAACATTTCATAAAAGTCCCCAAGCCTAAAAAAGATAATAGTATCTTCATACTTATCTTTAATATCTAAATACTGTCTCATCATCGGACTTATTTTTTCTCTATCTACCTCACTACGTTTCAAGTTATCACTACCTATCTCTTCATCATTTTTAACATTCTGTTATTAATTTCAGGGTCAGCTGTTTCATATCTTGCAAACATATAATGATTTCCCATATAATAACCACTATTTTTTCTAAAATCTTGATCTATTAGATTATAATAAGCTGTAATTAGAGCATCTTTTTCTTTTTCTACTTTTCTTCTTTGATGTTCATTTTTAACTTCCATATTATCAAGTTTATCATATATTGCCTTAACTCTTACTCCACTTTGTAATTCAATTTCATAAAAAGCTGTAGTAATAAAGAATAATAACATATCTTTAGTTTTAGCATCACTTTCTATAATCCTTTGCTGTTGAATTAATAATTTTTCTTTTAAATGTTTTATTTTCCATTCTTTAAAATAACTACACATTTTTTCATCATCAGTATATTCACCATTATCAATTCTTTTAGCAAGTTCAATATCATATAACATATCATCTGCTAAAAGGTAATAGTCTATATCTAAAGGTGATTCTGCTTTTTTATATTCAGTCCTTTCTCTTAAATAAACTACTTTAATTAAAGGTATATCATCTTTAGTATAATCAGTAGGATTATACCCATATACTGAAGTAATAGTATTATTTAAAAACATGTTTTCTTCTTTACTTAAATCTTTACTATCTTCATCATTAATTGCATCAATCAAAGAACTACCATCACTAACAAAGAAATGAACATTATCTTTACTAAAAGGAAAAGCATCACTATCTATAAATGAATAATATAAATTATCAAGTTCCTTCTCTAACTCTTCAAGTAATTTTTTATTTAATTTGTATCTAACAAATCCCATATTACAATTAATATCATCAAATATCTTTTTATTATTGTCATTTAAATTATTATAAAAATCTATAGTTTTATTTAATTTATCATCATGTAAAAGTTCATCAATTGTTTTTTGGGTATTATCTATTTGTTTATTTATATCTAGATAATTTTTGAAATAACCATTAAACTCATTCTTATTATACTGCATAATTTCACCCATTACCCTTGTCTCATTTTAATTAATCTTTTATTTATCTCAGCATTAGCTGTCTCAAAAGTTGCATAACAAATATCGTTGTCATTATCAAAATATTTACTTTGTTTTCTAAATTCAATATTTGTTAAATTATAATATGCTTTAACAAGAGCATCTTTAAAGTAATCTTTATCGCTTTCACTCATATTACTTTCTTCTATTTCTTTTAAAAGAGCAGTAACTCTTTTTCCTTCTAATAAACGAACTTCATATTTAGCAGTTTCTACCAAAGATAATAACAAATACTTAAAGCCACTGTCACTGTTTCTTATTTCCGTCTCATTTTCATCTATTTTCTCTTTTAAATCTGCAATAACATTACGTCTATTTTCTTTATAAGTAATATGTTTTTTATCTATGGTATGGATTCTCTTAACTTTATCTAAGATAATATCTTGTACAAATGTAACAGAAGCTGTTGTATAGTAATCTTTATCTTTATTATTATTTAATTTATCATAAATCACTTTAATTAATGGTATATCATCAATATACAATTCATCAGAAAAGCCATATATATAACCTATAATTTCTTGTATAAATTTTTTAATACCATCACTAATATCTAAATCTTTAGTAGATTCATCAGTTAATGCATTATAAGTATCAACACCATCTTTTACATAGAGATTTAAAAAACTTTCTTTATTTAAAGGAAAACAATCACTACCTGCTACACTCAAAAACAAAATAGTTTTATCGCGATTATATTTTTCAATATTAGTCTCTGCAAAATAATATCTTGTAATACTGCTATCACTATAAATATCTCTAAAGTCTTTTCTTTGCTCCTCAGTTAAATTTAAATATAATTTACCTGCTTTAGTTTTTATTAATTCGTTATATAAGGCATCTTTATTATTTAGTTCTTGTTTTATAAGAGCATCTATTATTTTATATTCTTTATAATAATCTTCTATTTTCTTTTCCATACGAAACCCTCCTAAATAAAAGTATAACATCAATATCTTTAAAATAACAGAGTTTTTTGATAAAATAATGTGAGAAGAAAGAAAGTGATACACATGGATAAACCTCTAGCATTAAAACTTGCCCCTACTTCCCTAAAAGAAGTAATAGGACAAAAACATTTAGTTGGAGATAATATGATTCTTAGTAATTTAGTTAAGAACAAGAAGTTATTTTCCATGATTTTATATGGTAAACCTGGTATAGGTAAAACTTCTATCGCTAATGCTATTATTAATGACTTAGGAGTTAGACATAGATTTTTAAATGCTACAGTTAACTCTAAGAAGGATTTAGATATTGTTATAGAAGAAGCGAAAATGTATGATGGTATTGTTCTAGTTATGGATGAAATACATCGTCTTAATAAAGATAAGCAAGATATTTTATTGCCTTGTTTAGAAAGTGGTCTTATTACTTTAATAGGTATGACTACAAGTAATCCCTATCATGCTATTAATCCTGCAATTAGATCAAGGTGTCAGTTGTTTGAACTTAAGGATTTAGAGACAAGTGATATTGTTGAAGGGTTAAAGAAAGCGGTTAGTAGTCCTTATTTACCTAATATAAAGATAGATGATGAGGCAATTAATTATATTGCAAGGGCTTCAGGTAATGATTTAAGATATGCCTATAATCTGTTAGAGATATCTTACTACTCTACTAATGATTTTAAAGTAGATATAGATGTTGTTAAAAAGATAAATAGTAAACCCGTATTTAATGCTGATAAAAATGGTGATGGTTACTATGATATGTTATCGGCTTTTCAAAAATCTATTAGAGGAAGTGATGTTGATGCTTCACTACACTATTTAGCAAGATTAATTGAAATAGGAGATTTAGATAGTATCTTTAGACGTATGTCTGTTATCGCCTATGAAGATATAGGTCTTGCTAATCCCTCTATTGGTCCAAAAGTAATGGCTGCCATTGATGCCGCAAAATTAGTAGGATTACCGGAAGCTAGAATTCCTTTAGGTACTATTGTTACAGAAATGGCTCTATCTCCTAAAAGTAATACTGCCCATATCGCTTTAGATGAAGCTTTAAGTGACATAGAAAAAGGTAATGTAGGTGATATTCCTAAACACTTAAAGAATCCAAGTGATACTTATAAATATCCTCATGACTATAAAAACGCTTTTGTTAAACAACAATACTTACCAGATAAGTTAAAGAATAAGAAGTATTATCATCCTAAAGATTTAGGATATGAACACAAACTAAAGGCGATATATTTATACTTAGAAAAACAAAAGAAGGAAAACTAAGCTCCTTCTTTTTCATATAATAGATTAAGTGAATAATCTATAATCTTTTCTTTTCTTAATTTTAACATAGTCTTATAAAATTCTTTTCTTATATCAGATATTCCTTCCACTTCATCAATAATTTTATTAATCTTGTCTAAATCTATTCTTCGTCCTATTCTTTTTAATCCTTCATTACAGTCTTTATTTTCAAGAGAACTTATATAATTAAAATAATTAATTTTCTTGTCATTAATTTTCAAAATAGAATTAGGAAAAACATATATTCTTGCCTCTATCTCCTTAGGATCATTTAATATTTTCTTCATTTCTTCATCAGTCAGTGCAGGATACAAACAACTACCGCAATCATATATAGGTGCTATTTCACTAGTTTTGTTTACATCATCTAATAACAATCCCCAATTACCATTATGCCGGTCAAAATTACCTAAAAAAGCATCAGTAATAAACATATCCCAATAAAATGACTTTAAGATGGAAGGATTAATATTCTCTTGTTCTTCTATTGCCTCTAAAACACTAGATAGTTCTACACCAAAGCCGTTTTCACTTGATGAAATAATACCATTTTTTATCTCAGCAAATTTAAATAATTTCTTATTATCTGTTTCAAAATCTTTACATAACACACATAATTTATCTTTACCATCAACTGTATAAATACCAAGCTTAGTATCTTGGGTATTAAAACCTAAACATTTAAATATTAAACATCCTATATGTTCTGAAATACATCCATTAGTATAATACTTATCTTTTGTATTGTTATTTTTTACAGGAGGTGTTTTTAGCATATATTTAGTTCCATGCTCATCTAAAAGACATATCTTATTCCCATTTCTACCATCATAGTATTTAAATTTATTTATTTCATAGTTATTAAAATTATATAACATCTTTATCATCACTTTCCTTGCAACTTAATAATAAATACTTTTCTCTTAAATGATCAGCATGTTCTTCACTAATTTGTCCATCCCAGTAGGCTCCATTAATAGAACCATATACTTCGTCCATTAAACAATCAAGTAGTGTACTATTTTCTTTAATTCCTTTTAATAAAGCTTTAATATCATTCTCAAGATATTTAGGAAGATTAACATCATACATATCTTTTTCAAAAACAGTAACAGGAAATGTCCCTTGTCTTGTTTTAATATAATTATTACCCATAATTTATCAACTCTCTTTAATATATTATATCAAATAAATTATTATTTAACATAGTGTTTTCTTCTTAACTTTAGCATCTTTTAATTCTTTTTGTCTTTTAATAGAACCATAAAGTATTCCTTTTAATAATGGCATTCCTTTTTCTTCAATATCATTAACGGCATTTTTTAAATCACTATTAGTAAAAGTAATATTCTTACTAAGGCATAATAATTGTCCTTTAAGTTTAATAATGTTAAGTTCTTTTTCATTTAAAACTTCAAATAAACTATAAAACTTCTCTACATATCTTAATATTAAAGTACTATTTTTTAAATTAGGAAGTTCTTTTGCAATTTTAGAGATATATAGAAGATTATAATTATTAGAATAATATTTATATAAATCAAGTGGTTCTTTAAATTTATCTTTACTTAATAGTTTAATATCTCTAATTACTTCTTCTGCTACTTGTCTATATAAATCAACATAATAATTATATATGTACCATATATTTTCTCTATTATTAGCGATTTCATAAATTAGATTTTTATTCATCTTTAAAATAGAAGAAAATACTATATTATTTAAATTGTAATAAGCTGTAAAATTTATAAATTCTTGTGAATGACTATTACTTAAAATGCTAATTAATTCTCTATTGGTATAATTACTTATTTCAATACTTTCATTTGTCTCAGCTTGCTTTTTTCTATAGAAAGCTTTATACAACATACTCTTATGTTTGATAGAAATATTATGATATTTATCATAGAGTGGATGTTTTTTATCTTTTAAAAGATTAAGATAGGAGCTATAATCAGTAGAATTAACATGAGCTTTTTCATTAGCATCATCTGTATTATAAACATCATTATCTATAAATAATTGTAATGCTGTTTTAGCACAAAGGAAATCTAAATCGTGATTTACTTTTTCATCTTCTTTTGTTGCATTCATTTTATTTACCATTTCTAATGTCCTATCTTGGTAGGCACCATTATTACTATATAAATTAAACATTTTCTTAATAGATTTTAATGTGGTATTATATTTATCTTTTATTTCTTCTATACTCTTATTATTAATCAAATCATTAACAATATTAGTTATATTTCTAAGAGCATTAACATAGGCAATTCTTTCAACATTCTTATAGAAAGTTGAGGCTTTAATAGTATAGTATCTTGTATAAAAAATTTTAGTAAACTGCCATTTTAAATCTAATAATTCTTCTATAGAACTAGCATTGTTCATAGCATTTAAAAGATTGTTTTTTTTCATCTCTTCATTATCTCTAATAGTCATTTTGTCATCTCCTTTAAAGTGTAGGCTTATTATAACAAAAAAATGAAAAAACATCAAGTAATACACCTACTTGATATTTAGTATTAACAAATCTATAATTATATTATTTTCATAGATACCACTTTTAATTTTATAGTCAATATCAGATAGATTCTTAAGTAATTTCCTTACTTCTTTTAAAGTGTAATATCTAACTAATTCCAAAGTTTTCTTAACTCTAAAAGGATGTACTTCTAAAATACTCGCTATATCGTTATAGGAGATATTTCTTTTATTTAAGACTTTTACTTGATAAAGTAGTCTATACTGACTTTCTAATAGTCCAAATAAAGCATAACTTTCAATATTATAACTAAGTAGTTCATTATAAATATTTAAAGCTTTCTTCTTATCTTTTAAAGCTATCTCACGTACTAGGTCAAAAGCAAGGGTATCCTGTTTATTTAGAGGTTTAACTAGTAAGTCAAGTGCCTCTTTATAGGTGATTTTCTTAGTGTTTATAAATGCTAAAGCTAGTTTTTTAGTCTCACTAATAAGTCTTTCTAAATCATCTTTATAATATTCATCTAATAGATTAATAACTCTATATTCTACATCATAACCTTTTAATATGTCTTTAACTATGCTCTTTGTATCTGTACTAATATTAACTAAAGAAAGTTTATTGATAACTTCTTTAATACTTTTCTTTCTTGTATCTATATTAGTAGTTACAAAGATTAATAAAACATCACTATTAGGATTATCTAAGTATTTAGATAAGGTTTTAATGTTTTTATCATCTAGATTGTTATTAGATAGATTTTTACCTATTATTACCTTGCTTGGTGTTAGAAAAGAGATAGTATCAGCATCTTCTATTAAAGAAGTAATACTATCTTCTTCTAAGTCATAAGTAGTAATGCTAGCATCATTAAAGCCTAACTCTTTAATTAACTCATCTATTTTTTTATCTATAAGACTAATAGCATTGCTTTTAATTAAATAACTATTCATTAATTAAGTCCTCTACTGCACTTTTTATCTCTTTTAAATGACTCTTATCTTTAATACCACCTTGGGCAAATGTAGGACTACCTCCTCCATTACCATTAAAGGCAGTTGTAATACTTTTTACTATAAATCCAGCATTAACTGATGGTATAGAACTACGGCAGATAAAGTTAACACTATTATCTTCTTTAATATTGGCAAGTAAAACTACTACTTCATCAAATTTATTGCATAAATTATCAGCCATGGCTTTTACTAAAAACATCTCGATGTTATCAAGTTCTAAGTATAATAATTTCTTACCATTAATTTCTTTTACTCTAGAAAGATAAGCATCTAAGCTTGATAAAGTTAACTTCTCTACTTCATTATTATAAGTCTTCTCTAAGGCTTTAACTTCACTTTGAACATAAGAAAGTTCATTTTGATTATAGATAATATCTTTATAAGAAGTTGGAGCACTATTATCTATTTCCACATCAAAGTCTAAATTAATATTTTGTCTTTTAGCAAGAGCAAGGATTTCTTTCGCTTTTATTAATAGTTTAACCATCTCATCATTATAAGGTTTAATTACTTCAAATAAAGTATTCTCTAATCTATTACCAGTAACTGCCTCTATTCTATAGGTATTACTTCCTTTAGATTCAAAGTTAAAGATGGCAAACTTACCTATATCTTTAGTATTAGCAACATGGGTACCACCACAAAGCTCTATAGATTTATCTATTTTAACAACTCTAACCGTACTACCATATTTCTCACCAAATAAAGCCATCGCTCCCATTTCTTTCGCTTTATCAAGTGGCATAGTCTCAGTAGATGTTATGACGTGTTTTTTGATTATATTGTTGACAAAATCTTCTGTTTTAACTATCTCTTCATCACTAATTTTAGATGGACAAGTAAAGTCAAATCTAAGTTTCTCTTCATCTACATAACTACCTGCTTGTCTAATATTTTTATCAACTACTTGTTGTAGAGCATATTGTAAGATATGTACACTAGAGTGATTTGCCTCAATCTCTTTTCTTCTTTGTTTATCAATAATTACCTCAACTTCATCATTAACATGAATTATACCATCTAAAAGTTTTATCTTATGAATATGTTGTCCATTAGGTCCTTTGAAAACATCAACTACTCTTGCTTTAAAGTTCTTACCTACAATCATACCTGTATCAGATACTTGACCACCAGACTCAGAGTAGAAGCAGGTTCTCTTTAAGATGATATAACCAGAGTGGTCTAGACTCTTTTCTAATTTATCTTTACTAACAATAGCAAGAACACTACTCTTTAAACGGTATAAGCCATAAACAAAGGTTGAAGGCTTAGTAAAGTCCATTAAGACTTTCTTTTGACTAGCCATAGATGTCTTAGAACGAGAATTTTTCTTAGCAAGTTCTTTTTGTTTTGCCATATAATCATTAAATTCTTGTTCGTTAACAGTATAACCTGCTTCACTAGCAATCTCTTCTGTAAGTTCTAATGGGAATCCATAAGTATCATATAATCTAAAAGCATCATAACCACTAATTACTTTGTCATTATCATCACTCATAATCTCTTTTAGACGTCTTTCTCCATCTTCTAGAGTATTAAAGAATAGTTTTTCTTCATCTAATATGTATACTGCTACTTCACCAGAATTTTGTTTTAATTCAGGATATGCTTCTCCCATAACATTAACAATAGTAGGAACTAGTTTATAAAGGAATGGTTCACTAAATCCTAAAGTTCTACCAAATCTAACACTACGTCTTACTAAACGTCTTAAGACATAGTCTCTACCAGTATTTCCAAAACTTGCCCCATCACTTATTGCAAATGTTACCGCTTTCATATGGTCTGCTATTACTTTAAAGGCAACTTCACCATTATATAAAACACCGCTTAACTCTTCTATTTTCTCAATAATAGGTTTAAAAAGGTCTGTCTCAAAGTTAGATTCAACACCTTGGAAGATACAAGCCCATCTTTCTAGCCCTGCACCTGTATCGATATTTTTATGAGGAAGTTCTTCATATTTTTCCCTAGGTGTACCTGGTTTACAATTATATTGACTAAAAACAATATTCCAAATTTCTACATAACGATCTTGATCTTCATCGTTAATAAATTTATCCCAGGCAGTTCCATCTGGATCTAATTTATCTCCCTGATCATAAAATATTTCACTATCAGGTCCTCCAGGTCCTTCTCCTATTTCCCAGAAATTACCTTCTAGTTTTATGATATGGTCTTTAGGCATACCAACTTCTATCCATTTATTATAAGAATCTAAATCATTGGTATAAATTGTTACATAAAGCTTATCTATAGGTATATCAAACCAATCTTTACTAGTCAAAAGTTCAAAAGCAAACTCTATTACTTCATCTCTAAAGTAATCACCAATAGAAAAGTTACCCATCATCTCAAAGAAAGTATGATGTCTTTTAGTAACACCAACATTTTCTATATCATTAGTTCTAATACATTTTTGAATATTAACAATTCTTCTAGACTCAGGTGTAACAGTACCATCAAAGTATTTTTTTAAAGGGGTAACCCCGGCATTAATCCAAAGCAAAGAATCATCATTAATAGGAATAAGTGGTGCTGACTTAACATATTTATGTCCATGTTCTTCAAAGTATTTAATCCACATCTTTCTAATCTCATTACTAGTCATATATCTCATATTACTTCTCTCCTTCTTGTATTATTTTAATATCTATAAATTATGCAGATGCGTCTGCACTAATTAATCACTCTTTTATTTTATAGTTGTGCAACATCTTGTTGCACAACTATATTATCATACGTCTCATTTTTGCCACCGCCAGTGGCAAAAATTACTCATTATCTATATCATCAAGTATTTCTTCTAATCTCTTGTAAAAACTATTAAGATCTCCATTATTTAAGATATAATAATCCGCAAAGGCAATAGGACCACCTTTAGCAGAGTTTTCTATCTCGGCAACATCTCTTTTAACAATTTCTTCATGATTAAGAGGCCTAACCTTCCTCTTACTTACTCTATTATACCTAATTTTCTTATCTGTGCAAACACAAACTAACTTTAAATCTTTAAATTTATCTTTGAGTATTAAATACTCATCCCAAGAATATAATCCATCTAAAACCGTATCTCCCTTACTATAAGCTTCTTCTATTTCAGGTAAAAGTATCTTGGCAACTACCCCCATACCATGTTCTTTTCTTAAATCCTCTCTTAGTTTTTTCTCATTATCAGGAGTAACTTCTATACCTTTTTCTATTAAGGTATTACATATTACTCCTCCAAAGTATATTTTCTTATAACCTTGATCTTCTAAGTATGTGGTTGCAACACTCTTACCTGTTCCACTCATACCAACGACTGCAATTAGTTTTTTCATAAATATTCGACCCCACTTTCTATATCCATAATTTTATCAGCTTCTTTATATAACTCTTCTTTAGTAGTATTATTAACTACATAATCATAATCTTTATAATTATCCATATCTGTCTCAGTAATATGTTTTCTCTCTTTTTCAGTTAAATTATTATTATAATTTTCTCTAATCACATGAATTATCTTAATATCAGGAAATCTTTCTCTTAACAAATTAAATTCACTAACAAGTCTACCATCAGTAATAATAAAGACATCAAAGTAATGTTTTAATATATCTATATCCTCACATAATCTATCTACTAAAAATGTATCTTTATGTAAAGTATTTCTAATTACTTCAATTCCCATCTCTTGTAAAAACTCTCTTGGTTTATCCCTCATATCGCCATCCCAACTAAAATAGTTTTTAGCATATTCATATAGAGGTGTCGTTATATGAAGAATACAAGCACTATCACCTTTAAAATCATATTTAGTCTTCATATAACTACCAAGCAAATCTTTACCACAACCAGCTTTACCTGCTAACAAAAATATCTTCATCTAAACCAACTCCTATTATTACATAAAAAAGACCACTATAGGAGTGTATAATACACGTTACCATCCTACTTTGGTCTTAATTTTGATAAAGGTCATCCCTACAAAACTCCAGAACTAGCTTTCCAAAAGGATCTTAGTTAATTCTCACCTACCATTAACTCTCTTCGATAAGATGCTCTTTTGTACTCAATTCTTTCACTGTTTTCTTATTATTTTCTTGATAATTGTTAAACATCGCTCCCAATTCAGAATGTTCCATAATAAATTCAAAAATTATCTTAATAGTAGCGATTACAGGTGTTGCAACTATCATTCCTATCATACCAAAGAAATAATTAAAAAGCAAGAGTCCAAGCATAATTGTAACAGGATGTAATTTCATAGTTTTACCCATGATTAATGGTTGATAGAAGTTATTTTCAAGTAACTGGCAAACTACTACTGAGACTAAGCAGAAAACTCCTACCATTGGGTCAATGGTAAAACCAACAATAACAGCAGGAGCACCACCAATCCAAGGACCAATATAAGGTATTACATCAGTTATGGCACAAAATAGTGCGAATAAGAATGGAGCGCTAAGTCCTGCCAAACTAAAACCAATAGACTGGGTAATAAAGACTAAAACCATAACTGCTAAAACGCCCATAACATAACTTCTAAGTTTACCATTTATACGTCTCATTAAGTCTTTAGCATTCTTATGCCATCTTTTAGGCATAATACTAAGTAAGTGTCCCTGGAATTTACGAAAATCAAATAATAGATAAAAGCCTATCATAATACCTAAAATTATATTAGTTGCTCCACTAATAAAACCTCTACCAAAGTTCCAAATAGTATTAGGTAAACTACTTGCAATATCACTACCGACATTTTCTATCTTATTAAGCATAGTTTCTTTATAACTATCAACTTGTTTACTATCACCTAATTTCTCTAACATATCGCTTGCAAAATCTTGAGCATTATCAACGATATCAGGAACAACTGAAACTATATCAGTAACCCCACTTGAAAATGTAGGGATAGTCAAAACAAGAATTAAAATAATACCACCAAAGATGATTAAATAAGTTAGGATACATGCTAAAACTCTAGGCATCTTATGAGAAAACTTAGTTGCTAAAGGATCTAATAACCAGGCGATAACAAAGCCAATAAAAACAGGAGATATAACTGATAAAATAGTACCAATTATACTAAGTATATGCCACTCTTTAATTAAGTAAGTGGCAAGAAGTACAGCAAGAATAATAACTAAAGCAAGAACAAATTTTAATAGGTTATTAGAGATATAAAAAAATCTGTTAATAGCTTTATAATCTAATTCATTACTTTTATTATTTTTACGAAACATCTAATCCCTCCTTGTTTCATATTCTATCACATTTAAGAAGTGGTGTAAATTATATTAATAGTATTTACAATTAGAGAAAATAAATACCAAAAGAACTAAGATAAGTCTATCCTAGTTCAATTTGAAACGGGTTCTGCAAAGTACCATCACCACTTGTTATGATGACATTAGATTTTAAATTAAAGGATGGCTTAATACTATATAAAGTTTGCGGATATGCATCATACATATCAGAATACATATTAAGATATTTAACATAGGAACCATTACAAGTTAAAAGCCAAAACGCTTTTTTTTCTCTCAAATTGTCCGGCCATTAATTCTCCTAATCTTAACAATCCTACTTTAGCATCTGTACTTCGTAGCATATCCTGACATACTAGTATCTGTATATTTTGCCAATTTGTAATGATTCGCCATTTGCCTACTGCTCCAAGATACCAAGTAGTATTATCTTCTATCATATTAACTTGGTCTTCTGTTAAATAAGTACCACTATTTAGATATTCTCCATTAAGAAAACTTCCTATTGTATTTGTACGTGAATAATATACTCTATCTCCAAAAGCCATAGTTTTAAAAGTCCCATTTTCTTTTAATGGCTCCATGCACTGGTTATCTTAGTTAATCCCTCAGTCTCATGACTTACTATTTGATATAAATTATTTTCTCCAGTTCCAAAAGTTATATATTCCCCGCTGTACCTTGTATTAAGTTTTACTCCTTCTAAATTATTATCATTATCTCCCATTAATCTATAAGGATCTTCTTCAGTACCACTACCTGATACTATTTTTATTTCCGGTTTTAAATTTATTGAAGGACGTACACCATACGAAAGTGTAGATGTACTTACAATTATGTTACTAATATAACCAGCATACACAAATTTAGAAGTATTAGGTGTTAATGTCCACCAATAAAGTTCATTGAATAAATATCCATTTTTATAGTCACCATTATTATGACTCATTGAATATTCATATATATTTAAAAGCCCTACGGCATTGCTTACTATGGTTCCGCCTTCTTCTATAGTACCACTATCTAATATTCTATTAGGATTAGCTCCTATTCTAGTTAGTAAAGTCGCTCCACTATCTGCACCATTCTTATTTAGATTATACTTTAAGTACTTATCATCTATTCTTGTATCATTATCTCCTATAGTATTATCATCTAAATAGATTGTATAATCTACGGCCTTATTACCATTATTTCTAAGTTCAAAAGTAGAACCATCTAAAGATAAACCTTCACTATCACTTATCCCTACGGCATTATCTAAAGTTATCCCTTCACTTGTCTCATCTAATACTAAATCCAATGTTCCTACTTTTACTATTTGGTCACTTCCTGATAACTGTGTAGAAAAGTAAGCGTAACTTATCGCCAAAGCTAATACTAATATAATTATTATACTAATTACTATTATTATTACTTTCTTCTTTTTATTATTATCTTTTTCCATTCTTACTTCACTCCTATATCTTTTAGTATATACATTTTGCTGTTCTTAATACTCTTTATTCTTATAATTAAATTATAAAATAAATATAGGGGTAATGCAAGTAAGTTATTTATAAATTACAAACTGTTTACAAAAAAGTTAAAAAAGTATGAATTTTGTAAATTGACCTCCATTTTAGGGGTCAATTTACAATTTTCCCTAGGCAAATTTAATAAATTCAGCCTCTTTTTTTCTTGAATTTTAAAAATTCACTTTTTGCATTACTTCTCTCCATATGTTAGAGTGTAGACATCTACGTAGAAATATTAAAAATTATTGGAGGTTATTTATGAAAGAAGAAGAAAATAAAGAAAAGAATGAAAAGAGTGAAAAGAAATTTATTAGTCTTTTGTCCGATACTACCTTTAAACATTTCTTTAAAATAGAAGACTATAAAGAATTCTTTAATACTATAATAAAACCATATACTAATATGGATATTAGTGAGTTTAGATTATATGATACTGAATTTAATAGTGGTAATGAAAAACGTGATTATCGTTTAGATATATTACTTGAAAGTAAAAAATGTGATTTAATTATATTAATAGAAATGAATCAGTTTCCTAGTAATGAGATAATGTATAGAAATAGATTATTTGTGTATACTGCCCTTGCTAGAAGTCTAAATAGTGGAGAAAAGATAAAGAAGAAAAAGGTTATTCAAATAAACTTTAATAAAGAAAAGCATCCTTATGTCAGTAAAGCCTCTTATTCTGTTATGGATATAAATACACATAAGGAGATAAAGGATTTTAAAATTCACGAAGTGTATCTTGAAAATTACAAGGGAATAAGATATAATGGAGACAATAAAGAAGAAACATATCTATCTTTATTTACTGCTAACTCTTATGAAGAATTAAGAGAAATAGCAGGAGATGATAAGGAGGCGTTGAAGATTGTGGATGAATTAGAAAGACTAGGGCTTGATGATAAATTTGGATTAGCCTATGATAATGAATTGATGCAGAAAAAAATGATTAATACCGCTCGTAGCTGGGGTTATGATGATGGAAAGGCAGATGGTCTTGAAGAAGGTGCTAAGGCAAAAGAAATAGAAATTGCTAAAAATTTTCTTAAAGATGGCATACCTATAGATGTAGTCTCTAAAAATACTGGTTTAAGTATTGAAGAACTAGAAGAACTAGAAGAACTAAATAAAGAAGCCTAAGTGCTTCTTTATTTATTGCATAATCTGAAAATGATTTCCAGAATCTAAATATAAATAACCTTTCTTTCCATCTAACTGTGGTAATACTTCATTATAATAGTTTAATCTTTCAAACTTAGTAATAGTTATATAAACACTATTACCATCATCCATATAAAGCAAGAATCTTTCTTCATCAAAGTCATTAGGATCATACTTGATCTCGCTTATCTTCTCTCTAATACTTAAATCAACTCTTTTATAATACTTTATAAATCTATTTAATATCTTCTTAGGTATTTCATTAATTAATCTAGGTATAGTGTAAGGAGTCTCTTTATCAAGAGTTACTTCTTTTTTGTTTTCTAAAACATACTTACCATTATCTTCCCTTTTATAAAGAATTTCATATTCTTTTACATCTATTTCTATTACATGATAGAAACTTCTATTTATATCAACACTCTTAATAAGAGGATTTTCCTTTATATTATTTTTCATAGTTAAGTTTAAAGTCTTATAGAAACTAGGATAATCAGTAAGTCCTGCTAGTTCTATAATATCATCATCACTAAGTACTTCATTGCCAGTAATTATAATATTTTTAACTTTAGTATCAAGAACAAATAAGCATACAAAAACTATTACAGCGATAACTATAATAAATATTAAAAACGGTAATAGTCTTAATTTTTTCTTCTTGATTACTTTAGTCATATATCACACTTACTCCCAATTTACAAATTCTTGTTCTACTCTTAAATCTATTCCATAATGTTCTTTAACGGCACGCAGCGCTCGACTG